>OMVJ01000001.1 GCA_900314495.1 uncultured Olsenella sp.
CATCTACCTGGCCAACCTCCTGGCAACCAGCAACAAGCAGATCATCGTCGTCTCAAACATGCTGGATGCGGTAAAGAAGGTCGCAGCGGGCGGCAACATCGAGGCCCAGTGCCCCGGCGGCAAGGTCAACCTGGAGCTCAACGGCTTCGTGGGGGCCGCCACGGTGCAGGCCCTGAGCAACATGAGCTTTGACCTGGCCTTCCTGGGCACTCTGGAGCTCAACGTGGCCAACAACAGCGTTGCAACCTTTGACCTGGAGGATGGCACCGTCAAGCAGACCGTGTTGAAGAACACCCAGCGCACCTATCTGGTGGCCGACTCTCACAAGTTCCATACCCAGGGCAAGTACCGCTATGCCCGACTGACGGACTTCACCGGCGTCATTACCGACGACGATGATGAGGCAGACAGGAAGGCAATCCGGAAGCTGGGTATTGAGGTCTACTAAACGAGAGCTAGGGCTCCACCAGCTTAGTCTGTAGCCATTAGCCATAGGGGGTACTCCCTTATCCATAAGGGAGTACCCCCTATGGCTAGCCCACGAAGGCCCATGTGAGCCCGCCCGAGTTCATGGCCGTCGTCATGGGCAGAGTCTGCGCATGTCGGGCCGGACGTGATTGGCGTACTGGCGAGTCGGGCCAGGCTGATAGACGAAGAGGCCAAGGACGTGAGGCTGATGGTCTTCTCGAAGTCCGGCTTCACCGACGAATGCGAGGAGGACGCACGCCGTCGGGGCAATGTCCGGCTGGTCGAGGTGAGCGAGATGTTCGGCTAACGCTCGGCTGAGCTTTGCCCAGCGGCCGCGATGGATGGCATACTTATGCCGCAGAACGCAGACGCAGGAAGGATGACCCATGGCCATCGAGATTAGGGATTTCGACCCACGCGACTCGGCGCGCCTTGCCGAGTACTCCATTGCGGGCATGCACTTCGACCAGTACATGAGCAGCCGCCTCGCCCTCTCCCTGTACGGCCGCTTCTTCGTGGCCGGAGAGCTCGTCCACGCCAGCCAGGCAATCGCCGCCTACGAGGATGGCAGTCTGGCGGGCGCCCTCTTCGCCGACATCGCAGGCGAGCCACATCCCTACCGCACCTGGCCGCGTCGCCTTTTCGTGGGCGCCGTGGGACTCGCGGCGCGCCACGCCGAGGCGTCCTACCACGAGGCCTGCCGCGACATGCTCGCCTCCTACACCGCCGGCCGCCGCGTCGACGGCGAGATCTGCCTGCTCGCGGCCGACCCCCGGGCAAAGGGCAAGGGCATCGGCACGCTCCTCCTCGACGAGCTCGTCCGGCGCGAGGCGGGCAGGCACGTCTACCTCTACACCGACTCCAACTGCACCTACCAGTTCTACGAGCACCGCGGCTTCGAGCGGGTCGGCGAGCGCGCCATCGGCGCCGGCGCGGGCGGCAGGGGCATGCCGCTCGACTGCTACCTCTACGCCCGCGATCTCTAGCGATGGCCGTTCCGCTTACCAATCGGGCCTGTTCGCTCTTACACCAACATTTCAGACACGATCAGGCGGCGCGCACGACCAGCGCGTCCTTCGCGCGGAACACCGGCGACAGCAGCCTGGCCACGCGGGCGCGCTTGCCGCGCGACCTGGCCGCGCGGCAGCAGTCGCGGACCAGGTGGACGACGCACCGCTGCCAGGCCGCCCCCTGGAAGACCTCGCCGACCGCCCTGACCAGGCCGCCGTGGGCGTCGGAGACGACCAGGCGCACGCCTCCCACCCCGCGGCCCCTCAGGGCGCGCAAAAAGCCCAGCCACGAGTCGTAGGACTCGGTGTCCACCACGTCGAAGCCCGGCACGTGGCGCATGCCCCGCTCGTCGCAGCCGATCGCGGTGACGACCGCGACGGACGCCACGTGCCCCCCTTCGCGGCACCTCACGTATGTGGCGTCGAGCCAGACGTACGGGAAGCCGCCGAGCTCGCCCAGGGCGCGGCCGTTGAGGTCCCCGACCGCGGCGTCGAGCGCGCGGCATATGCGGCTGACCTGGTCCTTGCTGAGGGAGTCGACGCCGAGCGCCCTGGCCACCGCCTCCACCTTGCGCGTGGAGAGGCCGCCGGCGTACATCTCGGATATCGCCGCGGCCATCGCCTTGTCCGTGCGGGAGTAGCGCTCGAGCAGGTCCTGCGGGAAGAACGTGCCCGCCCTGAGCTTGGGGATCCTGAGCTCCAGGGTGCCGATCGTCGTCTCCAGCCTGCGGTCGCGGTAGCCGTTGCGGCTGGTGCCGGCGTCCTCCGCGGCCGCCTCGGCCATCGCACGCATGACCTCGTTCACGATCTGCTCGAGCAGTGCGCGCCCGAGCTCCATCAGGTTCACCGTCCCGTCGGCGAGCCGGGGCATCTCCATCGCCGCCACCGCGGCGTCAACCGTTACACTGTCCATTGTGGCCATCGACCTTTCCTCGAATCCGATACTTTGGGCAGTACGAATTCTAGGGCGGTGGCCACGCCTATCTCAAATCCAGAAGACGGCCGGTTTGCCGCCTGCACCAACATTCGCGACACAATCGTTTTCCCAATCTCAAGCCAGTCGATATTGCCGTTCACGCTTTCGTCGGATCGCTTGGAGCTAACTACTTCACGGGGAATGTTGTCGTTCGCATGCCCCCAAACCTCCGTTCCGGATTCGAGGTATATAGAGAGAGCGCTAGCGAAGAGCCCGGCAATATCAGTACAGTTATGCCTCGCTCCAATGCAGCGCTCGATGATGCAAAGGTTAGGATGGCGCAGAGGGTTGAATCTCCCGATGGGAAGCCAGAGGAATGGTTCGATAACTTTGAGGAGCTTGCAGGAGAGCTGAAAAAGCTGCTCGCACCCATCACCATTCGAAAGGTGGAATGGCAACCCATTGGAGTGAGCGTGCGTAGGAAGCTGAAAGGCGAGGGCGGGCACAATCTGCTGCGCTCCAACGAGCTGCAGTTCAGCGCTGCCATTGATCCCGACTGTCATATTTGCGGAGCTTCTTCGGATCGCAACCTCACCATCGAACACACCCCGTTTGGTCGTCATATGGGCGACTATACAACTCAGCTGGGCCATCTGTGCATGATGCTGCCCAGTCCCGACAATCAGGAATGGAGTGACAGGAAACACCCGATTTTGCTGCCCCCACCGGAGGCTGTCTCTGAGCTGAACTTGGAGTATCACCCCACCACGGGCAAGTTTGTGGACGCGTCGAGGGAACCTATTATCGTTTGCGACGGTAGCCCCGAGAACTATTACGAGGATGTGGTAAGCGACTTGATGCTCATGATGTCGGATGCCTTCTCGGAACTGTGCGAGGCCCACGACGTGCGCTTCTTTGCTTTCAGCGAACGGAGTAGAGGTGTGGCTAATGGTGGGTATAACAACCTCTGCAGCAGGTACTGGGAGCTTGATTCGAAGGGAGACATCATTGCGCACTACAGCAACTATGGCGAAGCTGAACCAGCTGCAGTTCCCACGTACTGCCAGTCCTGCCCGCTTTGTACTGGGATGAGTGTGGACGTTGCCGCCATCGAGGTGGATGATCCTCTTACCTTGGGGTTGCTTGACTTCATTGAGGGGGACGAGAGTTAGCTCCTAGCCTTTGGGAATCATTGCATCCGCATACTAACGCTGTTCTTTGGTAGGATTGCCAGACAACATGTTGAAGATTGAGGCTTATGGCGGAAGCCTGACGGAGGCGGTCTTGGACACTGCAAGTAGTACGAAGCCACGTAAAATATTCATTTCACATTCAAGCCTAGACGCGGCATATGTAAAGGCGTTCGTTGAGCTTCTAGAAGATATTGGTGTGCCCGACAGGGCGATAGTTTGCTCTTCTGTTCCTGATTACGGCGTTCCGGAGGGCGTGGATATTTTCGACTGGCTTCGGCGCCAGTTCGTTGAGTGCGATTTACACGTGGTGTATGCCCTGAGCTCAAACTACTACAAGAGTCCCGCCAGCCTGAATGAGATGGGTGCTGCTTGGGTTGTGAAGGCTGAATCCTCGCTGTTATTACTCCCAGGTTTTGAATTTGGAAACATCCGGGGTTGCGTGAATCCCAGAGCCGCAGGCATTAAGCTTGATGGACCCGAGGATGAATTGAAAGCACGTCTCGGAGAACTCAAGGATAAGTTTGTAAAGCAGTTCTCGCTTGAGCGTCCTAGGGATGCCAGGTGGGAGCGGCGACGCGACGAGTTCATTATGAAGATTCGCGGCATTGCGTTGGAGGCTGCTGAACAGGAATCTCAGTCTTCAGATGAGCTGATCGAGCCGAGTATGCGGTCCGCAGTAGCCGCCGACACTGCTAGTGCTTCTACGATGCTTCACGTTCCACTAGAGCCTGCGTTCCTTCTTGTCTATGCGGCATGCGGCGATGGCCAGATATGGAGCATAAGGACTCTAGGCTCAGGAACTTTGGTGCAGGCTGCAGGAAAACACTTCACCGCGAACGCTACTCCTCGAGAATCGGCTCGCTGGGTCGAAGCCCTGGATACTCTTGTTGCCCAAGGTTGGGTGAAGCCGGTGGGGTCTAAGGGGCAAGTCTTTGAGGTGACTGGGACTGGCTACAAGGTCTCTGACAAGCTCAAGGATGCCATGGGTATTGACACAAGCCACGATCCTCTTGAGGAGCTGAAAAGGTTCGAGTAGTCGGATTGTGCGCTTGGTGCTAAGGTGACCGTCGTGAGTTTGTGACGTGCAAGCTCGATGCAGATTTCAGTGACGGAGTACTAGAGACAACCATTGTCCATGCATTTGTCCCGAGATTGTCAGCCTGGTGGCCGCTGCAAACACCTATTCCTTGGGGAGGACGTCCGCAATGAGGCTTAACGGGATGACGGTTGTAGTCACATTGGCTGTCTCGGTGTTGTCGCTAGTCTTAGCAATTGTTGTGTTCTCGCACAAGTTGACTCCGACCGAAGACAGCACGTTGGCTCCGGCCGAGGACGTCACGTATGACGACTTCCTTTATGATCTGCTCATGGGCGTTTTCAGTGGCGCGGTGCTGACTTGTGCAACTTCTGGCGTTGGGTATCTTGTCGAGCGCAGACACACGCTGGAGGCTTTCCATCATAGGACGTTGGTTATCCTCAAGTACCTGAGGACATATGAAACCGATTGGGACACAGAGAAGAAGGTGCGCTTCTTCCTCGAGTACCACCGCGTTGACAAGTCTGAGTGGGATATGGCCTTCGGGGACATCGCCTTCCTCTGGAATCCGCTTGGCGCAAAGAAGAAGGCATTGTGGAAGAACATTTACGGACCTATCAACGAGCTTAATCACGCCGTCGCTCGGCACGAGTACCACTTTGAGAAGCAGATCAAATACATTGAAGAGGGTCTTGCTGGCAACGAGCGCGTAATGCGGGATTTCATAGCGGAGATCGAGCCTCTCTTCATGACGGAGCGCACTTCAATCACTCCGGGCGATGGTTGCGTGCCAATTGACGTAGCACCTTACAACTGGCTGGTGCAAGACGTTGAGTCGGCGCTGAACAGCAACGAGTACTTCACCTACACGTATGGAAGGCGGACTGCCAGGCGTGTGGAAAGGCTACGGGACGGCTGCTGATGATGGGCAGTTGGGAAGTGACGCAGTTGGCGCTACGAGCGGCTCTCCAGTTGCCATGAGGTTGAGCCTGCCATCGTCATCCCTAAATGTCAGCACAGGATGTTCCAGGAAGTCGACGAACTTGTCCCGGGGGAGTGGCGTGCCGTCCCACCATACATCTCCAGCTAGTTGTGCTTGCAGCAAGATTACCTGGCAAAGGCCTGGCTTCACGAGTTCAAGGCTAACCCGCCTGCAAAAAACGGTCATGTCTAGGCGCAGGCGACGGTCCTCTTCCACCACAAGCTCCTCGCCATGCGCCAAGGCGCACAGACAGACGATGAAGTCATTCACCGCGGCGCGCGACGCTCTGGCTGCCCCACATACGTCGAGCAAGGCCCGCAGCTCTCTGGATATCTCTGCTTTGTCGTTGCGTGCAACAGCAGGCTTTGATTCGGGGTTAGTCTTGGTGACGTTGCCTAGCGGCTGGCTGCCTGCTTGCGCAAGGGTTTGGAAGTTGAAGGCATCGAGCTTTGAAGCCAGGTACTGGGAGTGCCCTTTGTCCCTTACCGGGTGCACGAGGCCATCTGCAAAATCACGGAGCGCGTTGCTTTGCTGTGTGGGGCGCGCGAGCAGCAGAAGCGTCGCAACGTCCTTGGCAGTGAACTTGCCGCCAGCAACCGTCTCGGCGGAACGGCGGATGCGATGCTTCCAGACTTCTGGCATGTCGGAGAACTCGATGGTTTCTTTGACCTTACCGTGCTTGGCCATCCGTACCTCCTTTGTGGGTTGCTCTCTCCGTTGATATCACAAGGGTTCGGCATTCCACGACACGCCTACACGTCGAGTGGCCACAACGGCTGCAACGCCCGCGCGTGAATCTGTAGCGAAACGGCATGTGGTCGAGCTGGGAGTTGCTGGGCTCTTCAGCACCGTCGGCCGAGCGCGGGTAGTACCCAGCGCGTCTGCAAACGGCGGGTGATTCTTCTGCATTGTACGAAATTGCATAGACACTGGTATTGATTTGTTCCGACGGGTTTGCACTGGAAGAATTACCTCGCGCCCCGCTGCACTGATAGACTTGTCGGCTAAGACAACGAAGAGAAGGGACGTGCTTGTGAACGAGAAGGCGCGCGAAGACATAATCAATGCCGTTGGCTCTGTAATCGAATCTGCCAATCGATACCCGTTCCTCTTTGTGGGTTCGGGCCTCTCCAAACGCTATCTCGGCACGCCGTCGTGGGAGCCTCTGCTGAGGGAGCTTAGCGAAAAGACGATTGGGCCCCAAGAATACATGCGGCTTTCTGCTAGGGCGAGGACCGCGGAAAGGCGTGGCGAGACGGACTCGGCTCTTCCTTATCTGGCGCAACTCATGGAAGATCCCATCAACGACTGCATCGTCACAGATGAAGCATTCTCTAGTTTCCGAGCTGCGCATAACAGCGAGCTCTTGGCGGGCATATCTCCCATGCGTATGTTCATTGCAGATATGCTCGCAGCCGCCAACATAGTAAACCCCACCGACCGTGAGCTCCGTGAGCTCGTGAGGGCGGGCAAGGATCGTGTCTCAGGCGTCATTACTACAAACTACGACCGGCTCTGCGAGACCATTTTTCCTGACTTCACTCCATATGTAGGACAGGACGGGCTTATCTTCCGCGACCCTAGCTATTCTCGCGAGATCTATGAGATTCATGGGTCAGTGAACGATCCGGATTCGCTCGTAATCACGGAGTCTGATTACCGTGAGTTTGATAGGAAAAGCAAGTACCTCGCAGCGAAGATGCTGACCGTGTTTATGGAGTACCCAATCATTTTCCTCGGGTACTCCATCAGCGATCAAAATGTACGGAAGATTCTAGGGGAAGTCTGCCAGTGCGTCGGTCCTCGGAGACTTGATGATCTCCGTGGGCGTATCGTTTTCGTCCAGTATGGAGCGACCGAAGAGGGTCCAATCAGCACTTATACAGAGTCATTTGATGGGCATTCGCTGAGCATGGTCAGCGTTACTACAGACGACTTCACTCCAATTTTCGAGGCAATCGGAAACTCGAAAAAACTCTATAACACGAGGTTCATTCGAGAGATTAGGAGCGATATCTACAACCTCGCGTCGCACATTGACCCGAGCCGCGAAATTGTGCTTGCTGGTGTTGATAATGCCCTCGCAAGTCTGCCCGATACTAAGAAGGCGATACTGGGTATTGGTATCGTCGGGGAAGAATTTGGCATGCCAATCACGGCGCAGGATCTGTACGAGGACGTCGTTCTAGACAATAAGCACTTCCAACCTCGTCTCATTGTCGATGCGTACCTCGAGATACTCCTCAAGCAAAACAGCGGCGGCCTTCCCATCTACAAATACTTGAGTGCATACAACGGCATCATTGGTGAAAGGACTCAACAAGCCGTCGATAGGCAGACCTGCGTTGACTCTTTCAGGAACCAATCTATTCGACAAACGTTGAGTGGCCAGAGAAACCGTTTCGCCGGTAGGCTTAGCGTGGAAGGCTTGATAGAGGCTGTCGGGTACGAAAAGGCATATAAGCACATGTCTATACTTGATGACAGCGAGATTGACTGGCAAGCCTTGAGGATGTATCTCACTGGGTTGCTTGATGCTGATGCCGAGAAAGCAGACGCTGCAAAAAGTATTCTGTTTGACCCTGAGTTCCGAAGAATGGTCCGCGTGTACGATCTGCTACGGTATCGCTCAATTTACCTCGACAAATAAAGGAAGTCCCCCGACCTTCACCTTCAGTGCGGACGGCGCGCACCTGGATTCAGACAGGGGACCTACTCCCAAATCGTGTCAGCTTTTGCTGACAAAACTAATATACCCCAGGCAGAGCGAACGGATACTGGCAAGAAGCACTTCTCCAGCCCGTTCGCACAATCGCATTGAAGTGGCTGGGATGGCGAGACGCGACTAAGGCCGCAATCCGAATCTCAAGCCTCAACTACGAGTCGTCCGCACTCGTTAGCCGCCAGGTAGCACTCGTCGCCGATGCCGCTCCTCATAATCACCCAGTCAACGACGTTCTTGAGCGCCGTGTCCTTGGCGCTGGGGTCGGCATCGACGCCAACCTGACCTAGGAGCGCAACCCTAGGTGCCATCCGCAGCACATGCCCGAAGCGGGTATAGGCAGAGTTGACGCCCCGAGAATCCGCCATGTGCCAACCAATGCCGTGGGTCTGGGGCGCGTGGTGGTCAATCTCGTTGTGCGTGTCGGCCAGCGTATCATGCACGCCTGGCTCACGTATGCCCACATGAGCTGCCCCTTCCTTGACCAGCTTTACGTCCAAGTTGGTTGGGACGTACTCTATGCCGCCTTCAACGCTGGCCTTCTTGTGCTGTGCGTTGGTCCCCGGACCATCGCAGACGTTCAGCAGCGAGGACAGCCGGTGGTCCACAAGGAGCTTCGAATAGACCTCACAGCAGAGGTAGTGAAAGCTGTTGATGATTTGCACCACCCCCGTCGGGAAAGTTCGCGTTGCGGATGACGATCAACCGCTTGCGCGTGATTATTGCGCGCCCTCTCATGCGTCGCGCTCTTACGTGCTGCGTGAAGCTGCGAGACTACTTCTGACCATCCGTCATCTGTTGCGGTTGCCCTCCAAACAGATCGTCCACCAGTGCTTGTGGGAGGACCGGCGGAAGCACGAAGCTTCCAACGGGGGAGAGCCCAGCGATGGTCATGATGACGGACCTTATGTGGGAATATGCGATGGAGACGGCGTTTAGCCTGAGGTAGTCTCTGGCACTCTGCGCGCCGTCGATGCCAGCCTTGTCAATCGCAACCGTAATGTCGACTGTTCCGCTGGAGTGGAGGCGCACGTCATCTCCATCATTAGCATCCGCCAAGTCCGCCGTAATGTTCAGCTCAAGACTCAGTTCAAACTCGTCCTCTCGCTCAAAGAAGCCTTGAAGATTGCCATCTGCCTTCAAGGCCAGATTCATTGTCTCTGCAGGGCTGTTATTAACGTTGTATTCGCACTCGACAAGTGTGAGACCCCGGAGTTGCAATGGTGATATGACGTTTGCGCTCATGCCGCGACCTCATTAGTGGTTGGATGAATTTGTGTGGATATTTGAGCCCTGTTGACGCTCCAACTGTTGCTGTGAGGCATACGCGTGTTCCATGCGCTGGGATGAAATGGAACTACTTGGAGCTGTCGGCTGTTCACATACGTGAACCCGGCATCGAGCCTGAAGTCCAAGGCCTCTTCCAGGCGCGCGATGGTCCTGAGCGTGATGTTCATGCTGCCTGCTAGGATGCGCGATATCTGGCTGCGGTCCGCGCCCATGCGCTCTGCAAGCTCAGACTGTGTAAGTCCCAGTTCTTTCATCCTTTTATATACCGAGGCAGAAATGTCCATCTTGTGGTCGTATGCAAGGTCGTCTGCAGTCTTTGGAAGGCTGCAGAGCCAGCTCAGATCATTTCCCTTCTCTATCATGCTTTACCCTCCTGTTCCATCAGGTTGCGTGCAATCTTGGCGAGCTCAAGTCCCCGCTGCATGTCTTGCTCGCGGATTCCACCACCTTTGGTTGAGCGGTGTCCCTTGAACGCGCACAGCAGCACGGGGGTACGTACCAGGTCATTGTGCAAGTAGACCATCACCCTGTAGACGGTGGCCTTTACCCTAAGCTCGTAAAGGGCGACATCTGTGCGACCCTTCAAGAGCTTCAAGGTTTGGCTTGCCATGCCCCAGTCAGCACCGTTTAGCAAAAGCCTCACCGTTGCGCGGGTGATAAGCGCCGCCTCATGCTCTCTACGCGAATCCTGTGCTATTTCGTCAAGAAAAGTGGCAGTCGCATTCTTCCTTTTGATGACTATAACCTCGAGGCCGCTTCCTATTGGCTGGGACACTAGCTGGTACTGGTCAGTCTCAGATGACATTGCACCCCCTCACTTGTTGACTTATAACACACGATTCAGGGACAGAGCATACCTTCAGACCAACAGCACGAAAACCACGCCAGACGGTATGCGATGGGCATGTTGACCTACACAGCTTGATGGAGGTAGTTCTTTCCGTCTGCACTGGCCATAATGACTACCGAACAAAGAAGCGCGTTGTTGAGCTCTTTGTGAGAGGTGCCCGACTCAACTACAGATGCATGGATCCTCATGGAGCCTCCCGTCCCGCATCTACAAGGAAAAGAAACGACGCACTAAGATGGCAAAAAGGAACCTTGGGTCAGCGACATCACATGTCGTGTAAGTTTTCATTTGGAGACCCAGGTACGCAGCCCGACGAATTGTTGCAATTCAATGTACCCTCATTTGAAAGAACTTAAACCTAGGCAGGACGAAGTCTACTGGGGATATTGCTCAAGCGACTGATTCGAGGTCATAGGGCATTGAAGTGGCTGAGATGGCGAGACGCGATTGAGGTCGCAATCCAAGGCGCAAGCCACAACTCTGCGTAGAACCGGTCGGGTGGTTAAGCTCGACGACAAAATGGCACGTAAGATTATCGAGGCAGAGAAAGGGCCGTGCACTATCGCCAAGAAGCCCCCGAAGGGGCTTACCTTCAGCCATGACGTCTCTGTGGCTCCGGCCAAGAAGAGGGCTCACCGTTGAGGGTTACGGTCGTCCAGCTGCGCGAGCTGCTTGCGTCGGACGAGTGGAGTAACACGTAGGTACGAAAAGCGCAGAGCCTTCTGCTGCGAGCGCAATGAAGACGTGATTACATTCCTCAAGCAGTTTGCCATCAACAACGAGCGCAACGGGGCCAGCAGGACCTTCTTGGCATGTAATGATGACTTGCTGGCAAACCAACAGCTCCAAGTGGTCGCCTTTTATACGATTGCGCTTAACTCGGTGGACTATTCCGGTATTGGCACGGAGTACCGGCGGATTATGGGCAACGTTCGGGGTATCGCACCTCGACGACTTTCCCAGGCTACCTCACAGCTCAGCTAGCGCGCGACGACCGCTACGGGACTGAGGTCGTCTCTGGCTCCGCAAAATCCGCAGCTGTAAAGGGTTTTCCTCGTGCTGGCCGGGAAGAGACGTCGGTGCTCGGTGGCCCTCGTGCACTTGCTAGCCGCTGAGTGTGACCCGGTCACAGACGGTGCCCTGTCCCAAAACGTATGATTCCCCATGAAGTTGTCCAAGGGAAAGGATTTCAATCATGGGTTTCGCAGAGCTGTTTGGATTGGGCACAAGCATGAAGGCCAAGGTCGACGAGGCGCGGAGCAACGGCGCAAAGATCATCGACGTCCGGGAGCGCGACGAGTTCGCGGGCGGTCACATTCCGGGCGCTACCAACGTCCCACTCAGCGTCTTCCAGAAGAAGTTCATCAAGGCCTGCCCAAACAAGAACGCTCCCATTGCCCTGTACTGCGCAAGCGGTGCCCGTAGTAGCCGCGCCGTGTCTGCCGCCAGGTCCATGGGCTACACCAACCTCACAAATCTGGGCGGCATCATGAGCTACAACGGCCCCCTCGAGTAAAGGAGCACTTGCGATGAACGTACTGGTTATTGGCGGCGTCGCCGGTGGTGCCTCTGCGGCAGCGCGCCTTCGCAGACTGGACGAGGACGCCAACATCACCATCATCGAGCGCACGGGCTTCGTCTCCTACGCCAACTGCGGCCTGCCCTACTACGTGGGCGGCGTCATCACCGACAGGCGCAAGCTCACCCTGCAGACGCCGCAGAGCTTCCGCGACCGCTTCAACATAGACGTGCGCGTGTCCCAGGAGGCCCTTTCCATCAACCGCGACAAGAAGACGGTCGCGATTCGGCGGCTGGGCGACGGCTCCACCTATGAGGAGCCCTATGACTACCTGATCCTCTCGCCGGGCGCGAGGGCCTTCGTGCCGGACCTTCCCGGTTTCGATTCCAGCGAGGTGTACACGCTGAAGACCGTCGAGGACGCGCTCGCGCTCCACGATGCCGTTGACGCCGAGGCCAGGAGCGCCGTCGTCATCGGCGCGGGATTCATCGGCCTTGAGGCAGCGGAGAACCTGCGCGAGCGCGGCCTGGACGTTACCGTTCTGCAGCGACCCGACCACGCGCTGCCCACCGTTGACGCCGACATGGCTGCCTACATCCACACGACGCTGAGGGAAAACGGCGTTGACCTTCGGCTCCGCGCGGATGTCACGGCCATTCGCCACGAGGGCGGCAAGAGCTACGTCGAGTGGAGGGACAGGGCCACCGGGAAGAGGGAGGCCGATATCCAGGCCGACATCGTCGTGCTCGCGATTGGCGTGCTGCCCGAGTCGGAGCTTGCAGAGGCGGCCGGCCTGGAGCTTGGCGTGAAGAAGGCCATCGTCGTGGATGAGCACATGGTCACCAGCGACCCTTCGATCCTGGCCGTTGGCGATGCCGTGCAGGTCATCAACGCGGTGAGCGGCCAGCCCGCCAACATTGCTCTGGCGGGCCCCGCCAACAAGCAGGGGAGGATTGCCGCGAGCACGATCGCGGGCCTGGACCAGAGCTACAAGGGCACGCAGGGCGCATCCGTCATCAAGGTCTTCGACCTGACCGTCGCAAGCACCGGCCTCACCGAGAAGGCGGCCAAGGGCGCTGGCCTTGACTTCGACTACACCATCACCAACTCCGCTTCCCACGCGACCTACTACCCCGACTCGCGCTCCATGACGCTGAAGATGCTGTTCGAGAAGCCCAGCGGCCGCGTGCTGGGCGCGCAGATTGCCGGCTACGAGGGCGTGGACAAGCGCCTGGACGTATTGGCCACGGCCATTGGCGCTGGCATGACGGTCTACGACCTGGCGGACCTGGAGCTTTCCTACGCACCTCCCTTCTCCTCGGCCAAGGACCCCGTGAACTTTGCGGGCTTCGTCGCCCAGAACGTGCTGGACGGCCTTGTGGACCAGGTGCACTGGGACCGCGCGCTGGCGCCGGGGGAGAACGAGGTCGTTCTGGACGTGCGAACCGACAAGGAATGGGACGGCGGGCACCTGGTTGGCGCACTTCACATCCCCGTGGACGAACTGCGCGAAAGGCTTGGGGAGCTCCCCCGGGAGAAGCGGCTGCTGGTCCATTGCCGCACCGGACTGCGCAGTTACATCGCCTGTCGCATCCTCAAGCAGAAGGGGTTTGACTGCGCGAGCATCTCTGGCGGCTACCTCTTCCTGGAGACCGTGCAGAAGGGCACCCCCGCTCCGAAGGAGGGGCGCGGCCCCTGTGGCCTGTAGGACTGTAGGCCACTAGACAAGGACTTCCTCCCCGAGGGCGCCCGTCGCGCGGAAGCGGCGGGCGCCTGCCGTGGGCCTGCGCGTAGTCACCCCTGATTCGCTGTAGACCGATTTGTATACCGCGTTTCTTGTGCGCCACGTGCTAGAATCGCAGCTCAGGGGTACCGCCGAAAAGTGGGTGTTCCCCACCGCAGGAAATCGCACTTTCTGGCTCCGCGTCGCTGCAAAGAACCCCAGTTCAGATGGGGTGTACGTTTCGCGTTGGCTTGGCAAGATCGCGGGTTCGGTACACAACTCGTTCAAGAGCGAACCAGGGGTGGGCGGTATGCGGCGGCGCGGCCAGGAAGGCGCGTACCCGGGTTGGCTACTTGCTTCTCGGAGTCCCCGCCCCCGCGGGTGGGGACTCCTTCGTGCTAGCGCCAACGTGCCAGCACCTAGTGTGACCTGCGGGTTTGTTGCGCGCTAGAGTCGGATCCCATTCCCCAGGTTCGGGGGTGGATGCCAGGGTCCAAAGCGCACGCGGGCCCGAGGGGCCACCGTGCCGGCAGTCCGCCGGACCGCGGCGTTACTCAATCACCGTCTGGGCTCCCTGCCCCGTGGGAGTCATGTCCACACCCAGCTGCCCTGCGCCGGCGGCGGTGGTGACGTCGTAGGTAAAGGTGCACGTCTCGCCGGGCTGGATAGCCACCAGTTTGGCAATGAGCTGCAGGTCCTCGTACGACGTCTCGGCAATGTCGAACACGTATGACCCGTCCACGTTCAGGTTGCTGATGTTGCCGCCCGCCGGGGCCGTCATGTATACGTGCAGCTCCTCATCGCCGGCGCTGCGCGGAGGCACCTCGCCCCTGGTTGGGTCCGCGATGTACAAGGGCAGGGAGTCTTGCACCGCGGGATCCATGCTATTGTGCAGGGTGGTGGTCACGTGGTAGGTGGTGGTGCCGTCCGCGTTGCGCGCGCCCGCGCCCACCGTTGTAGCCATCTGCAAGTACCAGTCAATCTTGCCGAAGCTCACGTTGGAGACGTAGAAGCCGACCTCCGGCGCCTTGGGGTCGCTGTTCAGCCTGCCGGTTACGCCCAGCCTGTCCAGCGCGGCCTCCTCGTCCTGGTTGGCGCTCCACATCTGGAAGTTGCGGTTCTGCACGCTGTCGGCCAATGCCTCAACCAGCACAGCCGTGTCCGCGTTGCCCATGTTGCCCAGCACCTGGTCGAAGCACTGCTGCGCCACTGCGGCAAAGACGGCGTCGGAGTCCTGGCCGTCAGGGTAGTCAATGTACACCTGGTTAAGGAGAATCTGCGCGGTGGTGGTGCCGTCCAGGGTGTAGCCGGTCTGCTCGTTGGTGACGCCACCCACAACGCCCAGCAGCCGCTGCAGGAACACGGGGTCCACGGCAATTATGCCGTCGAAGGTCTGGCCGTCGTGCTGGTCCGCCCATTGCCACTGCCAGATCTCTGCCACACGGCTGAAGTCTGGGATGAAGCCCGCGTCCCCGGGAATCAGGCCTGCGCCAGGCCAGATAATGTACTCGGCGTCTGAGATTGGGTAGCCGTCGCCCAGACCGGGCGTGACGTCGTAGCGTTGGAAGGTGTCCTTGCCCAGGCCCTGGAAGTCGCCCATCTCCAACTTGCCGTTGTCTAGCGTCAGCGTGCCAAACTGGCCTGCGAAGCCGCCCGTGGAGCGGATTTCGGAGTTGCACTGGGCCACCACCAGGTAGTGGCGGGTGCCGTTTGCGCCCAGGAGCGAGGGCAGGACGTCGCCCACCTCGCTCGCCGTGGTGGCGCCGTCGCTCAGGCGCGTCAGCATGTCCTGTGCCTTCTGCACGGGGGATTTCAGCGCCTCCAGGCGCGGTTCGGGCAGGCTGTTGACGGCATCCGCGTCGCGCTGGATGACGGGCGCCACCTCGGCCAGGCCGCCCATCAGGGTGTTGAGGGCGTCAATGTTTACGGAGCTGTCCTCCCCGATGATGTCGTTCAGGTCGGTCTGAGCCAAACTCCCAGTCAGGGGCACCAGTGCGTTCTGCGCCAGATCGTCAACCAGCGCGACCAGGGTGCGCGCGCTGCGGACGTCGCCGCCCACCACGGGGATTGCCGTCGCCGCGGTCCAGAGAGGGGAGGAGGTCTCCGCGTGCATGCTGCCCGCGGCCTCGGCGATTGCCGACGCCGTCTGCTGCGCGCCCGCGGAGTCGCCGGAGAGAATCTGCTGCTCCTGTGTGCCAGCCTGGCCAATGGCCTCCTGCGCCTCCGCCTTCACGGACTGCGCTGACGTGTAGAACGCGTGGCCTGCGACGGCGAGGGCCGCAACCAGGGCCAAGGCCACGACCACAACCGTCACGACGGTCCGGCGGTGGCTGTGCAGCCGGCCGTGGTGGTGGGTATGGTGGCCGCCATGCCCGCCGCTGTGGTGGTGCGGTGCGTCGTAGGGGTTCTGCGCTCGCGCGGGAGCGGGCTGGGTTGCAGCCTCAGGCTTGGCCGGCGCCATGTGCGCGGCGTGTTTGGGCTGGTGGGGGGTATCGCTCACGGTTGATGTCCTTTTGCGCGGGGAATTACGGATGCTACGCGCGCGCAAGATGCTGCGCGAACGCGAGAAGAAGCCTGCGCGATTCTACCAGATGTATGTGGAGCAGCGTTGCGCAGGAGCCCGCACGGCAACACAAGCGGACCTCACCTGCGAGGGTGGGGTCCGAATTGCTAGGCCCGCGGGTCGTGCACACCCCACTTTGCCTGCTATTTTGTTGAGAAGCTCTCCTAAACCACGGTCCCCGGGTCCAGGGTCGAGTACTGGGATCAGCAGCGCCGTACGCAAGTGGTGCCCGTGCATGAACAGCGCGTGTCCCACGGAATCTGAGACAAAAGAGAGCCCCTCGGGGCTTCAAAATGTCCAAGATTCCGTGGGGCACTGGTGGCAGAAGCCCCTCAAGACGTGGTCCACGCAATTCTGGACAATTCTGGAGCTTGGGGAGGCCGAGGATGTCCAAGAATCCGTGGGACACCTGTTTACGAACGCCGCGGGGCGCTCCTACGGATTCCGTGGACCCATGCTGCCGTGACATCCCAGCATGAAACCTCACTGGTACAATTAATCTGTATGTCTAGAGCAAGGAGCAACATGTCCAAACCCATCGTCGCAGTCGTCGGGCGCCCCAACGTGGGCAAGTCCACGCTCGTCAACCGCCTGGCTGTCAGCCGCGACGCCATCGTTCACGAGTCGCGCGGTGTCACGCGCGACCGCTCGTATCACAACACGGACTGGAACGGCCGCGACTTCGTCCTCATCGACACCGGCGGCATCGAGTCCATCAAGTCAAAGGACACCTTTGCGCCCCGCATTCGCGAGCAGGCCCTGGCCGCTTGCGCGGAGGCGGACGTCATCGTCTTCGTGGTGGACGGCTCGGTCGGCCTCACGGACGAGGACGAGGAGGTCGCGCGCGTGGTGCGCAAGTCCGGCAAGCCCGTCTTCCTGGTGGTCAACAAGATTGACGACCCGGACCGCGAGCTCAACACCTGGGACTTCTATTCCTTGGGCGTGGGGGAGCCGCGCGCCATTTCCGCAGGTCACGGCTATGGCACGGGAGACCTGCTGGACGACGTGGTGGCTGCCTTCCCGGAGGACGAGCCGGAGGCCGAGCAGGACGACGACCTCAACATTGCCATTATCGGCCGGCCGAACGTGGGCAAGTCGTCGCTGACCAACCGCCTGGTGGGCAAGAACCGTTCCATCGTGAGCGACGTGGCGGGCACCACGCGCGACGCGGTTGACACGGTGATCGAGGTCAACGGCGAGCGCTACCGCCTGGTGGACACGGCCGGCATGCGCAAGAAGACGCAGGTGCACGAGGACGTTGAGTACTACAGCCTGGTGCGCGGCCTGCAGGCCATGGAGCGCGCGGACGTGTGCCTTCTCGTCGTGGACGCCTCCGTGGGCGTGACTGAGCAGGACCAGAAGCTAGCCGGCATGGCCATCGACCGCGGCTGTGCCCTGGTCATCTGCCTGAACAAGTGGGACCTCATCAAGTCCGACCAAGAGCGCGACAAGGTCATGGCCTCGCTGGAGCGCCGCATGTCCTTCGCCAGCTGGGCGCCCTTCGTGAACATCTCCGCCCTCACCGGGCGCAGCTGCCTCAAGGTGCTGGACGTGGCCCGCAAGGCGGCCGACGCCCGCGCCAGCCACATCAAGACCAGCCAGCTCAACCAGGTGCTGGACGCCATCCGCGAGTCCGGTCACACGGTGGTCGTGAAGAACCGCCGCCTCAAGATCAATTATGGCACGCAGACGGGGGACAACCCGCCCATCTACACCTTCTTCTGCAACGCGCCCGACCTTGTTGACGACAACTTCGAGCGCTTCCTGGAGAACCGCCTGCGCCAGGCGTTCGACCTGGAGGGCACGCCCATTCGCTTCAAGTTCAAGAGGAAGGACGCGTAGGCAATGACCACGCTGTACATCCTGACGCTCGTGTGCATGGTGGGCGCCTTCTTCATCTGCGGCATCCCCTTCGGCTACGTGGTCGCGGGCCGCGAGGGCGTGGACGTGCGCAAGGTGGGCTCCGGCAACATTGGCATGACCAACGTCGCCCGCACCGTGGGCGGCAAGGCGGCAGGTATCACCTTCCTGGGAGACATGGGCAAGGGCCTGGTCTCCATGCTGCTGGCTCGCTGGCTGCTTGCAACAATCTGCTTCGGGGGAGACTGGGGCATGCTGGCCGCCCGCGGGCCCTTTGGCATCTGCCTGAGCCTGGTCTTTGCCTGCTGCGTGTTGGGCCACGTCTTCAGCCCCTACCTGCACTTCCATGGCGGCAAGGGCATCAGCGTGGGCTTTGGAGCGGGGCTTGGCCTCTTCTGGCCCATCGGCCTGGGAATGCTGGTGGTGTTCCTGGCCTTTGCGGTGCCCTCGCGCTACATATCGCTCGGCAGCATAATGGCTGCAATCTCCCTGCCCATCCAGTGCCTGCTGTGGGGCATGGGCGCGGTTTCCATCCTGCCCGTTGCGGCGGTGGCCGCGCTCGTGGTGTGGGCGCACCGCGGCAACATCAAGAAGCTCGCGAACCACAAGGAGAACAAGTTCACCGTCCGCCACTCCGGCAAGGGTGGCTCGGACGGCGGCAACAAGTAGAAGGCGAGGCGGGAGCATGCAGCGCGTAGCCGTAATCGGTTCCGGTTCCTGGGGCACCGCGGCGTCGGGCCTGGCCGCCGTGCACGCGGACCAGGTGGTCATCTGGTGCCACTCCGCGCAGGTGGCGGAGGGCATAAACCAGACGCGCCACAACCCCCGCCACCTGGTGGACTACCAGCTGCCGGCCAACGTGGGCGCCACAGCATCCATGGCGGAGGCCTGTGCGGGAGTTGACGCTGCCATCCTGGCCGTTCCCTCGGCCTTCTTGCGCCAGACGTGCGCCCAGCTGGCACCGCACTTGCGGCAGGACGTTCCCGTGCTGGTCCTGACCAAGGGCGTGGAGCCCGGCACCGGGGACCTAATGGCGGACCTTGTGGCGCAGGAGCTGGGCAACGCGGACCGCATCGCCGTGCTGTCCGGCCCCAACCACGCGGAGGAGATTTGCAAGGGAACCGTCTCCGCCGCGGTGGTGGCCTCCAAGAACGCGCAGGTGGCGGCCACGTTCCAGGCCCTCATGGTGAACCCACACTTCCGCGTGTACGTCTCGGACGACGTGGTGGGCGTGGAGGTATGTGGTGCCGTCAAGAACGTGATCGCCATCGCCTGCGGCGTGGCCGTGGCGGGCCTGGGCGCGGGGGACAACACCCTGGCCGTGCTCATGACCCGCGGCCTGGCGGAGATAACGCGCATCTCCACCGCGCTGGGCGGGCGCAGCCTCACGTGCATGGGGCTGGCAGGCATGGGCGACCTTGTTGCCACCTGCACCTCCCAGCATTCCCGCAACCGCACCTTTGGCGAGGCCTTCGCCCGCGGGGAGAGCCTGGCCCAGTACGAGGCCCGCACCCACATGGTGGTGGAGGGCGCCGTCGCCGCGCTCAGCGTGCACGAGCTTACGCATAAACTTTCCGTCGAGTCGCCCCTTGTGGACGGCGTACACGGTATTCTGTATGAGGAAATGCCGCTTGCCGCAGCCGTGGACGTGCTGCTGGGCAGGCTGCCTCGCGAGGAGTTCTACGGCCTCACCAAAAACGAATAGGAGCACCACATGGAACAGGTACGGGTCGCCCCGTCCATCCTTTCCGCCGACTTCCTCCGCCTTGGTGCGGACCTGGAGAGCGTTAGGACCGCCGACTGGATTCACTACGACGTCATGGACGGGCATTTCGTGCCGAACGTCTCGTTCGGGCCGGACATCCTGAAGGCCACCAAGCGTGGCACGGACCTGCCGGTTGACGTGCACCTCATGGTCACCAACCCGGACGAGTGCTTCCAGTCCTACCTGGACGCGGGTGCCGACGTTTTGACCTTCCACTTTGAGGCGGCCACCCACCACCACCGCATCATCGACGGCATTCACAAGGCCGGCAGGCTGGCAGGTGTCTCCATCAACCCCGGCACCCCCGTGCAGGCGCTGGACGCCCTGGTGGACTACGCGGACGTCATTCTGGTCATGTCCGTTAACCCGGGCTTTGGCGGCCAGAAGTTCATTGAGGGCACCTATCGCAAGCTGCAGCAGCTGCAAGTTATGTGCCAGGAGCACGACGTCCACCCCATCATCGAGGTGGACGGCGGCGTGAGCGCGACCAACGCGGAGGCGCTGGTGCGTGCCGGCGTGCGCGCCCTGGTGGCTGGCAGTGCCGTCTTCAAGGCAGAGGACCGCGCGGCTGCCATTACGCAGATTCGCGAGGCCGGCAAGCTTGGCCTGGGAAAGCGGGCCTAGCGTGAGCGTGTCGGAACCGCAGAAGTTCGTATACCTGGACTACGCGGCCTCCGCCCCCATGCGGCAGGAGGCCCTGGATGCGGAGGCCGCCTACGAGCGGGCGCCCTACGCGGGTGCCAACCCCAACTCCCTGCACACGCTGGGGCGAGAGGCCTACCGCGCTCTGGAGGGTGCCCGCGGTGACCTGGCGCGCCTCGTGGGCGGCCGCTTCCGTCCGTCTGACGTGGTCTTCACCTCTGGCGGCACGGAATCCAACAACCTGGCCCTGTACGGCATGGCGGAGGGCGCGCGCGGCCGCGACCGCAAGCGCACCAAGGTCATAATCTCCGCCATCGAGCACGACTCGGAGGAGGACGTTGCCCCCTCCCTGCGCGACCGCGGGTTTGAGGTGGTCTTCGTGCTGCCCGGTCGTGACGGCGTGGTCTCCGTTGAGGCGGTGGAGAAGTACCTGGACAACACCACCGCCCTGGTCAGCGTGATGAGCGCCAACAACGAGACGGGCGTCATCCAGCCCGTGGCGCAGATCGCCCGTGCGGCCCACAAGGCCGGTGCCCTCTTCCACACGGATGCCTCCCAGGCCTTCGGCAAGGTGCCGCTGGACGTGGCGGATGCCGACGCCGTGACGGTTGCGGGCCACAAGATAGGCGGGCCGGTTGGCGTGGCGGCCCTTCTCATTCGCGGCCGCTGTCCCTTCCGCCCACAGACCTTCGGCGGTGGGCAGGAGGGCGGCAAGCGGCCGGGCACGCAGGACGTGCGCAGCGCGCTTGCCTTCGTCGCCGCGGCCAAGGCCTGCTGCCAGGACCTGCAGAAGACCCGCGCCGAGGTGGCCCTGCGCGCCCAGCACCTGTACGCGCTCATATGCGCGGAGGGGACGGGCATCGTGCCCACCACCACGACGCAGATGGATGAGGGCCGGCTGCCTGGCCTGGTGAGCGTTATGGCGCCTGGGCTGGATTCGGAGTCCCTGGTGCTGCAGCTGGACGCCGCGGGTTACGAGGTCTCTGCCGCGTCCGCCTGCGCTTCGGGCTCGTTGGACCCCAGCCACGTGCTCTCGGCCATGGGCATCCCGCGGGACGAGGCCTTTGGATCGCTGCGCATCTCGTTCGACGAGCGCGTGGGCGAGGGAGAGCTGGCGGAGTTCGGCCGCACGCTCATAAAGATTGTGGCGCGCCTGCGTGGGGGCCGGTAACCAAACGGGTGCCGCCAGCTGCGGCGCATTGAAGGAAAGACGAGCTGTCAGGACAGCATGGAGGTTGTGATGAAGGAGACCGAGGCCCTGCTGGGCCTGCAGAAGATAGACCTTGAGCTCATGCGCTACGCCAAGACGCTGCGCGCGATGCCGCAGACCAAGAAGATCGACGCGGCCAAGCTGGCCCGCAAGAAGATCGCCTCCCAGCTGGCCAAGATCGTGGGTCAGCGCAAGGACTGCGAGATGGAGATCGAGGACAACGAAGCCGAGCACCAGCGCATGGCGGACAAGACCGCCGAGATTCAGGCCGCGTACGAGGGCGGTCAGGCAACCTACCGCGAGGTGCAGGACCTGGAGCGCAACCTGACGTCCCTGGCCAAGCACCGTGAGAAGCTGGAGTTTTCCCACCGGGAGCTGGTGGCCAAGCTGGACAAGCTGAAGCTGGCCGAGAACAACGCCCACGCGGTGGACGACCGCCTGCAGGAGGAGGTCGCCGCCCTGGAGGAGTCCTTCAGGCAGGACACCGCCGACATCGCTGCCAAGGTGGCGGAGCTCAAGCAGGAGCGCGAGCACTGCCTGCGCAACATGTCGGACAGCGTGAAGGCCGACTACGAGGCGGCCTTCAAGCGGTTCGGCGGCTTGGCGGTGGAGAGCCTGAACGGCAATGTGCCATCCATCTGCCATGTGCAGCTGCAGCCCAGCCAGTTTGGTGACATAAAGAAGGGGCCGGAGATCACGGAGTGCCCCTACTGCCACCGCATGCTGGTGACGGCGGACATGTTCGGAGACGGCGATGAGCGCTAGTCAGCCGCTCGCAGCTGGCGCAGACGCTGGGCACGGGCACAATGTCCTTCTTTGCGTGTGCGGTGGCATCGCCGCCTACAAGGCTGTGGAGGTGCTGCGCGGCCTGCAGAAGGCGGGTTGCGACGTGCGCGTGTGCCTGACGGCGGACGCGGAGCGCTTCGTGGGCCGCGCCACCTTCGAGGGCCTGTGCAAGCACCCCGTGGCGACGGACGAGTACACGTTCCCGGAGTCCTTCATCCCGCACATAGACCTCTCCGCATGGGCGGACGCGGTGCTGGTTGTGCCAGCCACCGGCAACGTCATGGCCAAGATGGCCGCAGGCATCGCGGATGACATGGTGACCACCACGCTCCTTGCCGTGCCGGAGCAGACCCCGGTGCTGGTGGCCGCTGCCATGAACGTGCGCATGTGGAAGAACGCCGCCACCCAGCAGAACCTGCGCACGTTGGTGGCCCGCGGCGTGGAGTTCGTGATGCCAGTGGAGGGTATGCTGGCCTGCGGAGACGTGGGCGAGGGCAAGCTGGCACCGGTGGACGAAATCGTGGACGCGGTGCTGCGGCGGCTGGAGTGTGCGGTAGCAGGGGACCTGGCAGGCCTTTCCGTGCTGGTCACTGCCGGCCCCACGCAGGAGGCTATCGACCCGGTGCGCTACATCGCCAACCGGTCCAGCGGCAAGATGGGCTATGCCGTGGCGGCGGAGGCCGCGCGACGCGGCGCCAACGTGACGCTGGTTTCCGGCCCCGTCTCTTTAGCTGCGCCGCGAGGCGTGCGCGTGGTGCAAGTTGTCTCCGCGGCGGATATGGCTGCGGCCGTGACATCGGCTTTCCCGGGCATGGACGTGGCCATCTGCGCCGCGGCGGTGGCGGACTACACGCCCGCCCACCCCGCGGACCACAAGCTGAAGAAGGCCCACGAGCACATCGATTGCATCCAGCTGCGAGAGACGCAGGACATCCTGGCAACCCTGTCTGCGCAGAAGGGCGACCGCGTGGTGGTGGGCTTTGCGGCCGAGACCAATGACCTCCTGCAGAACGCCCGTGCCAAGCTGGTGCACAAGGGCTGCGACCTGATTGTTGCCAACGACGTCTCCCGCTCTGACTCCGGCTTCGGCGTGGACACGGACCGCGTGTCCTTCGTCACGGCCGCCGGCGTGGAGAAGATGGACACCATGCCCAAGGCGGACGTGGCGCGCGAGCTGCTGGACCGCGTGGTGCGCATCCTGGCTCAGAGGCGCGAGGCGGCACCGAGCGGCGAGGAGGAGTAGCAAGCTTTGGGTATCCTCATTGGCTGCGAGCACCTCTCGCACGAATGGCCGGGCAAGAAGGTCCTGGAGGACCAGACCATCGGCATAAACGAGGGCGAGCGCATAGGCATCGTGGGCCGCAACGGTGACGGCAAGTCCACCCTGCTGCAGCTCATTGCCCGCCAGGTCACGCCGGACGACGGCAACGTGACCTGGCGCAACGGCATCACCGTGGGCATGGTGGGCCAGGCGGACGAGCTGGCGGATAGCGACACCGTGGTGCATGCCATCTTCGGCGACGAGCCGGAGTACGTGTGGGCGTCCGACCCCAAGGTGCGAAGCATCCTGGACGAGCTCATGGCGGACATAGACCTGCGCGGCACGGTGGGGGAGCTCTCCGGCGGCCAGCGCCGCCGGGCGGACTTGGCCCGCGTGCTGGTGGGTACCTGGGACGTCATCCTCATGGACGAGCCCACCAACCACCTGGACATGCACGCCATCACCTGGCTGGCCAACCACCTGAAGCGCCGCTGGCCGGACGGAACGGGCGCCCTCTTGGTGGTCACGCACGACCGCTGGTTCCTGGACGAGGTGTGCGAGCACATGTGGGAGGTGCACGACGGCGTCATCGACCCCTTTGAGGGTGGCTATTCGGCCTACATCCAGCAGCGGGTGGAGCGCCAGCGCCAGGCCGCCGTCATGGAGGAGCGCCGCCAGAACACCCTGCGCAAGGAGCTCAACTGGCTGGCCCACGGCGCAAAGGCCCGCACGTCAAAGCCCAAGTTCCGCATCGACGCTGCCATGGAGCTGCTGGCCAACGACCCGCCACTGCGCAACCCCATCGAGCTCAAGCGCATGGCGGTGAGCCGGCTGGGCAAAAAGGTCATCGACCTCAAGAACGTCTCGGCCGGCTACGCGGCCGAGGACGGCTCCACCAAGACAGTGGTGGACGACGTGAGCTGGATCATCGGCCCCGGCGACCGCTTTGGCATTTTGGGCGAGAACGGCGCCGGCAAATCCACGCTGCTGCGCGTGATGACCGGCCGGCAGGCGCCCACGCGGGGCTTCGTCAAGATTGGCAAGACGGTCAAGTTCGGCTGGCTAAGCCAGCACCTGGACGTGCTGACGGAGCACGACGACTGGCGTGTGCAGGAGCTGCTCAAGCGCTTCAAGAACTACTACGTGGTGGACGGCAAGCCGCAGAGCCCCACGCAGATGCTGGAGCGCCTGGGCTTCGAGCGCCGCGAGTTCATGACGTACGTCAAGGACCTGAGCGGTGGCCAGCGCCGGCGCCTGGCCTTCCTGCTGGTGCTGCTGGAGGAGCCCAACGTGCTGGTGCTGGACGAGCCCGGCAACGACCTTGACACGGACATGCTGGCCATCGTGGAGGACCTGCTGGACACCTGGCCCGGCACCCTGCTCATGGTGAGTCACGACCGCTACCTCATGGAGCGCGTGACGGACGACCAGTTCGCGCTCATCGACGGCAAGCTGGTGCACGTGCCCGGCGGCGTGGACGAGTACCTGAAGCAGCTGGACATTGCCCGCGCCGCGCGGGAGGCGAGTGCGCCGGCGTCGGGTCCCGGCACCCCCGCGGCGGCTGCTTCAGTCGCGAACGAAAGCGGAACGAACGAAGCCCCCAAGCTCTCCAACGCGGAGCGGCGCGAGCTCAAGAAGCGCTTCGACGCGGTTGAGCGCCGGCTGGAGAAGGTCTCCGGCGAGCCCGACCGCCTGCGCGCAGAGTTGCCGCAGGTAGATGCCACGGACTACGCGGCCCTCATGGCCAAGCAGCAGGAGATTGCGGCCGCGGAGGAGGAGGTCTCCCAGCTGGAGACGGAGTGGCTGGAGCTCTCGGATAGGCTCGGCATAGGGTAAGGGCGGCCCCGTTCATTCAACGCATGGATGAGCGGGGCGCATTATTTGTCTGCGATGGATATGTGCGGATCTGAACTGGCGTGCTAGCGTTGGCATTGCGTGTGTGGTGCTGGCATCGCCGGCATGGGTGAACACCACTCCAAGACAAAATGTGGCCTCTGACGGTGCGCTTTTGTCTCGAACCGGTGTTGACCCCCTCGGCCCGTGACGCCCGGAAGAGGGGAGGCTCCCTTGGGAGAACTGCTAAGAAGGTACCTGCGGCCCTACCGCGGGCGCATGGCGCTGGGTATCGGCACCAAGCTGGTGGAGGTCGTGTTCGACCTGGTCAATCCACTGATCGTCGCCCGCATGATCGACCGCGGCGTGGCCCAGCGAGACCCAGGCATGGTCGTCCGCTACGGCCTGCTGCTCATCCTCTTCGCGGCCATAGGCTGGTCCTTCACCATGGTGTGCCAGCGCATGGCGGCGCTTGTCTCGCAGGGGTGTGGCACGGACCTGCGCAACGCCCTCTTCGCCAAGGTCAACGAGCTCTCCGCGGAGGACGTGGACCGGTTTGGCACGCCCAGCCTGGTCACGCGCGTCACCAACGACGTGAACCAGATCCAGGTGGCCGTGGCACTGGGCATTCGGCAGCTGGTGAGGTTCCCGCTCATCGCCGTCGGCTCCATGGTGTCCGCCCTGCTCATCGACTGGCGGCTGGGCCTGGTCTTCCTTGTGTGCACGCCCGTCATCGGTGGCATCTTCTACTGGGTCATGAGCCGGTCCGTCCCGTACTACCGTGTCATGCAGACCAAGCTTGACCGCGTGAGCACCATCACGCGCGAGGCCCTCTCTGGCGTGCGCGTGGTGCGCGCCTTCCGCCGCGAGAAGGGAGAGCGCGACCGCTTCAAGACGGCCGCGACCGACCAGGCGGACACCGCCATCTCCGTCGGGCGCCTCTCCAGCGTGCTCAACCCCTCCACCTTCCTGGTCATGAACCTGGGCGTGGTGGCCATCCTCTGGGCTAGCGGCGCCCGCGTCGGCGTCGGCGACCTCACCCAGGGCCAGGTCATGGCCTTCGTCAACTACATGGCGCAGACGCTCACGTCAATTGGCTACATCGCCAACCTGGTGGTCGTGTTCACGCGCGGCGCAGCATCCGGCCAGCGCATTCAGGAGGTGCTCGCCTGCGAGCCGCGTGTGACGGATGCCGGCAACGCGCCGCTGGAGCTGCCTGCGGCCGGCGCGGACGCGGTTGCCGTGCGGCTGGACGGCGTGGGGTTCACCTACGCTGGCGCCAGGGTGCCCGCGCTGGAGGGCGTCACGCTGGAGCTTCGCCAGGGACAGACGCTGGGAATCATTGGCGGCACGGGCTCCGGCAAGTCCACGCTGGCCAACCTGCTGCCCCGCCTGTACGACGCCTCCCGGGGCACTGTGCAGATCCTCGGCCACGACGTGCGCGACTATACCTTTGAGCAGCTCAGGGGTGCCGTCTCGATCGTGCCGCAGCACGCCTCGCTGGTCACGGGCACCATCCGCAGCAACCTGTGCTGGCGCAAGCCGGACGCAACGGACGCTGAGCTGTGGGACGCCTTGGAGAAGGCCCAGGCGGCCGACTTCGTGCACCAGAAGCCCAACGGCCTGGACGAGGTGGTGGAGGCCGGCGGAAAGAACTTCTCGGGCGGGCAGCGGCAGCGCCTGACCATCGCCCGCGCCCTGGTGGGCCACCCGCGCATCTGCGTGCTGGACGACTCTGCCAGCGCCCTGGACTTCAAGACGGACGCCCGCCTGAGGCACGCCCTGCGCGCGCTTTCCGGCGAGCTGACCTCGGTCGTGATATCCCAGCGCGTCTCGGCCGTCATGAGCGCGGACCAGGTGCTGGTGCTGGACCACGGTCGCATGGCGGGCCTGGGCACCCACCAGGAGCTGCTGGCCAGCTGCGGGCTCTACCGGGAGATCGTGGACTCGCAGCTTGGTGCAAGGGAGGTGGCATAGATGGCCAACCCATACGCGGCGGCTGGGTCCGCCTCCGCCGTCATGTCCAACGTGCGCGGCGGCTACGGCAAGGGCGGCGACGGAGGCCCCGGCGCACCCGAGGACCTGGACGTCTCTGGTTACCCCGCCCGCGAGGTCCTGCGCAGGCTCCTGCGCTACGTGGGGCCGCACAAGGCCTCCGCCACGCTGGCTTTCGTCTGCAGCACGGCGTCAGTCATTATGCAGCTGTACGTGCCAATTCTCATTGGCCGCGGCGTGGACACGCTGGTGGGGCCGGGCGCCGTGGACGTGCCGGGCCTGCTGGCGGTGCTGCGCCAGCTGGCACTGGTGGTGCTCTTCGGCGCGGCAACCAACTGGCTGGGTGGCTACCTGGTCAACCGCCTCTCCTACGAGACCATCCGCGACCTGCGCATTGACGCATACAACAAGCTGCACGTGCTGCCCATCTCGTTCATAGACACGCACGCCCACGGCGACCTGCTCTCGCGCGTGGTGAACGACGTGGACCAGGTGGGCGACGGCCTCCTGCAGGGCTTCACCCAGCTCTTCAACGGCATCGTCATGATAGTGGGCACCATCCTCTTCATGTGCTCCATCTCCGTGCCAGTGGCGCTGGTGGTCGTGGTCATGACGCCGCTTTCCATAATCGTGGCAACGCTGATCACGCGCTTCTCCGCCGCCAGCTTCAAGGACCAGCAGCAGCTCCAGGGCGAGCTCGGCGGCTACGCGGAGGAGATGATTGGCAACCAGAAGCTGGTCAGTGCCTTCGCGCGCGCCGGCGAGGCCAAGGAGGAGTTCGGCCGCACCAACGCGCGCCTGTACAAGGTGGGTGTGCGGGCGCAGTTCGTGAGCTCGTTCAGCAACCCTTCCACGCGGCTGGTCAACAACATCGTGTACGCGGTGGTGGCCATGGTGGGCGTGACCGCCGTCATCACCGGCTTCCCAAGCACGCTCACGGTGGGCCAGGTGCAGAGCTTCCTGTCGTACACCAACCAATACATGACGCCCTTCAACCAGGTGTCGGCCATGGTCACGCAGGTGCAGACTGCCTTCGCCTCCGCGCGGCGCCTCTTCGCCCTGCTGGACGCGGAGCCC
Organism: uncultured Olsenella sp.; assembly: GCA_900314495.1. Lineage (GTDB taxonomy): Bacteria > Actinomycetota > Coriobacteriia > Coriobacteriales > Atopobiaceae > Olsenella_K. Next base: position 28,702 of record OMVJ01000001.1, read on the forward strand.
GAGAAGGCCGACGCGCCCGACGCGCTGGTGCTTGCGGACGCCCGCGGCGAGCTTGAGTTTGCGGGCGTGGACTTCTCGTACGTGCCGGACCGCCCGTTTCTGCGCGACATAAGCTTCCACGCGGAGCCCGGCAAGCGGTTTGCCCTGGTCGGACCCACCGGCTGCGGCAAGACCACCCTCATCAACCTGCTGCTGCGCTTCTACGACGTAAACGCCGGGACCATCCGGGTGGACGGGGTTGACACCACGCGCATGACTCGTGCAAGCTTGCGGAGCTCCTTCGGCATGGTGCTGCAAGACACGTGGCTCTTCCATGGCACCATTCGCGACAACATTGCATACGGCAGGCCTGACGCCACGGACGCGCAGGTGGAGGAGGCCGCGCGCCGTGCCCACGCGCACAAGTTCATTGTGCAGCTGCCGGACGGGTATAACACGGTGGTGGGCGAGGACGGCGGCACCCTGAGCCAAGGGCAGCAGCAGCTTTTGTGCATTGCCCGCGTCATGCTGGCGGACCCGCCGATCCTCTTGCTGGACGAGGCCACGAGTTCCATCGACACCCGCACCGAGCTGCAGGTTCAGGACGCCTTCGACCGCATGATGGAGGGGCGGACCTCCCTGGTGGTGGCGCACAGGCTCTCCACCATTCGCAACGCGGACTGCATCCTGGTCATCAACGGCGGCCGCGTGGTGGAGAGCGGCACGCACGACGAGCTCCTGGCCGCCGGCGGCTTCTACGCCCAGCTGTACAACTCGCAGTTCTCATGAGACAGGGGGACGGACCTTTTGTCTCATGAGTTGCCGCTCTCCAGAACCAGTGGCTAATGTCACAATGATGTGCATTGACGGCCGCGTTCGCCCGGCCCCACAACGTGAAAGGATCCCCCACATGAACACCAAGATTAACCCCAAGACCAGCGCCGTCCTCGTGATTGACGAGCTCGTGACCAAGGGCGTGGACACCCTGTACAACCCGGACCCCGAGGAGGACCGCGTGGTCCGCAACTCCATGAAGGTCGTGGACGCGGCGCGCGCGGCGGGCATGCCCGTGATCTTCAGCTGCGACCAGCACATTCCCGGTTTGGACCGTGAGCTGAAGCTTTGGGGCGAGCACGGCATCAAGGACGTGGCGGTGGCGAACCCTCTGCTCAAGCCCGGTGCCAGCGACCGCGACTTCATTATTCCCAAGCGCCGCTACTCCGGCTTCTTCCAGACGGACCTTGACCTCACGCTGCGCGAGCTGGGCGTGACCACGCTGGTGGCCGTGGGAGAGGACACCAACATCTGCGTGCTGCACACCTTGGCCGACGCCTACTTCCTGGGCTACGAAACCGTGGTCGTGGAGGACTGCACGCGCACCTTCCTTTGCGGCACGCAGGAAGCTGGCATCGAGCACTTCGTCAAGTGCTATGACTCGCGCATCACCACGGCGGACCAGGTCGTGGCGGAGCTGGGGGAGTAGCATGGGTTCGACCGAGGGCGCGGTACCAGCTCCGGCTGGCCCGCGCCCGACCAAAACACCCGGCGAGTCCCGCACGGAAGTTACCCGGACCGTGGTCTTTGCGGACATCAACGGCGAGAACCGCCTGTTTGGCGGTCGCCTCATGGAGTGGATAGACGACGCGGCAGGCATCGCCGCGCGCAGGCACTGCGGCGGCTCCATCACCACGGCGTGCGTGGACCAGCTGCAGTTCCGCCACGCGGCCTACCTCAACGATATCGTGGTCATAGATGCGCAGGTCACGTACGTCGGCCGCACCTCCCTGGAGGTGCGTGTGGATTCCTACGTGGAGAACGTGCGCGACGGCCAGCGCGTGAAGATCAACAAGGCCTACCTGACGGAGGTCCACGTGGACGCGGCGGGCAATCCCGTTCCCATTGCATATGGCCTGGAACTGACCAGCGATGCCGAGCGTGCGGAATACGCCGCGGCCGAGAAGCGCAAGGACCTGCGCAAGCAGCGCAAGGTGGAGCACTTCTAGCCGGAGCTCGGTGGACATGGTGCGTGGCGCGGGGCCTTTCGTCCCCGCTAGGTGGACCCGTGGCGGGTGACGATGGGGCGATTGGGCCTCTCCCCGGTGACGGCACCCCAAAAACCGTCGCACCTTGGCCAGTATTGCTACAAGACTTGATATGGTTATCTCGGCAAACGCTGCGGGATGCCCTTTATGTGCGACGCTTTCTGTTGCTCGATTGCCGCCGGGGCACTGAAGAACCGCAGGTCAAGACGGGTGTCATAGGGCACGCTATTCCCATAGGAGCGGTATCCGCACTTGCAAAAGCCCAGCTCAGGAGCTGTGTTTATGAGGTACTTTCTCACACATGGGGCGCACCGCCATTGTTGAAGCGCTCTGAAGCGTGTCCGGGTGGGGCTCCATTTGCCCAGACTGTGCGCGCGGAGGCCTCAGAATGGCTCTCAGCGCCTCGGCTTTCGCGCATTGGTTTGCATCGCAGTGGGTAGATCGCAGGGGATTGTCCCGCCACAAGACAGCATCGCCAGCAACTTGCTTCCGGGGAGTTCGCTTCGCGGGGGAATGATGAAACGAATGGCAAGGTGCGTATAACAAAAAACTCTGCACCGCGTTTCCGCAGATGCAGAGTCTGATTTCACTGGTCGGGTGGACTGGATTCGAACCAGCGACCCCTTGACCCCCAGTCAAGTGCGCTACCAAGCTGCGCCACCACCCGAAAATATGTCTGCGTCAGAGAAAACCAAGCTGGTCGGGTGGACTGGATTCGAACCAGCGACCCCTTGACCCCCAGTCAAGTGCGCTACCAAGCTGCGCCACCACCCGACTTGGTTTGTCTCAACGCAAGTGATTACAATAGCAGAAACATTGCGGCGCTACAAGTAAGAAGTTGAAACGATTTGTGGCAGGGCGGTCGCTGTGCCCATACTTAGCCTGGCGCATTGTCGCGATACCCGCGTGACGTGCCTTGGCTATGCCGCGTCCTTCCACAGCGCCACCGCGTGGCTGACCACGGGCTGGCTGGGCGTGAAGTCATCGCCGGAGAAGTCAGCGATGTCACGCGCATGCCAGCCCGATGGCAGCATAATCTCAGCTGCTGTCCTGTCGGCGACCATGACGCACTTGTGAATGCTGGCTGAGCTGAACAGTATGCCGAGTGTCTGTTCAGTCATGGAAATGGGCAGGTTACAGACCAGGGCGTTCGCATGCGCTCGCCGGATGGCCTCAAGGCCATCGCCGCAGGTCACGGTCACGTTGTCGTACGCTGCAAACCGCTCCGCCAGCGCGGCTGCCATGCTCGCGTCAAGGTCGACGGTCTCCACCAGCTGCGGGTCTCTCAGAATGATTTCTTCCGTGATGGTGCCCTTGCCGCCGCCGACCTCCAGCACGGAGTCCACTGGCGTCAAGTCGAGCGCGTCCACGTACGCGCGTATGGCGCGGGGGTTGGTAAGCAGATACTGGCAAAGGTCTGCCTGAGCTCGGGGTTGCGGTGTACCCACTTTGGCTCTCCTCTCATTAAGCCGCTGTTATGGTCGAGAGGAACTACATGTACAGTTCCGGTCGGCGGTGGCGGAACACGGGCATTGCGTCGCGGGCTCGCGTCACGTCCTCGGTATCCACGGTGGCCAACAGCAGCTCCTCCGCATCGCCCGCCTCGGCCAGCACGTTGCCCAGCGGGTCCACAACCATGCTGTGGCCCACCCAGGTGAGAGGACTGACGTGAGGCGCCTGCGGACGGCAGCAGCCAACAACGAATAGCTCGTTCTCAATTGCGCGGGCGCGCAGAAGGGTTCGCCAGTGGTCCAGCTTGCCCGGGCCATCCACCCAAGCGGCGGGGAAGACCATCAGGCTGGCACCCGCAAGCGCCGCCTGGCGCGCCACCTCGGGAAAGCGCAGCTCATAGCATATGCCGATGCCTAGTTTCCCCCACGGTGTCTCAACCGATTTGGCCAGTGTGTCTCCGGGCGTGTAGATGTCGCTCTCCCGCACGTTGTGCGCGTCGTACAGGTGCGTCTTGCGGTAGGCGGCACGTAGCTGGCCCGCAGCATCTATGAGCAGGGCGCCATTGTAGGGCCGCGAGGGGTCATCTGAGGCCTCGTCCTGCGTGTGCAGGATCCAGATGCCATTCTTCCGCGCGATGTCCGCAGCGCGCTGCGCCGTCGGCCCGTCCAAAGCCTCCGCTGGGTGCGTGTCTGCCCGAGTGACGGCGGTCATCTCCGGCATGACCAGCAGGCCTGCGCCTTGGGCCTTGGCGCGGCGCGCCAGGTGGTCCATCAGTGGCAGAGCCTCTTCTGCACTCCGCTGCAGGCTTTGTGCCAGCGCGATGGTGAGTTTCATGACATCCTCCTCGCTTCGTGGTACAAGTCTAGTCGTGATGTCGCCAACTGGGACGGAGGGTGCCCACATGTCGCACGTTACGCTGTACATAGACGCCGACGCGTGCCCCGTGACGCGCGAGGCCATAGACGTGGCCCGCGCCGAGCGCGTGCCAGTGGTCATTGCGGGCAACTCAACCCAGAACCTCATGCGACACGTGCGCCACGGTGACCCGCTTGAGCCGCCCGCGCATGGCGGCTTCTGGGTCAGCACGCTGGAGGTGGGCGTGGGGGCGGATTCCGCGGACTTCGCCATAGTCTCCGCGCTTACGCCGCAGGACGTGGTGGTCACTCAGGACATAGGCCTGGCCTCCATGGTGCTTGGTCGCGGCGCACGTGCCATTGGGGTTCGCGGGCACGTGTATAGCCCGCTGACCATTGACTCCATGATGTTCATACGCCACGAGGAGAAGAAGGTCCGGCGCAACGGCGGCCGCACCAAAGGCCCGGCCGCCTTCGAGAGCGACGACCGACAGCGCTTCCGCCGCAACCTGCGCGACCTTGTGCTGGAGGACAAGGCGGCTTCGCCCGCGCAGAACACATAGATCCTTCGTGCGAGCGGCCTCATTTGCCTGGAGGGTGGCGCCTGCCGCGAGCTGGCGCTATCATAGCCCGCATGAATACGATGACTGAACAGCAGCGCCGCGAGTTCGCTCGGATCGCCGCGCCGTACCTGGCCAACGACCAGGTGCGCTCCATGTCTGGCTTCGTGCAGCACGGGTCCATCTCCACGTTGGACCACGTTGTGCGCGTGGCCCGCGCCAGCTACACATGGGCCTGCGTACTGGGTATCACCTTCAACGCGGAGGATCTTGTTGCCGGTGCCCTTCTTCACGACTTCTACCTGTACGACTGGCATGACCGCAGCACCTCAAAGCCCAACCACGCCACCAAGCACCCCCTGTATGCGGAGGAGAACGCACGCCGCGTCTTCGGCGTGAACGAGCACGTTGCCAGCATCATTGCGACGCACATGTGGCCGCTGCCGCCCGACCGCGTGCCACGTAGCCGCGAGGCCTGGATCGTTACGGCCGCGGACAAGTGGTGCAGCCTGCAGGAGACGCTTCTCATGCGCCATACGCACGGCGGGACCAACCGCCCGCGCCCCGCTGTGGAGCGGAGGTAGGGCATGACAATTGCCACCACCATCGTGCTCTTTGCCGTGTGCAGCTTTGCGGGCTGGGTGTGGGAGTCCATCTACGCCGTCATCCGCACGCACAAGTGGGAGCGCCGTGGCTTCCTGTACGGGCCCGTCTGCCCCATCTACGGCGTGGGCGTGGTTGGCATACTGCTGCTGGTGCGCGCCATGGGCGACGTCATGTCCGCCGAGGGGGTCTCCACCTACGAGTGGTGGCAGGTTTTCCTCGTCGCCTTCTTCGGCAGCATGATCTTGGAATACGTGACCTCCTGGGTCATGGAAAAGCTCTTCCACGCCTACTGGTGGGACTACACCGGCATGCCCCTCAACATCAACGGACGCACCTGCGTACCTGCGGGTCTGCTCTTCGGCGGCGGTGGCATGCTGGCGGTTTACGTACTGCAGTCCGCGGTGACCGGCGCCTCCGCGTCCGTGCCGGAGGTTGCCATGCAGGTCGCGTCGTACCTCATCGTGGCCATTGTCTGCTGCGACCTGACCCTTACCGTCAACTCACTTACGGAGTTCCAGAAGCGGGTGGCGGACGCGACCGACTTCGCCAACGAGCGCGCGAGCGAGATGGTTACCGACGCGGCGGAGACGGCCGAGGAGGCGCAGGCCCGCATCGCCCTGGAGAGGGACAAGCTTGAGGCCGCGACCCTTGGCCGCATGGCCGATTCCATGACCAGGCTGCGCAAGGACGCGCTTGCCGGCGTGCGCGGCTTCCGCGGCGGCGACATGCCGGAGCGCATGTCCCGCGCACTGGCGACCATCAGGCGCCGCCGCTAGCGTGGCGCCAGCCTAGTGCTACTGCCAGTCCTTGCAGACGTCCACCCAGCCGTCGGCGGCAGAGAAGCGCTGTAGCTCGTCCAGGGTAAGGCCGATTGCGCTGTTCTCGCTGCCGGCTGCGGGCCACACGCGCTGGAACCTGCGCAGGCTCTCGTCCAGGTAACAGGCGACGCCCGCCTTGCGCGCAAAGGGGCACACGCCGCCCATGGGGTGGCCGACCAGGGCCATGAGCTGGTCCGCTGGGACCATCTTGGGCTTGGCGTGGAACTGCTTCTTGAAGGCGGAGCTCCAGACCTTGGCGTCGCCGGCGCACACCACGATGATGGCGGTGTCGTCCATCAGGAACGCCATGGTCTTCGCGATCTGGGCGGGGGAGACGCCAACGGCCTGCGCGGCAAGCTCCACCGTGGCGCTGGACTGGTCAAACTCCAGAACGCGATCCTCCGCGCCGAACTGCCTCAGGTATTCCCTCACGTCTTCTACGGACATAGTTCTCCTCTCGGGCCTGGGTGCAAGCCATATGCGCGCCGTCTGCCTGCCGACTGGTATGCTTCAGGTGGCGCGCGATTCTTGCGCAACTGGTTGTAACGCACGACGCAGGCTTGGTGCAAGCCTCGCGCGAGTTTGGCGCAAGTTGTAACAAGGGGTGATGGCATTGGCTCCATACGTGGTGGTTGCCTCGGACTCGTTCAAGGGCTCTGCCTCAAGTGCGGAAGTGAACCAGCTCATTGCAGACGGCGTGAGGAGGGCCTGCCCAGGCGCGCGGGTTGACGCCTTCCCCCTGGCAGACGGTGGTGAGGGCACCTTGGACGCCCTGCTTGCCAGCAACGCGGGAACCCTGCAGAGGACGCAGGTGCACGGGTCGCTGGGCCAGCCCGTCTCCGCCCGTTGGGGCCTTCTGGATGACGGTGCCACCGCCGTGCTGGAAATGGCGGAGGCGGCGGGCATCGGCCTTTCCGACCTGACGCCCCAGCACGCGCTGGAGGCCTCAACGTTTGGAGTGGGGGAGCTCCTTCGTGCGGCGCTGGACGCCGGCGTTAGGCGCATCTACGTCGGCTTGGGAGGCAGCGCCACCAGCGACGGTGGGTCTGGCATGGCGCGTGCGCTGGGCGCCAGGCTCCTGGACGCCAGCAGTAAGGAGGTTCCGCAGGGCCTGAGCGGGCTTGCGCAGCTGGCACGCGTAGACACCAGCGGGCTGGACCCGCGCCTCGCCAGTGTGGACGTGGTGGGGCTGACGGACGTGAACAACCCCCTGTGCGGTCCCCGCGGGGCAGTTCACGTGTACGGCCCGCAGAAGGGAATTCCCCGGGAGGCCACCAACCAGGCGGACTCATGGATGGCGGCCTACGCACGGGCGCTCACCGTCGGCATTGGGCGGGACGTGTCGCAGGTGCCCGGCGCGGGTGCCGCCGGTGGCCTGGGAGCCGGCCTGCTGGCCTTCTGCGGTGCCCGGCTGGTCTCGGGCGTGGACTTCGTCTTGCACAGGAGTGGCATGGACCAGGCGCTGGCCGCGTGCGACCTGGCCATCACGGGAGAAGGCCGCATGGACGCGCAGTCGGCCTTCGGCAAGGCGCCCGTGGGAGTGGCTCGGCTGGCCAAGCGCCACGGCGTCCCCGTGGTGGCCGTGGTCGGCAGCCGCGCGCAAGACCTGGGCACTGTGTACGATGCGGGAATCGACCTCGTGCTGGACGCCGTGCCGGCGCCCATGACGCTGGAGCAGTGCCTTGCGCAGGTGCGGACCAACGTGCCGCTTGCCGCGGAGTCTGCCATGCGGGCTTTCATGCTGGGACGTGCAGAGTGAACGGGGCGTGGGGAGTGGCGCTGATGGCCCTCGGCATCGTGCTGGCGGGCTATGGCCTCGCGGTCATGACGGTGTGGTCAGGCTCGCTCTTCTTCTGCACCTGGTACGTGCTGGGAGGCCTGTGTGTGGCCGTGGGCGTGGCAATGCGCCGGGGTGCCTGGCAGCGGTTGCCGCAGGCGTTACGGGTTGGCGCGGCGTCCGTGGCAGCAGTGGCGGTGGTCGCTGCCGTGTTCCTCTCCGCCAACGTGATGAGGGCCTCGCGCGAGTCCAAGCCGGACCGCGTGCCGGACGACCTGCAGTGGGTGGTCGTGTTGGGCGCTCAGGTGAAGGCGGACGGCACGCCCTCCAACGTGCTGAGGTACCGGTTGGACGCGGCGTGCGACTACCTGAAGGGCCACCCGGGCTCTATGGCCATAGTCTCTGGCGGGCAGGGCCTGAACGAGCCCATCTCCGAGGCCTCCTGCATGGCCACCTACCTGCGCGAGCGCGGCATTGACCCCGGTCGTATCCAGCTGGAGGACGAGTCGCGCACCACCGTGGAGAACCTGCGCTTCTGTAGCCGGATTCTGCGGGAGCAGGGCTTCGACCCCGCAACGGTGCGCGTGGGAATTGTGACCAACGACTTTCACCTGTACCGTGCCTGCAGGATCGCCCGCAGGCAGGGCCTGGCGGGAGCCGTGGGCATTGGGGCGTATAGCACCCCTTCTACCTGCCCAACAACCTGCTGCGCGAATGCGCGGGCATAGCCAAGGACACCCTGGGCGGCAACATGTAGCGCAGGCAACGCCCCTTACGCGCCGCGCGCCAGGCGGGCCAGAACGTCCTTGGCCGCTCGCTTGACGGCGGTGAGCACGTCGGGCTGGATGGAGCTCCAGTCAACGGGGTTCTCCTCCATCATGCGGCGAGCCTCCGCAATTATCTGCTCGCTCATGCCGGCACCGAAGGCCTCCCCGCCCACGGGCAGGTTGATGAAGACGTCCGCGATGCTGGCGTTGATGCGGTCCAGCTGGTCTGCGCCGTAGTCCACGGTGCGCTGCATGATGGGCAGGGGTCGCACGTCCTTCAGAGGCTCGAACTTGCGGCGCATGGCCACGCCCACGACGGCGTCCACCTTGTTGCGGGCGAAGAGGGGCGTGGGCAGGTTCATGCGGCAGCCGCCGTCTATGTAGGTGCGGCCCAGGTAGCTTGTGGGGGTGAGGAAGAGCGGGTACGAGGCGGAGGCGGCTATGCACGGTGCCACCTCCATGTCCGGCTGGCTGATGCACGTCCACATGCCATACTCGTCCGCAAAGAACTCCGGGTCGTTGGTGAAGACGCACAGGTCGCCGGAGATTAGGTCCTGGGCTGGCAGGGCGACGGGCATCTTGAAGTCCGAGAAGTGCACGATGCCCAGCCTGCCGTAGAACTCACGGACAACGTCCTGCAGGATGTTGGAGTTGATGATGCCGTTGCCGTTGACCATGCCCAGGAGCTTCAGGCCAATGTGTGAGAGGTAGCCCTGCTCGACCACGTGGTTGTCTATGTCCACCAGGGTCTGCTCCACCTGCGCGGCATTGAGGCCCCCGCCGACCAGCGCCGCAATGGCCGCGCCCATGGAGGTGCCCGCCACAGCGCCGATCTTCACACCGTTCCTCTCCATGTCCTCCAAGGCGGCGACCTCGGCATAGGAGCGGAAACCACCACCGCAGAAGGCGACGCCAACGCCGTTGACTCTGTTCATGGCTACCTCCTCGTCGTTGGACGCGAATTATGATGGTTGGGCATGGCAATTTCAAGAGCGGGTATGGAGGGGCACACTAGAGTGTCGGAATGTGGACAGACGGCGCGGCTGATGTGAGGGACCTATGAGAAGTGTTCGCAAGTCGGGCAGGTCAACCCGGGTGCGGCTGGCTGCCAGCGCCGTGCTGGTGGCTGCCAGCGGTGGCCTCATGCTGCTTTTCTCGCGCTGGGGCAGGTTCCTCTTTCCCGCATACCGCGCCTTCACCAAGGGGCTCATTCGCCTGCAGGCCATGGTGGCGAGCGCGGTCCCGTTTGCCCTGTGGGACTTCGTGGCCCTGGGGCTAATTCTGGCGGCGGTCGTCACCCTGGCGCGGCGGATCCGCCGGCGCGAGCCGCTTCTGCCTTGGCTCTCCGTCGCCTTGCTTCTGCCCAGCGCTTTGCTCTTCGCCTTTGTGGCGGGCTGGGCGCTCAATCACTATGCGCCACCCCTCGCGGATGACCTGCAGCTCAACGTGTACAAATACAGCACGGACCAGCTTGCGAATGCCACCGCATACTACTACGAGCAGGCATCCCGGCTGGCACCGGAGGTGCCGCGCGAGGCCGACGGGCCCCTCTCGCAGCAGGACTTCTATGACCTTGCGCGCGTGTCCGGCAGCGCCTACCAAGGCTTGGGCGACCAATACCCCGTGTACGCGGGAGGCTCAGCCGCTCCCGTCAAGGCTCTGCTCCTGTGGGGAGAGCCCCTTCTCTACAGCGGCTACGTGGGCATGTTCTTCTCTCCAACCGGCGAGGCCGGCGTGCCACTGCGGTGCGCGCCTGCGGATATGCCCTTCACCATGTGCCACGAGGCGGCACATAGGCTGGGCATCGCCAGCGAGGAGGAGGCCAACTTCGCGGCGTTCATGGCGTGCACGGCCTCTAGCGACGTGCGCTTTCGGTATGCCGGCTACTACAATGCCTTTGTCTACTGCCTGAACGCGCTCGCTTCTACAGACGCGCAGAGGGCCCAGCAGGTCGTGCAATCGGCCCTGGGAACGGATTGGGTTGACGGGGCGCGACTGGTCCTGGACGACCACACGCGCACGCGGGACTACTACAAGCAGTTCAGGAGCAGGTTCCAGCAGGTGGGGGATAGCGTGAACAACACCTACCTCAAGAGCTTTGGCGAGTCCTCCGGCGTGAGGTCGTACGGCTTGGTCGTAGACTATCTCATTGCCTGGCACGAACGCTGAAGCCGGTGTCTTGACCCAGGGACTCCCACAATGGTTGCGCTCCTGGAATCGGCCTTAGGTTTGCTTACCGAGTTCGTTCGATTGAACAAAAACATCGCGATGATGTCTTGTGCGCCTGTACCGTTGGCCAAACAAGTAGCTACGCTGGCCAATTTGTAAGCCCGAAGTCAGCACGAATGCCGCATTATTCCACTACTGGCACAGCGCGTGCCATAGGAGAGAGCTCCCCGGGGGAAGGGTGGAAACATGGGTCAGTACGTCATCAACGAGAACAAGGGCAAGTACCTCTTCAATCTCTGCTCCAGCAACGGGCACATCATCGGCACGTCCATGGTGTTCCCCTCGCGCGAGGAGTGCATGATCGGCATCGACTGCGTTACCAGGGAGGCCGAGAAGGCCACGGTGGAGGACACCACCGTTGACGCGTTCGACCGTCAGCCGGCTCCCAAGTTCCGCATCTACGAGACCATGTCGGGCAACTACTTCTTCCGCTTCTTCACCACGGAGAACGGCGACATCTTCCAGTCGCACAGCTACCCGAAGAAGGAGAGCCTGCTGCGCCGCATCGAGCGCATGCGCAACGAGTGCACGTCCCCCGTCGCGGCTGACGAGTACTAGGCCGTAATCCCAGCCAAAAGAGAGCGACCCCGGAGTCACAGTGACTCCGGGGTCGCGTTCGTTTCTCTTGGGCCGCATGCCAAGCCGGTGGCTTGGGCAGACGCGGGCCAGCCTAGTACTTGAGGCTCTCGTCCGTGTTGGAGGCGCGCATGAGGGTGCGTCCAGGCAGCGCCTGGAAGCCCGCGGAGGCAAGGAGCTCGCATTCCGCGGCGTCGTGGGCGGCAACGTCCACGCTGAAGTACTCCGCATAGTGGGCCAGTGCCTTGGCCAGAAGCTCCTGGGCAACACCCTGCTCCGGGCAGTCCGGCGAGACGATGACGCGCTTCACGAAGGCGTTGAGCTCACCGTCATCGATTGCGCTGAGGAGGCCGACTAGGGTGTCACCGTTCCACGCCGTGAGCACGTACGGCGCGCTCATGAGCGAGCTGTACAGACGAATGGGGTACTCGGCGGAGCTCTTCTCAACAGATGCGAAGAGGTCCTTGATGTCACTCTGCTTGAAGGTCTTCTGGGTGGTATAACGAATCTCAGACTCGTCCTCGGCCATGGTGGCTCCCGTCTCTTGAGGTGTAGTAGTCCCTTCGTGCGCATACATAATACGCGAACGGTAGCCTTTTCACGGTAAACGGCACACTATGTTTACAAGAGCATAATATGAAGCCCTGCGAGAAGTTGGCTTGTACATTGGTAGACTTTCGTGGTTGTCTAATGTGACAGATGTTGGCAAGAATGATGCAAATCTTAGTTGCAGGAGGTAGCCATGCAGGATGACGGGCTTTGGGAGACCGAGGAAGCCGAGTGGGAGACGCTGACCCCGGAATCGGAGTTCTTGTGTGATGACGGTGCGGTGCTGACCTGGGCGCAGATGACTGAGGGCATGGATGCAGACCTGCTGCCCACCGCGGAGGGGATCTCGCACGACGAGCAGGTGCAGCGCTACCACGACTTCCTGTGGTCCTTCGGCGCATCACGCATCAGTTAGTTGGATATACGACGGAACCTTCCCGTCTTGCGACGGAGACTCCTGCCTGTAACGCAAACGCGACCAAACGGGAGGCTACGATGCGCGGACAAGAGGGACGGGTGTTCTCCATAGCCGCAAGCCATGCGCCGGTGCCAGGGTGCACCACGTCTGCCCAGGTGGCACACGGCGAAGGCTTCGAGCTGACCCACTTTGCCCTGGCCGCCGGAACGGACATAAGCGCGGAGTCCCACCCCGGTGCCAAGCTGCTGCTGGTTGACGGGGGAGAGATGCTGGTTGCGCTGGACCGCACCCAGGAGATTCGAGCCCAGGCGGGGCAGGCCATTCTGGTGCCGTCCAACGTGCTTGTGGGGCTGGCCAGCCCAACCGGTTGCGTGTTCACAGATCTGACGTGTGAAGAGGAGACCACTATGAACGAGGCATTGAAGGCGGGGGACGTGCTGCGCCTGGCAGACCTGCTCCCCTACCAGGAGGGCACCATCGTCAACATGGACCTTGCCCACAACAAGGGCATGAAGTTTGCCCTCATGAGCTTTGACGCGGGCACGGGCCTCTCGGAGCACTCCGCGCCCGGTGACGCGCTCGTCTTCGCGCTTGAGGGCGAGGGTGTCATTGGCTACGAGGGCAAGGAGCACGTGATCCACGCCGGCGAGAACTTCAAGTTCGCCGCAGGCGGTCGTCACTTCGTGCGTGCGGACAAGCGCTTCAAGATGGCCCTGCTCCTGACCCTGGAATAGGAGCACACGAAGAGGGTCTTCCCCACTAATCGGCGCGGTCGTAGAATGGTCACACTACGACCGCGTTCGAGGGGAGTGCGCATGTTCCTGTTCATCCTTCTGCTTGTTCTCATCGCCCTGATCGTGGGGAAGGGATCCTACGTGGTGCGCCAGCAGCACGTGGCGATAATCGAGCGTCTCGGCAAGTTCTACACCATCACGGGGCCCGGGTTCCACGTGTGCATCCCGTTCTTGGACGTGCGGCACGATGTGAGCCTCATGACGGAGGACCAGCACATGACGTTCGACGCCAAGACGGCGGACAACGTGACCATAGAGCTGGACGTCTCCATTCAGTACCACGTGGACGCGCGGCAGGACGCAAACGGCGGCAGCACGGGCATCTGGCGCAGCTACTACACGCTGCAGGACCCCGTCCAGCAGATGGAGGACTACCTGGCGGACGCCCTTCGCTCGCAGGTGCCCAACCGCACCCTGGACGAGGTCTTCTCCGAGAAGGATGCCATTGCGCTCTCCGTGGACCAGGTGGTGGCCGAGAAGATGGTGGGCTTTGGCTACATCCTGGTGGCCACCCTCATCACCTCCATCCGCCTGCCGCAGGAGGTCCAGGAGTCCATGAACCGCATTATTGCCTCCAAGAACAACCTGGAGTCTGCCAAGAACGAGGCCAACGCCGCCAAGGCAAAGACCGTCATCGCCGCAGAGGCCAAGGCCGAGGCCATGGCGGCGGAGGGCCGCGGCATTGCGGACCAGCGCGTGGCCATTGCCAAGGGCATCAAGGACTCCATTGACACCATTCGCGGTGCAGGCGTCACGGCCGAGGAGGCGGACCGGCTCTTCGAGTACACCCAGTGGGTGGACATGATGACTCAGTTCGCGGCCAAGGGGCCCTCCACACTGGTCATCCCCAGCGACTTCCAGGGCTCGCGCGACCAGATGTCCCAGTTCCTTGCCGCGCGCGAGGCGCCGCGCCCCGCTGGGGACGCCTAAGGTGGACGAAGGCCAAGGCGAAGTGAGGTTCTGGCAGGGGCGGGCTGGCGAAGGAGGCTGACCATGACCATTGACGTGTACCCATGGGAATGCAACGGCTGCGGCCTGTGCGAGAGGGTCTGCCCGGAAGTCTTTGCCTGCGTTCCCAGGCTGGTGGGGAGGGGCGAGACTCTCAGCTGCCAGGTGCCGCCGGCGTTGGAGCGCAGGGTGATGCAGGTGGTCAAGGCTTGCCCAACCTTCGCCATAGTCCCCAGAAGGCGGTAATGCGCTCGCACACTGCGTGGCTTTGAAGGGAGACTCTTATGTCAGACGACTTCTTTGACGGAGAAGACCCGTTCTTCTTGGTGGACGACAAGCTGGACGCGGGCGAGAAGCCCCAGGCGGTGTACGACTGGGCGCTCAAGCGGTCACGCAAGGTGCGCGACAGCGTGCTGCGCGAGCAATGGGAAGAGGCGCTGAGGTACATTCTGGAGGAGTTTCCAGGCCAGGTAAGGGCTTCCGGCAGGTAAGCCCGGCGGTACGAGCATGTTGGGGGCAGGCTCATGGCGAATTCTGTGTTCGGACACCTAGACGAGGAAGAGATCCTGCAGCAGGCAGAGCGCTGTCTGGGCTGTGGCAAGCCCACCTGCAAGGACAACTGCCCCGCAGCCACTCCCATTCCCCAGGCAATCGAGCTCTACAGGACGGGCAAGACCCTTGAGGCCGGCCGACTGCTGTTCCAGAACAACCCCCTCTGCCTGCTGTGCTCCTACATGTGTGACGTCCACACCCAGTGCGAGGGCCACTGCATTCGCGGAAGGCGCAAGCGCATCATGCCCATACCCTTCTGGGCCATGGAGCGCCAGGCCGCCGGAGCATACCTGAAAGCGCTCTTGGGGCAGGAGGCCGTTCCCTCGCAGGGCCAGAGCGTCATCGTGCTTGGCACGGGAGCGGAGGGCGTTGCCGCAGCCCTGCTGCTTGCGCAGCAAGGGCGTTGCGTTCAGCTGCGCAACCCGGACGGAACGCCTGGAGTTCTCCTGGCGCGGCAGGCCGCCGAGGGCAACGTGCCACAGGACGTTGTCTTCCTGTACGAGCGCCTGCTTGCCCACTGGGGCGTGCAGGTCAGTGCGGGTACCCCTTCCGACGAAGCCGGCACTGCCACGCTGGACTGCCGGGAGACTGGCCAGGCAAGCCCCGGCAGGCCGGCGGAGCTCGTGACGCGCGCAAAGCAGAAGGTTGCCCAGCTCCTTACGGAGTCCTGACAAGGGCAGAATCGTGGAGTCATCGCGCCTTCACGAATGTGTCGCATTTTGTGGCTATGGGAATAGTTGAATCATTCGGGTACTATGATATGGTGCGAATTTGTGTACACCGCTCGAAAGGACTTGTACTCTTGGGTTCAAAGACTCAAAAGGCCAAATCTGCCGTCAAGGACGCCGTGGCCTACGATGCCGCGGCCTCCCAAGCCCAGGGAACCGCCACGGCACCCGTGGGCACCTCCAACAATCCATCCCACCAGGTGTTCACGGTTGCCAACGTCATCACCGTGTGTCGCTTCATCCTTACGCTTGCGTTCCTGGTGCTCTTCGTCAACCACGAGAACCGCTTCGTCGCCCTGGCCTGCTACGCCATAGCCGCAACCACGGACTTCCTGGACGGGCAGGTGGCGCGCAGGACGCAGACGGTAAGTTGGGTCGGCAAGATCATGGACCCCATCATGGACCGCGTGCTGCTCTTCACGGGAGTGGTTGGCCTCATGGCAACGGGCGAGCTGCCCATCTGGGTGGCCGTGTTCGTGATCGGCCGTGACACCTACCTCTTCTTTGGCGCCCTCAGGGTGCGCAAGTACAGGAAGCGCCCCATAGACGTGGTGTACATCGGCAAGGTGACCACGGCGCTCCTCATGGCGGGCTTCGTGCTGCTCCTGCTTGACTGGCCGCAGATAAGCGGCCTTGGCCTAGTGAACGTCAGCTGGCTGCCGGGCCTCAACTCCACCGGTGCGGGGCTGGGCATATTCTTCGTGTACGCCGGGGTCGTCTGTTCCACCATCACGGCATGCATCTACACGCACCAGGCACTCATGATTCGCAAGAAGGCGCTGGAGGAGCGGGAGGCCTAGCTTGACCTTGTCGCGCCCCCAAAGGAAAGAGCGACGAATGAAGCACACACGCAGCAAACACACGCACAGAGGTCTTATAGGTACGGGGCTGGCGGCGTTGGCCCTCCTGGCTTGCCTCCTTGGCTTGGCTTCCGGCGGCACCGTTGCCGCGGCGGCGGAGCTTGGCGAGCCAACCATTGCGCACGGCAAGTCCGCCATAGTGGTGGACTCGGCGGGCAACGTGCTGTACGGCCTGAACCCCGACGAAGAGATGCCCATGGCCTCCATCACAAAGGTCATGACCGCCATGGTGGCCCTTGACTCCGGTAAGTCCTTCGACGACGTGTGCACCATAACGCCGGACGACTTTGACGGCACCGCCCAACAGGCCGGCTACGTGGAGACGGACACGCCCACCTTCCGCGAGCTCATGGAGGTAATGCTGGTCTTCTCGGGCAACGATGCGGCCCTGAACGTGGCCACCAACGTGGCGGGGTCCGAGCAGGCCTTCGTGGACCTCATGAACCAGAAGGCCCAGGAGATTGGCATGGAGCACACGCACTTTGCCAACCCGCACGGCCTGGACGCGGAAGACCACTACTCGTGCGCGTCGGACCTCGTGAAGATGGGCCGCTACGCTCTCTCGCACTACCCCTACATTGCCCAGACGGTTGTCAAGCGCAGCACCACGGCCCACGTCAACGGGTATGAGGTCGTCCTGAGCTCCACGGACGAGCTCGTGGGCTCCTACGCGGGCATGCGCGGCATCAAGACCGGCGCGGAGGACTCCGGCTACGCCTTCTTGGGCGCCTGCGAGCGCGACAACGTGCAGCTGTACACCTGCGTGCTTGGGGCGGACACCGCCGACGGCCGGTTCGAGGACACCGTCTCCATGCTGGACTGGGCCTACGGCACCTACCAGCGGCTTGACCCCTCCCGGGACTCCTGGGTGGTGAGGCTTCAACCCTGGGCCTACGGACTCGGCCTGAAGGTGGTGGTCTCGCCCTCTGACTCCACGGCGGGCATGGTCTGGCCCGACGGCAGCGACGTGAGCTACTCCACCACCATGGCAGGCCCGACGACCCTGCTGGACGCGGGCACCCTCTGCTCCACCACCCTGTGGACGCAGCAGGACCGCAGCCTGGGCGGAACTCACCTCCGCACGCGCAGCGTGCCGGTGTGCGTCTCCGCGTGGCCGGCCCTCTGCCTTCCGCTCTTCTACGACACGGCGACACTGGGGGTGGCGTAATGGCAAGGGAACACGCGCTTGGCCCCCTGTACCAGGAGCACCTGTACCTGGGTGCCAGCTTCAGGGAGCGTACGGGGTCCCCTCTGGCAATGCCCGAGGGCTATGCGGGGGAGGGAGCGGCCTTCCCGGACGGCGCGGCCCTGAGCGACCTGTGGGGGCAGCGCATGCGCCTCATGCACGGCGGGCCCGCGCGGGACTTCTGCGAGGCCGCCTTCGCCGGACGCAAGCTGGCCGTGGGGGAGGCCCGCTTCCAGGCATGCCTCATGGGAGACGGGCGGCTGGCGTCCGTTGCGCTTGCGGCCCGCACGGGCGACTCCGAGTACCTGGCAATTGACCCCACGCCACGGGGAGAGCTCCTGTGTGCGTGGCTGGACTTCCTGCAGCACGTGAACCAGAACGGCTACGAGCCCTACAAGGGGCTGGAGGCCGAGGACGTCTCGCAGCGCCTGGTCCCCCTGCTTCTGTGGGGTAGCGCCGCCCGCATGGTGCTTTCGGACTACGTGCAGCGCAAGGAGGACCTGCCGGCGCCGGGCCATGTGCGCGACTGCGCCTTGGACGGCATTGCGTGCCTTGTCCTGCACGTCCCGGACGCTGGAGGCGATTGCTACCTGGTCCTGGCGCCCCCGCAGCGTGCGGTTGCCCTGTGGCGCAGCTTCCTCTCCTTCCAGGTCGTCTCTCCGGTTGGCTACGGCAGGCTCTCCGCACATGCCAGGCAGGCGTTCCCCTGGCTGGGGGAACTCTCTGCCGCGAGTCCTGCCACATTCACCGACCAACAGCTGCGGGCCTGGGGCTTGGCGCGGGCAGAGGGGGACTTCGTGGGAGCCCGAGCCTTGCGAGCCTAACGGCGCGTGGTAACCTCGTTCCTATGTCGTGTTTTCGCGGGCTTCACCAGGGAGGGGAGCTGCATGAAGTATCCCATCAATGCCGAGGGTGTGCCCGAGGCGCACGGGCCCTATTCGCAGGGAACCACCGCGGGTAGGCTCATCTTCACGGCGGGCCAGCTGGCTGTGGACCCAGAGGACACCAACCGCATAATCCAGGGGGACGTGGCCGCACAGACCGACCGCATCCTTGACATAATAGAGCTGCTCCTTGCCGAGACCGGCTGCACCCTGGCGGACGTGGCCCAGACCACGGTGTACCTGGCCAACATAGACGACATGGAGAAGATGAACGAGGTCTACGCCAGGCGGTTCGAGATGCCGGCCCCCTCAAGGTCCGTTGTGGCCGTGAGCGCCCTGCCTCTTGGAGCGCTGGTGGAAATGGACTGCATAGCCTGCCGATAGGCGCTATCATACGGTTGTTTAACTCTGACGAAGGGATGGGCTGAATATGCAGCCAGGCAAGAACAATGACATGGATGCCATGAAGGACACTGGGGCCACGACTATCTTCCGCATGCCGGCGGACGACGCGACGGTGCCGGACCTCATGAACTCCGCTGCCCGGGTGGCTCCCACGCTCACCATTGTGAAGGGCCCTTCCACAGGTCAGACCTTCGAGCTGGACGAGAACGAGATCACCCTGGGGCGCGATCCCAACAACAGCGTCTTCCTGAACGACATGACGGTCTCGCGCAAGCACGCGAGCATCGACTTGTCTGGCATCAGGAGCGGCTTCGCCACCATCAGGGACCTGGGCTCCCTCAACGGAACCTGGGTCAACGGCGCCATCGTGAGCAAGGCCATGCTCAAGGACGGCTCCACCATCCAGATTGGCACGTTCCGCATGGTCTTCCACACCAACCGCCGGCCCATGAGGGTCGAGACTGGCGCATAGCATGCCGGACGCCGGTTACCTGACCATCGGAAAGGTTGTCGCAAAGCTGCAGCCGCAATACCCGGAGCTCTCCGTCTCCAAGGTTCGCTACCTTGAGGACGAGGGGCTCCTCAATCCGTCGCGCACGCCCGGGGGCTACCGGCTGTACTCGCAGCACGACGTCAACCAGCTGGAGACCATACTCTACCTGCAGAAGAACCGCTTCATGCCCCTGCAGGTCATAAAGGAGCAGCTGAAGAAGGGCGACGTCACCCTGCAGAGCCTGCTCGCGGAGGAGCAGGCCAAGAGCGCGCGCAAGTCCCAGGCGTCGGACTCGGGGGAGCCCGGCCTGGAACCCCTTCCCGTGGACCTTGACAGTCAGGAGATCACGGGCAAGTTTCACCCCATCAACCGCATGCCGGAGCTGCTTGGCGTCTCCGTCAGCTTCGTGCGGCAGCTCTCGGAGGCGGGCGTCATCAACACGCGGACGTCTCCCCACGGCCGACTTCTGGTGGACGGCCGAGACCTGCAACTCATTCGCACGTGCGAGGAGCTGCGCAGGTACGGCATAGGCCCCAAGAACCTGCGCCAGTACGTGCTTGCCGCAAACCGCGAGAGCGGCATGTTCGAGCAGGCCCTTGTGGTCTACAGCAACAAGAAGACCGGGGGAGTGGACTCCGAGGTCACGGACGCGGACCGCGAGAAGTTCTCCAACGCCCTTACGCGCATGCTCTCCCTCACCAACGCAGTGCGTGACTCCCTTATTCGGAGGCGTATCAACGACTCCTTCAAGGGAATGGAAGACTAAACTGTTCTAGGCCACAAGCGCTTGAGAAAGGAACCGCCCATGTCCAGCGTCGATCTTGAGAGTCTGATCATCGATATTCCCGACTACCCCGAGCCTGGTGTCATCTTCAAGGACATCACGCCCCTCATGGCAGACAGCCAGGGCTTCGCCGCGGCGATCGATGACATTGCCGACCACTTCATGAAGCGCGGCATCACCAAGGTCGTGGGCGCCGAGGCCCGCGGCTTCCTGGTTGGCGCCCCCGTGGCCTACCGCCTGTGCGCCGGCTTCGTGCCCGCCCGCAAGCCCGGCAAGCTTCCGCGCCAGGTGTACTCGCAGCAGTACGCGCTGGAGTACGGCACGGACGAGCTGCAGATTCACAAGGACGCCATGGGTCCGGATGACCGCGTCCTCATTGTGGACGACCTCATTGCCACCGGCGGCACGGCAGTGGCCACCGCCAAGCTGGTGGAGCAGACGGGTGCCAAGGTCGTGGGCTTCTCCTTCATTCTGGAGCTGGGCTACCTCAACCCCCGCCAGGAGATTGCCAAGGAGTACGACCAGGAGGTCTACACCCTCATCAACGTCCAGTAGGGCCTCACTGCCAGACTGCGCTGCGGCGCCTCGCTCCGAAGGAAGCGGGGCGCCTTCTTGTGCGCAGGGAGGGTGCCGGGCAAGTGGCAAGAGGGGAGAGCCGCTGGGAATCCGGCCCTTTTGGTATGGACTCCGTTTGTGAAATGCAGGAAATCGTATACGAGATGCAATGTTCGTGTCAGGAGCGCCTAGAATGGTCAACGTCCAAAACTGAGGGGAAGCATATGAAACTTTGCACGAAGCTTGTGACTATTGCTGCCACGGTTGCCTTGGCGTCCACTGCTCTTGCCCCTGCCGCTGCCTTCGCAGACCAGGCGGCAGACGTTGCGGCGGCGCGGGCACGTCTTCAGGAGGTGGGCTCGGCCCTGAGCGAGAGCCAGACGGCCCTGAGCCAAACGGGCGACTCGCTTGAGAACATCAAGGGTCAGATCTCCCAGGTGGACGCGCAGATTGCCGACACCCAGGCAAAGTACGACGCCTCCAAACAGAAGCTCGCGGGAAGCATGCACGACGACTACACCGCCGGCAAGACGTCCGTCCTGGACGTCATCTTGGGGTCCAGGGACCTGGACGACGTGGTCTCCGGCCTCTACATCTTCATGAAGGAGAGCGACGCCCGCATCCAGCAGATGCAGGAGACGGAGAAGCTGAAGAACGAGCTCAACGACCAGAAGGCTGACCTGGAGGCCAAGCGCGCCAAGGGCGAGGAGGCCCAGCGCAACGCCCAGGCCAAGACGGCCGAGTACAAGAAGCAGGTGGCCGAGGCGCAGGCATACTTCAACAGCCTTTCGGCCAGCGTGCAGAAGCAGCTAACGGAAGAGCTGCAATCCGACGTGGAGCAGAACGGCGTCCAGACCAACGACCAGGGCGTCGCCACCAACCCCGTCCTCAACGCCGTGACCACGGTTGCACAGGCCAACTACACGCAGGCGGTGGCCTCCAACAATGCATCGTCCATCCAGAACGACGCCGCGGTGGCCGCCACCACGAACATCGCCAAGTCGGCGGGCCAGAACACGAGCTTCAGCGCGGCGGAGCCCTCGGCAGCCCCTTCGCAGGCCAGTAGCCCGTCCGGCGCCACGAAGACGCCATCGGCCTCCACCTCCACTGGTGACTGGCTGAGCAGGGCGTCATCGCTTCTTGGCACACCGTACGTGTGGGGAGGCTCCGACAACTCCGGCGTGGACTGCTCCGGGTACGTGAACCTGGTGTACGGCGGCAGCCGCGGCCGCACCACGTACGACATGATGGCCTCCTCGCAGAGCGATGGCACCTGGCACACGGACTTCGACAACATGCAGCCCGGTGACGTGATCATCACCAGCGGTGGCAACCACGTTGGCATTTATGCCGGCAACGGGCAGATGTACAACGCCACGCGTCCCGGCGAGTCCGTGCAGCTGAGCGACCTTTCTTACTTTGACAAGGTGGGCTACATTCCCGGCAGCCAGTACTAAGCCACCAGTTGCAAGCCACCTGGCAAACCCGACCGAAGACGTGAGGTTTCCACAACGTCCTTAGGCACGCGAAGGCGTAACCTAAGGACGTTGTTTTGTGCGAAAGGAATCTTGCTCCATGGAATCGAATGCTCAGGGTACGACGGGCGAGGGTCTGCTGGCTAGGCTAGGGTTCGGGCGGCACAGGCCCACTTCCAACAGCGCCACTCTCTTGGAGGAGCGCTTCTCCAGGCGGTTCCAGGTAAACCTGGTCTTCGAGGGCATTCTGGTGGGACTCCTGGGCGGCGGCGTAGTCACAGCGTACCGCTTCGCGCTTTCCCGTGCGGAGAAGATCCTGCGCCTGCTTACGGAGGCCGCGGCGGGCAACCCGCTTGCCATGCTTGGCTGGTTTGCTTTCCTGGCCGTGCTCTGCCTCGTGGTCTGCAGGCTCATGCTGTGGGAACCCTACACGCAGGGGTCTGGCATCCCGCAGATTGACGCGGAGGTTGCAGGGCGCCTGGACATGCCATGGCACCGCGTCCTGGGGGCGAAGTTCGTGGAGGGAACGCTCTGCGCGCTGGGGGGCCTCTCGCTTGGCCGCGAGGGTCCCTCCGTCCAGCTTGGCGGCATGTCCGGCAAGGCGGTTGCCAAGCTCCTGCACCGCCCCCGCGGGGAAGAGCGCCTTCTCGTCACCTGTGGAGCCGCAGCTGGCATGTCCGCGGCCTTCCATGCACCACTCACGGGCGTCCTCTTTGCCGTGGAGGAGATTCACAAGGTCTTTACCGCCCCGCTCATCATCTCCGTCATGGCCGCCTCCGTGGTGTCTGACTTCACGGTCTCGCAGGTGCTTGGCGTCACGCCGGTCCTGCACCTGGTCTTCCTCAATGACCTGCCGCACGCGGACTACCTTGCTGTCCTGCTCATGGGCGTCTTCTGCGGCGTGCTGGGCGTCATCCACAACAGGGGGATGTTCTTCTGCCAGGAGAAGCTCTACGCCCGCATAAACAAGCACATGCCATACGCCCGTGTGGCGATTCCCTTTGCCATTGCAGGCGTCATGGCCTTCGCATGGCCCGAGCTCATGTGCGGCGGCGATGCCATCATCGACCACGTCTTCAGATCCGAGAACCTGTCCATCTGGATCATCCTGGCGCTGCTGGTGGGCAAGTACCTCTTCACCAACGCGAGCTTTGCCTCGGGAGCACCCGGCGGCACGCTGTTTCCGCTGGTAGTCATGGGCATTCTGTGCGGCGCGCTGTTCGGCAAGCTCACGGTGATCGTGGGTGGCCTGCCAACCGCCTACATGAACAGCTTCATCGTCCTTGGCATAGCGGGGCTGTTCGCAAGCGTCATTCGTGCGCCCGTCACCGCCGTCGTACTGGTGTTCGAGCTTACTGGAAGCCTTGACGCCTTACTGGCCACGTCAATCGTCTCCATAGTGTCGTACGTGACGGCAAACATCCTGAAGACCGATCCCTTCTATGAGCACCTGCTAGCAAACCTGCTGGGCGTCACGCCCGACGACCCCGACCTGAACGGCCAGCCCGGCGAGAAGGTAATTCACTCCTTTGTGGTGGGCGCTGGCAGCAAGCTGGACGGAAGGTGCATCCGCGACGTCGAGTGGCCCAAGAACACGCTTGTGGTCACGGTTGAGCGCGCCGGCACGGAGATCCTGCCAACAAGGGACACACGACTGCAGGCCCTCGACGAGCTCATGGTCCTCATGGACACCAGGTACGAGGATGACAGGAACAAGGAGCTGAGGGCCTTGTGCCGCGGCTCGCTCGTGTCTGCCAGCTCACCGGGGCAGTGATTGTGGCACCGCTTTCGAACGACGGGCGTCACTTAGCTCGTGCTCGGGAGAGTGCTGGCGAGGGAGAGAGCCATACTTTACATAAGATATATTATCAGCTTTATGTTTGGAACAGGGGAGAAACCGCAAGCGGGCTCGATTCGAGGAACCCGGGCCCGCTTGCGATAAGGACATCCGCTTGGGTACTACCCCGCAAAGGCAATCCAGAAGTAGATTGCGAAGGCGATGGCTGCGACCCACATGAGGGGCTTGATCTTCTTTACGTTGCCGGTGGCGATGGCGGTGATTATGTAGCCAAGGAAGCCAAGGCCGATGCCGGCGGAAATTGAGTACGTCATGGGGATGCCGGCAATGATTAAGAAGGCCGGCAGGCCCTCCAGGATGCTGGACCAATCAATCTCCGTGACCTCGCTCATCATAAGGAAGCCAACGTATACCAAGGCTCCGCAAGTTGCCGAACTCGGGATGCAGGCAATGAGCGGCGCGAAGAACGTGGCAAGGATGAAGAGGACGGCGGTGGTTACGGAGGTCAGGCCAGAACGACCGCCGTCGGCAGCGCCCGAGGTTGACTCGACGAAGGTGGTGATGGACGAGGCGCCGAGGAAGCCACCGACGGCTGCCGCACAGGAGTCGATGATGAGGATCTGGCGAATGTCTCGGACGTTGCCGTCCTCTGTCAGGAAGTCGCCCTCCTTGGCAACGGCCATGGCGGTGCCCATGGTGTCAAAGAAGTCCGACATCATGAGCGAGAATGCGAGGACGAGCAGGTCAGGGCTGGTAAGGGTCTTGACGATGCCCAAGGTGCCGCTGGCGTCAGGTTGAAAGGGCGCGGCAAAGGTGCTCATGTCAGGCACGGAGACGATGCCGGTGGGTGCCGGTGTGACGCCCAGCGGGATGCCCGCCAGTACTGCCACCATTATGCCAAGCAACAGGGACCCCTTCACCCGGAGAGCCGCAAAGATGACCGTCGCGATGATGGAGATGAGGCCCACCTGGAAGACCTGGGTGCTGGGGTCACCAAAGCTGAGGAGCGTGCCGTTACCGGCAACGATGACCGTCGCGTTGGCAAGGCCGATCATAGCGATGAACAGGCCAAGGCCTACGGAGATGCCGTGGCGCAGTGCGATTGGGATGGCTTCCATGATGGCCTCACGAAGGCCGCAGAGAACCAGTAGCAGGATGGCGATTCCCTCGATGAAGACAACGCCCATGGCGGCGTGCCAGTCTCCGTTGCACTGCTCCAGGGTGGCAACCGCAATCATGGAGTTGATGCCAAGGCCAGAGGCGCACGCGAGCGGCCTGTTGGCGAAAAGGCCCATGCAGAGGGTCATGATGCCGGCACCGAGGCACGTGGCCGTAATCGTCGCACTGACGGGAATGCCCGCCGCAGAGAGAATGCCGGGGTTGACCGCGATGATGTATGACATGGCAAGGAAGGTAGTCAGACCGGCGCGCAGTTCCGTGCCGAGGCTGGAGCCCCTTTCACCATACTTGAAGAGCTTTTCCACAGTGCCTCTTCTCCTTAGAACGCGTTGCGGCATCCGCCAGCCGAGCGGATGCCGCCATTTCTGATGACGTCTTACGCTACGCCGCTGGAACCAAACCCGCCGGCTCCCCTGTCCGTCTGGTCCAGCTCGTCTACTTCCAGCAACTGGACGACGGGAACCCTCTGAATCACCAGCTGTGCAATGCGCTCACCACGCTCGATGTGAATGGGCCTGGAATTGTCTAGGTTGACGGCGCAGACCTTGAGCTCTCCCCTGTAGTGCGCGTCAATCAGGCCGGGCGTGTTCGCCATAGAGAGGCCCTCGCGAAGCGCAAGCCCGCTGCGCGGCTGGACGAAGCCGGCATAGCCCTCCGGAATCGCGATTGCAAGGCCAGTGGAGACCAGACGACGCTCGTTTGGTGCGAGCGTGACATCCTCGTTGGAACGGAGGTCCAAGCCCGCGTCGCCCTCGTACGCGTAATTCGGCAGCTCTACGCTCGGGTCAAGCCGCTTTATGGGAACCCGTATCTGGTCACTGGTCATTCGTCAGACTCCTCAACTCTTGGCTGAACTCTTCGACATCCTTGAAATCGCGATACACCGAGGCGAACCTGACGTAAGCGACCTTGTCTATGGGCAGCAGGCGCTTCAGAACCATGTTGCCGATCTCTTCGGAAGGCACCTCCGTCACGCCCGCATCGCGAAGCTCTGACTCTATGCCATCGAGCACGCCGTTCAGTGTCTCGATGGGTATGTTGCGCTTTACCGTGGCCCTTACCAGTCCGCGCATGATCTTCTGACGATCGAACGTCTCCTTGGTACCGTCCTTCTTGATAACGAGCAGCGGCATTTCCTCGCGACGTTCGTAGGTCGTGAAGCGGAAGCCACACCGAGCGCACTCGCGACGACGACGGATTGCGTCATTGCTCTCCGAGGGACGGGAATCCACGACCTTGGACTCCTCGCACCCGCACTTTGGACAGCGCATGATCCTCCCTAGAACAGAGTTACCTAGGGAACGATAACACACAAACATTACAGATTGAACTGGAATGGCCCCAAAGCCAACACGGAGAAGCGCCTGCGCGCCTGGCAAACGCTATGAATGCGCTATCCAAGCATGGGAACGACGAGCGATTGACCCGGTGCTAAGGTGGCACTCTCTAAGCCGTTTTGTTCCTCGATCCAATCCACCACCTGACGGGTGGGCACCCCCCGTACCGGATGCTCCTCGGCAATGGTCCAGAGGGTATCACCAGAATGGACGCGCACGACCGTGGTCTCCGACGAGTTGAGGGCGCTCTGTGCGCCGCTCGAACGCAGCGCGTCTGCGCAGAGGCTGGTGCCCAGCACGGCGATGAAGCACACCACACAGAAGGCGGCAACGACAAGCTCCTCCTTCAGACTGCCCTTTCCTGCGGGTGCCTGTTGCTTGCTGGACAGGCCTCCTTCCACAACCGTGAAACGCGGCTTCATTGCGTGGTCAACGCTCAGTGCCGCAGACCCCTCAAAGCAATACTTGTTCTGATATGCCATGACCTTTGCCTCCTTGTTCGCTTCCGACGGGTATGTTCTACGCGGTGTGCGGGACAAGAATTTCTTTTAGTACACTTGTACGCCTTCGCAAATACCATTATCATCGAACTAAAGTTCGTGTCAACTCATTCACGTACAATTGTTCGTATGAGTTTGGTTGAGGGAGGAACTATGCAAGGCGCAAAGCTCAGCAAGAGGCAGCAGAGCATCTACGAGTACATCTGCTCGTATACCAAGGATCACGGCTATCCGCCCTCGGTTCGCGAGATTGGCAGTGCGGTTGGCCTGGCGTCCCCGTCTACGGTGCACATGCACCTCAAGGCACTTGAGGAGAAGGGCTACATCAAGAGGGACTCGAAGAAGCCGCGTACCATCGAGGTCGTCCCGGAGGAGTCGGCCGCAAGCGACCACGGCACGAAGCTTGTTGACGTTCATGAGGATGTTGACAAGAACGTGATCCAGCTGCCCTTGGTCGGTCGCGTCGCCGCCGGCCTGCCCATCCTTGCGGAGCAGAACGTGGAGGAGGTGCTCACCCTCCCTACCAGCATCGTTGGCGACGCAAGCTCCTTCATTCTTCGCGTGCGCGGCCAGTCCATGATCAACGCGGGCATCTTCGACGGTGACTACATCGTGGTCAAGGAGGAGCACGAGGCACACAACGGAGAGATCGTGGTCGCGCTCATCGACGACTCCGCAACCGTCAAGACCTTCTACAAGGAAGATGGTCACGTACGCCTGCAGCCCGAGAACGACGCGATGGAGCCCATCTACGCGGACAACCCGACGATTCTTGGCAGGGTAACCGCGCTCATAAGGTCCATCTCCTAAGAGGGAGGGCGTGAGGTGACTCGCAATGCCAGTGCCAAGCACATGGCCGCCCAGCAAGGGAGCAGGGTCCACATTTTCGACGCCGCGCGAGGCTTCTCCGTGGTCTCGATGGTTCTGTTCCACTACTGCTACGACCTGAAGTTCATCTCAGGGGTCCCATTGGAGTGGTTCGCGCCGCCCCTTCAGGACATCTGGCGGGCCAGCATCTCCTGGGCCTTCCTCTTCATTGCGGGTTGCATGTGCGCCCATTCGCGGGGCAACCTGCGGAGGGGCGGCATCTATATGGCCTTTGCCCTGCTCATCTTTGTTGTCACCACCATTGCGGCGGTGGATGTGCCCATCAGCTTCGGCATCATCTTCTGCATGGCGGCCTGCACGCTCTTGGAGTGGGTCTTGGAGAAGATGCGCCTCTCCCCCAACGGCTACGCTGCCGCCGTAATCCTCTTTGTGGTCTTTCTGCTACTGCTGGGCGTTCCGCAGGGTCGTGTGGGCGTTGCCGGCCTTTCCGTGGCGGTTCCAAGGGCCCTCTATGGGTCGGACTACCTCTCTTGGCTGGGCTTTCCGGGACCCACCTTTGCGTCGGGGGACTACTACCCCCTCATCCCCTACTTCTTCATGTACCTGACGGGAACCGCCTGCGGCCGCCATTGGAAGCAGCTTGGGTATCCCACCTGGGCTTATGGGAAGATCTGCAGGCCCCTGGAGTTCATAGGGCGTCACGCGCTGGAGGTGTACGTACTTCACCAGCCCCTGTTGCTTCTGCTGACGGGCAACTTCCTCTAGGGCAGGACCTCTGCATGAAGCACGGCTAATCGTCAGCGGGAGCCTCGTCGTCTTCGATGCGGTAGGGCTCCAGCGTAGCGGCCATCCTCTGGGATGCCTTCACCGTCGCAAGCTGGCCCTCCTGCGTGTACCGCTCGCGAATTATCTGGCACCGCTCGTGAACCATGCGCATGAGCATGCCCTTGTCGTAGGGAATGCATACCGTCATGGTGACGTCACCCTCCGCCGCCTCCTGGGCAATGCGGTAGAGGAGGCCCCTCAGGCCAGTCCCGTCCTTTGCGGAGATCTGCTCCCGCTCAGGGTGCACGGAGCTCAAGGTGCGACGCTGGTCCTCGTCCAGGAGGTCGCACTTGTTGTATACGACCACGCTCCTGATCCTCTCGGCCCCAATCTCGGAAAGCACCTTGCGTACGGCCGTAATCTCCTTCTCGGCGTTGGCGTCGCTCGCGTCCACGACCAGAAGGATCAGGTCTGCCGCCGTGACCTCTGCCAGCGTGGACTTGAAGGCCTCCACCAGCATGGTGGAAAGCTTCTGGATGAACCCCACGGTGTCAGTGATGGTGATCTTGCGGCCTTCCTCCAGGTCCATGGCCCGCGTCGTGGGGTCCAGGGTGGCGAAGAGCTCGTCCTTCGCGTACACGTCCGAGCCCGTTAGGGCGTTCAGAAGGGTTGACTTGCCTGCGTTGGTGTAGCCGACCAGGGCCACGCGGTAGGTGCCGGAGTCCCACCTGGCCTTGCTCTGAACCGACCTGCGCTTGTCCAACTCGTCCAGCTGCCTCCGCAGCGAGGAGATGCGGTCGCGCACCAGCCTGCGGTCGACCTCCAGCTGGCTCTCGCCCTGGCCAAAGCGGCTGCCGATGCCGCCGCGCGTCTGCTCGCGCACCAGATGGCTCCACATGCCACGCAGGCGCGGCAGCAGGTACTGGTTCTGCGCCAGGCTGACCTGTAGCCTGCCTTCCTTGGTCACCGCGTGCGCGCCAAAGATGTCCAGTATGAGCGCGGTACGGTCTATCACCTTGACGGACTTGCCGAAGATCTTCTCCAGGTTCGCCTGCTGCGAGGGCGTTAGCTCGTCGTCGAAGATGATGACGTCCGCCTCGGTGTTGCGGCACAGGGTGGCCAGCTCCTGCGCCTTGCCAGAGCCGATGAAGGTACGCGGCGAGGGCTTCTCAAGCCGTTGCGTCACGGTCATGATGACCTCGGCCCCGTCCGTCTGCGCAAGGCGACCAAGCTCCGCCAGGGACTCGTCCACGGGCCACTCGGAGTCACCAAGGTCCACCCCGACCAGGATGGCCTTCTCGGGCACGGGTGCGGTGGACTGTGGCTGAAATCTGCTCATGCTACGCGGGTGCTCCAAGCTCTTTGGTCTGTGCCAGGTCGTCGAGCACGAGCCCTGCGGCTGCGGACTCGTCGATGCGATCGTAGTCCAACCACATGACACGGCCGTCGCGCCGCAGCCAGGAGAGCTGCCGCTTCGCGTACCGGCGCGAGCGGAGCTTTATCTCCTCGCGGGCCTCGTCCATGGTCGTGGCGCCGGACAGCGCGTCCAGCACCTCCTTGTAGCCGATAGCCTGGTGGGCAGTAAGCGCGTCGGACAGGCCCTCGTCCCTGAGGCGCACCACCTCGTCCACCAGGCCGTCGAGGAACATCTTGTCCACGCGCTGGTTTATGCGGTCGTACAGGCGCGAGCGGTCCATGGTTATGCCCCACATGCGCACCTGGTAGTGGGGCCTCCTGGCGTGCAGGCCGGCATGCTGCTGGGCGTAGGACGTGCCCTCGTCCAGCATCTCCAGCGCCCTCACCACGCGCCTCACGTTGTTGGGGTGTATTATCTCCGCGCTCGCCGCGTCGCGCTCCTGCAGCAGCGCGTGCAGGGCGTCCGCGCCATGTGCCTGGGCATACTCCTCGTAGGCCCTCCTCCCATCGCCGCCGGTGGCACCGTGCGGGAACTCCATCTCGTCGATGACGGAATCCAGGTACAGGCCCGTACCCCCGCACAGCACCGGTGTCTTTCCGGCCGCCAGCAGGCCGTCCGCACAGTGGCGCGCCTGCTCCTGGAAGAGGGCCACGGAGTAGTCGTCGTCCACGTTGGCAACGTCCACCATCAGGAGGGGGCACCTGCGGTCCGCGGGGGGCTCCTTGGCAGTGCCAATGTCCATTCCACGGTACACCTGCATGGCATCGACGGAGATGACGGACGTACCAAGCTCAACGGCCACCCGCTCCGCCAGCGAACTCTTGCCAGAGGCGGTGGGGCCCACAATGGCCACGACGGTGCCGGGTGCCGTCATCGGGCCTCGCCAACCGGTTCGCCGCGCAGGTACCAGGTGCGGGGTTCGCTCACCAGAACGTTCACGAACTTGCCGACGTAGTCCTCCGCGCACATGCCCTGGGGCAGGTCGAAGAGGACGGTCTGGTTCCGGGGGCTGTGGCCCACCATGACCGAGGCATCCCTCTTGGAGGGGCCCTCCACAAGCGACTCCACCGTCTGACCCATGAAGGGCGCGTTGGCCTCGTGCGCCTGCTGGGCAACCAGGTCCGCCAGGCGATCGAAGCGGTTCTGGATGACCTCGCGAGGGGTGTCGTCCTCGATCTTAGCCGCGGGGGTGCCGGGGCGCTTGGAGTATATGAACGTGAAGGCGGACGAGAACCGCGCCTCGCGCACGATGGAGAGGGTCTGCTGGAAGTCCTCCTCAGTCTCGCCGGGGAAGCCGACGATGATGTCCGTGGAAAGGGCAATGTCCGGCATGGCGGTCCGAAGGTCACCCACAAGCCGCAGGTACTGCTCGCGCGTGTAGCTGCGGTGCATGGCCTTCAGGATGCGTGTGGAGCCGCTCTGCACCGCCAGGTGCAGGTGGGGCATGACAGCGGGCGTCTCTGCCATTGCGGAGATGACGTCCGCCGAAAGGTCCTTGGGATTGGAGGACGTGAAGCGGATGCGGCTGATGCCGGTCTCCCCCACCTGCCGCAGAAGCTCCGCGAAGCGCGGCCTGCCGTAGAGGTCCCTGCCGTACGAGTTCACGTTCTGGCCGAGGAGGGTGATCTCGCGCACGCCGTCGTCCA
Organism: uncultured Olsenella sp.; assembly: GCA_900314495.1. Taxonomy (GTDB): domain Bacteria; phylum Actinomycetota; class Coriobacteriia; order Coriobacteriales; family Atopobiaceae; genus Olsenella_K. The sequence continues at coordinate 60,463 of OMVJ01000001.1, forward strand.
CCAGGCGGGAGCACTCCTCCACTATGCGCTCCATCACGCGGCTCTTCTCGCGGCCCCGCACGTAGGGGACTATGCAGTAGGTGCAGAAGTTGTTGCAGCCCGTCATGATGGGCACCCAGGCGTGGAAGGCCTGCGCCCGGTGCGAGGGAAGGTCCGTGGAGAATCCGCGGTCGCCCTCCGCGATGTCCACCTCCAGCGTACCCGGCGCGTCGTCGAAGGCATCGGAGATGAGCTTGGGCACCGCGGCCAGGGCGCTGGTCCCGAAGACGACGTCCACGTTGGGGATGCGCTTGCGAAGCTGCTCGCCGTCACGCTGTGCGATGCAGCCGCCAACCGCCACCACGCGCCTGCCGCAGGGCGGCTTCGGCGCGCTTACCATGGCAGACGCCACGCCGTACAGGTGGGTGTCCGCGTTCTCGCGCACGCTGCACGTCATGTAGATGACTATGTCCGCCTCTTCGGGCGTGGCGACCTCGATGCAACCGCAGTCATCCAAGACGCCTGCGACCCGCTCGGAGTCGTGCAGGTTCATCTGGCAGCCAAAGGTCTTGATGTAGTACGTCTTGCCGGGAAGGTTGGAGAATTGCCTCATTCACTACCACTCAGGCCTATTCGGGGTTCAGGGTAGTCGACGCCTGCGGCACCAGCTGGTGCACGTAGATGGCTATGCGGATGGCCGTGCGGCTCTCGCCGCCAATCTCGATGTCAGAGAAGGTTGGGGCGCAGGAAATGTCCACTCCCGTGGGAATGAGGAAGCCGCGCGCGATGGCGACTGCTTTGATGGCCTGGTTGACCGCTCCCGCGCCGACGCACTGCATGTTGACGGGGACCCCGTCCTTCACCATTCCGGCGATGGCACCCGCAACGGACGCAGGCGAGGACTTGCTTGACACTTTGAGAAAATCCATGGCTTGTCTCCCAGGCACGCAGCGTGCCTCGTATGGCGTTTGAGGAACGATAGTGGTATCAAATCGAAAACATTCTACAGATTGTAAGCTTGCTTTAAAAGGTATGAAGGTCAAAAAAGTGCAGATAAATACCCCTATTAGAGGAAAAACGTGAGCCTTGCGTGCCTTCTGGGGCACGGCAGGACATCAGTCCGCCTCGTCCACGTGAAAGGTGACCGTGACCTTGCCCCTGGAGACCCGCACCTCAGGCTCCCCAACCAGCTCCAGGTAGTACCTCTGCGTCACCAGCGAGAAGTCGCGCGCCATGGCGGCCCGAAGCTCCGCAGAGTCCTCCTTGCTCAGGCTGATGCGCGCCCCTTCCCCGTCCGCGTGGCGCTCCTTGGGGTCCAGGGTGGCCTCCAAGGCAAGCGCCACGTTCCTGACGGGCGCAATCTCCCCGCCCACTATGCGGTATGCCGTACGTTCGGACATCTCTATACCCACGTCTGCCGCGGCCTCACGCAAGGTCAGGGCGTCCGTGGCGGCAGCCAGCCGCCCCGTCACCGTCGGGGAGTCGCTCTCCGGCACGCCGGTCTTGGCGCGCGCCCTGATGGTGGCCACGATCTCCGAGGGAGACCCAACGTAAACGCGGCAGGTCCCTCTTTCCGCGAGGCCGAACTCGCAGCAGGTGCGAACGATGTTGTGCGGGCCGCGGACTATGCTCAGGCTGCCCCCGTCGCGCCTGACCGTTGGCCACTTGGACTGCTCCGCGCGCTCGCTCACGTCGTTGGCATTCGTCACGACGCGCAGTGCAGTACCACGCCCGACACCGGAGTCCACAACCTCCGCCCTCACCGCATTCTGCCGCACGGAGAAGAGGGCCATGCCACGTCCGTGCACGCCCCATTGGTCCATGTGCACCGTGTCCAGCTTGGAGGTGACACGGGCTTCGAAGATGCGCTCGCGCATGTCGTCCGGGACCCCGGTTCCGTCGTCGATGACCACGGTGGTCCGCAGGTCGCCAGACCGTGACGTGCAGACGAAGATGCGCCGAGCACCTGCGTCACGAGCGTTCCTCAACAGCTCTATGACCACGTCCTCGACGCATCTGATGTCGTGCTTTGCCTGGCGACGCTCCGCCTCGGAAACTCTGAGCCTAACGTAGCCCTCGCCCAGGTTCTCTTCGACCCGCAGCCCGTCCCCGCCGCCGAGCGAGGACACGAAGCCCAAGAGATCAGAAGGGTCGTCAGCCATGCCCGCCTACTTGGCGATGTCCACGGCGCGGGACTCGCGGATCACCACGACCTTGACCTGGCCGGGATACTCCATCTCGTCCTCGATCTGCTTGGCGATGTCGTGGGCCAGAACCGTGGCCTGCGCGTCAGAGATCTTCTCGGGCTCGACCATGACGTGCAGCTCGCGACCGGCCTGCATGGCGTAGGTGCGCTCCACGCCGTCGTGCGCGTTGGAGATCTCCTCCAGCTTCTCCAGGCGCTTGATGTAGTTCTCGGCAGACTCGCGTCGGGCGCCTGGACGGGCCGCAGAGATGGCGTCCGCGGCCTGGACCAGCACGTCCAGCACGGTGTTGGGCTCCACGTCTGCGTGGTGCGCCTCGATGGCGTGCACGACGGCAGGCTTCTCGCCGTAGCGGCGGGCCAGGTCTGCGCCGATGACGGCATGCGGACCCTCCACCTCGTGGTCGATGGCCTTGCCAATGTCGTGAAGGAGACCAGCGCGCTTGGGCATTGCCGGGTCCAGGCCAAGCTCAGAGGCCATGATCCCGCACAGCTCGGACACCTGGATGGAGTGCTGGAGCACGTTCTGGCCAAAGGAGGTGCGGTAGCGCAGGGCGCCCAGCGTCTTGATGAGCTCCGGGTGAAGGTCGTGGATGCCGGCGTCGAAGGCGGCCTGCTCGCCCGCCTCCTGCACGCGCTCGTTCACCAGCTTCTCGGCCTTCTTGTACAGCTCCTCGATGCGGGCGGGATGAATGCGACCGTCCGCGATGAGGTTCTCCAGCGCCACGCGTGCCGTCTCGCGGCGGACGGGGCTGAAGGAGGAGAGGACGACCGTCTCAGGCGTGTCGTCGATCACCAGCGAGACGCCGGAGATCTGCTCGAAGGTGCGGATGTTGCGGCCCTCGCGACCGATGATCCTGCCCTTGAGGTCGTCCGACGGAATGTGCACGGAGGTCACCGTGATCTCACCCGCCTGGTCGGCCGCACAGCGCTGGATGGCCGTGGAGACGATCTCGCGCGCGGTCTTGTCGGCCTGGGCGCGGACGCGCTGCTCGGAGTCGCGCAGGATCTGCGCCTCCTCCTTGATGGTGTCCGCGCGCACGCGATCCAGCAGCTCGTTGTGGGCATCCTCCCGGGTGAGCGCAGAGATGCGCTCCAGCTCCGCCGTCTGCTTCTCGTACAGGCCGTCGACCTCGTTCTTGCGCTTGTCGATGGAGCTCTGCAGGCTGGAGAGCTGGTGCTCACGGCGGTCCAGAGCGTCGCTGCGCTTGTCGATGGACTCCTCGCGCTGCATGACGCGGTTCTCGAGCTTCTGAAGCTCGCTCTTGCGCTTGTTGTCGTCCGCCTCCGACGCCTGCTTCAGCTGGATGATCTCCTCGCGGGCCTCGATAAGAGCGGACTTCTTGGCGGTCTCCGCGGAAGCCTTGGCATCGGCCGTTATCTGGGCGGCCTGCGCACGGGCATCATCCACCTGCTTGTTTGCTGCCGCGACCAGCTCATTGCTCTTGCTTGTGGACCTGTAGCGCGCAAGCAAGACGCCAATGAGCAACCCAGCGGCAATTCCTGCAACCGCAATTAGAACGTACATAGTTTGCTCCTCAGACAGTGAATTCATGCGTGTTCAGGAGACCCAGGTACCACATGCACCTGGGAACCCACCATCCGAGGCTCACTCAACTGTGCCCTAACAAGGACGGAATATGTTACCAACGAACCAGTAGAAACATATGACACGTCGGCTAGCACGCCAGCAGACGCGAGAAACTCAAACGGTATTGATATCGTACGTGTGTATCAGTTTTGTGTCAAACACCCAAACCCCAAAGTAAGCGAACGGTACTGATTCTGTTCGTACTGTTGCCTACTCCTCGTCTTCCAACACCCTACGCGCCGCGTCGAAGGCAACACTTGCGGAGAAGCCCCTTCCAACAAGAAACCGTGCCATCTTCTGCGTCTGGTTCGCGCCGGTGACCCGTTTCCGCCCCGCCACCTCGATGGCGCGGGAGAGCTCGTCGTCAGGGTCAAGGTACTCGTATGGCCAGCCCTCCACGTCCTCGCACGAGATGCCGCGCTCGCCGAGTTCGCGCTCGATTCTGCGCTGTCCCCACCCAGCGGCCAGCTTCGTGCGTATGAAGACGTCCGCGAAGCGTCCGTTGTCGATGAGGCCGGCGTCCTCCGCCCACGCGACCGCCTCGCTCGTCACCTGGGAGCCGTACCCGTCAAGGCGAAGCTTCCTGGCTGCCTCGTGGGAGGCGTAGTCACGCTTGTCCACCAGCTCAGCCAGCCTACGCTTCGCGCTTGCCAACGACACGCGCTTCACCTCGTACATGAGCTCCGCACGGGACTCGGGCTCCAGCTCCCCCGCCTTCTGCTTGGCGTCCAGCAGCTTTGCAACGCGGGCCGGCACGGAAATGGTCTCCCTGCCCCGCTCCGTCGTCTCCACATGCACGCTTCCCTTGGGCTTTCCCGCAGAGAAGGAAGTGCCCCCGCGCTTTGCGAGGGCAACCTTCCAATCAAGACCAGTGCTGCTCACCAGTCACCACCCGTTCTGGCCAACGTCTTGGCGCGTCGCTATTCCTCGTCCGAAAGGGAATCGTCATCGGCAAGGGAGTCATCCTCGGCGAGCAGGTCATCCTCTGCAGGCTCCTCCAGCTCGGGGGCGCCCACGCGCTCGTCCCCCAGCTCGAGGCCGCAGGCAACGCGGACCCTGTGGTCAATCTCGTCCCTGAGGTCGGGATTGTTGGCGAGGAAGGCCTTCGCCGCCTCGCGGCCCTGGCCCAGGCGCTCCTCCCCGTACGTAAACCAGGAGCCCGACTTATCCACTATGTTGTACTGGACGGCAGTGTCCAAGATGGAGCCTTCCTTGGAGATACCGGTTCCGTACATGATGTCGAACTCGGCCTGACGGAAGGGAGGCGCCACCTTGTTCTTGACGACCTTGACCCTCACGCGGTTGCCGATTATCTCCCCGTCCTTCTTGATGCTGTCAATGCGACGGATGTCCATACGGACGGAGGCGAAGAACTTCAGGGCGCGGCCACCGGGCGTGGTCTCGGGGTTGCCGAACATGACGCCGATCTTCTCGCGCAGCTGGTTGATGAAGATGCAGGTGGTGTTGGACTTGGAGAGAGAACCGGCAAGCTTGCGAAGGGCCTGGCTCATGAGGCGGGCCTGAAGGCCGACGGTGGTGTCGCCGATCTGACCCTCGATCTCCGCGCGAGGGACGAGGGCGGCAACCGAGTCGATGACGACGACGTCGATGGCGCCGGAGCGCACCAGCATGTCGCAGATTTCCAGTGCCTGCTCGCCCGTGTCGGGTTGGGAGATGAGGACCTCGTCGATGTCCACGCCGATGCGGGCCGCATAGCCGGGGTCAAGCGCGTGCTCCGCGTCGATGAAGGCGACGACGCCACCAAGGGCCTGTGCCTCGGCGAGAATCTCCAGCGAGAGCGTAGTCTTGCCCGAGGACTCGGGACCATAAATCTCCACGATGCGCCCGCGAGGGACGCCGCCGATGCCCAATGCAGCATCCAAGGCGATGGAACCGGTTGGGATGGCCTCGACCTCCAGCGTGGGCGCGTCGTCACCGAACTTCATGATGGCGCCCTTACCGAACTGCTTGATGATCTCCTTAGTGGTCTCCTCAACGACCTTGTCGCGCTCCTCGCCATAGGTGCGCTCACGAACCTCGCGGTTTGGTTGTTTACTCTTAGCCATGCTTCACTCCCGTCTCGCTTTGCATCGAACATACTATAAGAACACGCGTTCGTAGTCAACAACGCTACCGAGGAATTCTACGTGGCCAGGATTGCACGTTTCTGCAGGTGGCGACCGCATAGCTGGCCCCCGTCTGGCACGCGATCGCAAACCATGCCCCGCAACAGCGCAAACGCAGGAAAAGAAAGGGGCGGCACGCGGGCCTTCGCCCCGTGCCGCCCAAACGCCTTCGCAGAATCTTCGCGCAGCAGCCCAATAAGGGGCACGCGGGCCTACAGCATGTCGCCCAAGAGGGCGATGGCGCAGGCAACCGCCTTGCGCCGCACGGTGGCGCGGTCGCCCGTGAAGAGATGGAGCTCCGTCCTCACCCTCTGGCCGTCGGTGACGCCGAACCACACCGTGCCAACGGGCTTTCCGGGCTCCGCGCCACCCGGCCCCGCGATGCCCGTGACGGAGACCGCAACGTCGCAGCCGAGCACGCGCCGCGCGCCACGGCACATCTGGGCGGCGCATTCGCTGGAGACCGCACCCACCCCGGGGGCGTCCAGCACCTCCTGTGAGACGCCCAGCACCTCGTGCTTCACGGGGATGGCGTAGCTGACCACGCCTCCGCGTATTGCGGAGGAGGACCCGGGCACCGCGGTTATGGCACCCGCCACAAGGCCTCCCGTGCAGGACTCTGCCGTGCCCACGGTCTTGCCGGCGGCCGTTGCCTGGGCAACCAGCCGGGACGCGGCCCGGAAGAGCTCGTCCTCCGTGGGGTCGGCGCAATCCAGTTCCATGCGGCTCATCTCCTAGGCCTCCGCAACGTACTTCCAGGACTTCACGAAGTAGTCAATGCCCGACCAGGCGGTGAGCACCACCGCAACCAGCAGCAGCAGGTTGGAAGCCCACAGCAGCCCCGTGGCAAAGCCACCGGCGGGGAGCGCCCGCACCAGCAGCAGGCCCGTGATGGCCAGCATGGTCGTGGCGGTCTTCCACTTGCCCAGGTTGCTGGCGGCAATGACCACGCCCTTGCTGGCAACCACCATGCGTAGGCCGCTCACCAGGAACTCGCGTGCGATGATCACCAGCAGCACCCAGGACGAGACATCCCCCACCTCGAGCAGGAAGCAAAGGGAGACAATGACGACCAGCTTGTCGGCGATGGGGTCCAGGAACTTGCCGAAGGTCGTGACCTCGTTCCTGCTGCGCGCCAGGTAGCCGTCGAGCTTGTCCGTCAGCGAGAGCAGCATGTAGAAGACCGCGACAAGGAGCGCGGAGCCGCTGAACGACTGACCGGTGGGAGCGGGGGCCAGCTCGGCGCACAGCAGCCAGATGGGCACGAAGACCACCCGAATTGTCGTCACGATGTTGGCCGGCGTCCAAATGGACTTGTTCTCACTCATTGCTGTCCTCCACTTCCACACCGTCCCGGACGATCTCGCCCACCATCTCGTAGCAGAAGGCATCCACCAGGTCACAGGTGACCACGTCGCCCACGGCGGCCTCGCCGCTCTCTATGTGCACGGCGCCGTCGCAGTCGGGGGCCTGGAACCAGGCGTGCCCGATGAGCTCCGGGCCGTTCTCCCCCTCTTCCATGCCGTCTATTATGACCTTGGTTCTCTCGCCCACGTGCTTGGCGGTCGCCGCAAAGCCCAACTCCTCGGCAAGGTCCACCAGGCGCTGCGTGCGCTCCATCTTCTCGTCCTCGGGAACCTGGTCGGCCATACTCGCCGCCTTGGTGCCCTCTTCGGGCGAGTAGGCAAAGACGGAGGTGTAGTCAAACTCCTCCTCGCGAATGAAGTCCAGGAGCTCGTCCGCCTCCTCGGGAGTCTCGCCGGGGAAGCCCGCCATGCCGGTGGTGCGCAGCACCATGCCGGGAATCTCGCGCCGCAGGCGGGCGAAGAGCTCCCGCAGCTGCTGCGTGGAGCCGGACCGGCCCATGGAGGCCAGTATGCGCTCGTTGCAGTGCTGGATTGGGATGTCTATGTAGGGCAGGACCTCCGGCGTGTCGCGAATGGTGGCCACGAGCTCGTCCGTCATGCCCTCCGGCTGCAGGTACAGCACGCGAATCCAGCCGCCGTAGGGCCGGACCACCTCCGCCACCTTGCGGAGCAGCCACGCCAGGTTCTTCTCTGCCTCCGGGAAGTCCGACCCCCAGATGCCCGTGTCCTGGCCAATCAGCACCAGCTCGCGCACGCCGCCGCGCATGAGGTCAGCAGCCTCGGCGCAGATCTCTGCCTCCGGGCGGGAGTGGTACCGGCCGCGGATGTAGGGAATGGCACAGAAGGCGCAGAACCTGTCGCACCCCTCGGAGATCTTCACGTACGCGGAGGCGCCGTCCACCGTACGCAGGGTACGGCCCCCCAGCGCGGCGGAGAAGCCCTCGGACATGGGCAGGCCCAGCACCTCCCTCACCACGTTGACTATGCCGTCCTCGTCCTCAGCCTTGACGAAGGCAGCGACCTCCGGAAGCTCAGAGTTCAGCTCCTGGCCGTAGCGCGACGGCAGGCAGCCGCACATGATGATGGGCCGCTCGCGCACCCCGTCCTTGGCCTCCTCCGCAAGCTGCAGGGTGGTCTCTATGGACTCCGCGCTGGCCGAGGCAAGGAAGGAGCAGGTGTTCACCAGCACGACGTCCGCGTCGTCCACCGCGTCGGTCTCCGCAAATCCGTCCGCCAGGAGCAGCGCCCGCATGCGGTCCGTGTCCACCTCGTTCTTGGCACACCCAAGCGTCACGAACAGGCAGTTTGCAACAGCGTTCCCCAAAGTAGTCAAGTACGTTCCCCTCTACTGGCCCTCCCGAGCCATACCCGCAGCGCGGGGCCGACGTGGCGGCCCCGCGTCAAACTTTCATGTAATGGTAGGACGGCAGCGCCCGCACGTCCCTCCCAACGGCACGACAACAGAATATCCTGGCCGCAGCCATGCCGCGACGTCACCGCATGCGCCGCGCCGGCGACTACTCGCCGTAGGAGGCGTCGGCCGCCTCCGCCCCTTCGTCCCCCGTAGCGTCGGCCGACTCGCCGTCCCCAGACGTGCCTTCGGACGATGAGCTCGCCTTCCCCGTCTGGGCGGTGGTCGTCTCCGCGGCAGCCGCGCCAGAGGTACCTGACCCCTGTATGGTCACCGTGCCCACGCCGGACGCGCGCGACTCGAACGAGACCTGCTGCCCGTTGTTGGTTATGGTCACGGAGCTGGTGTCGCCCGCCTGTATGGTGATGGACTTGGTGACGTCGTAGGTCTGGCTCCACGGGCCCGTGACGGTCTCCGCGATCTTGCTGGAGCCGTCGCACTCCACCTCCAGCCAGGTAACGGCCCCGTCCGCCACGCTCACACCCACCTTGGTCTCCGTGGGAGCGGTCTGCGCCGAGGAACCCTTGCTGCTGGAGGCGTCAGCCAGGGCCTTGGCCGCCGCGGCCTCCGCAGCGCTCTGCTCCTTCGTGGCGTCGGACGCGCTGCTGCCGGAGGTGGTGGCCTCCGAGACGGGAACGCTGCTCCCCGCATCACCCGTGCGCTTGGCCGTGCAGGAACCAACCGACACCACGATGATCAGGAAGATCACTATGGCAAGACCGACGATGGTCGCGAACACCTTCTGCTCCGGGCTACCCAGGAAGCCTCCGGAGCGTCCCCTGCGCTGCTGCTGGTCGCGCTCGCGCAGCTCCCGCCGCTGCCGGCTGGAGGTCCTGCGCTGAACGTTGGGCCGGTCGGGAGAGGCGATGTTCCTGGACTCCTGCCTGCCGCGCATGGTGCTGGCGCCCTCGTAGGGGTGGGTCTCGCGCCCGGGGCGAAGGTCGTCCACATACTCCCCCGGCCTCACGCGAACCGTCTTCACGTCCCCGCGGCGAATGTCCCGCGAGGCCCGCTCCGCGGCGGACCTGGAGCTGCGGCCATAGGCGCCCTGGCTGCCGTACGATCCGCCCGTGCTGCGGGTGGCGCGCCTGGCCTTGCCAAGCGAGCCCGGCCGGGTGGAGACGGGCTGGCTCCCGCCGTAGGGGGTGGAGGAGCTGTAGCCGCCGACGGTCCTGATGGAGTCCGCGGAGCCGCTCCTGCTGCGGACCGTGGTGGTGGCGAAGGTGCCCAGGTCACCCGCCGGCCCGCCGGAGCTGGGAAGGAGGCCGCGCCTCCCCACCATGGGCTGCGCCGAGACGGGCTTGTTGCGCCCGGAGCCATGCCGGTACTCGTTGAGCGCGCGGGAGAAGAGGCCCGTCATCTCCCTCTCGTCCAGGCCCAGATAGCGGGCATAGGACGAGAGCATGCCCTGCGCGTAGCCGCTCTTGGGCATGTTCGCGAAGTCACCCTCCTCGAAGGCAATGAGCACCGACTCCTTAAGCCGCAGGTCGTTGGCGACCTGCGCCGTGGAGTACCCCAGCTCGCGCCGACGCGCTGCCAGCTTCTCGCTGAAGAGCGGGCGATCCATCCTACACCACCTCCCTGTACTTGGCCTCTTGCGTCCTCAGTTCCTCCAGCCCGTCGGAGTCCAGCAGGACCTCGCGGGGCTTGGAGCCGTCCGGAGGGCCAACCACGCCCTTGGCCTCCAGCATGTCCATGATCCTGCCGGCGCGGGCGTAGCCAACCTTCAGGCGGCGCTGCAGGCCGGAGGTGGACCCAAGCTGCGAGTCCACCACAATCTGCGCGGCCTCCCACACAAGGGGGTCGTCCTCGTCATCGGCGTCTCCGTGGCCGCCTCCGCCAGGCGTGTTGGGCTGGACGGCGGTTAGGATCTCCTCGTGGTAGTCCGGCTCCGCCTGGTCGCGGATGAACTCCACCACGGAGTTGATCTCGTTGTCAGAGGTATAGCACCCCAGGACGCGCTGCGGGGTGAGGCCGCGGTTCTTGAACAGCATGTCGCCGTTGCCCAGCAGCCGCTCCGCGCCCGTCTCGTCCAGGATGACGCGGGAGTCTATGCCGGAGGACACCTTGAGCGCCGCCCGGGTGTCGATGTTGGACTTGATGAGGCCCGTGACCACGTTGGCGGACGGGCGCTGCGTGGCGATGACCAGGTGGATGCCAGCCGCACGCGCCAGCTGGGCAATGCGCACGATGGAGGCCTCAACGTCCTTGCCGGCAACCATCATGAGGTCGGACAGCTCGTCGATGATGATCACCAGGTAGGGCATGGGCTCCGGCGGGTTGTCCATCTCGGACAGCTTGCCGCTCACGCACATCTTGTTGTAGACCTTCAGGTTCCTGGCGCCGGCGCGCTCGAACACCTTGAGCCTGCGCTCCATCTCTGCCACGGCCCACTGCAGGGCGCTGGCCGCCTGGCGCGGCTCCGTCACCACGGGCACGTACAGGTGGGGCAGGCCGTTGTAAGAGCTGAACTCCACGCGCTTGGGGTCCACCATGATGAGGCGGACCTGCTTGGGCGTGGTGCGCATGAGGATGGACATGATCATGGAGTTGATCATGACAGACTTACCGGAGCCCGTGGTGCCCGCCACCAGCATGTGGGGCATCTTGGCCAGGTCCGCCACCACCGGCTTGCCTGCGGAGTCACGCCCGATGGCCACCTCCAGCGGGCCGCCCTTGGCGTAGGGCAGCACATCTCCCAGGTGCACGTTCTCGCGCGACTTGTTGGGGATCTCTATGCCCACGAACGACGTGCCACGAATGGGCGCGAAGATGCGCACCTTCTCGGCCGCCAGCGTGAGGGCTATGTCGTCCTCCAGGTTCTTGATCTTGCTGACGCGCTCGCCCTCGCCCATCTCGATGCGGAAGGTGGTGACCAGCGGGCCGGAAATGTAGTCCACCACGCGCGACCTCAGACCGAACTCCTCCAGCGTGTTCTGCAGGTCAGCCATGGTGGCGTCCAGCTCCGCCTTGCTGTCGGCCGTGCCGCCCGAGTTGGGGTTGGAGCTCAGCATGGACATGGGCGGGAGCTCGTAGCCCTCATCACCGTCACCGGGACGCTTGGCGTCCCTGGCGGGCACCACGCCCTTGGCGGGCGCCTGGCTCGCTGCCGTGGCTGCCGCCGACGCGCTGGCACCCCGCCTGCCAGCCGCGGTGGCGGGCTTGGGCCTCATGGGACGGCCGGCGGCTCCCTTTGCGGGGGCGGTGGAAGCGGACGCCGCGGCTGCCGCCGGGTTCCTCAGGAAGTCTGGAATGGCCTCCGCCGTGGGGGCCTTCTGCGCCTGGGGCTCCTCCACAGAGTCCGCCTTCCCCGTACGGGGGTGCGGCTTCCGCTTGAGCCTGTGGGTCCTCTGGCCGGCCGCGGCGTCCTCCGACTTTGCAGCGTCGTCGGCCGCCTGGCCGGCGGCAGTCACGGCGAAACCGGCCGGCTGGGCGCTCTCCACGTCCAGGTCCGGGTGCCTCTTGCGCACCAGCTGCGTCTTCACGTCGTCGGTTGGGCCAGCAGCGCCGACCACACTGGCCTTCCTCCTGCTCAGGACGGAGGTCTTGCGCGCGCCGATGAAGCTGGTCTCGGCCGCGTCCACGGCCTGGCCGCCGTTCTCCTCAAGCTCGCGCACGGCCGCCTCGTACTCCTGGCGGGCCTCCTCCTGCTCCGCCGCGCGAGCTTCGCGCTCCAGGATGCGCTGGTCGCGCCTCTGCACGTAGGCCTCGTGCATCTTGCCCACGAAGCCGGAGACGGAGAACCCGCACACGATGACGCCCACGATGATGATGCCCACCAGAAGGGCGTTGCCGACGGAGCGACCCACCAGCTCCAGCAGGGCCCAGGCCACGAGGCCGCCCACGTAGCCGCCCGCGCCCTCCGCGGTCGCGCCCTCAACCACCATCCTGGGCGCGTCGGCCGCGCCCGCCACGTTGAGCGAGATCATGGAGAGTATGGCCAGCACGATGAGCGCCAGGCCGCCCGCCACGCGCTTGGAGACGGGCGCCTGGTTGTCCATGAAGAAAGTGAGCGAGAACAGGAACAGGGCCACGGGGCACAGGGCCGCGCCGATGCCGAAGCACAGCGTGAGCGCGCGCTCCGTGGCGTGCGTCAGCGTGGCGGTGCTGGGCGCCACCAGGGAGATGAGCATGGCTATGGAGACGACTGCCAGGCAGACGCCAACTATGTCGTTCTTGGCGGAGTCCTCGACAACGGGCGCGGCCGCGGCCCGACCCCGTGAGGTCTTCCGCTGCCGTGCCTTGCCCTTTGCTCCCCCTGACTTCTTGCTCCGTGCTGCTGCGTTTGACTTGCGGTTTTGGGGCATCTAAACCTCCATCACGACCGGAATCACCATCGGTCGCGTGTGCGTCTTTGTCCACAGGAAGTTGGAGAGACCGTTCCTGATGCTCTTGCGAAGGGAGTCCGTAGAGATCTCCGCGGCGTTGCGGTCCACGCGGTCCTTCACGAGCTCGATGGCCTCGGCCATGAGGTCCTCGTCCTCCGAGAACGAGACGCCCCTGCCGGCAATCTCCACGTCGCCCGCCTTGTGGGACCTGCTGGAGACCGTGACCACGCAGGTGACGATGCCGTCCTGTGAGAGCTTCTGACGGTCGCGCAGGACCACGGGGTTGGCGTCCGTGACGGAGAGCCCGTCCACATAGACCACGCCCGAGTCCACCGTGGGGCCGATCTTCACCTCACCCGCCGTCATCTCCAGCGAGTCGCCGTTGTCCAGCACGAAGACGTGGTCGTCGCGCATGCCCATCTGGCGGGCAAGCTCGGCGTGGGCGCGCAGGTGCACGGCCTCGCCGTGGACGGGCATGAAGTAGGCGGGCTTTGCCATGGCCAGCATGAGCTTTAGCTCCTCTTGGCTGCCGTGGCCCGACGTGTGCACCAGCATCTTGCTCTTGTCGTAGATGTCGCAGCCAATCTTGGAGAGGGCGTTGATGATGCCCTGCACGCTCTTCTCGTTCCCGGGGACCGGCGTGGCGGAGATGATTACCGTGTCGTTGGCGGTGATGGTGAGGGACTTGTGCTCGCCGTTGGCCATGCGCGCCAGCGCGGAGAGCGGCTCCCCCTGGGAGCCGGTGCACAGGACGACGATCTTGTCCTCTGGAATCTCGTCCACGGAGTAGGCGTCGATGATGTCCTCGTCGGATATGCGCAGGTAGCCCAGGTCGCGCGCGATCTTGGTGTTGGTGACCATGGAGCGGCCCGTGACCACCACCTTGCGACCGACGGCCACGGCGGCGTCGCACACCTGCTGCAGGCGGTGGATGTGGCTGGAGAAGGAGGCCACGAAGACGCGGCCCTTGGCGTTCTTGATGATGTGGCGCAGGGCCGGGCCGACGGCGGCCTCAGACGGGGTGAAGCCGGGCCGCGTGGCGTTGGTGGAATCCGACAGCAGCAGGTCCACGCCCTCGCCGCCAAACTGGTTGATTGCCTGGTAGTTGGGACGGATGCCGTCGATGGGCGTCTGGTCCAGCTTGAAGTCGCCGGTGTGCATGACGGTGCCGGCGGGGGTGCGCATGAAGACGCCCAGGGCGCCCGGTATGGAGTGCGTCATGGCGAAGAAGTTGCACTCCAGGGCACCCAGCTGCACGCGCGTGCCGTCCGACACCTCGCGGAACTTGGGCTGGCGGATGTTGTGCTCCGCCAGCTTGCCCTCTATGAAGCCCAGGGTCAGCTTGCTGGAGAAGATGGGCACGTTGTGCTGAAGGTCCATGAGGAGGTACGGGAGGGCACCCGTGTGGTCCTCGTGGCCGTGCGTGATTATGATGCCGCGGAGCTTTTCCTCGTTCTCCAGGACATAGGTGTAGTCGGGCAGCACCAGGTCGATGCCGGGCTGCTCGTCATCTGGGAACATGAGTCCGGCATCAATCAAGACCATGTCGTTTCCGTACTCGAAAACGGTCATGTTCTTGCCGATGCCGTCAAGACCTCCCAGGGGGATGATCCTAAGCGACGTCTTCTTTTTTGCCATGCTCTATGGGTTCCTTTCGGTTGAGGTCACACAGTATAGCCACGGCCCGACTCCTTGGCGGACCGAAACAGTTCCAGTCGCAACGTATTGTAATAGAGAAAACGATTCCACTTTCGCGCCCAGGGCCGCCTTCACAAGACGTGTCAAAAGGGGACAAGAGGGGACGTTTCTCTTTTGTCACGTGTCAGAAGGGAAACGTCCCCCTTTGACATCCCCCATTGACACACAAGGGGGCGCCCGCACCAGCCATCGTTGGTGCGGGCGCCCTGATTACGCTGGTCAGAGCTGTGCGCTCGGGCTACCTACTCCGCCTCGTGGTGACGGCGGGGCTGGCGGCCGGCGTTGGCATTGCCCTCGCGGTTGCCCCTGCCCTGGTCGCCGGGGTGACGGCGCTGGCGGCCGCGGTGCTCGTCGTGCTCGCCGCGCCTCTCGGCGTGCTCGCGCTTGCCGGAGCCAGCGGGGGCCTCGGGCTTGTCAAGGCGGTCCAGGCTGATCTTGCCCTTCTCGTCAACCTCCAGAACCTTGACCTTGACCTCGTCGCCAATGTTAAGGACGTCCTCCACCTTGTCTACACGGCCCTGCGCCACGCGGGAGATGTGCAGCAGGCCGTCCTTGCCGGGCAGCAGCTCCACGAAGGCGCCGAAGGGCTGGATGCCCACGACGCGGCCGGTGTACTCCTCGCCCACCTCGGGCACCTTGACGATGGCCTTGATGCGCTCCGCGGCCTCTGCGGCGGCCTCCGCGGGGCCGGCGATGAAGACGTTGCCATCCTCCTGGATGTCCACCGTGGCACCGGTGTCGTCCTGGATGCCGCGGATGACCTTGCCGCCGGAGCCGATGACGTCGCGGATCTTGTCCGTGGGGATGGTGAGGGAGATGATCTTGGGCGCGGACTCCTTGGTGGCCTCGCGCGGGGCGGGAATCTGCTCCAGCATGGCATCCAGGATGAACATGCGGCCCTCGTGCGCCTGCTGCAGGGCCTGCTTCAGGATCTCGGGCGTGAGGCCGGTGGCCTTGTTGTCCATCTGCATGGCGGTGATGCCCTTGGTGGTGCCGGTCACCTTGAAGTCCATGTCGCCCAGGAAGTCCTCAAGACCCTGGATGTCCGTGAGGACGACGGTCTTGCCCTCCTCCTGGATGAGGCCCATGGCCACGCCGGAGACGGGACGCTTGATGGGCACGCCGGCGTCCATGAGGGCCAGCGTGGAGCCGCAGGTGGAGGCCATGGACGAGGACCCGTTGGACTCCATGACGTCGGACACGACGCGGATGGTGTAGGGGAAGTCCTCCTCGGAGGGGATCACGGGCAGGAGGGCGCGCTCCGCCAGGTTGCCGTGGCCGATCTCGCGGCGCTTGGGGCTGCCCAGGCGGCCCGTCTCGCCGGTGCAGTAGGGCGGGAAGTTGTAGTGGTGAATGTAGCGCTTGCCGTCCACGGGCTCGATGGTGTCAAGCCGCTGCCACTCGTTCAGCATGCCCAGGGTGCAGACCGAGAGGACCTGGGTCTGGCCGCGCTGGAAGAGGCCGGAGCCGTGAACCAGGGGCAGGTAGTTGGGCTTGATCATGAGCGGGCGCACCTCGGTGGCCGTGCGGCCGTCAACGCGCTCGCCCGTCTCCACCACCATGCGGCGCATGGCGTGCTTCTCAAGGCTCTTGAGCTCAACGGGGATGGCGCGCTCCCACTCGGCCTGCTCCTCCTCGGTGAACTCGGCCGTGATGGACTCCTTGAGCTCCTCCACATGCTTGATGCGGTGCAGCTTGTCCGCGTCCTTGAGGGCGGCGGACATCTCGTCGAAGTGGGCGAAGATGCGGTCGTGCACCTCCGCGATGGGCTCGTCCAGGATGTACTCGTGCTGCGGGAAGGGGCCGTTGGCCTCCAGCACCTTCTGGAAGAACTTCTGCTCCTCCTCGCAGAAGGCGGCGATGGCCTCCTGGCCAAAGGCCATGGCTGCCAGCATGTCGTCCTCGGAGATCTCCTTGGCGCCGGCCTCCAGCATGCTGATGAAGGTGGCGGAGCCGCCCAGCTCCAGGTCCAGGTCGGAGTTGTCACGCTCCTCGTAGGTGGGGTTCACCAGGAACTCGCCGGTCTGGGGGTTGCGGCCGATGCGCACGCAGGCCAGGGGCCCCTCAAAGGGCACGCCGCCCACCGTAAGGGCGGCGGAGGCGCCCATGACGCAGATGGTGTCAACGGAGTTGACCTGGTCTGCCACCAGCGGCATGGCCACGATCTGCACCTCGTTGCGGAAGCCGTCGGGGAAGGACGGCCGGATGGGACGGTCGATCATGCGGGCGATGAGCGTGGCCTTCTCGGAGGGACGCGCCTCGCGCTTGAGGTAGCCGCCGGGGATGCGGCCCACGGCGTACATGCGCTCGATGTAGTCAACGGTGAGCGGGAAGAAGTCGTAGTTCTTGCGCTCCTTGGAGACCACGACCGTGACGTTGACGGTGGAGTCGCCGCAGGAGACAAGGCACTCGCCCGTTGCCTGCTTTGCGAGTTCGCCGGTCTCGAACTTGTAGTGCTTGCCGTAGAGGTCGAACTCGTGTGTTACCTTTGCCATTTCTTTCCTCTTTATCTCCGCCTGCCCCATTGCAGGCGGGCCGTCTTGCGGGCCCCTCGCCCCCTTGGCGAGGGCATCTGCGTGCGACGCATCGCACTGCCCGCCGCGCGCGGACCCTTGCCGCGCACATGGAAGGAGCGCCCGAAGGCGCTCCAACTTACCGCTAAGTTACTGCACGTTGTCGCGGATGCCGAGGCTCTTGATGAGCGAACGGTAATTCTCGATGTCCTGCTTCTTGATGTAGGACAGGAGGCGACGACGCTTGCCGACCAGCATGAGCAGGCCACGACGGGTGTGGTGATCGTGCGGGTGAACCTTCACGTGCTCGGTCAGGCCCTTGATGCGCTCGGTCAGCAGGGCAACCTGGACCTCGGCGGAGCCGGAGTCATGCTCGGTCTTGCCGTACTGGGCGATGAGCTCAGCCTTGCGCTCCTTGGTAACTGCCATTGAAAAACCACCTTTCACATAGATACGCCCCGGACTGGGTTGGCCGTCATGGCAAACGAGCCACCAAGTGCGGGGTACGGACTGCGATAACTTAGCACAAAGGAAGGTGGCCGCCCACCCCATGTTGTGGACGGCCATCTAATTCACACTCTCAGCAGATTCCGCGGGCGAGCCCGCCCAAGCTATCGCTTGCTGGCCCAACTCTTCCAAGTATCGCTGGACCCGTAGAACTTGCTGAGGTCCACGCCATTGTGGTAGCCGGCAATGTGGCCCTCGCTGGTGTACTGGTACATGACTGGCGTGGGCCAGGAGCCCGTCATGCCATTGCTCCACGTGGTGGAGGAATGGGTGGTCATGGGGTCGGTCACATACCCCTGTGCCTGCCTGTTGGGGTTGTAGCTGTAGTACAGGTACTGGGCAACCCACAGGCCGTAGCCCGCTCTTGCAGTGGCAGAGTAGTCCGTGGTTGCCACGGCACCCTTGCTGGTGTACACAAGCCCCTTGATGCCCGTCCTCTGGTACACGCGGTCCAGGAAGGTCTTCACGTACCAACTGTCGTTCCTGCCGAAGTTGTTGTTGGTGCCGTCGTCGCCGCCTTCCCAATCCAGTATGAGGATTGCCCTACCAACATACGTCTGCACGCGTGAGACGAAGTAGTCTGCCTCCGCAATCGGGTCTCCGCCACCCCAGTTAGTGGAAGCGTAGTGGTAGAAGCCCAGCAGCTTGTTGGCACTCAAGGCGCCATTTGCCTGACCAATGTAGTAGGGGTTGGTGTACTGCGTGCCCTGCGTTGCCTTGACGATCACGAAGTCCGCATCCACGTTGGCGACGTCCATGTCGCCCTCGCCAGAGAAGATGTCTATGCCCTGCAGCCAAGTGGCCTTGGTCAGGCGGCCGTCGTTGTCTGCGGAGTACACGCCGTCCGCGAAGTTGACGTGCCTGTTGCGCACGACCGCGCCGTTGGCGGTGGCGTAGGCGTTGTAGCCGGCGCCCTCGCCCGCGTAGACCATGCGGTTTTTGGCAATGGAGCCGTCGCCCTGGACCCAATAGCGCTCCATGCCACCCGTAGCAGGGGAAACCAGCCACCTTGCCGTAACCGGCAGGTAACCACTGGTCACATTCCAGGCAATGCCCTCATACGACCAGCCAGCCTCCCTCACCTTGTCGCGCTCGGCGGAGCTTGAGGTGTACACGTGCGTGCCGTCGTTGCGGTTGTACAGGCGGTAGAGACCGACATCACCCGCGGTGAACCATGCGATGCCCTCGTACGACCAGCCGGCGGCGTGCACGTTGTCGGACTCCACCTTGCTGGTGGTGTAGAAGTGGTTGCCCGCGTTGGGGTTGTACAGGCGGTAGACCGCCATGCCTGTGGTTTTGCTCGCCTTGTAGGACACGCCCTCCCAGAACCAGCCCACGTTGGCCAGGTGCGTGGCCTCGCTCTCACTTGCGGTGTAGAAGTGCTCGCCGGAATTGGGGTTGTACATGCGGTACACGTTCTGGGGGTCCACCAGCCCCGATGCCGCCTCCACTTTCGCGACGGCCGTCTGCTGGGGCGCTGCCGGCTCGGCAGGTTCGGTCTTTTCGGGTGAGCTTGCCGGTGCGGCAGTCGCTTGCGCAGGGGTGCCATTCGACACTGCGGTCGCAGCCGGCTCAGACGACGCAGACTCAGACGCCGCGGGGTCCGTAGCCGCGGAGTCGGCCTCCACCGTGCTTGCGGCCGGGTCTGCAGCGACGACCTCACTCTTTTCCACGTCCGGCTCCGCGTCAGACGTGACGTCCGAGCCGGACTCTTGGACGGGTGCTTGGCTCGTGGCGGAGGCGGCTTCGGTGACGGAATCGGTCTCCGCAGGCTCCTCGGCGGGAATGGATGCGACCTCGTCCGAGACCTCGCCCGCAACGTCCTCCACAACGGCAACCTCTGCGGTCACCGTGACATGCTCGGCGGCTGCCGACGCCTCCTCGGCATGCGCCACGGCGGGAACGAGCCCCACGCCCAACGCGAGCGTTGCCGCGACGCCCAGGCCAGCCAGCCTTGCCCCGGCGGCGACACCAAGCCCGTTGAATCTCATGAATGTCTCCAAACTGTCGGTTCCCGGCCAGTGCAGCTACACGTGACGCAGGTAGCGGGTCCAAGGATAGTTGTAGTACCTCTTGACGTAGATCTCCTTGCCGGTCTGGTCACCCGCACGGTAACCCTCCCAGCTGTCGTTCTCGTCGGAGGACGCCTGCACAAGGTAGCCGTTGCAGATGTAGATGGTCGCGTGGTGGTAGTCGTTCAGGAGGATGTCGCCATATTGCAGGTTGCTGGGGTTCACGGGAAGCGAGCGCCAGCCATGCTGCGTGAGCTCGGGGGTCATGTCGCCCGTCCAAGAGGCGGAACCCGTGTTGTAGCCTGCCTTGCGCAGGGCCGTGATGGTGAAGGAGGAGCAATCGTAGTCGCCGCGCTCGCCCCAGCGCCAGATCTGGCTGTAGCCGTGCGCGGGGTTGGCCGCCATGGCAATGGCCCAGCGCACGTACCTGTCCACCCGCGTGTTGGAATCGTACAGCACGCCATCGTTGTCACCGTGGTACACGGTGTTCAGCTTGTAGGAGTAGTACACGCCACGCACGACGTAGCCCTCGTCCTCGCGGCCGAAGTACTTCTTGCCCCCGTGCGTGAAGGCGCCGATCTTGGCACCCATTACGCCCGTGGCTGGGTCGGTCGTCATGTAGTAGCGCTGCAGGGCGCCACCGAAGACATCCGTCACGAGCCAGTCCTCGTTCTTGGTGCCCCGCTGCCTGGCTGCCTTGACGTCGCCCTCGGCGTCCGCCAACACCATGACGGAGCCAACCATCTGCTTGCCACGGACGATTGCGCCGGTGGAGGTTGCGTAGGCGAGACGGCCCGCGCCCTTGTCTACGGCGTTGGCGGAGGCGTCAACGTAGCGAGACTTCGCGATGCTGGCATCCGAGGCAATCCAGTACCGCTGGATGCCGCCACCCCATGCCGCGGTGTCCACCCAGAAGCCGGCGATGGAGAGCTGGGAGTGCTTTGCGCCATACCAGCCAATGCCCTCGTCCTTCCAGCCCAGCGAGACGAGGTAGTTTGCCTCCGCGCGCGACGTGGTGAAGTTGTGCGAGCCGGAGTTGTTGGACTTGGCGGAGGGGTTCACGTTGGGGTTGAAGTCGCGCAGCAGCGCCACGCCCTGGGCGTCGTCGGAGTACCAACCAATGCCCTCGAACTTCCAACCAGCCTTGACCAGGGAGTCCTTCTCGCCCTGGCTGGTCGTGTAGTGGTGGTCCGTGCCGGAGTACAGGCGGTATACGGGCACCTTGGACGTGGAGGGAGCTACCCAGCCAATGCCCTCCCACCGCCAACCGGCGGTGACGACGGCCTTTGCCTCGTCCAGGTTGGCGGTGTAGAAGTGCTCACCGGAGTTGGGGTTGTACACACGGTACATGTTGGCGTACGTCACTTTGACCGCAGGCTTTGCGGGGGTCTTGGACCCTGACGCAGTGGACTTGGCATCCCCGCTCTTTGTCTTGGCCGCGCCTTCCGACTTGACGGCGGCAACCTCCGCCGTCACCGTCGTCGCGCTCGCGGCCGGCTTTGCCTCGGGGGTCACGACGGCCGCCTGCGAGGCGTCGGCCTCGGCGCTCGCATCCGCCTCAGCCGACTTAGATTCCGCCGAGGTCTCCGCTGCGGTCGTCTTCTGGGCCTCGGAAGCCTGGACGGCAGAGACATTCTCCTCCGTCTCGCAGTCGCCGGCCGTGACGGGAGCGACATCAGTCTCGGGCTGATCTGTCGCAGACTCGGCCGCGGTGGGATCCGCCTGTTCCGAGGCAGCCACTGCCTCGCTAGCCTGTGCCTGGGACCCCTCGTCCTCGAGGGTCGCAGGCACCTCTGCGGTAACGGCCTCCCCTGCCACGGCCGCCACGACCTCGCCGCTGGTGACGGCGGCATCCTCCGCCAGCGCAACCACGGGTGCCGCGCCAACCGTAACCGCCAGCGTGGCCGCAATGCCCAGGCCCGCGACGCGTGCGCCCAATGCCTTGGCGCCGAACAACTCCCCATTCCAAGCAAAAATCATTATTTTCCGCCTAACTCATATACCCAACCGATGCCCGCCCGCCCAGAAGCCATATTGGTGCGGCAGGCGGTCCCTCTCAAACAGCTGGTTCAGCATTCTAGCAGCCAATTGCTTTGGGCATGTGAATTCTATGTCCACTTCTGTTTTTCTGAATGAATTCGAGAGATTCATCCCAGGCACAGCACAGGCGAAGTCCGCCATGCCAGCACCTACAAGCTCAGCAGGAACTCGAAGGCCCGCAGGCGCGCGTCCAGGTGCGTTGCCGCCCACAGGTGTGCCAGGCTCAGCAGGAAGGTGGAGGTCTCCCGGTCCACCGTTACCGCAAGCAGCTGGTCGAAGGTGGAGCCTATTATGGCGGCGATCCAGGCCACCTGGGCCTTTGTCACCGGTTCGGCCCCCTCCACCTCGCGCGCGCAGCTCTCGCACAGCACGCCGCCCGCCGCGACGGAGAAGCGCGAGTAGTCCGGGTCGCCGCATGCGATGCAAGACCGCAGCTCGGGCCGCCAGCCGGCGTGGGCCAGCACCTTGAAGACGTAGGCGGCCACAACCAGGTCCAGCCGGCAGGGCTCGTCGGCCTGCTCGCACGCCGTCAGCGCACGCGCCAGGATGGCAAACAGGAATGGGTCGGACACGTCCTCGAAGCTCGTGAGCCGCGCAACCTCGCAGATGGCGGAGGCGGCGGAAACGCGGTCCAAGTCTCCGCGCACGCCCTCGTGCGCGTCCACTATGGAGGCCTCGCTCAGCACGTCCAGGCTCCTGCCCTTGGCAATGAGGAAGTCGGTCTCGCAGAAGAGCTCCGTGCGGGCCGCGAACCGCCCGCCGGGCTTGCGCGCACCCTTGGCCACGGCACGCACCTGGCTGCCGCCCTGGTCCAGGATGGTGAGGATCAGGTCCTGCTCGGAGAGCTTGGTCCTGCCCAGGATGATGCCCCGCGTCCTGCGCGTTCTGCCTGCCACGGCGGGCCTACTCGTCCGCCTCGTACCCCATGCGGCGAATCTCGTTCTGGTCGCGCCGCCACTTGGGTTGCACGCGAACGCGCAGGTCAAGATAGACGCTGCAGCCCAGGAGCCGCTCTATCTCGGGCCGGGCCTCGGTGCCTATCTTCTTGATCATGGCCCCGCGCCTGCCAATGACGATGCCCTTCTGGCTCTCGCGCTCCACCAGGATGGTGGCGGCTATGGACGCGTGGTCCTCGTCGTAGGCAATGTCCTCGCAGATGACGCCCACGGAGTGCGGAATCTCCTCACGCAGGTTGAGGAAGGCCTTCTCGCGCACGAACTCCGCCACCATGTCCTCCGGCGTGGAGTCCGTCTGCATGTCGTCGGGGAACCACTTGGGCCCCTCCGGCAGGTGGGCCGACACCAGCTGCACGAAGGCGTCCACGTTGAAGTTCTCCTTGGACGAGACCACGATCTCGTCGTCGAACTTGAGCAGGGCGCGCGCGGCCGCAAGCTGGTCCTGCAGCTGTCTGGGGTTGGAGATGTCCGCCTTGGTCACCACCAGCACCTTGTAGGGGGCGTGGCAGGCCGCAACGTGGCTGGCCACCCACTCGTCTCCCCTGCCGACGGGCTTGGTGGCGTCGATGAGGAAGGCCACCACGTCCACGTCCTCCAGCTCAGCCAAGGCGGCGCGGTTGAGCTCCTTGCCCAAGGCGTCCTTGGGCTTGTGCAGGCCCGGTGTGTCAACGATCACCAGCTGGGAGTGGTCCGTGTTGACCACGGCGCGCAGGCGCTTGCGCGTGGTCTGCGCCACGGGGCTGGTGATGGCGACCTTCTGCCCCAGGCAGGCGTTGAGCAGGGTCGACTTGCCCACGTTGGGCCTGCCCACAAGGGCGACGAAGCCAGACGTGAAGACGGGTTCCTTGGAGGTGGTCTGCTCGGTCATGCGAGTCCTTTCGGGGTTGCCGCGGGCCAAGGGCTGCGGCACAAGATCAGAAGAATATGGCGTGCGCGAACACGCATATGCCCACCAGGGCGACGAAGAACGAGAGCGAGAACACAGCCGCCGCCGCGATGTCCTTGGCCCTGCCGGCCAGCGGGTGGAACTCCGGCGAGACCAGGTCCACCACCGTCTCGATTGCGGTGTTCAGGAGCTCGGCCGCAATGACCACGCCACAGCAGAGCAGGATGATGGCCCAGCTCACCAGGTCAAGCCGCAGGATGATGCCCATGACCAGGGCGAAGGCGCCGCCGCCCAGCATGACCTTGATGTTGCGCTCCGTCCTCACGGCGGTGCGGAAGCCCTGCAGGGCAAAGAGGAAGCTCCTCCTGAACGACGGGTGGTTCTCCTTTTTGCCGGGAATCATCTGTCGTCAGAGCCCCTGTGCCGCGTGAACTCCACATGGTCCAGCCGGGCGTCCGTCTTGACCATGGAGACCAGCTCGTCCTCCCGGGCCTCCATGACCGCGGCCTCCTCGTCCGTCATGTGGTCGTAGCCCAGCAGGTGCAGCACGCCGTGCACCAGAAGCAGGCGGCACTCGTCTGCGGGCGTGGTGCCGAAGTCCTTGGACTGGCGCGCGATGTATGCCGGTGCCAGCACGATGTCGCCCAGCTCGCAGGGCTCGCCGGGGGTTAGGTCCGGGTCGTCCGGGCGCTCGCACTCCAGCGACAGCACGTCCGTCGCGCGGTCCACCCCGCGCCAGCGCAGGTTCAGCTCGTGCATGCGGTCGTCAGACACGACGGAGACGGAGACCACGCAGGGCCGCCCGACCCCCTCCTGGGCCAGCACCAGGTCGCAGTCGCGGCGAATCTCGTCCTCCTCCAGGAGCGGCGTCACGCCATCCTCTATGGAGATGTCATACTCGTTGCCCATCCGCCTGCTCCCTCCCGCGGTCCGCACGCTCGCCAACCTGATTGTATGCGTCCACGATTCTCGCCACCAGCGAATGTCTGACGATGTCGTTCCTGTCCAGCGAGACAAACGCTATGTCGTCCACGCCGTCCAGCACCCCGTGGGCGTTCTGCAGGCCGTTGCGGCCGCCCAGGTCCCGCTGGGTGTTGTCGCCCGTCACCACGAACTTGGACGAGAAGCCCAACCGCGTGAGGAACATCTTCATCTGCTCCGGCGTGGTGTTCTGGGCCTCGTCCAGGATCACGAAGGCGTCGTTGAAGGTGCGGCCGCGCATGAAGGCGAGGGGGGCTATCTCTATCACGCCCTGCTCGATGAGGGCGTTGCCGCGCTCCCGGTCCGTCATGTCGAAGAGGGCGTCGTAGAGGGGCCGCACGTAGGGGTCCAGCTTCTCCTCCAGCGTGCCGGGCAGGAAGCCCAGGGACTCGCCCGCCTCCACCACCGGGCGCGTGAGGACTATGCGGCCCACCTCGCGCCTCTTGAGCGAGCCCACCGCCATGGCCATGGCCAGGTAGGTCTTGCCCGTGCCGGCGGGGCCCTCGCAGAAGGTGATGGTGTTGGTGCGAATGGCGTCTATGTAGCGCTTCTGGCCGCTGGTCTTGGGCCTGATGGCGCGCCCGCGGTAGGTGAGCAGTATGTCGTCCGAGAAGCTGGCGTAGGAGCCGGCGCCGTGCTTGACCTGCCCCACCAGCAGGTCCACGTCACCCTGGGTTGGGGTCTCCCCCATCTCCACCAGGCGGATCAGGCGGGAGAACACGGACGTCACCTCGTCCACCGTGCCAGCGGGTCCCACGACGGAGATCTGGTTGCCGCGCACCGTGATCATGGCGTCGAACGACGACTCTACGCGGCGCAGCAGGGAGTCTGCCGGCCCCATGAGCCTGGTGGGGTCAACGGAATCTGGAATGGTCAGACGGACGTGAGTGGGCTCCATGTTCCTCCTGATGCTCGCGGGGCTTTGCCCCATGGTAGCGCAGCGGGCCTAGGCAGGCACCGCAGACAGCGTGCCGTCGCCTGCCACCGAGACGATCCTCGCACTCACCAGGTCCCCCAGGGCCGGGTTGCCGGCAACCACCACGTCGAAGAGGCCCGAGGTGACGCCCCGGCCCGGATACTCCACCAGCACCTTGTCCAGCTCGCCCACGTGGAGGGCGGCCTGGTCATGACGCATCTGGGCAGCCAAGTCGCGCATGCGCCGGCCCCGCTCCGCCATGACGTGCGGGTCCACCTGGCCGGGTGCCGTTGCCGCGGGCGTGCCGGGCCGCTTGGAGTAGCGGAAGACGTGCATCTTGGCGAAGGACATCTGGCGGCAGAAGGCCAGGGACTCCTGGAAGTCCGCGTCCGTCTCGCCCGGGAAGCCCACTATGAGGTCCGTTCCCAGCGCGATGCCGGGCAGGTAGGCGCGGCTGAGCTCCACTGCCTGGCGGAAGAAGGCGGTATCGTACACGCGGGCCATGCGGCGCAGGGTCGCGTCGCACCCCGACTGCAGGCACACGTGCAGGAAGGGGGCCACCCGGCCCTGGGATGCGGCCATGACCCCAAGCAGGCGCTCGGTCACGTCCGGCGGCTCTATGGAGGAGAGCCTCACGCGCTCTATGGCCGTCTGGTCCAGCACCGTCTGCAGCAGCTCCGGAAGGCCGCCTTCCACGCCGCCGTCCATGCGGTAGCTGCCCAGGTTTATGCCGGTGAGCACTACCTCGTGTGCGCCGCGGGCAACAGCCTCGTTCACGGCGGAGATGACCTTGCCGGGCTCCAAGGAGCGGGCCGCGCCGCGCGCCTTCCACACGATGCAGTAGGTGCAGCGGTTGTCGCACCCGTCCTGCACCTTGATGCCTGGCCGCATGCGGCCCGTTGGCGTGGGGGTGACGGCCAGCTCGCCGTCGTCGCCCACGGAGCTCTCGTCCAGGCCCAGCTCACGCAGGGCCAGCGCGGGCACCTCGGCCTTGTTGGGCTCCACCAGCACGTTGGGCCCCAGCTCCTCCAGCTCCGACCGGAAGAGGTTGGCCACGCAGCCCGTGGCCACCACCACGGGCGCGGCCGGCAGGTGCGCGGCGTGGCGGATGGTCTTGCGGGTCTTTGCCTCCGCCTCGCCGGTGACGGCGCAGGTGTTGATGACTATGAGCTCCGCCTCAGCCTCCGGCACCAGCACGCACCCCGCGCGCTCCAGCCGGTTGGCGATGAGGTCCGTCTCCACCCGGTTGACGCGGCATCCAAGGTTGACGAAGGCCACCCTGGGCCCTGCGGCCGCCGTCACTAGCGGTTCCTGCCCTTGAAGGGGTTCTTCTTGTGGGGACGTGCCTTGGCCTTCTTGGGACCCTGTCCCTCCTGTCCCTGGCCGTCCCTGCCGGAAGCGCCGCCCTCGGGCTCTGCGGCCGCCTCTTCCTGCGCGGGGTGACGTTGTGCGGAGATGGTGCGCAGCAGGTCAAGCTGATCCGGAGTGAGGTCGCCCGGCGTGACCACCTGCACCACGGCAATGAGGCTGCCACGGGCATTGGAGTTCAGCCTGGGCATGCCGTGCCTTGGCACGCGCACCTGCTCGCCGTACTGAACGCCCGCCGGGACCTCCACCGCCACACGCTCGCCGGCCAGGACGCCGTCAACCGTGACCGTCTTGCCCAGCATGGCGTCGATGGAGTCCACCTGCACCCTGCAGTACAGGTCATCACCCTGGCGCTCGAAGGTCTGGTCCTGGTCAATCTGGATGCTGACCACCAGGTCGCCCGAGGACTCGCCCCGCACGCCGGCCTCGCCCTTGCCGGAGACGCGCACCGTCTGCCCGGAGTGCACGCCCGCCGGAATGTCCACCTTCACGGTCTCGTGCGAGGGAGTGCGGCCCTGGCCGTCGCAGGTCTCGCAGGGCTTGTCCACCATGCGGCCGGTGCCGTGGCACTGGGGGCAGGTGGTCTGGGTCTGCATCTCGCCGAAGATGGTGCGCTGGGACTGCACCACGCGGCCGGTGCCGTGGCAGCGGTCGCACGTCTTCACGGAGCCGCCCTCGGCAACGCCCGTGCCGTTGCAGTCGTCACAGGGGGCCAGCCGCTCGTAGGATATCTTCTTCGTGCAGCCGGACGCCGCCTCCCGCAGGGTGACGTGCAGGGTGATGCCCATGTCGCGCCCGCGCGTCCTTGCCTGGCGAGCGGCTTCGCCGGAGCGGCCGCCGCCGAAGAAGGTGTCGAAGATGTCCCCGAAGCCACCGCCAAAGATGTCTGACATGTCCACGTAGTCTGAGCCGAAACCGCCGGGGCCGTCCGGGGAACCGTAGCGGTCGTAGTTGGCGCGCTTCTCCTCGTCAGAGAGGACCGAGTAGGCCTCCGAGATCTCCTTGAACTTTTCCTCCGCGTCGGGCGACTTGTTGACGTCGGGGTGGTACTGACGCGCCAGCTTCACGAACGCACGCTTGATCGTCCTCTGGTCGGCGTCCTTGCTGACGCCCAACACCTCGTAAAAGTCCCTCTGTCCTGCCACGCCGGATGACCCCCAGAACTTGCACTTGCGGCCCGACGGCCGCGACACTACACAAACATTTTGTTGTTTACCCAAAGTGGGCGCAAAAGAAACGCATCAAGTCAAAAAGTGGCGCCGGGCTTGGCCCGACGCCACGGGGCTTGGCGGTGCTACGCTCCCACGCCCCTCCGCATGCCGTTGGAGTACGAGGTCATGCTTGCCGTGCAGGCGTTGGTTGCCTGCAGCAGCAGGAGGATCACCAGGCCGATCATGAGGCCGCTGCGCAGGCTCTCCCAGGCGTTGGCCCACCAGCGCCTGCCGTGGCCGATGCCGTCGCGGAACACCAGGAAGCCGCCGCCGAGAAGGAAGATCACGTCAAACATGATGGACGGGCCCTGCATGCCCAGGAGCGGCGCCAGGATGCCCCACACCACGAAGGGGAGGAAGAAGCCGACTATCTGCAGGCCCATGGACTGCTGGCGGGTGACGCGCTCGGAGGGAACGCCCACCCTGCACACGAAGTCGCCGCTCTCCATGCCGTTGGTTCCGGCGTTGCCCATGCCCTTCATGCGGATGACGTCGCCGTCGTGCGAGCCGGCAGGGATGTCAATGACGACCTCGCTGGCGGTCAGCACGCGGCCGGTGCCGCCGCAGTGGTCGCACGGGTCCGCCACCACCTTGCCGGAGCCCTCGCACTCCGGGCACTCCACCTCGAACACGCCGAACCCGAAGAGGCCGGACATGTCTATGCTCATGCGGCCCGTGCCACCGCAGGTGGGGCAGGTCTCCGCGTGCTCCGAGACGACGGACCCCTTGCCGTGACACTCCTCGCAGGTGGCGTAGCGCTGGTAGGTGACGCCGCGCTTGGTGCCCTTGGCCGCGGTCTCGTCGTCCAGGTCTATGGTGTAGGTGACGTCCTGGCCGGCGCGCGGGTTGTAGGAGCGCGACCTGCGCGACCTGGTGGTGTAGCCGGTGCCGCCGAAGGGGAAGCCCCAGCCAAAGGGGTCACCTCCGAAGGGGTCGCCGGAGGGGGTACCGCTGTAGCCGCCGCCGTAGCCGCCCGCGCCTGCGAAGGGGGTGCCGGACCGCATGGCGTCGTACCTGCGGCGCTTGTCCTCGTCCGAGAGGACGGCGTAGGCCTCGGACACCTCCTTGAACTGCTGCTCGGCATCGGGCGCCTTGTTCACGTCCGGGTGGAGCTTCATGGCCTTCTTCTGGAA
Organism: uncultured Olsenella sp.; assembly: GCA_900314495.1. Taxonomy (GTDB): domain Bacteria; phylum Actinomycetota; class Coriobacteriia; order Coriobacteriales; family Atopobiaceae; genus Olsenella_K. The sequence goes on from OMVJ01000001.1 coordinate 89,689, forward strand.
GGCCTTCCTGATGTCCGCCTGCGAGGCGTCCTTGGGGACGCCCAGGATCTCGTAGTAGTCCTTGTCTTCCATTGCCATGGCGAAAACCCCGCTCCTACCCTCGGCACGCGCCGACGCTACCTAGCAACTACCTAGCAACTACATTGCTCAATGGTACCCAACGAGAGGTCCCACATTTCACCGTACAGCTCGTTTCCCAAGAGCCAGCCCTGGTGCGTGGGTACCAGCCGGCCACGCTGGCAGGCGGCGAGGCCGCGCGCCACCACCCGCCGTACGGCCTCCTCCAGGTCACCGCCCATGATGCCGCCAGCGTACGCCAGGAGGTCCGGTCCCACGCCCGTCGCCAGCCTGCAGCCCAGCATGAGGTCCTCCGCGGCAGCCTGCCTTGCGTCCATGAGCTCCAGGTCAAAGTGCAGGGCCTCCGGGCGGGGGTCGCGGGCGATCTGCTCCCTGCCGGAGGTCACCGTCAGGCGCACGCGCGCAACGCCAGCGGGCACGGCCGGCAGCTGGGGGCAGACCGTCCGCAGGCGCTCGTAGCCCTGCCGCGTCAGCATGCCAGAGGCGCCGGTGCCCAGGCCCAGGTAGGGCACGCCCGTCCAGTAGGCCTGGTTGTGGTGGCACTCCTTGCCCGGCCTGGCGTAGCTGGCGACCTCGTAGCGGTGGAAGCCGCGGGAGGCCAGCTCGGCCTCCGCCGCCTCCATGCGGGCCGCCTGCACGTCGCCGGAGTTCCGGGGCGCCTCGTCGTCGCCCACGCGGGCCGCGAGGGGCGTGCCCTCCTCTATGGCAAGCGGGTACACGCTCACGTGGCCCACGCCCAGGGCCACAACGCGCTCCAGGCTCCGCAGCCAGCTGGCGTCCGTCTGCAGTGGAATCGCGCACATGAGGTCGCACGAGACGTCCAGCCCCGCCGCCACTGCCGCGCGCACGCGCTGCTCGGCCTGGGCCGCGGTGTGGATGCGGCCCAGCTGGGCCAGCTCGGCGTCGCTCATGCTCTGCACGCCGATGGAGACACGCGTGGCGCCGGCGGCCGCCAGCGCGTCCAGCACCTGGTCCGTCAGGGAGTCCGGATTCGCCTCACAGGTGACCTCGCCCACCTTGGGCGCCGCCTGGCGCACGCAGGCCACCAGGCTGCCAAGCCCCCTTCCCAGCATGGTGGGCGTGCCGCCGCCCACGTAAGCCGTCTGGCAGCCCTCCACAAGTCCGGCCGCCGCAAAGGCGCGCAGCTGCAGCTCAAGCGCGCTCTCGTAGGCAGCCAGCAGGGAATCGTCGCGCGCCGTTGCCCAGGAGGCGAAGTCGCAATAGGCGCACTTGCGCACGCAGAAGGGGACGTGCAGGTAGAGGGCACCGGCGGACGCATGCGTCAGGTGGGTCAGGGGGACGTTTCCCTCCTGGCACGTGGCATGTGTCAAAAGGGAAACGTCCCCTTCTGTCTCATGAGACACGAGAACCGTCCCCCTGTCTCTCCACCTGGTCCGCAAGGTCCAGGTAGTCCGCGACGGTGGAGCAGTGCATGGCCTTGTCGCGCCAGTAGGAGGCGTTGGGCATGCCCTTGAGGAACCAGCCCGCCAGGCTGCGGGCCCGCGCCAGGTGGGAGTGCGTGGCGTCCAGAAGGCGAACGTGGCAGGCGAAGGCCGCCAGGCGCTGGTCCGGCGTGGGCACCACCGGCTCCTCACCCGCCAGGATCCTGCGCGCGTTGCCGAAGAGCCAGGGGTTGCCGTAGGACCCACGCGCCACCATGACGGCCGAGGCCCCCGTCTGCCGCAGCATGCGGGCGGCCGCCTCCGGCGTCTTCACATCCCCAGACCCGATGACGGGAATCCGCACCGCCTGGGCCACCCGCTCCACCGTGCCCCAATCGGCCTCCCCGCGGTAGAGCTGGCTGGCGGTTCTGCCGTGCACGGCCACGGCCGAGGCGCCCGCGGCCTCCAGCGCCTTCGCGAACTCCGGCGCCACCTCGGGCTCCCCCGTGCGGCGGCCCTTGCGAATCTTGCACGTGACGGGCACGTGGGCCTCCGCCAGGCAGGCGCGCACAATCTGCGCGGCCCGGTCCGGGTCGTCCAGGAGGGCGGACCCCTCCCCCTTGCGCGTCACCTTGGGCACGGGGCAGGCCATGTTCACGTCTATGAGCACCAGCCGCTCGCCCAGGCGCTCCTGCACCAGGGCCGCCGCCTCGCGGAACTGGTCTGGCTTGGACCCGAACAGCTGCACGCAGATGTCGGGCTCTGGCTCCTGCGGCAGGACCAGCCTCCAGGTCTTGGCCCCGTCGTAGTGGAGCCCCGCCACGGCAACCATCTCCGTGTAGCAGCCGGCCGCGCCGCCCGCCCGCGCCATCATGCGGTAGGCGGCATCCGTGACGCCCGCCATGGGCGCCATGAGGAAGGGGTTGAGGGCGAATCTCTCCGCCAAGCTCATGCCCGGCGTGCCGGGGAAGGGCGCCAGCGAGCCAGCAAGCCCCGTCGCGGGCGCGGCGGCGGCAAGGATCTGCGCGGGGTCTGCCGTGGAATCGTACGAGACGTCCGGCTTTCGCTCCGTGTGGCCCCAGTGGTTGGACCGGCTCACTCGTCGTCCACCTTGAGCACGGCAAGGAAGGCCTCCTGCGGAACGTCCACGGAACCAATGGACTTCATCCGCTTCTTGCCCTCCTTCTGCTTCTCCAGCAGCTTGCGCTTGCGCGAGATGTCGCCGCCGTAGCACTTGGCCAGCACGTCCTTGCGCACCGCGCGCACCGTGGAGCGGGCGATGATCTTGTTGCCGATGGCGCCCTGGATGGCCACCTCGAACTGCTGGCGGGGAATGATGTCCTTCAGCTTGTCGCACAGGCCGCGGGCCAGGGTGTAGGCGCGGTCCCTCGGCACGATGAAGGAGAGTGCGTCCACCACCTCGCCGGCAAGCATGATGTCCAGCTTCACCAGGTCCGTGGTGCGGTAGTCCCCCACCTCGTAGTCCAGCGAGGCGTAGCCCTTGGTCCGGCTCTTCAGCTGGTCGAAGAAGTCCAGGATGAGCTCTGCCAGCGGGATGTCGAAGTGAATCTCCACGCTCTTCTCGGACAGGTAGACCATGTTGCCGGTCTCGCCGCGGTGGTCAACCACCAGCTGCATGACGGCGCCCATGTACTCCGGCGGCACGATGACCTTGGCCTTGAGGTAGGGCTCCTCTATGTGGTCGATCTTGGTGACGTCAGGCAGGTCTTGCGGGCTGGTTATGTCCAGCATCTCCCCGTCGGTCTTGAACACGTGGTAGTCCACGGAGGGCGAGGTGGCAATGAGGTCAAGGTCGAACTCGCGCTCCAGGCGCTCCTTCACGACCTCCATGTGCAGCAGGCCCAGGAAGCCCACGCGGAAGCCGAAGCCCAGCGCCACGGACGTCTCCGGCGTCCACGTGAGGGATGGGTCGTTGACCTTGAGCTTCTCCAGCGCGTCGCGCAGGTTCTCGTACTGCTTGTTGTCTATGGGGAAGATGCCGGTGAAGACCATGGGCTTGGCCTCGTGGTAGCCGGGGCAGGGCTCGGCGCAGGGGTTCTCGTCGTAGGTTATGGTGTCGCCGGTCTTGACAAGGGCAGGGTCCTTCAGGCCCGTCACCACGTAGCCCACCTCGCCCACGCCGAGCTCCGGCAGGGCCACCTCCAGCGGGCGCTTGCAGCCCACGCCGTCGCAGAGGAAGGTGTCCCCCAGGGCCATCATGCGCAGCTGCTGGCCCTTCTTAATGACGCCGTCAAAGACGCGCACCGTGGCCACCACGCCGCGGTACTCGTCGAAGTAGGAGTCCAGGATCAGGGCCTTGAGCGGCTTCTTGGCATCGCCCTGCGGGGGCCGCACCAGGTACACGATGCTCTCCAGCAGGTCGTGGATGCCCTCGCCGGTCTTGCCGGACACCAGCACCGCGTCGTCCGCGGGAATGGCCAGCTCGTCCTCTATCTCCTGCTTTACCTCCTCCGGGTGGGCGGATGGCAGGTCGATCTTGTTGATGGCGGGCACTATGTCCAGGTTAGCGTTCATGGCCAGGTTGGCGTTGGAGACCGTCTGCGCCTCCACGCCCTGGGTGGCGTCCACCACCAGCACCGCGCCCTCGCACGCCGCCAGGGAGCGCGAGACCTCGTACGTGAAGTCCACGTGGCCCGGCGTGTCTATGAGGTTGAACTGGTAGGACTGACCGTCGTCGGCCGCGTACACCACGCGGACGGCGTTGGACTTGATGGTGATGCCGCGCTCCTGCTCTATGTCCATGGTGTCCAGCATCTGCTTGGTCACATCCCTGGCGTCCACCGTGTGGGTGAGCTCCAGAATGCGGTCAGAGATGGTCGACTTGCCGTGGTCGATGTGGGCAACGATAGAGAAGTTGCGGATATGTGAAGTATCGTAAGTAGTCATGCAAATCATAATAGCGTAATTCGCCGCGGAACTGCTATACTTCACCTTCGACCTCAACCGTGTCTCAGCGTTAGAGGCCTCACTGGAAATCACTGAAGGGATTTATTAAGCATGGCAAACATCAAGTCTCAGAAGAAGCGCATCATCACCGCCGAGAAGGCCCGCGTTCGCAACCGCGCGGTCCGCTCCGAGCTCAAGACCGCGATCAAGCACGTTCGCACCGCCGTCGAGGCCGGTGACGTGGAGGCCGCACAGGCCGCCGCCAACAAGGCCAACCGTCTGCTGGACAAGGCTGCCTCCAAGGGCGTCATCCACAAGAACCAGGCCGCCAACCGCAAGTCTGGCGTCCAGCACATGGTCAACGCCATGAGCAAGTAACTGCTCTTCGCCTGAGAGTAATTTCTAGTGAGAGAGGGACCCGGGGTGCTGCCCGGGTCCCCTTTTCTTGTGCGTGAGAATCGTCCCGTGCGCTGCTGCCCCTGGCACCTGCCGGCACCGGCGGTCTATGCCGCGGCGCCGCAGATTCTGAGCACCAGCTGCACGAACGCCTGGTCCGGGTCTGCCCCGGACTTCAGGCCCCGCTCGCAGGCGGCGCAGGCCGCAAGGCACTGCTCCAGGTCCCGCGCGGAGAACCTTCGCGCCCAGCCACGGTGGTTCTTCACCTGCCAGTCGGCCTTCTTGAGGCTGGAGGCCAGAAGCGCCCCCTCCCCGCGCTCGTCAAGCGCCTTGGCACAGACCAGCTCCCTCATGCGCATTACCACAAGCGAGAGCAGGGCTATCTGCGAGGGATTGTCCATGAGGGTGTACAGGCTCATGGCCCGCACGGCATCCCGCGCGCACAGGGCGTCCAGGAACTCCCACGGCTTCACCTCGGCCACGCGCGCCGTGTGGCGCTCCACGTCCTGCAGGGTGATGCGCCCCCTGGAGCGGCAGAGGTCCGCCAGGCTCTGCACCTGACGGTCCAGCATGGTGGTGGACTCGCCCACCCGGTTGATGAGCTCCTCGGCGGCTTCGCGGTCTATGACCATGCCGGTGGAGGCCTTGCAGTGCCTTACCACGTAGTCGGGCAGCTTCCAGCGCTTCTCGGGCGTGCAGTCGATGATCGCCTTGTCGCCCACCTTCTTCACGGCCTTGTAGAGGCGGGTGCCCTTGGCAAGGGACTCCGCCTCCAGCAGGAGCACGCAGCCGGGGTTGGGATCCGCCAGGTAGGCTACGATGGCCTCGCTCACGGCCTTGGGCAGCTTGTCCGCCTTGCGCATGATGACCAGCCGCATGTCGGACCCCATGGGCATGGTGTTGAGGGACGTGATGACGTCGTTGGGCTCCATGTCCGGCGCGGCCGTCCGCTCGTCCAGGTTGAAGGCGGCAAGGCCCTCGTCCAGGCGTCCCTTCAGGCGCCTGATGCTCGTCTCGCGCTTCAGCTCGTCCGCGCCGACCGCAAGGTATGCCGGAAGCAGCGCGCCGGCCCCGCCCTTTGCCATTCCCTCCCCTTTCGTCAGTCCTGCCCATCATACGACACCGCGGGCCCTGTCCGCCCAGGGCGCACCGTCACGTCGCCCACATCCTTGGTGCAGAGGAAGCGGGAGCCCGCACCCTCCAGCACGTCCACGCACTCACGCGTGGGGTGGCCGTAGTCGTTGCCCTCCCCCGCGCTCGCCACGGAGACCTCCGGGTCCAGCCGCCTGGCCTCCTCGGCGGTGACGGAGACCGCGGACCCGTGGTGCCCCACCTTCAGGAAGTCTATGTCGCCGATGTCCCCGCGGTCCAGAACGGCGTCCGTCTCGTCCCTCTCCGCGTCGCCCGTGAGCAGCCCCTCCAAGCTGCCCGCCGGGCCCTGGTACCACACCCGCATCTCTATGGAGTCCGCGTTCTGGTCCCCCTTAACCTCCCCCACGGGCGAGACCACCCGCATCTTGAAGTTCCCGCAGGTCAGTGTGTCACCGTACGATACCTCCCCCACGTCGTGCGAGGTCAGGTCGCGCACGCCCCCCGCGAGCTCGCCCTGCACGTTGGCGGCCACGCCGCGCGCGACCAGCACCTGCGGGCAGGAGACCCTGCCCACCAGGTCGTCCACGCCGCCGTAGTGGTCGTCGTGCAGGTGGGTGATGACAATGGCGTCCAGGGCGAACACGTGCTGGCGCGCCAGTGCCGCGGCAGCGGCGTCGTCAGGCCCAGTGTCAACCAGCACGGCCGAGGCACCGTCCTGCACCAGGATGGCATCCCCCTGGCCAACGTCCAGCACGCAGATGCGCGGCGGGGCGAAGTACCTCCACCTGGCGAACAGGGCCACAAGCACCGCGGCCAGGCAGGCGATTCCCGCACCCAGGGCCCTCCTGCACAGCCGTGGCCAAAGCACCAGAAGGACGACGAGTGCGCCGTAGACGGCCACGGAGGCCGCAAGCCCTCCCTGCACGGGGACGGACGCGAAGGGCAGGCCTCCCAGCATGCGCAGCACGAGCATGATTCCCCCTCCCAGAACGTCGCTTGCCACCCGCAGCAGACCCAGCGCGGGCGGCGCCCAGCACAGGGCCACCTCCACCAGGCCCACCGCAATGAGCGGCGTGAACAGGGGCGCCAGCAGCACGTTGGACGCCGGCGACACCAGCGAGAGCTCGCCGAAGACGCCCGCCGTCATGGGCCCCGTCACCAGCTGGGCAACAAGCGTGGCAGCGAGGGTCTGACGCAGGCTCTCGTCCGCCGCCTCCAGCTTGCGTGCGGCGTCCCCAGAGACCACCTTCCAGAACCGCGGCCGCGGCAGCAGCACGTCCAGCACGTAGCCGCAGTAGGGCGAGAGCAGGCAGAGGCCCGCCACGGACGCCACCGAGAGCAGAAAGCCCAGCTGGCCCGCGACCGCCGGCGTGACCAGCGCCATGCCGATGCCCGCCACGCAGACGGAGGAGAGCGAGTGCCCCCGCCTTCCCAGCAGCTCCGCGCCAAAGGCGGCAGCAACCATGAGCCAGGACCGCACGGCGGAGGCGGGTGCCCCGCAGAAGGCCACGAAGAGCAGGCTCACGCCCAGCAGCACCCCGGACCTGGCGCGGGGCCCCATCGGCAGCGTTCCCAGGAAGGCCGAGAGAACCGTCGCCACTATGGCGATGTGCCCTCCGGAGACCGCCACCAGATGGGACACGCCACAGCGCGAGAAGAGCTCGTCGGTCCCCAGCCGGTCCATGGGCGTCCTGTATCCGCAGACGCTACCCGCGAGGACCGCCCTCCCCTCGGAGGAATCCGGCTCCAGTGCACGCAGGGCGAGCCTCCGCGCGCCACGAACCAGGCCAAGGGGGCCACCGCCGCCCTCCACGCGCCGCACCCGGTAGGCGCGAACGCTCCCCCACACGCCCTGCATGCGGCTGGACACGCCGAACTCGTCCTCCGTGTTGGCCCTGTAGCGCCCCACGCAGGTGAAGGTCTCCCCGCAGAGCACCTCCTCCTTCAGGGTGACCCAGACCGTGCCCGAGGGGCATCCGTCCCGCCGCACCCGTGCCCGGCACCGGTATTGGCCGTTGTTGAAGGAACTGTCCGACGTTGCCTCGAAGCGCCAGCCGGAGACCGCAGACGAGGAGAGGGCGCCTTCCAGCCGCCTTCCCGCATCCACCGCGGCACTGGCCACGAGCAGGCCCACCAGCGCCGGTATGGTCACCGCGGCCACGAGGCCCATCGCAGGGAGGTCCCTGCGCCGCCACGCAAGCAGCGCAACCAGCCCGCTGCCCAAGACGGACAAGGCAAACGAGAGCCCGACGTCGCCCCACCCGGCGCGCAGGCAGGCCCGCTCCGTGGCCACCACCGCCAGCAGCGCGTAGAAGGCCACGGGGACCAGCGGCCTGCGCGGGAGCTCCACCTCCCTAGACACAGATGCTCCCCTCCAGCTTGGCGAACTTCTTCTCGCCAATGCCCGAGACGCGCATGAGGTCCTGCGGGGACTCGAAGGGGCCGTTCTTGGCCCGGTCTTCCACGATGGCCTTCGCCGTTGCCTCGCCGACGCCTGGCAGGGTCTGCAGCTGCGTCTCGTCCGCCGTGTTGATGTTGACCAGGCCGCCGGCGCCTTCCGTCCCTCCCGCGGACGCGACGGGCGAGGCCTCTCCCCCACCCGCGGAAGCGCCAGCCGCCGCGGTTGCCTGCACCTGCTCCCCCTGGCGCGGGATGTGCACCTTGGTGCCGTCCGCCACCGGGGCGGCAAGGTTCACGGACGTCGTGTCCGCGTCCGACGCGAGGCCTCCCGCCGCCTCCACGGCATCCTCCACGCGCGGCTTCTGCAGCAGCAGCGCGTACACGCCCGGCGAGGCCACGGCGCCGTCCACGTGCACCACGGCACCCGTCACCTGCGCCTCGTCTTGCGCGTCGGCCCCTGCGGCCGCATCCTTCTTCTCCTCACCGCCAGCCTCGGTAGCCTGCCTGGCAGCTGCCGCGGAGCCGTCATCGGCCGCTGAGCCTTCCACGGCAGGCGTGGACCCACGCTCTATGGTCACGCCCGAGGAGCCCCGTTGCAGGGCAAAGCCCACCGCCCCGCAAACGACCACCAGGGCCACGCACGCGGCAGCCGCCGCGCGCCCGCCCGTCAGCCCGAACCTCTTGCCAAGGCCTCCGGGCAGGCCACCCCGCCGTCTGGCACCTCCAGCCGAACCCAAACCACTTCTTTGCGCCATACGCAATCACCCCCACGCACATCTTGGGCGTGGGGGTGACGACTTTCTAAAATTCGGCCAAACTCGCGCTCCGCGAGCACGAGGCAATCTGGCACCAGGCTTGCACGCAGCTTGCGGGGAGTGGCGTCTCCGAAGGTCAGGCTAGGCGGTCCCTGCGGTCTCCTCCCACTTGTAGTCGTTTCCGACGGAGCGGGGCGCAAGCTCGCGGTGGCGGGCCCGCAGGCCCCGGGGAGGCTTGTACGAGGCGCACTGGTCGAAGTCTATGTACTCCACGTTCTGCACCAGGTCCTCGATCATGGTGTCGTGGTCCAGCAGGTCCCAGGCCTCGTGCACCTCCCGGATGCGCGCGTGCGTCTCCGGCTTGCGGGGCATGAAGAGGGTGCAGCAGTCCGGGGCGTCCTGGGCGCTTATCTCGTAGGTGCCAAGCTCCTCCGCGCGACGCATGATCTCCTGCTTGTCGGACCCGATGAGCGGCCGCAGCACGGGCAGGGAGACCATCTCGTTCACCGCGGCGATGTTGTCCAGCGTCTGGGAGGCCACCTGGCCCAGGGACTCGCCCGTGACCAGCGCCTTCGCGCCCTCCAGTTGGGCTATGCGCTCCGACACCGCAAACATGACGCGGCGGTACATGATGACCCGCAGGCTCTGCGGCACCGTGAGGGAGATCTGCCGCTGGTACTCGCCGAAGGGCACCACGTACATGCGGCCGATGATGCCAGACGGCGCCAGGGCGTCCACCAGGTCGCGGCACAGCCACTCGCTGCCGTCGGACGTCATGGGCCTGCCCGAGAAATGCACCGGAATCATGGTGGCGCCGCGGCGGCCCACCATCCAGGTGGCCACCGGCGAGTCGAACCCGCTGGAGAAGAGCGAGACCACCTTGCCGGCGGTTCCCACGGGCAGGCCGCCAACGCCGGGGCCGGTGTCGGCGTACACGTAGGCGTTGCCCTGCACCACGTGAACGATGACGGTCACGTCCGGGTTGTGGACGTCCACCTTCTTCTCGGGGAAGGCGTGGCAGAGCTCGCTGCCAACTATCTGCATCATCTCGAGCGTGTGCTTCCCGTAGGCCGTGGATGACCTGCGGGCGTGCACCTTGAAGCTGTTCCAGGGCTCGGGCACCTCGCGCAGGGCGCGCACCGCCGCGTGGCAGTACTCGCCCTCGTCCAGCCCGCACCGGTACGAGACCGAGACGCGCGCCACGCCGGGCACGCGGCTTATGGCGTGGGCCATCTCGTCGGTTGCCATGCCATCCTCTGCCTCTACGAGGATGTGTCCCGAGATGCGAGACACGCGCCCCACGGGGAAGTCCCGCAGGGCGCGGTTGAGGTTCGTCACGAGCTGGTTCTCGAAGGTGGCGCGGTTCTTGCCCTTGAGGCCTATCTCGTGGTAGTGGACGAGGCAGACTCGCTCGCTCATTGATTCTGCTGCACCTGGATGTTGGCGCCCTTGATGGCCTCGTCGAACTCGTCCTTCACGAAGCCCAGCGTGTCGTCGTCAATCTCCTCCATGGCGGTGGAGATGGGGTCCTCGCCGGCGACCACGGTGGTGATGTCGTCGAAGTCCTGGATGGCGGTCACGCGCAGGTGCTGGCCGCGGAGCATGTTGTTGATGTCGCACGCGCGCTTCGAGGCCACGGAGCAGAGCAGGAAGGGGTTCTGCTCGGTCTTCTCGAGGAGCTCGTCGATCTCCGGGTTAGTGATTGCCATTGTTGCTGGTACCTCCGTACCTCTCGTAACTCTCGAACGTGTCCGCAAGCTGGCGGACGGCGGTCTGCAGGTCGTCGTTCACAATGCGGACGTCGTACGTGGGGGCAAGGTCAAGCTCCTGCCGGGCGTCCTCAAGGCGAAGCTTGAAGGAGGCCTCGTCCTCCGTGCCGCGGCCTCGCAGGCGCCCCACCAGCACGTCCCACGAGGGCGGCTCAATGAAGACCCGCACAGCGTCCGGGTAGATGCGCTTCACGTTGCCGCCACCCTGGACGTCAATCTCCAGCACCACGGACTTGCCGGCGGCCAGGCAGCGGTCCACCTCGCTCCGCAGGGTGCCGTAGCGGTGGTCGTGCACCTGCGCCCACTCCAGGAACTCCCCCGCCTCCACGCGGCGGGTGAACTCCTCGTCACTCAGGAAGTGGTACGAGACGCCATCCACCTCACCGGGACGCGGGGACCGCGTGGTGGCGGAGACCGTGAGCCCCAGGTCGGGCCTCAGCTCGCGAACCTTGGTGACAAGCGTTCCCTTGCCGACCCCCGCGGGGCCGGAAACGACGAAAAGTCTTGGTCTGCGTTCCACTACTTCGACAGCACCTCAATGAGCTGCTCGCGCTGGCGCGCACCAAGGCCCTTGACGCGACGGGTGGCTGAGATGCCCAGCTCGTCCATGACCTTGGCGGCCTTGGCCTTGCCGTAACCCGGAAGCGACTCGATGAGGGCGGAGACCTTCATGCGGTTGGCGATGGGATCGTCCGAATCCAGGACCTCCTCCAGGGTGACCCTGCCGGACTTGATGTTGGAGCGGAGCTCAGCGCGGGCATGGCGCGCGGCGGCCGCCTTCTCCAGGGCCTGCTTGCGCTGCTCGTCGGAAAGCTGAGGTAGTGCCATTGTTCCTCCAAACGTGATGAGCACGAGGTGCTCAGAATGTACCCATAGTAGTGAGATGACGCTCGTACTGAATCAGTGTGCCAATCTACCTGCTACTTTGCAAGTCTTTCATCCATGAGTTGATGTTACCAAACACACTTCTGACACATGCCTGGCACCAGCGTTCAACCTACGCGCAAAGCTCCGCCACAATGGCCTGGAAAGCCGCCACAGGGTCCGGCGCCTGGGTTATGGGCCGGCCGATGACCAGCTTGGACGCACCCGCCTGGATGGCTGCCGCAGGCGTGGCCACGCGCTTCTGGTCCCCCACAGCGGCACCCGCGGGACGAACGCCCGGCGTTACGATGAGGGCATCGGGCCCCAGCAGGGCGCGCATGTCCGCCGCCTCCTTGGGCGAGCACACAATGCCGTCGGAGCCGGCGCCCACGGCCATCTTGGCCAGGCGGGCGACCTCGTCCGCCACGGGCAGGCTGACGCCAATCTCCTCCAGTGCGGCCTGGTCCATGCTGGTCAGGACGGATATTGCCACCAGCCTGGTGCGCTCGTCGCGCTCCGGGGCCACCTTCTCCACACCCCTGCGCGCGCCGGCGATCATGGCAGAGCCGCCCAGGCCGTGGATGGAGAGGATGTCCGCTCCCACGCGCGAGGCGGACTCAGCCGCGCCCTCAATCTGGAAGGGGATGTCGTGCAGCTTCAGGTCCAAGAAGACCTTGAGGCCGCGGTCGTGCATCTCCTGCACAACCTGCGGGCCGTAGGCGTAGTACAGCGTCATGCCCACCTTGACCCAGCGGGCCGTGCCGCCCAGGCGGTCGCACAGGGCGAGCGCCTCCTCGCGCCCCATGTCCAGGGCGATGATGATTGCCTCGCGTGCCTGTTCCTCCGTCAGCATTGCACTGCTCCAATCAGCTCGTTGATGTCGCTCACGCCGCGGGACTCCGCCCACTCCGTCAGCTCCCGCAGGATCCTGGGGGCGGCAGTGGGGTCCACCAGGTTGGCCGTCCCCACAGAGACCGCCGTGGCGCCGGCCAGAATGAACTCCGCCGCGTCCTCGCCGCACATGACGCCGCCCACGCCGTTGATGGGAATCTTCACGGCGCGCGCCGCCTCCCACACCATGCGCACGGCAATGGCGTGGATGGCAGGCCCCGAGACGCCGGCCGTGGGGCGTGACAGCTTGCTCCTGCCCGTGCGCACGTCAATGGCCATGCCGGGTATGGTGTTGATGAGCGTGAGGGCGTCCGCGCCCTCCGCCTCGCACGCGCGGGCTATGTCCGCCACGTCGTGCGGTGCCAGCTTTATGAGCAGCGGCCGCTTGGTGCGGGCCCGGCAGGCCCGCGTCACCTCCGCCGCCGCCTCCGGCGTGGCACCCATGGCCGCCCCACCCTTGGCAATGTTGGGGCAGCTTATGTTTATCTCGAAGCCGGCGGCAAAGGGCGCCAGCTCCTCGTACAGGTCCAGCGCGTCCACGTACTCCTGCACGGAGTGGCCGGCTACCTGGCATATTACCTTGCAGCCGCGCGCGTCCAGGCCCGCCAGGTAGTCGCCGTACTCGCTCACGAACTCCCGCACGCCAGGGTTCTGCAGGCCAACGGAGTTCATGATGCCGGAGGGCAGCTTTGCCAGGCGCGGCGCGGGGTTGCCGTCCCAGGGCACGGCCGAGACGCCCTTGCAGGTTATGGCGCCCAGCTGGCCCACGTCGTAGAAGCCCTCGAACTGCCAGCCGTTGCCGAAGGTGCCGGAGGCGGTGCAGACGGGGTTCTTCATCTGAATGCCGCCCAGGTTGACGGCCATGCTCACGGATGCCATTACCACGCCACCTCCCCGGCGTCGAACACGGGGCCGTCCATGCAGCAGCTCTTGTAGCCGCCCGCACGCATGGCCACGTTGCAGGTGTTGCAGGCGCCGAAGCCGCAGGTCATCATCCGCTCAAGCGACGCCTGGCAGGGCACGCCCGCGCCCTCCGCCAGCCTGGCTACGCCAGCCATCATGGGGGTGGGGCCGCAGGTCAGGACGCTGCCGAACTCACCGACGGAAAGCAGCTCCTGCACCACGCCCGTTGTGAAGCCGTGGTAGCCGCGCGTGCCGTCGTCCGTGGCCACGTACACCTCCACGCCCATGGCGTCCAGCGCGTCCAGGCCGCCCTGCCAGAGCTTGGCCTCCGTCTGGGCGCCCACCACGGCCGTAACGTCCAGGCCGGCCTCGCGCAGCATGCGCGCGGCGGCGACCACGGGCGGCAGGCCCACGCCGCCGGCAACCACGATGGCCCGCTGCCGGCTCTGCGGCAGCCACCAGCCGTTGCCCAGGGGCCCCACAACCGTGGACTCCTGGCCCGGGCTCATGAGCGAGAGGCGCCTGGTGGCGTCGCCCACCGCTGCGTACACGATCTCCACCGTGCAGGCCTCCGCGTCCGCCTTGGCAAACGAGAGGGGCACCCGCGTGAGGTGCGCCGGGTTGCCCGGAACGGCAAGGTTCAGGAACATGCCAGGGCGCAGGGCAGAGACCAGCTCATATGGAGCGGCGAGCAGCAGGCGGAAGATGCCGTCTGCCACTCGCTCGTTCTCCTGCACCCTGAAGTTGAAGAGACGAGCCTTCGACTCAGGATTCATTCGTACCTCCTACAAGACGCCGCGCGGCGTCCCAGCACGGGACCTAGCGGGCAACCACCTCGTTGGCCAGCGTGCGCTTGCCGTCCACCCACACGTCCGTGGCCACGCCCGTGAGGGTCTGGCCCAGGAAACAGCAGTTCTTGGACTTGCCCTGCAAGTAGTCCTCCGTAATGGTGACCTGCTTGGCAGGGTCGATGAGCGTGAGGTCGGCCTTGGAGCCCTCCTCCACGCGCACCGGCTTGAGGCGCAGGATGTGGCGCGGGTTCACGGCCATGACCTCCACCAAGCGGCTCCAGCTCATCTTGCCGGGCAGCACCAGGTTGGTGAGCATGAGCGGCAGCGACGTCTCCAGCCCCACGGTGCCGAAGAAGGCGATCTCCCACTCGCAGTCCTTCTCGTGCGGGGCGTGCGGGGCGTGGTCGGTCACAACGCAGTCAATGGAGCCGTCCAGGATGCCCTCCAGCATGGCCTGCTGGTCTGCCGGGGTGCGCAGGGGCGGGTTCATCTTGAAGTTGGTGTCGTAGGCGTCGGTGATGTCGTCCTCGTTGAGGAAGAGGTGGTGCGGGGTGACCTCGCAAGTGACGGGCAGGCCCTTGGCCTTGGCCTCGCGCACCAGGTTCAGGCCCTTGGCGGTGGAGATGTGGCACACGTGGAAGGCGCAGCCGGTGAGCTCGCAGAGCTCTATGTCGCGCATGATCTCCAGCTCCTCGCCCAGGGCGGGCCAGCCGAACATGCCCAGGCGCGTGGAGGCCTTGCCCTCGTTGATGACGCCATGCTCCGTCAGGGACTCGATCTCGCAGTGAGCACAGACCACGCGGTCGAACTGCGAGACGTACTCCATGCAGGTGCGCATCATGCCGGCGCTCTGGACGCCGTGGCCGTCGTCGCTGAAGGCGGCCGCGCCCTCCATGACCATGTCGCCGATCTCCGCCAGCTGCTCGCCCTTCTCGCCCAGGGTCAGGGCGCCGATGGGGCGCACGTGGCACAGGCCGGCGTGGCGGGCGTGGTCCAGCTGGTAGCGGACCTCTGCGCCGTTGTCCGTGACGGGGTTGGTGTTGGGCATGGTGGCCACGTCCGTGAAGCCGCCGTGGGTTGCCGCACGGGCGCCGGTCTCTATGGTCTCCTTGTACTCGAAGCCGGGGTCACGGAAGTGGACGTGCATGTCTACCAGGCCGGGGATGAGGTACTTGCCTGCGCAGTCCACGACCTCCGCGTCCGCCGGGGGCTCCAGGGAGTCCGCCACGGCCGAGATGACCTTGCCGTCAATGAGGACGTCCTGCACCTTGTCAAGCCCAAGCTGCGGGTCCACGACGTGGGCGTCCCTAAGCAGAAATGCCATTGTTCTCTCCTCCCAGAAGCAGGTACATCTCGGCCATGCGGGTCAGCACACCGGCGTTGACCTGCGTAAGAATGCGCGAGCGGGCGCAGTCGGCCACGTCGGCGTTAATCTCCATGCCGCGGTTCATGGGGCCCGGGTGGCAGATGATGGCGTTCTCCTTCATGCGGTTCACGCGGTTCATGTCCAGGCCGTACAGGCGGTTGTACTCGCGCTTGGAGGGAATTGCCGCGCCCTCCATGCGCTCCAGCTGCACGCGCAGCATGTAGACGACGTCCATCTCCTCAATTACCTCGTCCAGGCTGGCCGTCTGCGGGCAGCCAAACCAATCCGGGTCGTCCACCTGGAAGGTGGGAGGGCCAACCAGCGTGACCTGGGCGCCCATGGTCTTGAGGGCGGGAGCCAGGGAGCCGCACACGCGGCTGTGCGCCAGGTCGCCCACAATGGCCACCTTCAGGCCGTCCAGATGGCCGAAGTGCTTGCGAATGGTGTACAGGTCCAGCATGGCCTGGGTGGGGTGCTGGTGCTTGCCATCGCCTGCGTTTATGACCACGGCGTCCGTGTTCTCCGTAATCTTCTGAGGGGTGCCTGCCAGGCGGGCGCGGCACACGAACATGTCAACGTTCATGGCGTCGATGGTCTGGATGGTGTCTGCCAGGGACTCGCCCTTGACGACGGAGGAGGTGGAGCCGCCCATGGAGAGGGAGTCCGCGGAGAGGCGCTTCTCCGCCAGCTCGAAGGAGGACTTGGTGCGGGTGGAGGGCTCCAGGAAGAGGTTGACGATGGTGCGGCCGCGCAGGGCGGGAACCTTCTTGATGCCCTTGCGGTTGTTCACGGCCTCGAAAGAGGCGGCCGTGTCCAGAATCTGGGTGATGTCATCAGCCGTAAGGCTGTACGTGTCGATGAGATGCTTAACGGAGAGCATTACTCGGCACCTCCCGTCTTGTTGTTGCCAAGGTCCCAGATCTCTACGGCGTCGTGGTCGTCCAGGGGCGTGAGGCAGACGCGCACGTCCTCCTCGTGCGAGGATGGCACGTTCTTGCCCACGTAGTCAGCGCGAATGGGCAGCTCGCGGTGGCCGCGGTCAACCATGACCGCCAGCTGCACGGACTTTGGCCGGCCGTAGTCCATGAGGGCGTTGAGGGCGGACCTCACCGTGCGGCCCGTGTACAGCACGTCGTCCACCAGCACGATGCGGGCACCGTCGAGGTCGAACGGGATGTTGGTGGCGTGGAGCACCGGCTGGATGCGGCGAATGACGTCGTCGCGATAGAAGCTGATGTCCAGCGAACCCATCTGCGGGCGGATGCCCTCGATCTTCTCGATCTCCGTCGCAAGGCGCTCCGCCAGGGTCTCCCCCCTGCGGATGATGCCGATGACCTTGATGCCCTGGGCACCCTCGTTGCGCTCCACGACCTCATGGGCGATGCGGGTAACCGCCCGCTCCATGGCCTGGCCGTCCATGATGGTGGCCTTGAGCCTAGCGTCTCCCATGCGACTCCTTTCCTCGCGTGCCTGCACGTTACCGCCTGTGCGCCGAGGGCACAAAAAAGGATGCCCCGCCGACGCATGCCGGCACAAGACATCCAGAAGAAGGCGTTATGTAGCAGCGGCCTTTTTTATGCCGCCCAGCCTTGCGGGCATCTCGTACCACGCTTAAAGGTCACGGCTAACTCTATCCCACGCATGCCGTTCGTGCAAGCTTCGTGCATGCGCTGCGCAGAAATTGTCCCAGCTAGGCCCTGTGTGTGAGCGCGTCCAGGCGCTCCTGGGAGTCTATGCCCGCCAGGTGCAGGGCCCTGGATGCCCAGTAGCGCCGCTCCGTGGCGCGGAAGATATCTGGGTACTCCGCCTTGAGGCGGGCGCGAAAGTCGTAGGCCCGCCGGGCGCCACGGGCGCGGTCGTGGTCGAAGATGAGGGCTATGTTGTAGTGCGTGTTGCAGATGAGCCTTACCCGCTGCCTGAGGTAGGCGCGCCGGGCCGGGCTCAGCTCCGCCGCCCGCGCGCGGTACAGGTCGCACATGTACATGGTGACGCGGGTGTGGTCCTGCCAGCGGCGCACGTAGCTCTGGTCCGCCACGCTCTGGTTGGCGTTGCCCACCAGGTAGTTGTATACGTTAAGGTCCACAAACTCCACGTCTTCCGCGGCCAGCGTGGCCTCCACCACGTACTGGAAGTCCACGTAGAAGGTCTTCTCCAGCAGGTGCATGCCAATGCGGTCCAGCAGGTCCCGCCTGATGCTCAGCGTGTGGATCATGACCAGGTGCTCGAAGTCCGGCCGCGCGCACGCCTCCTCCATGGGGACGGGGCGGCCCAGGGGAAGGCCGTTGGGCAGCGGGAAGAGGGTCTCCGCGCCCGTGACCATGTTGACCTCGCGCTTGACGTCGCACACCAGGTCCGCCTGCGTGCCCTCAAGGCGCCGGGCAAACTCCACCAGGGCGTCCGTGGTCGCCCAGTCGTCCGCGTCTATCACGCGGAAGTAGCGGCCCCGCGCGGCTGCCATGGCGGCGTTCACGGCAGACCCGTGGCCCCCGTTGGGCTTGTCTATGAGCCGGAAGACGCCTGGCATGCGGTCCACGAAGCCCTGGGCAATCTGGTGCGTGGCGTCCGTGGAGCCGTCGTTCACCACGATCACCTCCACCAGACCCTCCAGGCGTGGGTCCGCGTAGGTTGCCAGGTCGTGCTCCAGGTAGCTCTCCACGTTGTAGCTGGGAACACCTATGCTGAGCTGCAGAGACATGCTACCTCCCGGAACGGATTCTGGTGAAGGCGCCGTAGGCCCTGCCGCGGGCCAGGTAGGCCGCATGGCCAATCACGGTGACGCGACGCACGCTCCTGGCCCGCAGGGCGCGAATGGCAAGCGCCAGCGTGCGGCTCTGGCTTGCCTGCGCGGCGGGAACCAGCTCGCAGAAGAGCGGGGTATTGAACAGTTGCCGCAGCCAGGCAGTGCGCTGGCGGGCACCCCACCGGTCACCCGGCACGAAGCTGCGCATGACGGTGGAGACCACGAACCTGCAGTAGAGGCTACCCACGATGCCGCGGGCATCCTCGTCCAGCACGCCCCAGCTGCGCAGCTGGTCCGCCAGCTGCTGGATGCGGCGCTGGTGCAGGCCCCAGTACTCGGCCGCGGTGTAGGCGTTGCCGTTGGTGACGCTGGACCCCTCGCGCTTTACATAATGGTAGGGCGTGCCGGCCGCAACCACCACGCCGCCCGCCCTCTGGAAGAAGCCCACGTTGAAGGTGACGTCCTCTATGAGGCGCACCTGCTCGAAGGCCAGGCCCTCCTCGCGAACGTGCCCCAGGCGGTAGACCTTGTTCCAGGGGTAGCCGTAGTGGGTGCCGCGCTCCCAGCCCGCCACCAGCCGGTGCCAGTCGTCCGGGCTTTGGTAGGCCCCGGCCTGCATGGGCAGCTCGTGGTTGTACAGGAAGCAGCCGGCGTCGTCGTAGTAGCGCTCGTCGTAGCCAAAGAGCACGGCGTCCACAGGGAAGCCGGCGCCTTGGATTGCCGCTCGCGCGTTGGCCAGAAGGTCGGGGTCAAAGAGGTCGTCCGCGTCCGGCATCCACAGGTAGCTGCCGCGCGCCTGGGCAATGCCCGCGTTGCGGCCGCCCGCCGGGCCACCGTTCTTGCCCAGGTGCAGCACCCGAACGCGCGCGTCCGCCGCGGCAAACTCGTCCGCTATGGCGCCCGTGCCGTCCGTGGACGCGTTGTCCACTATGATGAGCTCCCAGTCGCGCTCCGTCTGGTCAAGCACGCAGCCAACCGTCTGGCGCAGGCCGGCCTCCGCGTTGTAGGCGGGCATAACAACCGAAAAGTACGGGGCGGCCGCGGTGGCCGCCTGTTCCGGGCTATTCACCATCGCCGGCCCCCGCGCTGCGGGCCGCCACGCCGCGGGCACGGGCCAGGAAGGCACCCATGCCGTAGTAGCGCAGGGTCTTGGCGAAGCTCAGCTCCTTGCCGCGGCGGTACACGGCGTCCAGGTCCGCCGGCACGGGCTTGCCCAGCACCTCGTAGTAGCGGCGCTTGCGCTCCGGCACCACCACGGGCAGGTCGTCCATGAGGGCCGGGTCCCACTTGGCAAAGAGCTCACGAACCAGGCCCGCGTAGTGCGGGTCCTCCATGCCGCCGTTCTCCACCACGTGCTGCACGTAGTCAAAGCCGCGAATGTACAGGCTCTGCCACACGCCCCGGTCCGTCACGCCCAGCTGGCGCAGGACGTCCGCCATGTCCTGCCAGCGCTCGAAGGGCATGTCGGACAGCTTGAAGGCGCTGGATGAGCCCGGCAGCTGTTCTCGGTAGCAGTACAGGCACTCGTTCAGGTAGACGATGGACTCCGCCTGGCACATGGTCTGCACCAGGAAGGGCGTGTCCACCCATCCGCCGCCCGGAACCTCCTTGAAGCGGATGCCCCGGCGGTCTATGAAGTCCCGCCGGTAGAGGGCAGACCAGATGGAGGGGTGCTGCTGAATGAGCGTGGGCTCCTCAGCAATGCGGAAGGGCTGGTGCGGCGGGAACACGCAGTTGAAGTAGGAGCAGGGCGCCTCCACCTCGCCCGCGGGGGACTGCGTCACGTTCCAGTAGGCGGACTTCACAATGTCCGGCTGGGCGTAGCGCAGGGCAAACTCGTACAGGCGGTCGTACATGTGGGGGCGCACGTAGTCGTCCGGCTCCAGAATGGCCAGGTAGGTGCCGCGCGCGGAGGCAAAGCCAATGTTGCAGTTGGCGCCGTAGCCACTGTTGGGCTTGTCTATCACGCGAATGCGCGCGTCATGGGCCGCGTGCTCCCGCATGATGGCCAAAGAGCCGTCCGTGGAGCCGTCGTTGATGGCGATGATCTCCAGGTTGCAGCGGTCGTTCTGCTCCGCGGAGGTCAGGGCCTGGTCCAGGTAGGGCTCCACGTTGTAGCAGGGCACCACCAGCGTCACGTCTATGCGGGCCATGCTACTCCCCCAGCCCCTTGTAGGCCGCGCACACCTCGGCCGTGGGGCCAAGCATGCGCTGGTGTCCCTTCTCGATCCAGCACACGCGGTCGCACATGCGCTCCACCAGGTTGATGTCATGGCTCACCAAGAGGACCGTCACATGGTTGGACTCCACCAGCTGGCGAATGCGGCGGGCGCACTTCTGCTGGAAGAGGAAGTCGCCCACGGAGAGCGCCTCGTCCACAATGAGGATATCCGGCTCCGTTATGGTGGCGATGGAGAAGGCGATGCGCGCCACCATGCCGGAGGAGTAGTTCTTGAGCGGCATCTCCATGAAGTCCTGCAGCTCCGCGAAGTCCACGATGTCCTGGAAGTGCTCGTCAATGAAGTCCTTGCGGTAGCCCAGCAGGGCGCCGTTGAGGTAGATGTTCTCCTTGGCAGTGAGCTCCATGTCGAAGCCGGCGCCAAGCTCGATGAGGGGGGCTATGGTGCCGTTTACGGTGCACTTGCCCTCCGAGGCCTCCAGCACGCCGGCGATGATCTTCAGCATGGTGGACTTGCCGGAGCCGTTGGTGCCCACCAGGCCAAAGGCCTCGCCGCGCTTGACCTCGAAGTTTATGTGGTCCAAGGCGCGGAACTCCTTGAACTTGAGCTCGTGCCGCATGAGGGCGATGAAGTACTCCTTGAGGGAGTTGAACTGCTCCGAAGCTATGTTGAAGACCATGGAGACGTCGTCCACCTTGATGACGGACTCCTCGTTGGGGTCGTACACGTAGGTGCGGCGGAGCTCGCTGCCGTCAGTGAAGTGCATGGGAGCCGTCTTGGTGACGGTCTGGTCGTCGCTGACGCGGCGCACCACGCAGGTGAGCGTGAAGTCGCCCACGTGCGGCGCAATGAAGCCGAAGGTGCTGCGCTCGCGCTCAGTGTCGTCGCCGATCTCCGTGGGGTCGGCGTCGTTGACCCAGGTGTAGTGGTAGCGGTAGTCCCGCTCGTCGCCCTGGGTGACCTCCGCGTCAAAGAAGAGGTTGTCCTCGCCCACAATGCCGTGGTCGGCCGATGCCAAGAGCCTGAAGTCCCAGCTTGGGGCCTTGTCCTGTGCGTTTTGTGCCACGCGAGCCCCCTAGATGAAGAGAATGAACTTGTGCTCGTTCTTGCGGAAGACGAGCCAGCCAACGAGAAGCGCGCCGAAGGCAAAGCCGCAGCACGCAAGAATGAGCTTGGGCGAGGGCATGGTGCTCCACATGGTGACCTCGCGAATGAAGGTGATGTACAGGTACATGGGGTTGAACTTCTCGAAGGTCGCCATCCAGCCGGGCAGGATGTTGGCGGAGTAGAAGATGGGCGTGGCGTAGGTCCACGCGGTGATGACGACGCTCCACAGGTGAATGACGTCGCGGAAGAAGACCGACGCCGCGGAGAGCAGCAGGGAAAGCCCAACGCAGAACACCAGCAGCAGAAACACCGCCACCGGCAGGAGCAGAATGAGCGGCGTGACGGGGACGCGGAAGAAGACCATGACCAGCGCCACAGCAATGAGCGAGAAGCCGTAGTTCACGCCCGCAAAGAGCACCTTCTCTACCGGGAAGACGTAGCGGTTGATCTTGACCTTCTTGAGCAGGGCCGACGCGCCGATGATGGACCCCATGCCCGTGCTGGTGGCGTCCGCCATGAGCTGGAAGGCCGTGTTGCCCAGAATGAGGTAGCAGGGGAAGTTGCCCAGCGACGGGTCGTTGAAGCGCATGAAGGACGAGAAGACCGCCGACATGACAATCATCATGAGCAGCGGGTTGAGCACGCTCCACGCCACGCCCAGCGCGCTGCGGCGGTACTTGAGCTTGAAGTCCTTGCTCACCAGCTCGCGCAGGATGTACCAGTCCTTCTCACGCGCGTTGGTGTACCAGGCCTGGCTCCTGTCCGACAGCGAGACGGGCGCGTTGGTGCCCTGCTGCCCGCGAGCCGCCTTCTTTGCGTTGACGTCTACTTCATCCAAGTGAAGCCTCCGGAACGGCCGAGGTTAACGTAAACAATTTGCAACATGCTAGCACATGAGACAGGGGGACGGTCCTTTTGTCTCATTGGGTGGGGCGGGCGCGGCCGGCGCGAGACGGGACGGAGCGCGGCTGTGGAGCGGCGCACGCATGGCCACCCGGGTGCACTTCCACGAAGCCACACCTGCTACAATCGCAGTTCAATGGCTTGCAACTCTTCGTGGCTTTCAGGTATTCTTACACGGTAGGCCACCTGTGCGCAACCGCCACCTGCCCAAGACCAGGCGTGCACCGGCCGTTACTCCCCCGCAGCGGCCTTGTACTGCTTGAGGGCCTGCGCCAGCTGGTCCGGGCACGAGGTGCTGCGCCTGCCGCAGCGAATGCCGTCCAGCCGAGCAATGGCCTCGTCCACGCTCATGCCGTGCAGCAGGGCTGCCAGGCCGAGGGCGTTGCCGGGGCAGCCGCCTACGAAGCGCACCTCGCCGATCTTGCCGTCGCGCACATCAAAATCTATCTCGCGCGAGCACGTGCCTCTTGGTTTGTAGGCCTGCATGTGACCTCCGCCCAACGAACTGAAAACCAGCCGACGAGCAATGAGTGTAAGGTCGCAGGCCCCGCGCTGTCCAAGCCTGCGCGCGAGCCTTCACAAATGTGCTATAGTGATGGAGTTGAATTCGAGGCGGCACCGTTGAGTGACTGAGGTATCACTCCGGTTTTCTCGTAACGTTCCCAACAACCCATACGCTCCCGCTTCTGCGGCACCGCTTTGGTGCGCGCGAGTGTTTGCGCGCGATTGGCGCTGAACTCCCGCACGCCACGGCGCCACCCCGACGCGTTAGGTTCGCGCCGGCTGGTCAGCTCATCTTCCAAAACGCAGCTCCACCCACGTTCCTTGAAAACCCATGCAAGCAAACCGCCGGCGGGCGCGCTCCCGCTGGCAAGAGAAAGGCACACACATGCAAGAAAGCGAAGAAGAACGCATGCAGAACGGCCAGAGCTTCCTCCAGAGCATCGGTGGCTCGCTGGGCCTGAACGAGCTGCTGGACGTGGACTACCAGACCTTCCGCGACGCGCAGCACGCGCTGGTCTACTCCCTGGCGGAGAGGCCTGAGTACCTGCCCACCGGCCTGGACGACCAGGCAATCGGCACGATCCTGAGCGACGTTGCCTCCACCATCATCGCGGTGCTCTCCGCCGCGCGCGGGCAGGACGCGCGGCTGCTCGACCTGCTGCTGCTTACCGCAATCAACTCGGAGCTGGCAGGAATCTGCCGCGCGGGAACCCTCTCGCCGCAGTCCCTTCGAGCGGTTGAGGCGGAAATTGAGGAGTCCCGCCGCCTGGGCGCGGAGATTGACCAGTTCATGCAGAGCCTGGACGGGATGGGGCCCGAAGAGTAGCGCCGGGAACCGGGCGGGGTGCCACCGCTGCACCCCGCCCCACACGCAATGAGACAGAGGGTACGTCTCCCCTGTCTCATTTCGATAGCCAGTGTTCGAGAATATCCGTTGCACGTTTGCCTGCCACCTGGGCTAGGTTTGTCTGTACGCAAACGCAGCGAAGCGCACACCGTACAGGAGGCATGGCCATGGACTTCTATGTTGAGCAGCAGGTGCTGGACCTTGGCGTGAAGATCGTCTTCGCCGTGGTAGAGGGGTTTGACAATCAGACTGTCAGCCCAGACTGGGAGGCGGAGCGCACGCGGCGCCTGGCAGCCCTCGTCGACCGGTGGACCGGCCAGGGCCTGCACGCGGACCCCGTGCTGGAGGGCTTCCACATTCTGCACGACCACGCGCACGTGCGACGCAAGCACAACGTCCCCGCGCCCAACACGCTCATAAAACTGCTGGTAAAGAGGGGTACTTCGCCCTCCATCAACAAGGTGGTGGACCTCTACAACATCATCTCCATGGAGACGCGGCTGGCCCTTGGCGCGCATGACCTGGACCACGTGGACGGCAACGTCACCCTGCGCATCACCGATGGCACGGAGCGCTACGTGCCGCTGGGAGAGAGCGAGCCCGTGCCCGTCGCCGCCGGCGAGTACTCCTACTGCGACGACGCGAACGAGGTGCTTTGCCGCCTGGAGGTCCGGCAGGTCAACAAAACCGCCACGCTCCCCTCGACCACGCGGGCATTCTTCATCGTGCAGGGGAACGAGGCCACCACGGATGACTACGTGCGCGAGGCGGCACAGCGGCTTGTGGACGAGGTCGTTCGCGTGGCGGGAGGAACGGGCCGTATGGTCATTCCGACCGTGGTCGGCTGAGGGGGGCGCACCTTCCAAGTGCTTGGTACCCGCACACTCAGCGACGCACGAGCCAAGGCCCCATGATGGGAGGCTCCTCGCAGGGTGGGCGCATCTTGTCCAGAGTCCCGAAGAGGCCACCAAGATTCTCTGTCAAAGCATCATACTCATGGCGCTCGTGGCTTCCGTCCGTGAAGGACGCCGTAATAGCAACCGTCCCAGCGTCATTCGCCATCGAGACATCCCCGCGCCGGAACAACGTTATAAGTTCTTCGCAAAGCCCAAGGTACATCCGCTGGAAATCCGCCCGGTCCGTCTTGTAGGACCAGCTCCTTGGCGCAAGGACCGAATCCTCGGCTCGTGGCTTCAAAACGTATGAAATGGAATCCGCCGACACCGTGAAGCGCTCACGGAAGGCCATGTCGCGCGAGACAAAGCCAGATGCCCCGACGATGGTGATCCTCTTGATTCCCTTTGCGCTTTTCATTGCGTCCCCCATCGCGTGCCAACCTCCCATGCTGCTCGCGCGCATGACTCGCCAAATCTCAGGGACTCGAAGGTCGCCTCGTAGGCATCGGCTGCGCCCACCCTACTGGGTACTGGACGGCGCGGGACACCTTCCTGCCGGCCATGCGGACCGACATCACCCTGCGCAAGAGGAATGAGACCCTGATCATCGACGCCAAATACTACCAGCACAACCTGCAGTAGCACCGCGGCGCCCGCCCGGTGCACGCCGCCAATCTGTATCCAATTTGCATTTACGTGAAGGATGAGCAGGCCAGCCTGTCGGACCCCACGCACACGGTAGTCGGCAGGCTGCTTTACGCGCGCACGGACGACGCCCTGCAGCCGGATGCCAGCTACCTCATGAGCGGCAACCGCACAAGCGTGAGGACGCTGGACCTGAACCGGGGCTTTGCCGAGATTCGCCAGCAGCTGGACGGGATTGTGACGGCAAACTTTGCGGTGGCTGCGAGCTAACCGACGTGGCTCGCGGGCGTTGATACAACCCAGCCCCGTTTGTATCGTTCGACACGATACAAACGGGGCTGGGTTGTTGCGTTAAATCGCGTCGAACTGCGGTTCTAGCACGTAAACGATACAATCGGCGCTAGATTGTATCGGCCACATGGGAAGGCCACCCCACGCCATTGCCTACCCCTCGACCAGCTCCGCAATCACGTCCAAGGCACCAGTCAGCACCGCGCTCTTACCCTCGGCAGACACAATGCCCCGCACCCGCAACGCCCGCTCAAACCCTGGGCTATCAAGAATCGCCCGCACCTCAGAGTCTCCCAGCGTCACGGTCGCCCCATCAATGCGGCCCGTGTCCTCACAAGCCTCCGCGGACACATTCCTGTACCCCGCCGGCGGCTGCTCATTCGACGCGTCAACAACGTCCGTACACCAGCGCCCGCGCCACTCGTCACCAATCCGGCCCGGACAATAAAGGGCCGGCATGGGATCCAGCCGCTTGTTGCCGTAACCCGTCCCCTCGTCCCAAAAGACGTACCACAGAGGCGCGAGGTCGCGGTCAACGTACTCATGCCGCGTACGGTTGACAAAGTACCGCTGATGCTTGACCTCGACGTCGAACGGCCCGTCATACGGAACTTCAGGTATCTCCGAGTCACCAGCGTGCTGATAGTCTGGGTACACCTTGCCGCGAGCCTGTGGGAAGACTCCCGTCACGTTCTTGAAGTGATCGAGCGCGTCCACATAAGGATGGCCATCGAACAGCCGAGTCAGCGGATGCTGTGCACCGCGTCTCTCATACGGCCAATAGTCGCCCATGAACAGGACGGGATTGCCGTGCCACAGGCTGCCAACGAGCGTGCAGGCGGCGTCCGTGGTCAGGCACGGCTGGCAGCACGCAACACCAAACAAGAAGCCAGCGTCATCAAAGACGTTGCCTTCAATGTCGATGTGCTCACGCCGCTTCGGGTTCACCCACGTAAAGTACTCGCCCATCGCACCCTCCTGACCTGGCCAGCAATACCCTTGTCGCGCCTTACCTCCCGCTGCGCTTCCTGTCGTTCTCCCTGGCGTGGCGGTACATGGCGTTCTTCTGGTTGTTGCAGTACCTCTTCAGCCGATAGAGCAAATCGCCTGGACCAGCTGGAATCGCCTCGCGAGAAATGCTCAGCCGCACGCCACCATGTTTATCCAACTTCGCCAGGCCAGATGGGAGCTCCTTGAGCATGGCCTGCGCAACGTCGGAACTAACCCTTTGCACTGGCATGTCGTGTCGGTCAATTACGGGAACCATAATCGGCTCCGCAGAGTTTATAGGGTTTGCTTCTCCAATTCCGTCAGCACTCCGTGATGCATCTGCGCTCGGACTTGTAACCGGCTTGTAGCTGTGGCTGGACTCCAGCCTCTCGAACTCAAACGCACGCGAACGCGACGTGTCCGCCGGTGCGATGGCATGACCACCGTGGTCATGAGCGCCTCTTGAGCGTGGACGTATGCTCACGCTGTGAAGCCATGGCTCGGTCCCAGGGCTGTCGTGATCAACATCCCGCGGCCTCGCCGACCCGTCAGACGCGTTTGTGGCCCGCTGCTGCATGTAGAGCGCGATAGACTCTCCGCCTCCGACCCAACTGCTACTCGCCGGGCGAACGACACCCCCACCCTTGATTTTCCGATGCTTGCCCTTCTTCGCTTTATGACTCTTGCCGGACCCTTGAGTCTTCCCAGCGCCCGCATGACCTGGCGCTACTTTCCATCCAAAATGCTTCTGGGCGTATGCATCCAAGTTCACAATAGGGTTGTCGGCCTTCGTTGGAATGTCTTCTGCCAACGCATTGACACGCAGCTCATCATAGGTGAGCAGCAGAACAAGGCCTTCAGGCCAACGTGCTTGGGCCTTCTGCGCACTCTGCAAGGTTGCCCGGCCGATGACCATTCCGTTCTTGTCGCAGACGTTGACCTGCTCCTTCATGCTGCACTGCCCTTCGCTCCCGAGCCGCCCTCACGCATTGCACTACCTCACTCGCGGTACTCTGAAATACTACAGCCTAGAACTCGGTGAGCGGTGCCAGCCGGCATATTGAGAGAAGGCTTCGGGTTCTCAATAGGGAGGAAATGTAGCCATGAAGTTCGAACTATTCCTCTCTCTAAAGAACATGCATTGGTACGGGTGTATCCCGTGCCCGAAGGACGGGAGCGGCAGCGAGGTGGAGGTCTACCAGCTGCAGGAGAGCGATTCTCCTTTGCTCGAGGCGAACTTCCTAGAGCCCGTGGACGCGCTTTGCGACGCCCTGCTCGACTACGGCGACATAGACTTCTTCGACG
The DNA here is from genome assembly GCA_900314495.1 of uncultured Olsenella sp. Taxonomy (GTDB): domain Bacteria; phylum Actinomycetota; class Coriobacteriia; order Coriobacteriales; family Atopobiaceae; genus Olsenella_K. Next base: position 117,691 of record OMVJ01000001.1, read on the forward strand.
CAGACAAGTGCAAGAAGCTGTCCGTTTGGCTGGAAGACCAGATGACAGAAGGCCTGGCAACCGGCAGACTTCGGGTGCTCTACGAGAAGCTCAACGAATACGCGCATCGCGCAATCGAGCTGGGCACGGGCGTCGTGGTGGAACTCTAGACAAAGACAACGATCGGCGGCGTTCTCATGAGGAATGCGGGGCCGAGCACTGCTTGCACTCGCTTGGCCCGGTGAACTTGGCAGCAACCCCCAACCTTCGACGGGGCATATCGCTGACCAGGGAACAACATCACTTCGAGACATAATGGCCCTCCAATCCGCCAGCTCCTGTCTCGAAGTGGTGTTGACACCCGTTCAAGACGGAATCGGGCCACCTAGGTGCCTCGTTGGTCTCGATGTGGTGTTGACGTCGGTTCCAGACAACGCCCAGTGCCGCCGCGACACGTCATTTAACCCAAGGTGCGCAGCACCCCGTGCCACATTCCACTCGGCGACGACGCGGCAACGGTTAGCCGCAGGTCTCAGAGCTCGCCCTCGCTTCTCGTAGACACATAACGCACCCCGAAATCCGTCCCTATAAGTTTGATATGCCACGCAAAAGGCCAGATAAATCTGGCGTAATGTCTGACGAAAGTGACTTATAGGGACGGATTTTGGGGTGCCGAAACTGCTTACGGGCGTTTTCGTGACCGATAAACGCGCAGGTAGGGACCCGTGAATTTGACCGCCCTCCCCGCCCAGTGGAGAAGAGGCACCATGGCGCCAGGTCGTCTAGCTGGGGTTTTGTGGGTGCTCCTGCTCCACCGTGGAGATACAGCACCCTTGCAAAGGAACGCGGCGGCCCTTTTAGCTGGGCAAACGTACCAGAGGCGTTCTAAGCCCCGTAGACACCTCCAATGGACTCTTGGGCTCCATCATCCGACGCGAGTCCGACGTTGCTTACGCGTGTGATCACCCGCCGCACTTCTTGAGCTTCGCGTACGAGCCGGTGACATCCGTCTGCCTCAAGTAAATCCTGACCGGCAAGCGCGAAGCCCAGCATGAGCTCTTCCGCAGCATTTCGTACTAGCGCGGCCTCTAGTACGCCAAGAATCGACTCCAATGCAGGAAGCTAGTCTTTGAATACGAAAACGTAATTGTTGAGCACTAATCACCAGTGCAATGAGAACGGGAAGGAACGTCCTGGCAGCATCAGGGTACAATCCAAAAAGGCAGACATACGCACCTGCGTCCCCCTGTCCTCTTTTTGGAGCCCTCGGCAGCAATCCCTAGCCTTTCGACGGGGCATGTCGCTGACCGGGGGCATTCTTGTCTGATGGGAGTTCCAATAACTCGTACCCCGATTCTGCTTGATGGCCTCCAGAACCTCCGCCCAGACCTCAAGCGACGTTGTGACGACTTCCTCAACAGACTGCTCCACTACGCATTCGTGCGCGGTGGTCTCGCGCTTGACCGAGCTACTGGACTACCAGAGGCACGTTGCAGGCGCCAAGAGACAGTCGGGGCGATGAATGGAATGGTCCTGGCAAACCGCAGGGTCGCTCAACTAACATGGTGGCCAGCAGGCCAAACACGTGCGCCGCGCCATGAAGACCTTCCTCAAGAAAGGGGCCTGCGGTGGTCACACCGGACATGATCTACTGGATGAGGAACAAGAGCTGGTATCGAACAGTAGACAACGCATACGAGTACGAACTCACCGACGCCGCCCCCGATAAGGCCAGAGAGAGCTACGCCAAGTACAAGGCCGGGGTCGACCAGGCTCTTGCGGAGCTTGACGCGACGCCATACGACGACGTCATGCTTGACCTGCTCTAGAAGAAAGGTCGAACGATCCTGCCGCGCGGCAAGGTCGCTCGACGACTACTTCCTATGTAGAATTGCAACATAGGAACAACGGCGGTGCCCATAGATTCCCGGTACGGAGTAAGGAACAATCATGACCTCACGTGAGATATGGCCATATGTCGGTACGGCCGCAGAGCTGAGGCTGACAGATGGCGCTACCGTTACTGGTTGGATTTCGGGCGTTGACAGACCAGCGAATCTGGAGCCTGATGAAGTTCCGTACGTGTACGTAGAAGACGCATCGGGCCGTTCCATTGCCATTGATATCTACGAAGTGGCGAGGATTGTACCAACACGATAGGAGACTCAAATGAACTTCGCACTGTCAGTACTAGCGGCGGTCATAGGATTCGGAATCGTCGCCATAATCAGGGCCGCAATCGAAAGGCGGGGGTAGCCATGCCGCAGACGGACGCGCAGCGCAAGGCGGACCGGAAGTACAAGGCGTCACTGAAGCGCACCCTCGTCACCTTCTACCCCGCCGAGTCCGACCTGTGGGAGTGGCTCGACTCGCAGCCCAACAAGCAGGGCTACGTGAAGCGCCTGATCCGCCAGGACATGGAGCGCAGCCGCAACGCCTAGCGCACCCCGTCCATCAGACACCTGAAATGGGTGTACGGAACTCGCACGCGCCGCGATTCTCAACTGGGCAAACGTGTCAAAGGGGATGAGTTACGTACACCCAGTTTTGCGTTGAACGACCCTGTCAAACGGCAGGCCCTTCCAACTGCAGTAATGCATATCCTCAACACCAGCCTCTCGGACGAAGATCGCAAGCGAGGGGTAGTGAGCAAAGCCGTCGGGGACTACTACTATACTTTCAAGAACCTGGGGTCTAGCTCCTACGAGTTCATGGGTCGGCAGCTCATAGACTAAAGGGGGCTCTAATGCCTCTGGACGGAATCGACGCAGAGCTCGATCGCGCCTTGCGGGCAATCCGCGATGACGACGAGTTCGTTGACGGCACGCTAAAGCGCGCGAGCAGCCGAGAGAACAAAACGGAAATGCTCCGCTACATCGAGTCGTGCAGGGAAGCGGGAGAACCTGTGACGGACGAGGACATGATATTGATGTCGGTACTCCTGAAGCGCAGGTCTCATGATTAGCCAAGGCGACAACACGCATCGGGTAGAGAGCCAATTGAAGAGTGAGCGCGAGAACGGGCCATCCGTGAGAGTGGCCTGCATCATGCAGAGACAGCAATGATCAGCATCGGTTGAACTACCTGCCGAACGGCAGGGCCGTTCACTTGCACCACACCGAGACATAGTGGGCCTCCATTCGGTCAGGCCCTGTCTCGAAGTGGTGTTGACACCCGTTCAAGACGAAATCGGGCCGGCTGGGGCCTTGTCTGTCTCGATGTGGCGTTAGCGTTGGTGAGAGACAAGGGGCAGTGCCGCCGCGGCATCACCTTGCCGCTGTTCAGCACAAAGTGCGCGGCACCCCGCGCCTCATTCCCCGCGCCCACGCCACGGCAACGCTTGGCCGTTGGCCCCCAGGCTCGCCTTCACTCCCAGTGCACGCACGGCGCACCCCGCAATCCGTCCCTATAAGTCACTTTCGCCAGCCATCACGCTAGATTTATCTGGCCTTTTGCGCGGCATATCAAAGTTATAGGGACGGATTTTGGGGTGCCGGAACTGCGTACGGGCGTTTTCGTGCCCGACAAACGCGCAGGTAGGACCCTATGAATTTCGGCGCCCTCCCCGCCCGGCAGAGAAAAGGCACCACAGGGCCGGGCCGTCTAGCTGGGGTTTTGCGGGTGCCCGCGCTCCACCGTGGGGATACAGCACCCCTGCGAAGTAACGCGGCAGGCCCTTCTAGCTGGGCAAACGCGCCGGAGGGGTTTTGAGCCCCGCGGACGCCTCCGATGGGCTTGGGCGCCATCGCCCCCCAGATCGGCCGTTTGGCGCCTTCTGGTGAGGTCGACCTTTGCAGACCGTCCCCGCCAAACGGCAGGGTCGTTCACCGTGACGCCTAGCGTTGGCTAGACCCTACCGCATCACCCGCTGCATCAGCTCGTAGTAGCTGGTCACCACGTCATAGGTCACGTCCGAGGCGCTCATCTCGCGGAACAGCTCCTTGGTACAGCGAATCTTAGCGTCCTCCACGCCGCGCAGCTGCAGGGAATCCAGCGAGCCCTTGGTCTCGGCCACAAAGAAGACGTGCTTCACGCTCCCCTTGCGGAAGGCGATGGCCCAGTCCGGCGCGTAGTTGCCCACCGGCGTGGGAATCTTGAACGCGCGCGGCAGCTTGGCGTACACCACAACCTCGTCACCCGCGTCGAGTCCTTCTGCAAACGCGCGCTCGCCGGCAGAATCCGGGAACACGTAGTTCTGCACGCCCTTCTTGGAGTCGTACGCACGGCTCGCATCCTCCGGCATGTGCTCGGCAAAGATCTCGCTGTCGTAGGTCTCGTCCAGTTGGTGGTAGGTGATATGGTCCACGATCATGGACGCCTTGGCCTCCACTATCAGCTGGCTGACCTTGGCAATGAACTCCTCCGGGTTTTGCGCGTACATGGCAAACTTCTGCGGGTGAATGCCCTGCAGAATGGCCGCGGCGCTCCGTCGGGTAATCGCCGCGCCCTGCGCCACCTCGCCCAGCAGGTCGTACGTCACGCTGGAAGACACACCGACGCCACCCAGCTCCTCCGTGTGGCTGCGGCTCACCGCAAACTGGCTGCCTGCCTCCAGCTCCTCGCGCGACGCCTTGGCCTTCTGCCCGCCAACCATCAGCTGGTAGGTCAGCTTGCTCACGCGCAGGTGCTCGTCAATGTTCTTTATGGCCGCGGCGCGCAGCTCGTTCTCGTCAAAGTCCACCGTATAGGCGTGCTTGTGGTTGATGCGCTGCCACAGGTCCTGGAACTCGCGCTTCTTGAAGTTGGCGTTGAGCTTGTTCTGCGTGACCTTGGTGCGCAGGCCGTTCTGGAACATGCCGTCCAGCGCGTGCGGGTCGTACACGCTCTTCACCAGCGCCTCGATCTGCTTGGTAAAGCCGTCCAGGTGCTCGGACAGGTCCTCGTCCGCAATGCCGGAGAGCCCCTCATCGCGGAACTTCTGCGTGGGCTGGTGCTTCTTGTCCACCAGGCGGTTGCTGACCAGCGCGTACACAATCTCTTCCGCGTCGGCATCGGTGAGGGTGTACTCCACGCCGGCCTCGTTCCGCAGGGTGAAGCCCGCAAACAGCTTCTTCGTGACCTCCTTGGGCCGCGCGTGCAGCTCGCTCAGGATGTCGCTCTGCAGGCTCTTGGTGAAGCTGGCGTAGCTTTCCGACGCGATGACCGTCAGCACGTTGACGGCCTGCACCTCCTGCTCGCCCAGGGTCTGCAGGTCCTGCCGCTCGCCCTCCTGGTTCACGCACAGGCGCAGACCGCGCCCAACCTCCTGCCGCTTGCCCGTCTCGGAGTCGGAGTGCTTCAGCGTGCAAATCTGGAAGATGTTGGGGTTGTCCCAGCCCTCGCGCAGTGCGGAGTGGCTGAAGATGAACCGCGTGGGCTCGGCAAAGGAGAGCAGCCGTTCCTTGTCCTTCAGAATCAGGTCGTAGGCGCTCTCGTCATCGGACTCGTCGCTGCCACGCTTGACCTTGCTGTCCACGCTGTGGCCCTTCTTGTCTATGGAGAAGTAGCCCTTGTGCGTGTCGTGCACGTCAATGCCGCGCAGGTAGGCGGCGTATTCCGGGGAGACGATCCGCTCCGCAAGGAAACGCTCCACCTCCGCCGCGTACTCCTCCTCAAAGACCTTGCCGTAGCCAACGGTCAGCTTCTCGCCGTCGTCGCCGTAGGCGCGGTACTTGGCCACCTCGTCAATGAAGAAGAGCGTCAGACACTTGATGCCGCGCACGAAGAGCGCCTGCTCCTTCTCAAGGTGGCTGCGAATGGTCTCGCGAATCTGCACGCGGCTCATGTCCTTGCCGGCGGAGTCGCCGTACACCTCGCCCTTGGTCAGCGTCAGGCCGTTGAGGAAGGTGACGCTTGCGGGCCGGTCGTCCATGTCTGGCACAATGCCGTCGGGCGCGATGGTATAACCACGGTAGGCCTCCAGGCGCGTGTCGCCGGACGCGTCGTAGATGCTGTCCCCCGTATCGAACCGCCCCACCACGCGCCGCACGCCCGTCGCTCCAATACGGTTGTGCTCAATCACTGCCTGCGGCTCGTGGTTCTTGGTCACCAGAACGTCCTGCAGGTAGAGGTACTCGTCCGTGCCGCGCTGGCCCTTCAGCTCAAAGCCCTTTACCTCAATGCGCTTGACCAGCCGCTGGTTGTAGGCGTCTACCGCGTCCAGCGCATAGACCTCATTGTGGTGCTCCGCGTGCGTGGCGGAGTAGTTGAGGCAGAACAGCGGCTTGAAGCGACCGATGCCGTCCTGCGTGGCCTTGCCGCCCATCTTCTGAGGTTCGTCCTGGATCACGATGGGATGGTTGGCCGCAATCACGTCTATGGGCCGGCGGCTGCCGAACTCGTCGCGCTCGGAGTACATGATGCGCGCCTCCTTGGAGCGCCCGCCCTCCTTGAACGACGCGTTGAAGGCCTGCATGTTGATGATCATGACGTTGACGTCAGGGCTCTCAGAGTAGGCGTCCAACTCACCCAGCCGCTTGCTGTCATAGATGAAGTAGCGCACGGTCTTGCCGTACTGCTCAAAGAAGTGCTGCTCCGTGTTCTTGAGGCTCTTGTACACCCCCTCGCGGATGGCGATGGACGGCACCACCACAATGAACTTGCTCCAGCCGTACAGGCGGTTCAGCTCCAGCATGGTCTTGGTGTACACGTAGGTCTTGCCGGTGCCGGTCTCCATCTCCACGTCCAGCTGCACGCGCCCGGTCTTGTGGACAAGCTCGCCAGACTCCGGCAGATGGTTGGCCCGCTGCACCTTGCGCACGTTCTCCAGCAGTTGCTCGTCGGAGAGAACCACGTCCGCGTTGCCGTAGCCCTCCGTCGCCTGCAGCTGAGAGGCGCCAAAGAGCTGCCCCTGCGGCGCCACGCCAACGTCGCGCAGGTAGTACAGGGGGTCGCCGTTGGGCTGCCCCTGGAACACGTCCGTCACGGCCTTTGCGGCGTCGGTCTGGTACTGCTGGATCTTGAACTTGAACTGCATGGCTGCCACCTAGATGACTCTGCGGATGGTATCTGGGCTGTAGGTCTTGAAGAGCTCCTCGAAGTTGGCCTCCGTCGCGTCGTTCGCCATGGAGGCGTCGCGGAACACGGCGTAGAGCGGCCGCATCCTCGCGATTGCTTCGATAACGGCATTCCCGACCTCAACGTCAAGACACGCCATGAGTTGACCGTCGTTGACGTCAAAGACCTTCTTGCCGCAGATGTTCCGCACCTGAGTCTTTGCACTGTACGGGATGCGGAACTTGGGCAGCACCTGGAAGAGGAGGTCCTCGGCCGTGCGGTCCGGCTTCAGGTTGTCCGTGAAGAGCGAGAGCTGCTGCTGGCCCAGCTGGTCCGGCTGGCGCCGCACGTCCTGGAAGTTGGACGAGTCCACGCGGAAGACGCGGAAGCCGATGTCCGGCACCTGCTTTGGCTCCTCGCCAATCTTCGCCTGGCGGTTGACTTCCTCCACCTCGCCCTTAATCTTCTCCCCCGCGCGCCGGATGCGCTCCTCGCCCACTACAGAAAGAACGTGTTCTTCGCCTAACTCGTCGCACAATCCGATTGCGTTTCGTAAACGGGCTTTCTTATCATTCGATGCCTTGGACAACTCATCATCTAAGTCATCGGGGTACTGGATGCAAATGAAACTCCTGCTCCCAAAATCACTAGCATTCCTCCTCATTACCGCTTCTGCAGTTGTTGCAGAACCAGAGAAGAAATCTACGACTATACAATCGGAGCTATTCGGTACCAAGCCTATAATATAATTGATAAGTTTAACTGGCTTCGTGGTGTCGAACACGTCTTCTGAAATGAGTTCCAGAAGTTCATATTTTGCCTGTCTATTATGTCCTGTTTTCTCCAAATCCGTCCAAAGTGACGAGGGTGGCAGCCCCTTCATGTCCGCAAGATATGTTCTCCTCTTAATCCCCGTACCATCTTTGTTGAAATAGATCTCACCCGACACCATCTTGGCCTTAAGAGTTTCCCTCGACCACCGCCATCCATTCTTCGGAGGATGTATCACACCTCCATTCGGCGATGGAATATCAAAACGTAGATTCTCGCGATAGTTTGGTGAATTCAAAGGATTCCCGTCGAACCAGGGCCCTCTTGGATCCCCATCTGGATTTGCGAAGTGCTTCCGCTTTGCCTCATCTTGTTCAAGCTCTGGACGCCAGCCTGGCATCTTAGAATAGATTAATGTATAATTATGATTATTTGAGAACTGTTTAGCGTCATTGTTACTATTATCAGAAGAACGCCAAATTGCGTTGCACACGAAACATGACGCTCCAAAGATTTCATCGCAAATCTTTGTTACATTTGCCACTTCGTTGTCATCGATACTGATGAAAATTGCCCCATCTTCAGACAACAAGTCGCGCGCCAGTAGCAGCCGCGGGTAGATCATCGAGCACCAATCGGAGTGGAAGCGACCGTTTGACTCTGGATTGGCCACCAGGCGGCCGCCCTCCTCATCCAGCTCGCCATTCTCGGTGTCGTAGTCTGCTCGTGTCTGCGCGAAGTCATCGTCGTACACGAAGTCATGGCCGGTATTGTAGGGCGGTACGGTCCATTGGATGAACTGTCCATAACTTGGATGTCCCGAGCGTCCCATTGACCTTCTGCCTCTCCTCCCAACCCATTGGATTGGTGGCTGCCCCTCGGGTGCGCCGGAGACTCCTACCTGCGGTTGGTTGGCTTCCCTTCCCGGCAACCCGTTCCCGACCCATGGCCCTCCGTGTGCGCGCCCGTCGCGTGCGACCGCCCCGCTCTTCCGGCCAGGGCCGGCGGAGCTGTCCAGGGGACCGCAGGGGCCGCCGGCGGGGACGCCACGCGTCGTCCCGCCTGAGCCGCAGGTCGCGGGCGCCGATCGTCACGCTGCGTGCGCCAGCCCGCTTAGACAGTTTTCACCATCGTCCATACGCAGCGGGTCGATGTAGATGAGCTTTACCTTACCCGCGTAGGTCTCACGCATGAGCTTCAGGGCCTGGAGGTTGTCGCCCTCGATGTAGACGTTCTGGGTGGTGTCCCAGTCCTTGGACTTCTCCGGGCAGGGACGAAGGGTCCCGTCGAAAGGAGCGCGGGCCTCAGCCTTAGCGGACCGTTTGCCGGGCCAGGTGAACTGGTAACGCTCGCGGGGACCATCGACGATGTCTCTGGAAAGGTCTTCACGCAGGGCGTCGAAGTCGATGGCGCGTCGAACTTGGCCATCCTCCCCTACCGCCTCGGTCACCACATCAGGGAGGAGAGCTGCGATCTTCTCGATGTTCTCTTGCGTGAGGTCTGGCGTGCTCGTTGCGATTCTTTCCATCGACGCTTCCTCCACCTTGTGGGTCTATACGTGCAATTGCGCGGCACATCGGTCGACGTGTCCGCTCGTGGTGTGGGCCAGTTTTGACTGAATGACAACTATACCCGCACGGCCCGCATGGAGCACAAGCCACGCCGTCAAGCGGTATACGGGTGAGAGCTGAACCATCCGGTCTAGTTCGCGCGCCCGATAAGACTTACCCGCAAGCCATAAACGCGCCAGTAAAAGCAGGGGTCGTCATCCCCGTTTGCTCCGTTAAGGTTGGTCTCCTCAACGCGACACAGGAGGCGAGTACCCTCGTGCACCTGGGATAACCATGCCACAATCAGGTCTTCGTCCTCAGCGTAGGCAATCTGCAGCCTGAGCTTCTGACCAGCCATGTTGTGAAACGCGAAGCCCCACTCGTCCTCCTCGCGAGGGCACGATTCAACAAACAGGGTATCCCCAACCCTTAGGCCAGCGTCCAAGACCTCAGCCTCAACATCCCGTGCAGGGCCCAGCAGCACATGCCACGTGAAGATGCCCCATAGCTCTGCCTGTCCCTCTTGCTTGACCTCACCGAAGCCATGGTCGTTGCAAGAACCAATGTGGCTAAGAGAACGGGGGATTTCCTCAGGCACGTGGTCACGTTCCTCCAACTCGTATGCCAAGCGCGCAAGGGCAACCTTGCCACCCTTCACCACCGACCTATCATCCGGTTCTGGGTCAATTCCCAGCACCTCGAGCTCTTCAAGGAATGCAGCAGAGTGCAGAATCTGCATTATCGTCTGGTCATCGAGGGCCAGTCTGTTATCACAATACGTTGCTCCATCCCAGCACGCGTCTGCAGTCACGTCTACGTAACCTTCCGGAGGGCGCTCGTCAGTCATGTCCACCAGGTCGGTACACCAACGGCCGAACCACTCTGAACTGTCGTTGCTGGGGCTGTACAGGCTCGGAATCGGGTCGAGTCGCGCGAAGTCATAGCCATCCGCGAACTTGAGGACGTCCTCTATAGGAGCAAGTGCGCGGTCCACGTACTCGCACCGCGTGTGATTGATGGCGAAGCGATAGTGAACGGGGCGCTGGTCGAAGGGGCCGTCGTACGGAACGTCCCGTATTACCTCATCGCCGGCATGCACGTAGTCCGCATGGGTCTTCCCGCGCGCCTGCTCGAAGATGCCCGTCACGTCGGTAAAGTTGTTAAGGACATCCTCGTACGGGAAGCCGTCGAAGTACCGTTCCAGCGGGTAGCCCTCCTTGGCGTAGGCGCCCGGCCAACCGTCGCCTATGTACATCACGGGGTCGCCGTGCCACCGGCCGGCGATGAGCGTGCACGCCGCGTCGGTCGTGTCGCAGGGTTGGATGCTGGCGATGCTCATCATGTAGCCGAAGTCGTCGAACGGGGCATCGTCTATCCATTCGCGCTTGGCGGGGTTGACCCACATGTAGTACGTGCCCATGCTTCCTCCCTAGCGGTCCGCCACGGCCTACTCCCACTGCCGCAGCTGGCCCCTAGCCTGCTCCAGCTCTCGCTGCTTGGCACGCACCTGCTCAAAGAGCGCGTTGCGCTTGGCAATCTGGCGCTCCTTGCGGCACTTCCTGTCCAGTGCCGCAACCTCGCGCTGCAGCGTAGCCACCTTTCGCGCAAGCTCTATGCGTCGCTCCACCGCCGTTCCGTCCAGGCTCCCAAACAGCAGCTGTGCGCGGAAGCTGTCCCATACCTCGTCCATGGTCTCTCCGCGAATGGCAAGGTCACCGGGATGCGAGGCCTCCACCAGCTCGTCATTGCTCCAAAGCCATACCTCCTCGGTCGGCGTCAGGGCAAAGACCAGCTCGTGAGCGTTGGCCTTGGCGATGGCTTCCATCGCACGCTTGGGTGCCTCGCTCCCCTTCAGCGCCACCTCCAGCACCAGAACCTCGTGCACCTTCTGGCCGTCGGCCACGTTGGCGGTGCCGGGCTTGGCGCTGTTGGCTATGGTCAGCCGGTCTATGAGCTGCACAAACTCGTCTCGGGTCTTGGCGTCCAGCTTCAGCCGCTTGTAGAAGGCCTCCTTGGGAAGGCGCCTCCCCACCTCTGTCGTGCTCGGCAGTCCCAGCATCAGGGCCTCACCACCAGGAAGCACACCAACTCAAAGTCGTCCAGCCCCTCCACGTCCCCCTCCAGGAAGCTGGTGGTGCCGTCGGCGAAGAAGCTGTCCAGGTCGGACTCCTGCTTCTCCTCCACGATGGAGCTAATCGCATCCTGCAGCAAGGCGGACTCCGCGCGCATGTCGCGGCCGTCGCGCGTGCGCTTGTTGTAGGCGCGACACAGGTCCAGGTCGGGCTCCGCCTTGCCGCGGCAGAGGGTGCGCATCTCGTCCAGCACGGCCTTGGGCTCCAAGTGGCCGTGCACCACCGTGTGGTCATCCCCCACGTACACCAGGTAGTAGGGGTGCAGCTGGTTGTGGCGCTTGATGTTCACGCCCTGGTTCACGTTGCGCAGCACGAAGATCACGCCCGAGGTCTCCCCGTGCACTACGGCGCCCAACCCGTGGGGGCGGCGCTCTATCTCCGGGTTTTGGCGGTAGTACTCCACCAGGTCCATGCGGAAGTCGTTCAGCCCCAGGTCCGTGATGGAGACGCCGCCCTGCATGTCCTCCAGGTCCACGACCTCGTTCATCATGCGTTTGAGCTGCTCCTCGCGGTACTCCAGGTCGCCCGTCTCGTTGGCGTTGAGCAGGTCGTCGTCGCCCGTGGAGGTGAGCACCGTCACGCGCATGCGCTCCTCCACGCGGCTGCGCAGGCGAATGTACTCGTCCAGCTCCACGTCCGGCCAGAAGTTGACCAGCTGGATGACCTTGTTGTGGGAGCCAATGCGGTCGATGCGACCAAAGCGCTGAATCACGCGCACCGGGTTCCAATGGATGTCGTAGTTGCAGAGCCAGTCGCAGTCCTGCAGGTTCTGGCCCTCGGAAATGCAGTCCGTGGCGATGAGCACGTCTATGCTGCGGTGCTCGTGCGGCATGACGATGTCCCGCTCCTTGGAGACGGGCGAGAACATGGTCAGGAGGTCGTTCATCTCCAAGCTCTTGACCTTGAGCGTGCACTTGGCGGGGAACTTGCCCGTAATGAGGCAGGTCTCTAGGCCCAGTTGGCTCTTCAGGCGGGGTGCCAGGTTTTCGTATAGGTAGGCGGCCGTGTCCGCGAAGGCCGTGAACACGATGACCTTGCGGTTACCCGGGTTGATGGGGTTCTTGACCTTGGCCTCTATGCGCTGGTACAGCTCGTTCAGCTTGGCGTCGTGCTCCGGCGTGATGTCCCCCACCATGCTGAGCAGCAGGTCCAGCTCGTCCTTGTCGCGCAGGAGGTCACGCTCCCAGCGCACGTAGTCAAGGTCGGCGATGTCAAACTGCCGCTTGCCGCCCACCGCGAAGGTGCCCTCGTCCTCGTCGTCCGCGTCCCAGTCTATGGTGGGGCTCTCGTCCTCCGTCACGGTGCCCACGTGCGTCTGCTTGTAGCGGTCGATCTTCCGGATGGTCGCCTCCACCAGCCCGCGCACCTTGCCCAGCGTGATGCGGAAGGAGTTAACAGAGCTCTCCAGCCGCTTGAGCAGGTTCACGTCCATGAGCTTGCGGATGCCATTCTCGCGCCCGGCGATGGTTAGGCCCTCAATGTCGTCCTCGTCCGTGTACTTGCGGATCTTGCTGGGCTGCAGATAGGCCGAGGGCATGTACACGCAGAGGGTCAGGTCCTCCAGCTCCTGGTAAATCTCGTGGTAGTTGATGGCGCCGGGCAGGTCCGTGAGCTTGGCGCGGATGGAGACGGGCGCGTTGCGGTGCGGGAAGGGGCCAAGGGCGCTCATGTCGTAGTGGCGTTGGATGTGCCGGCGCGAGCGCGCCACCGTCACCTGGTCCAGCACCTTGTAGAAGTCGTAGTCCAGCATCTGCGTGAGCTCGCGCGTGGTGCGCTGGTCTGGCGGGAGCTTGTCCCACTTGTTGAAGGCGGTCTGCGCGTTGCGGAAGGTGGCATCAAGGTCGTTCTGCAGGCCCAACTTGTCCTGCCAGTTGCCGTCGTCGCCCTCGTAGGCCAGGGCCAGCTGGTTGCGCAGGTCGCTGAAGCGGTTGTTCACCGGCGTGGCAGAGAGCATGAGCACCTTGGTCTTCACACCCGGCTTGATGATGCGGTTCATGAGCCGCAGGTAGCGGTTCTCCCCGCTCTCGCGCTTGACGGCCTCCGCCGCGCCGTTGCGGAAGTTGTGGGACTCGTCAATGACCACCAGATCGTAGTTGCCCCAGTTGATGCGGTCTATGGGCAAGCCGGTCACCGTGTCGCCCCTGGTGCGCGAGAGGTCCGTGTGGAAGAGCACGTCGTAGCGCAGGCGGTCCGCCGTGAGCGGGTTGTTGACCAGGTTGGAGCGGTAGGTGAGCCAGTTGTCCTTTAGCTTCTTGGGGCAGAGCACCAACACGTTGCGGTTGCGGCTCTCGTAGTACTTGATCACGGCGAGGGCGGTGAAGGTCTTGCCCAGTCCGACGGAGTCCGCCAGGATGCAGCCGTTGTAGGTCTCCAGCTTGTTGATGATGGATACGGCAGCGTCGCGCTGGAAGTCGTACAGCTTGCCCCAGACGGCGGAGTTGCGCCAGCCCGTGCCCTCGTTGGGCAGCACGTCCTGGCTCACGTCGTCCAAGAACTCGCTGAAGATGTTGTAGAGGGCGAGGTAGTAGATGACCTCGGGGGCAATCTCGTCATAGACGCCCTCGATGGAGTCCAGCACCTGGGCGGTGACGTCCTCAATCTCACCGTCATTCCAGGCGTCGTTGAACTGGTCCAGGAAGTCCAGCGCGGCGTCGCCCTCGCGCCGGCGGATGCGGCGGTGGCGCGGCGTACCCGGCTTGGTGCCCAGCCCCGTGGTGGTGAGGCCCTCGAACGGCGCGTAACTGGCGGCCGAGCCGTCCGCGTGCTGCACCACCATGAAGCTGTCCAGCGCGTCGTCCTCCCCAAAGCTGCGGAAGCGCGCCCTCTTGCGCACCCAGGCGGCGCACTCGCGGGCGATTGCCTTCTGCGTGAGCTCGTTGCGCAGGCGAATCTCGAACCGCGTGCCATACAGGCTCTGCTCGCGATCCAGTCGCGGGATGTAGAACTCGCGCTCCTCGCGCGTGGGCCGATCCTCCAAGAACGTGGGCGAGGTGTAAATGAACCGCAGGTCACCGGCCACTTCGAGCTCACGCCGCAGCTCCTGGAAGCCGTACAGCGAGAAGTACGCCGCAGCGATGGCGATGCGGTCCCCCTTGCGCAGGCGCTGCGTGAGGTCATCCTTGAGGATGCGGGATCTGTTGTCGAAGGTGTCTGCCTGGGTCATCCGGCGCCTCCACCCTTGGAGCACTCCTGGAGCGTGCTCCGTGACATGTGCCGAGCGTTTTGGGTATAGGCACCACAGTAGCACGAGACTGGCAGCTAGCTGCACGAACGGCGGTCGCAAAAGCGGTCTTACCCCAGCTGCGACCGTCTCATGCAAATCTACGTTGAACAAGATAACCCACCCAGATACAATACAGCTGACGCAGCCTAGGCTCGGTCACCTAGGCAGCGCCGGACTTGTGATCAACCGCTAGTTGGCGCTAGCGGCCTTATCCTCTACGCGCGTCGATAAGCTTCAGGATCTCGGTCACAAGGTTCGCGATGGCAGTCGCGAGGGTCATTAGGCCCTCGCGGGGCCGTCACCTCAATCCAACAGTTCGCAGTGCCTGCAAAGCATGTAGCGCAGGTCCCGCGAAATACTTCTGTTGAAACTAATCTCTTCAACTGGGTACAATACGACTGACGGCAGCCTACGTATGGGAAGCTTAGGCAGCGCCGTTACTCAGGTCAGCCGCTAGCGTCAACTAGCGGCTTTTCCTTTGTTCACGTCGCGTTCTACGCGCGTCGACAAGCTTTAGGATCTCGCTCACCAGGTTCGCGATGGTGTTCGCTAGGGTCACGAGGGCCCTCGCGAAGCCGACCACCTCCAACGCAAGTTTCACGATATCGGTCAGTTCATCCATGGGCAGTCACCTCCTTCCGAAGGCGCTGCCTGTGCACGCGGTATTGCCGCCAGCCGTGGGGAGATTCTACCCAGGCTTCGCGGATCCTAATCCAAGTGATTTGACATCATACCCATGTTTACCTGCTGTTTATTGCACGCAAGTTGCATGTGACTGGCGCGCCCGAGGCGTTACCGGGGTCACACGCCACAAACGCATCCCGTCCGCGGCAGACTTTTTTCCGCGGAAAATCTTTGACGCTCCAACCCCGCCAGCCCGCACACGGACGGCACGCGCACTCCACCGAGCTTCTCTCCGTCCGCCCGTCTGGGCGTGGCATACTCTCCCCCATCACCAACGAGCAGGGTAAGCAAGAGAGGCGGCATCGCTCATGGCAGACACACAGCTTTCGCCAGTTCCCGAGGAGCCTTCCAACAAGATGGCCCGTACCCTCATGGGTTCCGACCTTGCCAACACCACTTTCACGGACGACGAGCTGGGCGCCTCCAGGCCCGGCTCCGTGCAGCTGCCCGTTGGCGCCATCGCCGCAGGCGGGTCCGCGCTTATAGCTGCGCTTGCTGGCGGCAACACGGCCGTCACCAGCGGATTCACGCTGATGGAGGGCCTTTATCGGCCGTACTTGGCCAACGGAGTGGCCGGCACTCTTACGGCAGCGCACGATTTTGGCTACCTTGGCATGGTGCGCGACAGCAGCAGAATTGTGGCCCAGGCGCGCTGGGTGGAGGCCGCGGACGTACCCTTCGCCTCCGTCACGCACATCCCGGTCAGCCCGCTGGACGTGGCGGCGCTGGTCATGCTCGCCGAAATCACGGCCAAGCTGGACGACATCAAGCGCGGCCAGCAAGAGATTCTGAACTACATGCGCATCAAGGACGACGCGGCCGTGCTGGCAGACCTCAAGGCCCTCTCGGAGCTGCAGCAGAGCTATGCCTTCAACTGGAACAACGAGTCGTACCGCCTGAGCGCGCAGACCAACGCCCAGCGCATCCGCAACCAGGCCGACGCGGCAATCGAGCGCCAGCGCGGGCTCGTTCGCTCCCAGCTTGCCGGCCCGGCGCTGCCCATCCCCCGCATTGGGGAGGCGCCCAAGGACCAGCAGGTCGCGGAGGAGTTTGGCCGCTACCGGCTGGCGCTGTACGAATACGCCTACGCGGCGCTGGTGGAGACCGCCTACGTGGGCAACATGGGCCACGGCTACCTTGAGCACACGATCGGCGCCATCGAGCAGCGCTCCAACGACTACCGCACGTTGTACACCAAGACGTACGACGCCCTGGAGGCGGAGGCGCGCATGAACCCCGGCACCGCAGCCATGGGTGCCGTGGGTGGGTTCGCGAAGACCCTCGGCGGCCTCGTGCAGAAGACCCCGGTCGGCGAGGCCACGCTCATAGACGAGGTGCTGGCTGGCGCGGGCAACCACCTGGAAGACGCGAGCAACAAGCAGGTCAACGATGCGCTGCGCAGGCTGCGCACCATCAGCGACCCAGGCGTCGCGTCGTTTGCCGCGGCGCTGCA
The DNA here is from genome assembly GCA_900314495.1 of uncultured Olsenella sp. GTDB lineage: Bacteria > Actinomycetota > Coriobacteriia > Coriobacteriales > Atopobiaceae > Olsenella_K. The sequence continues at coordinate 134,458 of OMVJ01000001.1, forward strand.
CGGTGCGGACCGACTGATGAACGGGAGCACAGACCTGCTGGTTGGGCACGATGGCGTTTACCTGGTGCCGCGGGAGGATGAAAGCGACGCGAACTAACTCAGCGCTCCCCAGCTCGCTGCGGCGCAGAACCGTCCGCTTCCGCTGGTTGCGATCCCAGCCCCGTTCTCGCGATGCGGCAAGTTCCCTCTATTGGAAACAAACACTCGGATGTGGGTACAATACGACTGACGGCAGCCTACGCTTGGGCAGTCTAGGCAGCGCCGTTTACTACTTGATTAGCCGCTAGTTCCAGCTAGCGGCTTCTCTTTTGTTCGCGTCGCGTTCTACGCGCGTCGATTTGCTTTAGGATTTCGATTACCAGGTTCGCGATGGTGGTCACGAGGGTAACGAGCACCCTCGCGGTGCCGACCACCTCTAGCGCAAGTTTCACGATATCGGTCAGTTCATCCATGGGCAGTCTCCCTTCTCTCGAAGGCGCTGCCTGTGCACGCGGTATTGCCGCCAGCCGTGGGGAGATTCTACCCGGGTCTCTAGGGTCCTATACCATGAGATTCAGCATCATACCTATGTCTACCTGCGGTTTATTGCACGAAACTTGCAAGTAACTGCCATATAGAGATTCTCTTCCGGAGTCACATGCTGCGGTCGAGTCTCATCTCCAGCAGGCAACCGGGACGTAGTCGGCCGTACCCCTACCGCGCGTGCGCCGCGCGCCACTCGTCCAGTTCGTCCGCGATGGTGGTGTAGTCGCGCTCAAAGAGCTCGTCGCAGATCTGCCGGTCGAGCGTCGCGGGGTCCACGGTCTCCAGGATCTTCTTGGCCACAAAGTCCTTGCTCTTGGCGGCGTAACGGTGCATGCCGTTCGCCGCCAAGATGTTGTTCAGCTCCGGCCGCCACAGCAGGCTGAGCTTGCGCCGGCGGCTCACCTTCCGGTTGGGCTGCCACGGGCGCGCCACGGCGAAGGCCATGCCGCCGTGCCCGTCCAGCTCCGCCATCACGATGCCCCACCACGCGGGCACGTGGTCCGCCACGCGTGAGTGTGAGCTACCGACCACCACCATGTTCGCGTCGAAGTAGCGATCGTAGTTCTTGGTCTGGCTGGCCAGGCGCTCGTAGGTGTCCGCGTCGCTCTTGATCTCGATCCCCACGAGCCCCTCGGGCGTGACCATGAAGGCGTCGGCGCGCGACCGGCCGATGGTCTTCTCCTCAATGATGCGCACCTTGCCACAGGTGGCCTCGAGCCACTCGAACAGCGGCTCGCGCATGTCTATGTCATGGATGCGGTAGGTCAAGGTCGCTCCAAGTGCGATGGGGGCGCAACGGCGCACAGCGCACGACTCGGCACGCGGCGGAGAAACGCTGTCCCACGGAATCTGAGACAAGAATTGTATCCTCAGGGGTGGCAACTGTCCAAGAATCCGTGGACCACGACTTTGCCAGCGTACACCGCGTGTGACCCATGGAATCTGAGACAAGAACGAGGCCCGAAGGCACCTCTCTTGTCCAAGAATCCATGGGTCACGAACGAGTCCTGCGTGTAACCAGCGCCTCTCCCCTACGGCAGAATGTTGCCCGCGGCCAGGTAGACGTCGTACCAGTCCTCGCGGGACATCTCCCACGTGGTCGCAGCAGCAGACTCGCGCACGCGCTCCGGCTTGGTGGTGCCCACGATGGCCTGCATCTTGCCCGGGTAGCGCAGCACCCAGTTCACGGCCACGGCGGTCTTGGTCACGCCGTGCTCGTCAGCGATTCGCTGCAACGTGGAGTTGAGCTCCGCGTACTCCAGGTCATCGATGAACGTGCCGCCGAAGTAGCCGTGCTGCATGACGCTCCAGGCCTGAACCACCTGGCCGTTGCTATAGGCGTACTCGAAGACGCCGCCGTCGCGGTCGGCCGCGGCCGGGCCCTCCATGTTCACGTTGAAGGTGGAGTTAAAGGCGGGGCTGAAGGCGCAGCTCAGCTGCACCTGATTGCACGTGATGGGGAACGGCAGGTAGCGCTGCAGGCGCGCCATGGTGGCCACGTTCTGGTTGCTGACGCCAAAGCTCAGGACCTTGCCAGCGTCGTGCAAGGTCTGGAAGACGCCGGCCACCTCCTCCGGCACCATGAGGACGTCCGGCCGGTGCAGCAGGAGGGAGTCCACATGGTCCGTCTGCAGGGCGGCCAGGCTCTCGTCTACCGACTGCAGGATGTGCTCGCGCGAGAAGTCAAAGTAGTTGCCCTTGCGCGTAGGGTGCGGGCGGATGCCGACCTTGGTCTGCAGGATAACCTGCTCGCGCAGGCCAGGAACGGAGGCCAGCGCCGCGCCCAACGTGCACTCGCAGCCGTGCCAGCCGCCGTAGATGGGCGCCGTATCCAGCACGTTCACGCCGCAGTCCATGCCCGTCTGCACCAGCTCCGCCACCTGCGCGGGAGTCATCTCCCGAATGCGCATGAGGCCCAGCACCAGCTCTGACGCCTTGGCCTTTTGCGACCCAAACTCAACGTAACGCATGCGGACTCCTCTCCCCCAGCCCTCCAGTCATCTGACGCACAAGTATGGCACGAGGGGCACGTTCGCGCCGGAGTAAGTTCGGTCGCGAGCTTCCGCTACGCCTCCTCTAGCGGATTGGCACCCCGTAAACCGTCGCACCTTGACCGTTTGCGCTTCAATTCTTGATATTATCAACTGGTCTTTTGTGTTCTCCGACGCCAAAGGTGCGACGGTTTTTCTTGGCAGGCATTCTATGGGGCTTCGCGAAACCGCAGGTCGCAGGGGTCGTTTTCAGGTGCGGTCTCCGCCCACGTACGGTATCGGCACCCAAGAATGCGCAGGTCAGAGGGGGTACGATTGGGGTGCCACTGGCCCACCGGAAGAATGGACACCTCCAATTGCAAGTCTCGCCCGCTCAATCTGAGGTCATATTGCCCGCAGCCTGCTGCGGGCAACCGCAAAACGGTTCTCAGAAGCTCGCCCGTATTGACGTACGACGAATCGCTTCAACGTTAGCGACGACTTGGACTTCACTCGAGAAACGCCGCATCTTAGTCCCGATTGCATCGTTTTCCAACGTTTGGCCAGTTGTTCCGCACCAAACGAAACAAACGACGCTGGATTGTGTCATTGCAAACGACACGATCCGGCGTCATCTGAAGCAAGTGAGGCAAAAGGGAAACGTCCCCTGTCTCATTCGACGAGGCTGAAGCCGGCGGCGGCCAGGCGGGCGCGGATGTCGTCGATCTGCGCCTGGTCGCGCGTCTCCATGCCCATGCGCAGCACGCAGCTGCTGATGGGAAGGTTGGGGTCAGAGAGGTCGTAGTCCACGCTCACCACGTTGGCGCCGGCCGCGGCAATGAGGCCGCTCACCTGCTCCAGCTGGCCGGGCTTGTCGGTCAGGCGGATGCTCATGGTGGTCTTGCGGCCGCTCATGGCCAGGCCGCGGGTGATCACGCGCGAAAGGATGTTCACGTCGATGTTGCCGCCGCTGACCACGCACACCGTGCGCCTGCCCTCCAGCGGGATCTTGCCGAACATGCAGGCAGCCACGGGTGCCGCGCCCGCCCCCTCGGCCACCAGCTTCTGGCGCTCCATCAGGGCCAGGATTGCCGCGGCGATCTCGTCGTCCGAGACGGTCACCACATCGTCCACGTAGCGCTCCACCATCTTGAAGGTCTCCTCGCCGGGCGTCTTGACGGCGATGCCGTCGGCGAAGGTGCTCACGCGGTCCAGCGCCTCCCACTGGCCGTCGTGGAATGCGCGCGCCATGCTGCCCGCGCCCTCGGCCTGCACGCCGTACACCTTGCACGAGGGTTTCAGGCTCTTGACGGCCAGCGCCACGCCGGAGATGAGCCCGCCGCCGCCGACCGGCACAACCACGGAGTCCACGTTGTCCAGTTGGTCCAGGATCTCAAGCCCGATGGTTCCCTGGCCGGCCATCACGTCCTCGTCGTCGTAGGGGTGGATGAGGGTGGCACCCGACTCCTCTTGGTAGGCCACGCAGGCGTCGTGCGCGTCGTCGTAGCTGCCCTTCACCAGGCACACCTCCGCGCCCAGCCGGCGGGTGTTCTCCACCTTCATGATAGGCGCGCCGTCCGGCATGAAGATCTTGCTCTTGGCGCCTGCGCGGGTGGCGGCCAGGGCCACGCCCTGCGCGTGGTTGCCCGCGCTGCAGGCAATGATGCCGCGGTCCAGCTCCTCCTGCGCGAGCCGGCTGATCTTGTAGTAGGCGCCACGCAGCTTGAACGAGCCCGTGACCTGCAGGTTCTCCGTCTTGAGGTGAATGTCCGCGCCAGGCACCAGCTGCGGGGCGGCAATGAGGTCCGTGCGACGGGCCACCCCCTTCAGCACGTAGGCAGCGTGGTATACCCTGTCCAAGCTAAGCATGTTGACAATCCTCTCCCTAGGCGGCCGCGTGCGCGACCGTCGGCGTTTCCTGTGGTTGTTGTTGATGAGACGGGGGGACGTACCTTTTGTCTCATTTGAATGAGACAAAAGGTACGTCCCCCCGTCTCCTGTTTCACTCCCCGGCCAGGTAGTCGATGAACTGGCGAGCCGTGCGGCCGCTCATGCCGCCGTGGCGAATCTCCCACCGGTCAGCCAGCTTGAGCAGCTCCGCCTCGTCTGGGAACCTGCCCGGCAGCTCGCGCGCGGCCAGCTCCAGCACGATCTGGTGGTAGAGCTTGGGCGCCGGCGTGCTGAAGTTGATGGAGACGCCGAAGCGCTCGGCCAGGCTGAGCTTCTCCTCCACCGTGTCGCTGCGGTGCACGTCGCCGTCGTGCTCAATGTCGTTTCGGTCGTTCCAAGTCTCACGGATGAGGTGACGGCGGTTGCTGGTGGCGTAAATGAGCACGTTCTCTGGCCGCTGCTCCACGCCGCCTTCGATTACGGCCTTCAGGAACTTGTACTCCACCTCGTTCTCCTCGAAGGAGAGGTCGTCTATGAAGACGATGAAGCGGTAGTTGCGGTGCTTCACGGCCTCGATCACGCGGCTGAGGTCGCGGAACTGGTACTTGTATATCTCTATGATGCGCAGGCCGGCGTCCGCGTACTCCGTGAGCAGGGCCTTCACGCAGGTGGACTTGCCGGTGCCCGCGTCACCGTAGAGCAGCACGTTGTTGGCCGGACGGCCCGCGAGGAAGGCCTGGGTGTTGGCCACCAGGCGCTCCTTCTGCAGGTCATAGCCCACGATGTCTTGCAGGCGTACAGGGCGCGCGTTGTTGACGGGCACGAACTGCAGCGTGCCCACAGAGTAGGCCTCCGGCGTGTAGGCGTCGCGCAGGAGGGCGTCCTCCGTGCGGCGGATGCGGAAGGCGGCATTGAGGCCGAAGAGCCCCACGCCCAGGCGACGGTATGCGTCGCTGACCAGGGCAAATGCGTGCGCGGGCGCATCCGGGCCACCGTCTGCCGCGCATGCAGCCAGGGCGTCCGAGAGCGAACGGACCTCCCGGCTCACGCCCTCAAAGTAGTTTGCACGCTGCTTGGGGATGGACTTCCAGTTGCACAGGGACTCAAATGCCGGCGCGCCCAGGTCCGTGGAGAGGTCCGAGAAGTCCCAGCGCAGCAGCTCCAGGAACACGGACAAGTCCGCCCGTGCCAGCGCGTTGACGCTGCCGCCATCCACGGCACCGCGCCGCTCCGCCGTGAGCGAGAAGGAATTCTCGTCCGTGAGCAGGCAGAAGGCCAGGTAGTCGGCCCAGAGGTCGCGGTCGAAGCCGTACGTGGTGGCAAGGTCCAGGAGGCGCTTGGCCGCGGCGTTGGCACGCGCAGCCAGGTCGCAACGAACGTCGCGCGGCAGGTCACCGGCGGGGTCCCGCCGCGCGGCAAGGTCGCGGTAAACGCCAGCCACGTCCGCCAGCACCGAGTCATCCGCTAGATTGCGATACAGAACCAGGCTGGAGAGCAAGCTGTACATGTGTGCGACTGCCTTTCGTTCCCACTTGAGACTACCTGCTCGAAGCTACTTGAGCCTACTCGAACTTTCTGGACCCGCGCAAGGCTCAGGCTCAGGTAACGTTCGACTTGAACCTGAGCCTTGCGCCAACCACGTCGACTCCGCGCCTTAAGCCTGAAGGATGGCGCCCTTGTCCGCGGAGGACACCAGCTTGGCGTAGCGGGCCAGGTAGCCCGTGGTCACCTTGGGCGCGGGCCCAACCCAGGCGGCGCGGCGGCGCTCAAGCTCCTCGTCGCTCACCAGCAGCTGGATGCTGCACTCCGGAATGTTGATGCGGATTCGGTCGCCCTCCTCCACCAGTGCGATGGTGCCACCGGCCGCGGCCTCGGGGCTCACATGTCCCACGGAGGCGCCGCGCGTGGCGCCAGAGAAGCGGCCGTCCGTGATCAGCGCCACGGAGTCTCCCAGGCCCATGCCCACGATGGCGGACGTGGGGTTGAGCATCTCGCGCATACCGGGGCCGCCCTTGGGGCCCTCGTAGCGGATGACCACCACGTCGCCCTCCACGATGCGCCGGTTGTAAATGGCGTCGATGGCGTCCTCCTCGGAGTCAAAGACGCGTGCGGGCCCCTCGTGTACCATCATGGCCTCGCTCACCGCGGCGCGCTTGACCACGCAGCCGTCGGGCGCCAGGTTGCCCTTGAGCACCGCGATGCCTCCCTTGGGCGAGAACGGGGCATCCAGCGGGCGAATGACCTCCGGGTTGCGGTTGACGTGGCCCACCAGGTTCTGAGCCATGGTCTGGCCCGTCACGGTCATGACGGAGGTGTCCAGCAGGCCCGCCTGGTCCAGCTCGTTCATGACGGCGTAGACGCCGCCGGCCTGGTCAAGGTCCTCGATGAAGGCGTTGCCAGCGGGTGCCAGGTGGCAGAGGTTGGGCGTGTGGTCAGAAATCTCGTTGGCGAAGTCAAGCGAGAGCGTGACGCCGGCCTCGTGCGCGATGGCGGGCAGGTGGAGCATGGTGTTGGTGGAACCGCCCAGGGCCATGTCCACGGTCTCCGCGTTGTGGAAGGCGGCCGCCGTCAGGATGCTGGAGGGGCGAATGTCCTGCTCAACCAGCTTCATTACCTGCATGCCAGCCTTCTTGGCCAGGCGCAGGCGCGCGGAATAGGGCGCGGGAATGGTGCCGTTGCCGGCAAGGGCCATACCCAGGGCCTCCGTCAGGCAGTTCATGGTGTTGGCGGTATACATGCCAGAGCAGGAACCGCAGGAGGGGCAGGCGTTCTCCTCGTAGTCGCGCACGCCCTCCTCGTCCAGCTTGCCGGCCTGGTAGGCGCCCACGGCCTCGAACATGTGGGAAAGGCAGCTGCGGCGACCGTCGCGCAAATGACCCGCCAGCATGGGGCCGCCGGACACGAAGATGGTCGGCACGTCAATGCGGGCGGCAGCCATGAGGAGGCCGGGCACGTTCTTGTCGCAGTTGGGAATCATGACCAGGCCGTCGAACTGGTGGGCGATAGCCATGCACTCCGTGGAGTCCGCGATGAGGTCGCGCGTGACCAGGGAGTACTTCATGCCCACGTGGCCCATGGCAATGCCGTCGCACACGGCGATGGCCGGGAACTTCAGCGGCACGCCGCCGGCCAGGCGCACGCCGGCCTTCACGGCCTCTGCCACCTTGTCGATGTTCATGTGGCCGGGAACGACCTCGTTGTAGGAGCTCACCACGCCGATGATCGGGCGGTCCATCTCCTCCTCCGTCAGGCCCAGCGCGTACAGGAGGCTGCGGTTGGGAGCGCGGCCCACGCCCTTCTTAATCTGGTCAGAGCGCATGGCGCTCCCCCTTTCCCTGTGGCGGCGCCGGAACTGTTGCCCCGGCGCCGCCGACGTTACCTACTGCAACCGGCTAGTTGGACGCGGTGTCCAGGTCGGTGTCGTTCTTCCAGAGCATGGACTCGCGGAGCTGCTTGCCCACGACCTCGGCGGGGTGCTGGGCCAGCTGCTCGTGCTTGGAGTTGAAGAAGGTGCGGCCGTTCTTGTTCTCCGCAATCCAGCGGCCGGCGAAGGAGCCGTCCTGGATGTCGGAGAGAACCGCGCGCATGCGGGCCTTGGTCTCCTCGTGGGGCAGGACGCGCGGGCCAGACACGTACTCACCGTACTCGGCGGTGTCGGAGCAGGAGTAGTTCATGGCCGCGATGCCGCCCTTGTTGATGAGGTCCACGATGAGCTTCATCTCGTGGATGCACTCGAAGTAGGCGTTCTCGGGCTCGTAGCCGGCCTCGGTCAGCACCTCGAAGCCGCACTTCATGAGCTCCACCAGGCCACCCATGAGCACGCACTGCTCGCCGAAGAGGTCGGTCTCGGTCTCGTCGTGCATGGTGGTCTCCATGATGCCCGCGCGGGCGCCGCCGATGCCGGCGATGTAAGCCAGGGCCACGTCCTTGCACTGGCCGGTGGCGTCCTGCTCCACGGCCACCAGGCAGGGCACGCCGCGGCCGTTCACGAACTGGGAGCGCACGGTGTGACCCGGGCCCTTGGGGGCGGCCATGAAGACGTCGCAGTCCTCGGGCACGACGACCTGCTTGTAGCGGATGTTGAAGCCGTGGGCGAAGGCGACGGCGTTGCCGGCCTCCAGGTGCGGGGCGATGTGCTCCTTGTACACCTGGGCGGCCACCTCGTCGTTGACCAGGATCATGATGATGTCTGCCCACTCGGCGGCCTCATCGATGGTCTTGACGGTCAGGCCATGGCCCTCGGCCTCGGCGGCGTGCTTGGAGCCCGCGCGCAGGCCCACGCACACGTCGCAGCCAGAGTCCTTCAGGTTCAGCGCGTGGGCGTGGCCCTGGGAGCCGTAGCCGATGATGGCAATCTTCTTGCCGTCCAGCTTCGAGAGGTCACAATCCTGCTCATAGTACATTTTTGCCATAGTCGAACTCTCCTCTTTCCTTTGTCTGCTCGTATATAGTCCTGGTACCACGCTCAATCGCCACCATGCCGGTGCGGACCAGCTCCAGGATGCCGAACTCGCTCACAAGGTCAACGATGGCATCCGTCTTGCTCTCCTCGCCGATGAGGGTCAGCGTGATTGTGGTAGAGGATACGTCTATGACCGACGCGCGGAATATGTTCGCGATCTGGATCACGCGGTTGCAGATCTCGCTGGTCTCGGTCTTCACCTTGATGAGAACCAGCTCGCGCCGGATGGAGTGGTCTGGGTCCAGCAGCTTCACGGAGTGAACCGCAAGCAGCTTGCGCAGCTGGTTGCCCAGGAGGTTGATCTGGTCGTCGTCCGCCATGACCTCGATGGTGATGCGGCTGACCGCCGGGTCGTCGGTGGTGCCCACGGCAAGGGACTCGATGTTGTAGCCCTTGCGCGAGAACATGCGCGAGACCTGGCTCAGCACGCCCGCCTCGTTGTCTACCAGCACGGAGAGCGTGCGGCGTCCGTATGTTGCGTCCATCTGCATGCCCCCTTACACTGCCAGGAAGTCGGTGATGTGGTTGCCGCCAGAGACCATGGGGCGAACCATCTCGTCCTTGTCGATCACGCAGTCAATGACGTAGCCGTGGCCGCAGGCCAGGGCCTCCGTCAGGGCGGCCTCCAGCTCCTCCACGGTGCTGACGCGGCTGCCGCCCAGGCCGTAGGCCTCCGCCAGCTTCACCCAGTCTGGCGGACGGTCCAGCGTGGTGGCCGAGTAGCGCTGGCCGTAGATGAGCGTCTGCCACTGGCGCACCATGCCCAAGGTCTGGTTGTCGTACACGAAGGTGATGATGGGCAGGCCGTAGTGCTCCTCCGTGGCGAGCTCATTGCAGTTCATGCGGAAGGAGCCGTCACCCGTCACGTGGATGACGCGCTTGCCGGGGTTGCCCACCTGCGCGCCAATGGCCGCGCCCAGGCCAAAGCCCATGGTGCCGAAGCCGCCGGACGTGACCAGCTGGCCCGGGTAGTCGTAGTGGAAGTGCTGGGCCACCCACATCTGGTGCTGGCCCACGTCCGTGGTGACGATGGTGTTGGAGGGGCACAGGCGGGCGATGACCTCGCTGATCTGCTTGGGGGTAAGGTGGTCGCCGCCCTCGTCGTACTCAGTCTCCGTCGGGAACGAGAAGACGTACTTCTTCCACTCCTCGTGGTGCAGAGGCTGCACGCGCTCGTTCAAGAGCTGCAGCACTCGGCGGGCGTCGCCGATGATGTGGTGGGTGGTCTTGACGTTCTTGTTGATCTCCGACCGGTCCACGTCCACCTGCACGATGGCCGCCTGCTTGGCAAAGGTGGAGGGCTTGAGGGCCACGCGGTCGCTGAAGCGGCAGCCGAAGGCGACCAGCAGGTCGCAGTTGTCCACCGCCATATTGGACGCCTGGGAGCCGTGCATGCCGATCATGCCCGTCGTCAGCGGGTCTCGGCCGCGGAAGCCGCCGGCACCCATGAGGGTGATGGCCACGGGCGCGTCCACCAGGTTGGCGAAGTAGTTGAACTCCTCGTGCGCGCGGCTGCGCACCACGCCGCCGCCGCACACCAAGAGGGGCCGCTCCGCCGCCTGCAGCATCTCCACCAGAATGTCCACGTCAGACTCGTCGACCTCTGGCACGCGCAGGCCGCCCTCGCGGCCCTCTTCCAGCGCAGACAGCCTGCCGTGGCGGCGATGCTCGGAAACGGGCAGGTAGGAATAGCTGTACTTCTGCCTGGCCACGTTCTTGGCAATGTCGATGAGCACGGGGCCGGGCCTACCGGTGCGCGCAACGAGGAAGGCCTCGCGCACAACGTCCGCCAGCTCCGACACGTTGCGCACCATGTAGTTCCACTTGGTGATGGGCATGGTGATGCCCGTGATGTCCACCTCCTGGAACGAGTCCTTGCCCAGCAGGTTCTCGCTCACGTTGCAGGTTATGGCCACCACTGGCGAGCTGTCCATGTACGCCGTGGCAATGCCCGTAACCAGATTCGTGCAGCCCGGGCCAGACGTGGCAAAGCACACGCCCACCTTGCCGGTGGAGCGCGCGTAGCCGTCGGCCGCGTGCGCGGCGCCCTGCTCGTGACTCACCAGGTAGTGGTTGATCTCCGGCGTTTGGCCCAGCGTGTCGTACACATCCAGAATGGTGCCGCCCGGGTAGCCGAAGATGGTGTCCACCCCCTGCTCCTTCAGGCATTCCATGAGGATTTGTGCGCCTGTGAGCTCCACGTGCTGCCTCCTTTCGGTCTTGATGTTGTACATCCCTGTTCGCTTGGTTCCGAAGCCGGTCACCCGGCGATTTTCGGCAAAAAAAATACGAGCCCCACCTAGCGTGGAAACTCGTGAAGCTGCAACCCCCCGTTGTGAAGAACGAGCGGCGCAGCTAGCTAATAATTAGGACGACGAGGGAGGCACGGATATCAGCCGAAACGGTGCAGATGCCCTGTGCCATGATTGCCTCCCCCTTGGTCGTCACTCGTGTTTGTTGTGGTGCAGTGTAGCAGCGCCACCGTTAGCAACCGCACACTTGTGCCCGTACGTAACATTACTGACACACAACGGCAATATTGCCGGCCCGACGGGCCCAAAAGGACGATCTGCACCCAGATAGACGATTCCTTTGGGCTCGTCTGCGGCGCATCGAGGATCTATTGCGAGCTTGGTACTTTGCGGTCGCGGAAAAATTGACAACTTTGAGGCATGCGATTTTCAAAAGCCCAGCTCACAAAAACAGGGATACCTCGGATTTGTCAATTTTTTCGCGATGGTCGAGTACCACAGCATCTCGCAAGCCTTGGAGGCACGCTTGCAGAACTCGAAACACCGTCGGATGCGACGCCCGGGCCGCCGCCATAGCGCGGCCGCCCGGGCGAGAAGGACCCGCTACAAATCGCGGTAGTCGCAGAGTTGGAGCCCATCCACGCCTTCCAGCCAGGTGCGCAACTCGGGGTCAATGAGCGCGTCGACCTCCTTGGTGCGATTGGCCGTAAGCGAGGAGTGCGTGAGGATGAACTCGTCCAAGTAGCCAGGATGGAAGACCATGACCACGTTCTCGCCCTCGGCCATGCCCGCGACGGTGCGGCGAATGAAGTCGCGCGGGTCATACTCCTGCGGCGGAAGCATGTCCTCCAGCACCATGCGAACGGGCGTGGTGCCAAAGGTCACGGTAACCGTGGGATCGAAGGATACCTTCTGCTCGCGCAGCCCATGGCGCGCAGCGACCTCGGATATGGCCGCCATCAGGTTGGCAGACATCACGGCGTGCGCCTCGAAGTAGTCCGGCTCGCGCCCGACCAGCTGCAGGAAGCGGTCGTGCTGGGCCTCAATCTCAAGGCAGGCCTCGTCAAAGTCCACGAAGTCCACGCCCTCCTTGAAGCTGGCACGAAACTCTCGGCTGCTCTTGAACTGGCCGTCCGGGCCCACCAGGCTGGGGATCGCCGCGGGGTCTGCGCAGGGCGTGCCCAGGCACACGTTGGTGTGCTGGCCAATGGCCACGTCCACGCCCGTCTGGCGCAACCAGTCCAGGCCCCGCGCAGCCTCCGGCATGTTGGGCATGAGGCCCACAGACCGCACCAGACCCTCGCGCACTGCGCGAACAATGCCAAGGTTGACGGCGTACGAGTAGCCGAGGTCATCGGCACGAATCACAAGCTTCTTCACCAGAAGTCCTCCATCAAAATGCCGCCACCCACACGGCGGCGAGCGGCGGCACGGTTACAGGCCCTAGCCCCCCTACCCCTGGAACGGCACCACGTCGCGCACGGCGTCCGCGGCCGTGATGCGCACGCCACCGTTGTCTAGGTCGATGAGCACATAGCGGTCGTTGCCCATGCCCAACTCCTTCATGTAGGTAAGCTGGCGCAGGCCGTGGCGGGTTTCCATGCGCTCCACCAAGTCGTGGTGCTGGTCGGGCTTCATGGCGTACACCATGTCAACGCAGGCCTGGTCAATGGCCAGAATGTCCGTGGAGGAAAGGATGCCCACGTTGGGCGTGACCACGGGTTGGGCGTGGATACCCTCGCAGTCGCAGCTCACAGACATGTTGCGCATAACGTTCACGTAGGTTACGGCGCGCCCGTCTGAGCCAAAGTAGTCAATGGTCGCCTTGGTGGACTCGGTCATGCGCTCCATGAACTCCTCCTTGCCAATGGACCACTGGTCCTGGCCGGGGTAGGTGTGGATGTCGCGCTTGCCGATGCGCCCGTCCGCGCAGCCGATGCCGATGTTCTTGTTGGAGCCGCCGAAGCCGCCCTGGGTGTGGCCCTTGAAGTGCGTGAGCGCCACCAGCGTGTCATACCCCGGCATGTGCGAGCCCACGGTCATGTGGTCGAACCACTTGCCGCCGCGCACGGGCAGCTCGGAGGTGCCGTCCTCGTCCATGATGTCTACGGGGCAGAAGGTCCAGCCGTTCACGCGCAGGGTCTCGCGGTGCTGCTCCGTGGTATAGCGGTCGCCGTCGTAGTACGTGTTGGTCTCCACGATGACGGAGTCCGCCAGCTCCGGCTCAGCCTGTCGCAGCTCCTGCACCCATGGGCGCGGAATGATGTTGGGGCCGTGCTGCTCACCCGTGTGCAACTTCAGGGCCACCTTGCCGTGCACACCCCCGTTGACCTGCTCATACGCGCGTTGCAGGCCAGCAGCGGAGAGGTCGCGCGTGAAGTAGACAATGGACTCGTTGCCCGTACGCTGGTCATACGGAACGTACTTGTCGCCGTTGGTGCCTGCCTGCGGAGTGCCTGCCATGTTGATCCACCCTTCTGTAGCCTGCCAGCCGCCCTAGCTAATCCTGCCGATCCTTTTCCACTCATTATCTCATGCGACGTGACCTATGAAGGATATGTTCCCCGAAGTAGCCGCCCAGGGGTTACAATGCGCCGCAGATAAAGGCATGGGTAGTTCATGCAGCGATGGTCATCAGGAGACACACCCTTGGATACGTGGCAGAGACTCGGCAAGCTCATCTCCAACAACATGGTCTTCATCGTTCCGGCATGCCTCGCCCTGGGCATCCTCGTCCCCCAGGTCTTCGTGCCAATGAAGCCCGCCGTCTCCGCCATGTTCGCCTTCATCTCGTTCCAAGGCGCCCTGGGCAACAACCTCAAGAACATACGGCACACCTTCGCGCACCCCCTGCCCATGTTCGCGAGCATCACCATCTCCCAGCTGCTCATTCCCGTGCTGGCCTTCCTGTTCGGCTCGCTCTTCTTTGGCGGCAGCAAGGACATCCTCACGGGCATCGTGCTGGAGTACAGCGTTCCCATTGCCGTCACGTCCACCATGTGGGTGGGCATCTACGAGGGCAACATGGCCCAGTGCATGGGCACGCTGCTCATCTCGTCGCTGATCTCGCCGTTCACCATCCCGGCAACGCTTTCCGTCCTCATGGGCGCCGTGGTGCACGTGGACGCGCTGAGCATGGTGATGGACATGCTCTTCATGGTGGCAATACCTGCCGTCCTGGGCACCTTGCTCAACGACCGCACCCACGGCCGCGCAAAGACGCAGGTCTCCCCCGTGCTCGCTCCGGCGGCGCGTATCCTCACCATACTGGTGATCACCATCAACTCCACCAGCCTCTCCGGCTTCATGCGCAACCTCACGCCGGAGCTCTTTGGGGTGATTGGCTTCATCGCCGTCTTTGCCTCGTCCGGCTACCTGTGGGGTTATCTGGCGGCCATGCTCATGCGCCTCGGGCGCGACGACGCGGTGACCGTCACCTTCTGCACCGCCCTCAGGAACATTGCGGCGGGCGCCATCATCGCGCAGGCGTACTTTGCGCCGGCGGCGGTCTTCCCGGTCATGACGGGCACTCTGTTCAACCAGTTCCTGGCGGCGATCTTCGGAAGGCTGCTGTTTCAGCGGCAAGAGGGAGCGGACGCCTAGCCCTCTTGCTGCTCCAGTTGCGCCAGGTAATCCTGGACCTCGCTCGCGTACTTGACGGCCAGCCTCCGCACCACTATGCGCATCTGCGCCTCCACCGTGAAGTCGACGCCCTCCCACAGCGGAATTGCCAGCACATGGTACTTGGGCATGACGGCAACCCCCTCGTTCCAGGGGCTGTTGCGAAGGACCTCCCAGTACTCCCGCTGCACGTTGGCGTTCTGCGCCATGAGCCACAGCTCCAGGTTCAGCGTGGAGTGGTTCAGCACGACGCCAAAGCGCAGCCTGCGCTCCCGCAGAGAGGCGTTCCAGAAGGGGAAGTAGGTGTAGTCCAGGTAGCCGGGCGAGATGCTACCCGTCTTGTACTCAGCGGGAAACTCCGCCTTGAGCTGACCCATCAGTCGCAGGAGCACATAGTAAGCCGTGGCAATCTCGCCGTGGGCAAGCTGCTCCCTGTAAACCGCAAGGCAGCGCTGCAGCTCTTCCGCGTCCGTGTTCTCGGCCACCATGCTGGGTCCCTCAGAACAGGCAGGCGTCAATGAGGTCCTTGCGGCGAAGCGTTGCCAGCCAGTCCGCGGGAATGGCCTCGTAGCCGTACAGGACGCCGGCAAGCGCACCCGCAACCGCGGCCGTGGTGTCCGTGTCGCCACCAAGGTTGACAGCGCGAACGACGCAGTCGGCGTAGGTGTCCGTCGTGGCGGCGCACCACTTGGCGGCATAGAAGGTATCCACCACGTAGCCGCCGGAACGGACCTCTGAGGCAGTTACCTCCAGCAGACGCTCGCGCAGGGCGGCAAGCGTGGCCTCCGCGTCCGCAGCGGCGTCGCGCAGCAGGTGCACGAACTCCACGCAGCACTCCGTTGAGGTGGGGTGCGCGTGCGTGATGGAGCTCACGGCGCGCACGTCGTCGTCCGTGGCGTCGCAGAAGGCGAGCGGGGCAATGCGCATGAGCGACCCGTTGCCGTTGTCGCGCTCCCCCTTCATGCCGTGGCCCGCCTCGATGGCATTTTCCGTGGTGAAACCGCAGTCGAAGACGTACCTGTCTGGCGTGTAGGCGGCGTCGTTGAGCCAGTGCTCGAAGCGGTGGCGCATGTCCGTCACGTCAACGCGCCCCTGCTCGCGGATGCTGTCGCACGTGGCCAGCGTGAGGCTGGTGTCGTCGCTCCAGGTGCCGGCAGGCTGGTTGTGGGACCCATGCCCAACCATGCCCGTGCACTGGAAGGTGCCGCGCATCTGGAACTCGAAGGGCACGCCCAGCGCGTCGCCCGTGGCCAAGCCGTACACCGCATCACGCAGGACAGAATTCACCGTAGCCTCAGACATGCTTACTCCCCTCGCCGGCGGCACAGCCTCCGTTTTCTTGGTCGATTCGGGATAGTGATTATCGTAAACCAAAGAGCAGAGTCTGGGGAGGAGCAACCGCCAGCGCCACTGGCGGACGCTCGGCCTAGGCGGAAGAGCGGACCGTGAAGCGTTCCTCGTCAGGAACGACGGGGAGCTCCTTCTTCTCGTCTATGACGTAGTGGATGGGGTAGCGGGCGTACTGGTTGGCGAACTTGCCAAAGAAGCGGGCAATCTGGTCGTCGGTGCCCTGCAGCTCCATTTGGACGCTGCCGTCGTACATGTTGCGCACCCAGCCGGTAAGGTTGAGCGTGGTGGCCACGTGCAGGGCCGTCCAGCGGAAGCCCACGCCCTGCACCTGGCCAACGAAGCGCAGGTACACGCGTCGCAGATCCGTCGCGTTTGAATCGGAGGTCTGTGGCCCGTTGTCGTTCACGCTCATGATTCGTCCCTTTCGCAGGCCGCCGGGCAGGTGGCGACGGCCGGTGGTGATTCCTCGCTATCCTCGGGTGAGACGCGAGAACCGCCCCCTGTCTCATCCTACCGCTGGTACTTCTTCTTCATCGAGCCGTACACGCGGTCCACGATGATCACGGCGGGCGTCAGGCACACGCCGCCGATGAGGCCGCCGATAAGCGATTCCTGCACGCTCAGCCCCTGCAGCAGGCAAAAGATGACGATGCAGGCCGTGGCACCCCCGAAAAGCGCGGCCACGCTGGAGCCCCTGAACATGCCGACGTAACGCGTGCTCCGCTCCGCGCCCGAGGAGGTCTGCTCTGCAGCCGACGCCTTCGATGCCGACTTACGCGACGACTTCTTGTTCTTCTTGCCCTTTGACATGCGGTCCCCTCTGGGTACGAAAGTGGCTATGGGACGGTTCGGCAACCGTGCACCTGCAAGTCTATACCGCCAGACCCAGGTAGCGGGCCTTTTGTCTTATTCACATGAGACAAAAGGTGCGTCCCCCTGTCTCAGACGCGGAAGTGGGCCACGATGTCCGTGCGCTTCTGCAGGATGTCCTCCTCGTACGCGCGCTGCCAGGGACCGATGTGGTGGATCACGTACGGCACGCCGTCGGCGTTGCGTCGGTCGGACACGATGCCGATGTGCTCGTTGAAGACCACGATGTCGCCACCCTGCCACTGATCCACCTGCGAGACGTCCGTGGTGAGCGCGGTCGCCGTGTGGTGGAAGTAGACAAGCAGGTTGCGAACGCGGCGGAAATCTATGTTGTGGTCCGGCGCGCTGACGTCGTAGTCGGTGGGGTGCGCCGCAATGTCGTCGCTCACGAGTTGCCGCAGGTCGTAGCCGGCGTCCCGCAGCGCGAAGGCCACCACGTCCGTGCAGACTCCGTAGCCGTCATCCGGGTAGCCGCCCGCGTAGTAGCGGCTCTCGTACTTTGGATAGGTGCCCACATACGCCAGCGCACCCTGCAGGATGTCCGTCTGGTCGTCAGTGCCGTCGCCGTCTGCGTCCGCGGCGCTGCAGAGCTGCTCGATGGCACCCGCATAGCGGTCTGGCGGGCGTTGCGTGGAGGGCTGCTGGTAGCGTGGCAGGAAGAGCAGGGCCAGCACGAGCACGGCCGCTATGCACGCCAGCAACACGAACACTCGCCGCACATGGCGCTTCCGCTGCACTTGCATCGCATCCCCCTTCCCCGTCGCATCCATTGTAGAGAGACAGCCGTGACAAAGGGGAAACGTCCCCGTTTGTCACGTCGTAACAAACGACATAGGAGCTCATATCTTGTGACATTCACGAAACATTCGGCCCCCGTATCTTGTGTAGCCAGAGAAGAAACAGCAGGCACGGCACAAGAGCTGGAAGGCAAGGGGAGGTTCTGATGGCATTCATCCACCCGGGCGAGCCTTGGCGGGACACGGACGGCAACCTGATCCAAGCGCACGCAGGCAGCATCATTTGCGCAGGTGGCACCTACTATTTGTACGGCGAGAACAAGGAGAACGTGGTTCCGGGAACCGGCATTTGGCATAACGGCGTAAGGTGCTACTCCTCCTCAGACCTCGTGACCTGGAAGAGCGAGGGCATCATCCTGCAGGCCAACGACGACCCAGCGAGCCCCCTCTGCACCACGCGCATCATGGACCGGCCCCACATGCTCTATTGCAAGCGCACCAAGGAATATGTCATGTGGGTCAAGTTCGCCGGCTCCACGGAGGCCCCGCACGACTGGAGCCGCCAGTACTTTGGCATCGCAGTCTCCCCTTCGGTCACCGGCCCCTTCCATCTTGTGGGCACCGTCGTGGACAAGGACGGACTGGCGGGCGACTTCACCCTCTTCCAGGCCGGGGACCGCGCCTACATCGCCTTCGACAACTGCCACACACATCACCATCATCGACCTCACGGACGACTACCGCGGCATCGACCCAGATTCCGCCACGGACCACCTGCACTTCTTCGGACCGCCCCTGGGCAGGGAGGCACCCGCGATCTTCGAACGCGACGGCCGCTTCTTCATGATCACCTCTGGCACTACCAGCTACTGCTCCAACCAGTCCATGCTCGCGGTGGCAACCGACGTTCACGGCCCCTGGTACGTTGCCGGCGACCCCTGCGTGGGCGACACCGACCACACCACCTTCGACTCCCAGGTGAGCAGCGTCTTCCTTGACCCGCGCACGGGACGGCACATAGCCCTGGCCGACCGCTGGATCGTGGACCCCGCCCTCAAGCACAACCAGCACTCTGGGCTTATCGACACCAGCGTCGCGCGCTACGTCTGGCTTCCCATCCAGTTCCAAGACGGCATGCCGCGCATTAGCTGGCACGAGGAATGGGACCCCTCCGCACAGGACCCCACCGATGCGCATCCGGTTGGGGGTGGGCGCCCACACCACTAGCGCAGCAATTCAGCAAAGAGCTTTCAGATAACAGCGAAGAGAGGAAACAAGAACAATGGCAAAGCAAGACTTCTCACAGATGGCGAGCCAGATTATCCAGCTCGTCGGCGGCGTGGACAACATCAACACCGCCCAGCACTGCATCACGCGGCTGCGCTTCACGCTCAAGGACGAGTCCAAGGCGGACGACGAGAAGGTCAAGGAAGTTCCCGGCGTCATGGGCCTCATGAAGAGCGGCGGCCAGTACCAGGTGATCGTCGGCGGCACCGTGAACAAGGTGTTCGACGAGGTGGCCAAGCAGCTGCCGGAGTCCAAGGTCAACCCGGACCTGGTTGAGGCCGACGACCTTGAGTCCAAGATGGAGGCCGCAAAGAACAAGAACCGCGAGAAGCTCATCAACAAGGTCTCCCGCTACCTCATGAAGATGATGTTCCCGCTCATCCCCAGCATGGCCGCGGTCGCCATCCTCAAGGGCCTCATGATGCTGCTGGTGCTGGCGGGCCTCGTTGACCCCGAGGGCGGCACCTACATGATCATGACGGGCATCTCCGACGCCTTCTTCTACTACATCCCCATCCTGGTGGGCGTCTCCACCGCCAAGGCCTTTGGCTCCAACCCCTACATCGGCGCGACCATCGGCGCGTCCCTGCTGCTGCCCGCCACCATGCAGGCCCACGCCGACGGCACGGCACTGACCCTCTTCGGCATCCCCGTCATCCTGACCGCCTACAACAACTCCATCTTCCCCACCATGATCGCCACCATCATCGGCGCCAAGCTGGAGAAGTGGCTGAGCAAGAAGGTGCCCTCCTACATTGACTTCCTCACCATCCTCATCGTGCTCGGCCTCATGGTTCCCGCCACCTACCTTGTGATCGGCCCCGTGTTCACGGTTGTCTCCGAGGTGCTTGCCAGCGGCATGATGGGCATCTTCAACTTCAGCCCCATCCTCACCTCCATCCTCTTCGGCGGCCTGTGGCAGGTCATGGTCATGTTCGGCATGCACTACGCCTTCATCCCCATCCTCACCGACATCACCGTTCGCCTGGGTGCCAACAGCTTCAGCCCCATCCTCGGCCTTGGCGTCTGGGCCCTGTGCGGCACCGCCCTGGGCTTCGCCCTCAAGTGCAAGAAGGAGGGCAGCCGCGCCAAGGGCTTCTCTGCCTTCGCCTCCGGCCTCTTTGGCGTGACCGAGCCCATCATCTTCGGCATCGCCCTTCCCTACCGCAAGCCCTTCATCTGCGCCATGATCGCCGGCGCCCTCGCGGGCCCCGTGGACATCATGTTCAACGTCACGCAGTATGCCAACGCGTCCGTGGGCGGCGTCCTGACCTTCCCCACCTACATGAACCCCAACGGCGACCCCACGTCACTCATCGGCTGGTTCGCCTCCTTCGCCGTTTCGTTCGGCCTGGCAGCAATCCTGACCTACATCACCACCGACTCGCAGGCGTAGCACCGTACCGTACCCCATTCGCGCGGATCGCCCCATGCGGTCCGCGCTTGCGTTAGAACGGAGAACACCATGTCAGACGAACCCTTCCGCAACCCCGCGCTCACGCCGGAGCAGCGCGCGGACGACCTGCTTTCCCGCATGACCGTGGAGGAGAAGGTCGCCCAGCTCCAGACCACCAACCCCAAGGACCGCCACGCCCCCAACCTGGACGACTCCTTCCCGTGTGGCGTCGGCTCCATCTCGCTCTTGGCCGGCGCCTGGGACGAGACCGCTGCGGACGTAGCTGCGCGCGCCGAGGGCCTGCAGCGCCACGCCATGCAGAAGAGCCGCTTCGGCATTCCCGCCTTCCTTCACATGGAGACCCTGACGGGGCCGCTCATGCCGGGCACCACCAGCTTCCCCGTGGGCCTGGGCCGCGGCGCCACCTGGGACTCCCAGCTGGAGCGCCGCGTTGGCCAGGTGGCGTCCTCCGAGTTCAGGGCGGCAGGCATGACCCATGCCCTGGGCCCGGTTCTGGACATCAACCGCGACGCCCGCATGGGCCGCGTGGACGAGAGCTACGGCGAGGACGCCACCCTGGTGAGCGCCATGGGAACGGCCTACACCGCCGGCATCCAGGAGCCCTCCGACCTTGGGGACTGCCCGCACGAGGCCATTGCCACGGCAAAGCACTTCATTGCCTACCACACCGTGGAGGGAGGCATCCACGGGTCCTGCAGCCACGTGGCTGGACGAGAGCTGGAAGGCACCTTCTGCCGTCCCTTCCAGGCCGCCATCGACCAGGCCAACCTCCGCTCCGTCATGAACCAGTACGGGTCCGTCAACGGCGAGCCCGTCGTCGCCTCCAAGCACCTCATGCGCGACCTCCTGCGCGACCGCATGGGCTTCGACGGAGTCTTCATCTCCGACTACGCCTCCGTGCAGGAGACCGTCACCCGCCAGCGCGTTGCCGCAGACCAGGACGAGGCTGCCCGGCGCTCGCTTGAGTGCGGGGTCGACATAGAGGCGCCCACGCCCTTCGCCTACGGCCAGAACCTGGTTGACCTGGTGCGTTCCGGGGATGTTCCCGAGTCCCTGCTGGACCAGAGCGTGCGCCGCGTGCTGGTGGAGAAGTTCCGCATCGGCCTCTTCGAGCACCCCTTCCCGCTGGGCAAGGGCGAGCTCTCCGCGCACGTCCGCACCGAGACGGGCCACCAGGCGAGCCTTGCCGCCGCGCGCGAGTCCCTGGTGCTGCTGAAGAACGACGGCGTCCTGCCCCTCGACCCCACCGGCATGAGGATTGCCGTCATAGGCCATGCCGGCGCGTCAATACGGTCCCTGTTCGGCGGATACACCCACATGAGCGTGCTGGAACTTGCCATGGGCGCCCGCAACAGCATGGCAGGCATCGAGATCCGGCCGGAGTCCGAGGGCGCCTGGCGCGACTCACCCCGGCCCCTGTACCCGGGAAGCTCTGTGGAGGTGGAGGTTCCCAACCTGCAGAAGGTGGCCTCCCGCTTCTACCCCCAGACTCGCACGATCCTGGACGAGCTTCGCGCCCAGTGCCCCACCGCGCAAGTTGAGTACGCCTATGGCTTCCCCTATGCGGGCACGGACACGTCCCACTTTGCGGAGGCCCTCGAGCTTGCAACCAACTCCGACGTGGCCATTGTCTGCGTGGGCGGCAAGTGCGGCTGGGGCACCTCGTGCACCACGGGCGAGGGCATAGACTCCTCCTCCATCAACCTGCCGCCCTGCCAGGAGCAGTTCCTGGAACAGCTGGGCAGCATGGGCGTGCGCTTCGTGGTGGTGCACCTGGACGGCAGGCCCATCAGCAGCGATGCGGCAGACCACTATGCCGCGGCCATCATAGAGGCCTGGAACCCCGCGGAGTGCGGCTCGCAGGCCATTGTGGAGACGCTCCTGGGCAAGAACAACCCCTCGGGTAAGCTTCCCGTGACCATTGCCCGCAGCAGCGCGCAGCTTCCCCTCTACTACTGCCACGAGCGCGGGTCCAGCTACCACGTGGGTACAGACTCCCCCTTCCGGTCCTACGTTGACTGCCCGCACGAGCCTCGCTACCCCTTCGGATTCGGGCTCTCGTTCACCGAATTCGAGCTGGGCGACCTGCGCCTTGATCAGGCGACCGTCGGGCCAGACCAGGACGTCGTGGCACACCTGACCGTCCGCAACACCGGGCGTGTTCGTGGAACGACCGTCGTGCAGGCGTACGTGCGGGATCGCGTGTCCTCTATCGTGAGGCCGGAGCGCGAGCTTGTGGGGTTCTGCCGCGTTACCCTTGATCCCGGCCAGAGCGCCCAGGTGACCTTTGCCATCAACCCCACGCAGTTCGCCTTCCTGGACAGGGACAACGATTGGAAGGTGGAAGCTGGTGACTTTGACCTCATGTTCGGCACCTCCAGCGAGGATCTGCCCCTGCAAACCGCCTTCCGTGTGCAGGCAGACGGCCGGCCGGGCTACCATGGCAGGACCTTCTTTGCCCGCACGAACGTTGCGTACGATATCCCGAGCCAAGAGGAGCGTTAATCCATGCAGAACGAGGATACAGCAGGGAAGCTGGTCGCCTGCGTCGGAGACTCCATCACCTATGGCTACGGGGTGCCCGGTGCGCGCGACACGGAGTCCTACCCTGCGTTCCTAGAGCAGCTTTGCCATGCGGCGGGCACGCCCATCCGCACACAGAACTACGGTCACAACGGCGCGTGCGTGCTGCGCAACGGCAAGGACCCCTATGACCAGACGGAGGAGTTCCGCGCCTCCCTGGCAACCAGGGCTCAGGTCGTCCTCATGATGCTGGGGACCAACGATGCCGCGGCGTACGAGGACGCCGAATCCGCCCAGGGCTGGCAGCCGCAGCGCTTCAAGGCGGACCTTGCCGCCCTGGTGGACCGATACGACAACCTGCCCCAGGCGCCGCTGGTGGTGCTTGTTGCCCCGCCGTGCATGAAGGCCTGCAAGTGGGGCGGGCACGTCCCGCGGGAGGTGACGCAGAGCGTCAATGCGTGCGTGCGCTCCCTGGCAGGCGAGCTCGGCCTCCCCTTTGCCGACGCCAGCGAGCCCACCAGGGACCGACCGGAACTCCTGATGGACTGCTACCACCCCAACGCGGTCGGCAACGCCATTCTGGCGGAGCATCTCTTCCGCGCGTTGCGTGCGCAGGGGGTACTCTAGGAAGCTTGGGCGTTTCGCGCCGCCGGGCCCGCAAGGGTTCGGCGGCGCTTCATGTTGGCATCGCCGGCGCCGCGAGTGCGCACGCCACCTATTCGCGCTGCGAGGGAACGGTACCGTACTTCTCGCGGTACTTCTTGTAGAAGAAGGTCATGTTGCTGAAGCCCGACATCTGCGCCACGTCCATGATCGTCAGGTCCGTGTGAACCAGCAGCGAGTGCGCCTTGCTCAGGCGCTTTGACATCACGATGCCAGAGAAGGTCTGCCCCGTCTTGGACCGAATAAGAGAGCTGAGGTAGTTGGGCGAGTAGCCGAAGCGCTCCGCCAGCTGCGAGAGCGTGAGGCCGTCGAAGTTCGTGTCTATGTAACGCATTATCTCGGCCATCTGGTTGTCCGCCCCAGACCTGCTGGAAAGCTCGCACCGGTAGTCACGCAGCACCGTGATGGAGATGAGCGAGAGCAGGTGCCGCACCACGAAGTCGCTGCCCTGCAGGGGGAAGAAGGTCTCGCGCACCAACGCCACCATGGAGCCGTGCATGCCGCCCTGGCGCTCCCGCCTGCACACCATGTACTGCCAGTGGTTGGCCGAGGACGACAGGCTGGTCGAGACGAACTCAGAGAAGGCGCCGGTGCCGGCCTCGTCGCTGACCACCAGGTTCTCCACGTAGTCCTTCCTCATGAGGATGTTGACCAGTATGTCGTTCGCACCCGTCTCCGCAATCTGGTGCGGCACGCCCGTATCGATGATGCAGATGTCGCCCTGGCGCAGGTGAACGCTGTCGTTCCCCAGCTGCTCGTGCACCTCGCCGCTGTAGACGTAGCTCATCTCCACGTAGTCGTGCACGTGAGGTGGGACGGGGGCAAAACGCTCGTGCCGGCGCACGGCAAAGCTCTCTCCGGCGGGGATGTTGTCTTCGAAGACGTACACCTCCCTGCCGTCGACCTCCCGCTTGGTCAGGGTGTCATACCATTTTGAGAGACTGTGAGTCCTCAGGTAGCGAGCCTCCCCGGCGGTAAGCCTGCGCAGAGCCTCGTCCACCTCCTTGTCCACGGCAACCTCCCATCTTCACAGATCGGATGATTTGTCAAAGTCTAGTTTATATCCACCCAGTTCATTTGCACGAATTTCTTGCGACATCGTAATTCTTGTCATGACAAACGGGGACGTTTCCCTCCTGACACGACTGGGGCACGTGACAAAAGGGAAACGTCCCCTTTTGTCACGTGACACGTAGCTTGCACAGGCAACCGTTCCAAAGAGTAGAATCTATTAGCTGTCACGCATAAGACAACAGCCGTGCAACTGAGGAAAGTTGATATGAAGATTATCGTGGCCGGAGACGGCAAGGTCGGGTCCATGGTGGCAGGTCAACTCTCGGGCGAGGGGCACGAGCTCACCCTCATAGACAAGGACCCCGCGGCCCTGCAGCCCACCATCGAGCACTACGATGTCATGTCGCTTGCAGGAAACTGCGCTTCCATGGAGGTCCTCCGCAATGCCGGCGTGGAGGAGGCGGACCTGCTCATCGCTGCAACGGGCGTGGACGAGGTCAACCTCCTGTGCTGCCTGACGGCGCACGGCATGAACCCCAACCTGCACACCATCGCCCGAATCCGCAGGCCGGAGTACTCAGAGACCCTCTATGCCCTGCGCAAGCAGTTCGCCCTCTCCCTCGTCGTCAACCCGGAGCGTCAGACCGCCAAGGAGATAAACCGCCTGCTGCGCTACCCCGCCTTCCTCAAGCGCGAGGAGTTCGCCAACGGCACCGTGGAGCTCATCGAGCTGCGCATTGACGAGGAGTCACCCATCTGCAACCAACCGCTGAGCAAGCTGAGCAAGATCCTCCGGTGCCGCATGCTGGTCTGCTGCGTGGTCCGCGACGGCCAGTCCTTCACACCCTCTGGCAGCTTCGTGCTGCGCAGCGGCGACCGCATCTACGCCACCGCAACGGCCGCGACCATTACCCAGCTGCTCAAGTCCCTGCACATCCAGACGCCTAGGATGCGCTCCGTCACCATCTGCGGCGGCGGGAGCATCTGCGACTACCTGGCGGACCTCCTCATTAAGGAGGGCGTCTACGTCAAGATCATCGAGAAGGACCGCGAGCGCTGCGAGGCGCTGGCGGACAGGCACCCCGAGGCCTTCGTCGTGTGCGGCGACCTCTCCAGTCAGGACGTCCTGGAACGCGAGCGCGTGGTGGACTGCGACGCCTTCGTCACCGCCACCGGCAACGACGAGCTGGACGTTCTTCTCTCCATCTACGCCAACAGCTGCAAGGTACCACAGGTGATCACCAAGTTGGGCCGCGCCGAGAACCTGTCACTCATCAGCCAGCTGCCCGTGGGCAGAATCGTGAGCCCCAAGGAGCTGTGCAGCAGGACCATCGCCCGCTACGTGCGCGCCATGTCCAACGGCGTGGACGTAGCCTCCGCCGTGACCATACACTTCATTGCGGGCGGCCAGGCGGAGGCCATCGAGTTCGTGGTTGACACCGCCACTCGCTACTGCGGCGTGCCGCTGAAGGACATTCCCCTGAAGAAGAACGTGCTCATAGCATCAATCTCGCACGACCGGACAAGCGAAATCCCCGCCGGCAACTCCATGTACCACGTGGGGGACCACCTGGTCATCGTGACGGCATCCGACAAGGTCGTGCAGCAGCTGAACGATATCTTCGAGAGGTAGTGCCAGGCGAATGCGAGCGGGGCCGGCAGCGCCGCGCCCCCGGAGCGAGGATGCTCGAGGAGCGATCATGAATTACAAGATGGTGTTCAGGGTGCAGTCTTGGATCCTGCTCATTGAGGCCCTCCTGATGGTGCCGGCGCTGGTCATCTCGCTGGTGACCAAGGACAAGCCTGCCGTCAACGGGTTCGTGGAGACCATGGGCCTGCTGGTGGTGCTGGGCGCGCTGGGCATCCTGGGAACCAAGAGCGCCGACCGCAGGTTCTATGCGCCGGAAGGCATGCTCTCCACCGGCCTGGCGTGGATATCCATGTCGCTCCTGGGCGGCCTGCCCTTCTGCATCTCGGGCCGCATCCCCAGCTTCGTGGACTCCTTCTTCGAGATAGTCTCCGGCTTCACCACCACGGGTGCCTCCATATGCCCAGACGTTGAGGCGCTGGGCTACGGCCTCCTGTTCTGGAGGTCCTTCAGCCACTGGGTGGGCGGCATGGGCATTCTGGTGTTCTTCCTGGCCATCGTCCCCGTGACAGGCAGCAACTCCGGCTTCACCCTGCACATCCTGCGGGCGGAGAGCCCGGGGCCAGAGGTCAACAAGATGGTGCCCCGCATGCGCGACTCCGCGGCCATACTCTATGCCATATATTGCGCCCTTACCGTGCTGAACGTAATTCTGCTGCTTGTTGGCCAGATGCCCGTCTTCGACGCCTTCTGTATCGCCTTCGGCACGGCGGGCACGGGCGGATTCTCCGTCCTCAACTCCGGCTGCGCCACGTACACGCCCTTCGCCCAGTGGGTGACCACCATCTTCATGTTCCTCTTCGGCGTCAACTTCTCGCTGTACTACCTGCTTGCCGTGCGGCGCTTCAAGATGGTCTTCCGCGACGAGGAGCTTCGCCTGTACACGGGCTTCGTGGTGCTATCCACGGTGCTGATCACCATAAACGTCATGGCCAACATGCCCGCCGGCCGCGAACTGGGCGCCACCATTCGCGAGGCGGCGTTCACCGTGTCGTCCATCATCACGACCACGGGCTACAGCATGTCGGACTTCAACCTGTGGCCCAGCTTGTCCAAGACGATCCTTGTCTTCCTCATGTTCGTGGGCGCCAGCGCGGGCTCCACCGGCGGTGGCCTGAAGGACATCCGGTTCCTGATCCTGTTCAAGTCCGTACGGCGCAACGTGCGGCACATCTTCCACCCCAACGAGGTGCAGGTGGTGCGCATTAACAAGCAGCGCGTCAAGGAGGACACCGTCACCAACGTGAACGAGTACCTAGCCTGCTACGTGCTGATTCTGGTGCTCTCCGTCTTCCTCATCTCCGCCGACCCGGCCAACTACGGCTTCGAGACGAACTTCACCGCGGTCATGGCGACACTCAACAACATTGGCCCCGGCCTGGCCGACGTGGGCCCCATGGGCAACTTCGCGGGCTACAGCGACTTCTCCAAGCTGGTGCTTTCCTTCGACATGCTGGTCGGCAGGCTGGAGATCTTCCCGATTCTGGCGCTGTTCTCGCGGTCGGCGTACAGGAAGTAGGTGGCGCGGGCGGCTGGATGGCCGACCCAAACAGTGCGCATTCTGTGGTTTGCGCGTTATTGCGCAGCGATAATGCGGCGATAGTGCGCACACGGAGTGGGCGTGAGTTCTCCAACTGGGGTGATAGCAGGTACATTCCATGGTTTGCGCACTGTTGGCCCTGAGGAGTGCGCATTCTGTGGTTTGCGCACTGGCGTCCGAGAAACCCAGGGCAGTGTCCGGTCGCCAGGCTCCGCTTATGCTCCCGCATGCTGGCCCCAATTGCCCACCGTGGGCGGAAACCGCACCAAAATTCATGGGTCTTTACCTGCGGTTCTCTGGGCCTCACTAGGGCGCATACGCAGCGGCGGCACCTCAAAATCCGTCCCAATAACTTTATATGGACTTGCAAAAGCCCAGATAAGCTTCGCTTCAAGACCTCGAAAACGGACTTATAGGGACGGATTTGCTGGTGCCGTGCACGCGTAAACGGCTAGTCCTGGAATACGGCGTTCGAATACGCGATGGTCGTGCTGATGCCCGGGATGGCACCAATCTTGCCAGCCATGGCGTCGACGACCTCCTGCGGGGCATCAACGGCAACGCTGAGAACAGAGATGCCGCGCTTGTGGTACGGAATGCCCATTCGGCCAATGACGTACGGCGCGTACTCGTGAAGAATCTCGTTCAGCTGTGCGGTGTCCTCAAGGCTCTCCACAATTACCCCGATAACCGCAACTTTGCTCTGCATGATAAACCCCCAAACGTGACAATTCTTTATGCGGAAGACCCGCCGGCGCGCGAGCCGTCGCCTAGGCTCAGCATAGCGCTCCTCGGCGGCAACGGGCCCGCTAGCGCCCCCAGGCGAGCACCCCGCCCACGCAGGTGGCAAGGCAGCGCGTGCCCTGAATGGCCTCCGGGTTGGCAGTGAGCAGGTTGCGGTCCAGGACCGCCATGTCCGCCAACATGCCGGGCAGCAGCGTGCCCAGGTCTGCGGCACGTCCGGCCACGAGCGCGCTCCCCCGCGTGTACGCGTGGATGGCGTCCGCCATGCCGATGCGCTCGTGCGGGTTCCAGCCGCCGACTGGCCGGCAGGTCTCTGGCGCCTCTCGCGTGACGGCACAGCTCAGCACCTGCATGGGCAGGGCTGGCACGCAAGGCGCGTCCGTGCCGAAGGCCATGGGCACACCCGCGCCCAGGTAGTCCGCGAAGGGCCACATGTCGCGCGCACGCCCCGGCCCAAGGTCGCGGTCCGGCTGAGTCACGTCTATGATCACGTGCTGCGGCTGCACCGAAGCGACCAGATGGGCGCCACGCAGGGCCTCCACGTCCCCGGGCAGGAGGTTCTCGATATGCTCCAGGGAGTTGACGCCCTGCCTCGGGGCCCCGTAGCGCGCGTAGGCCTCCCGGAAGATGGAGATTCCCTCGTGCACCGCGCGGTCGCCGATGGTATGGATGCGCACGGCAATGCCCTCCGCCGCCGCGGCCAGCACCAGGGCGCGCATACGGTCCGCGGGGATGGTGGGCCGGCCGCAGTCTCCGGGGAAGCGCGGGTTAGCGTAGGGCTCCGCCAGCCACGCCGTGTGCGCGCTGGAGACCCCGTCGAAGAACTGTTTGAGCCCCGGCGCACGCAGCACGTTGCCCGTCAGGCGCGCCTTCAGCGCCCTGATGCGCGAAAGATCGTCTGTGAGCTGCGGAAACATGCTCACGCGCAGGGGCAGCAGGCCGTCCGCCAGAAGGCTCTCGTACACGTCCTCTCGCACGTTGTCCGCACCGGGCACCGCGCAGAGAGCCATGTCGCACACGGCCGTCACGCCGCGGGAGAGCATGGTGCGGAAGTAGTCCTGGTAGATGGCGCGCAGCTGTTCCATGGGCAGGCTCTGGAACACGCGCGCCGTGTACACCATGCCCGCGGCCTCGCGCAGCACGCCGGTGAGGCGGCCGTTGGCGTCGCGGTCGAAGATGCCGCCGGCGGGCGGTTGGGTGTCCTCCGAGACGCCAAGCGCGGCCAGACCGGCGGAGTTGAGCCAGATGGAGTGCAGGTCACCGCAGCAGCAGGCCACGGGTCGCGCGCCGAAGGCAGCATCCAGGGAGTCGCGCGTGGGCCAGATGGGCGGATCCCACAGGTCCGCGCGCCATCCCTGGCTCAGCAACCAGCCGTCGCCGGGGTGCGTGGCGGCAAATCCGCGCAGGTGATGCACGTAGTCCCGCTCGCTAGTGCCCACGTAGCGGTCCGCCAGCCGGGACGGGAAGAGCGCCGTGTGCAGCACGTGTTGGTGGGCGTCGTGGAAGCCGGGGCACACGAAGGCGTCGCCGTAGTCGCACACGTCCGCGCCCTCCACTGCCAGCTCGCGGGCCTGGCCCCGCGGAAGAAGCTCGCGCACGCGGCCGTCCTCTATGGCCACCGCCAGCGGCCGGTCGGGGTGCGCCACATCCGTGTAGACGTGGTTGGACGTGATGACGATGGTTCTGCTGGCTGCCATGGGCGCTCCTCACTCGCGGGACGAACTACAGTCTAGCGCCCCTCACACCGCACGATGCGCGCGCCTATACTGTGGGCCGTCAATCAATCCGGCAAGGAGGCATCATGGACGAAAACTCCAACGCGCGCACCATCGCGCTCCGTTCTCGCACGCACATGCCGCGCATCGGCTTCGGAACCTTCAACATCCCGCGCGAGGACACGCAGCGCTGCGTGGAGGAGGCCCTGGCCATGGGTTACCGCCTCATCGACACGGCGACCGCCTACGGCAACGAGGCGCAGGTCGGAGCAGCAATCGCGGCCTCCGGCATGCGCGGGCAGGCCTTTGTGACGGGCAAGCTGCGCAACGCGGACCAAGGTCGTGAGGCAACGCTGCGCGCCTTCGAGCGCACGCGCAAGGCGCTGCGGGTGGACGTCCTCGACCTCTACCTCATCCATTGGCCGTGCCCCGCGCGCGACCTCTACGTGGAGACCTGGCGGACCATGCTGGAGCTGCGCGACCAGGGGGCCGTGCGTGAGGTGGGAGTCTCCAACTTCCTGCCAGAGCACCTGGAGCGGCTTGCGGCACAGACGGGCGAGCTGCCTGCCGTCAACCAAATCGAATCCCACCCGCGGTGGTGGCAGCCCGAACTGGATGCCTACTGCAAGCAGAATGGTATTGCCGTCGAGGCCTACGCTCCGCTCGGCCGCGCAGGAGACCTGCAGGAAGACGTGGTCGTGCGCGCGGCGGCGGCACACGGCGTGACGCCAGCGCAGGTCATCCTGCGCTGGCACGTGCAGATGGGTCACGCCTTCGTGCCCAAGTCCGCGCACGCGGAACGCATGCGCTCCAACCTGGACGTATACGGCTTTAGCCTCACGAGCATGGAGATGCAAGCCATCTGCAGCGTATGCAGCGCAGACCCCCACCGCGTGTGCGGAGACCCCGCAACCTACGAGGATCCGCAGCTGGGGTAGCGGCCAGCGCACCACTTGGCGTATACTCTCCCGCGTGCCCGCCCGCACCTCTCGGGCGGCGACAGTTCGCTTGCACCATCCTGTCGTTAAACAAAACCAGGGCTACCGAGGGATTGTGACGTCGGGGCCTTGCGCACGTGCGCGGGGCCCTTTTGCATGTTGCGGGTGAGCACCCACGCTGACCTGCGCGTTTCCTTCGCGGCCCTGCAGAATCGAGCCGACGAAGGGAAGACAGCATGACCACGAGCCCCGAAGACCGCCGCACGCGCGAGGACCTGACCCTCTTGGGCGCCAACGGCACCAAGTACCCCTCCAGCTATGACCCGTCTGTGCTGGAGCGCTTCTCCAACAAGCACCCCGGCAACGACTATTGGGTCAAGTTCAACTGCCCGGAGTTCACCAGCCTCTGCCCCATCACGGGCCAGCCGGACTTCGCCACCATCTACATCAGCTACGTGCCCGACGAGTACCTGGTGGAGAGCAAGTCCCTCAAGCTGTACCTGTTCAGCTTCCGCAACTACGGCGAGTTCCACGAGGACTGCGTGAACCGCGTGATGAAGGACCTGGTGGCCCTCATGGACCCCAAGTACATTGAGGTTTGGGGCAAGTTCCTGCCGCGCGGAGGCCTCTCCATCGACCCCTACGCCAACTACGGCAAGCCCGGCACCCGCTGGGAGGACGTGGCCTGGACCCGCCTGGCCAACCACGACCTGTACCCGGAGCGCGTGGACAACCGCTAGGCCCGCGCAGCGCCCAGCCGCACCCCAACCCGCAACCGTACCAAAGGAGCATCCCCATGTCCCAAGCACCCGCGCGCCACGCCAAGAAGGACGTGCCCGCCGACCTTACCTTCTCCGCCCCCTTCGTCGTGATCTGCGTGCTGTACGTGACCTTCCTTTTGCTTTCCAACCTCATCGCCGGCAAGATGTGGGCGCCCTTCGGCAGCGTGACCCTGCCCGCCGCGGTCATGCTCTTCCCCGTCACCTACATCTTTGGCGACATCTTCACCGAGGTGTACGGCTACCGCCGCGCGCGCCTGGTCATCTGGCTGGGCTTCGCCATGTGCTTCATTGCCGTGGTGGTGTATATGGTCACCATCGCCCTGCCCTACCCCGCCTTCTGGCAGAACCAGGAGGCCTTCGCCGCCGTGCTGGGCACCACCCCGCGCGTGCTGGGTGCCTCGCTGGTGGGCTACCTCTTCGGCGAGTTCTCCAACTCCATGATCCTGTCCAAGCTCAAGGTGGCCACGGGCGGCAAGCACCTGTGGGTGCGCACCATCCTCTCCACCGTGGTGGGCGAGGCCTTTGACTCCGCGATCTTCATCACGGGTTCGTTCGCGGGCACCATGGACACGGCGATCCTGCTGCAGATGATCCTCAACCAGTACCTGTTCAAGGTGTGCTTTGAGGCCGTGTTCACGCCGGTCACGTACGCCGTGGTGCGCAAGCTGAAGCAGGTGGAGGGCGTGGACCACTTTGACGAGGGCGTGAGCTACCGGGTGATCTAGGGCCGGCACCGCCGCCATGCGAGAAACGCAAGGGGCGCCGCGGCACAAACCGCGACGCCCCCTTCTTGTGCTCGCGCGTCAGACCTACTTGTCGTGCGACTCGTCCTTCTCGCCCTGCGGCAGAATCAGGTTGAGCAGGATGCCGACCAGGGTGGAGGTCGCCATGCCGGGCAGGGTGTAGCTGCCGATGGGGATCGCGATGCCGGAGGTCTCCATGCCGACGCCCAGGATGATGACCACGGAGGCAATCATGAGGTTGCGATTGTCGTCGAAGTCCACCTTGTTGGTGACCAGCATGCGCAGGCCGTTGGAAGCGATCAGGCCAAAGAGCAAGAGGCTCACGCCGCCCATGACGGGCACGGGAATGGAGCTGATGAGGGCAGCCAGCTTGGGGCAGAAGCCGCCAACGAGCAGGGCGAACCCGGCCGCGTACCAGAAGACCTGCGTGGCATAGACGCGCGTGACGCTCATGACGCCGATGTTCTCCGCGTAGGTGGTGGTGGGAGGGCCGCCCAGGAAGCCGGAGATGACGGTGGCGATGCCGTCGCCCGCGAGCGACTGGGGCAGCATCTGGCGGTAGTCGCGGTTTACGATCTCTCCCACGGCGAGCAGGTGGCCGATGTGCTCGATGACGACCACGATGGCCACGGGCGCGATGAGGATGACAGCGCCGGGGTCGAAGGTGGGGTGCGTGAAGGGCGGCAGACCGATCCACGCCGCCTGCAGCACGGGCGTGAAGTCCACGAGGCCGACCAGGCACGAGAAGACGTAGCCCACGATGATGGCCAGAAGCACCGGCATGGTACCGAAGAGACCGCCCATGCTGGAGAAGATGACCGCCGCGACCAGCGTGATGGCGGCGGCGAGGGCCCCGATTGGCACGAACGCGTCCGTGGACGAGAAGAGCGCCATCTTGGCCGCCGTGGCGGAGAGCCCGACGCCGATGACTATCATGACCGATGCCACGAGCACCGGCGGGAGCAGGCGGTCCAGCCAGCCGGTACCAACCAGCTTGATGATGCCGGCGGTCAGCAGGAAGACCAGGCCCGCCGTGACGACGCCGCTCATGACGGCGGAATAGCTACCCGTCGTGGCGTACAC
Source organism: uncultured Olsenella sp. (assembly GCA_900314495.1). Classification (GTDB taxonomy): domain Bacteria; phylum Actinomycetota; class Coriobacteriia; order Coriobacteriales; family Atopobiaceae; genus Olsenella_K. The sequence goes on from OMVJ01000001.1 coordinate 168,232, forward strand.
GGCGATGATCGGGCTGATGAATGCGAAGGAGCTGCCCAGGTAGCTGGGGATCTTGTTGCGCGTGACGAGCAGGTAGCAGATGGTGCCGATGCCCGAGCACATGATGGCAACCGAAGGCGAGAGACCCGTGAGGGTCGGCACCAGGACCGTCGAGCCGAACATGCTCATCATGTGTTGGATTCCAAGGGGTATGGCACGACCGACGGACACCCGGTCGTCAACCCCAATGACCTCTCGCCTGCTCTTTGCCATGCGCATTCTCCCATCAATTCTTATTCGAAGGCCGGAGCTCCGTTCGGCGAACGAGCTCGCACTCTTGCAAAGCCGTTCAACTATAAGACTGCCTGCCCAGCGGCGCCAGAGGGCCGCGCGACGGGTCGCCCGCACACGAAAAAGCCCCGCGGCGCTAGGCCGCGGGGCTCGGAAGTTCTGGCTCCCCGGGCAGGGTTCGAACCTGCGACAGGCTGATTAACAGTCAGCTGCGCTACCACTGCGCCACCGGGGAATGGGTGATGCAACCGTCTTCGTTGCACAAGAATTTATTATATGTACGATGCGGATTGACGCAAGGGTCAATCCAAGTTTTTTTCGGTTGATGTTGCCCAGACGCATGTGCGCCCGGCGCAAGCACCCCATTACTGACCGAGCATGTCCTCCAAGATGCCAATAGCGTCCCGCACGACACCCGGGCAAACACGCACCACCGCGCCGTCCGCAGCGGCGCGCTCAAACTCTCCAGGCACAGACACGTCATATCCCAAAAGGTCCTTACAAGTGGAGCAGGGGTGCAGCTGGGCAAAGCGGCGCTGAAACTCCACACGCTTGGCTGCCATCAGCCCCTTCTGTGCCTCATCGCCCGCGACGGTGTGACCGTAGGCAAGGCCCAAGACCACCATGGCGCCGACCACTGCCCCACAGGTGCTCCCCTCTCCAAAGCCACCGCCGAACGCGGCCGAGACGCGCAGCGCCTCTTCCCTGCTCAGGCCCACCCGCTCGGCAAAGTGCGCGACCACCACCTGCCCGCAGTCGAAGCCCTTGCCGAACTCCTGAAGTACGTCCTCGCTCGTAGGCACCATTGCCACTCACCCACCCGTCCGCGCCGCGCATGTGTAAGGCGGCCAGTCACCAGTCCGCGCCATAGCGTAGCCCACGCCGCTGAATAATCACGGTCGCTTTAAGAAGGATTTGGGTGCACGGCCGACACGAGGCAGGCATCCCCCCGCCGAAAGCCCGTCTTGGCGCGTTGCCTGGGTACTATGGCGGCCCGCGCAGTGCAGGCATTGCTTACACGGGCTCCGAGATTGCCATCTTTATAGTGGAAGCCAATCTCTTTGCGTGGTGGACCGGAAGGCATGACCCGCAGAAGCGCCCACGCAGTCGGGCTGTCCTCTGCGCTGTTGTCGCCAACGCGGCGTCGCTGCTGGCGGGCCTGATCATCTGACCATCATCTGCATGGCTCCAAAACGGGGGCACTTGGAAAAATTTGGCTTGCACACGTCTGCACGATTCGTATAATGGATAACCGCGCGACGGAAACGTCGTAAGCAACTATTCCCCGGTGGCGCAGTGGTAGCGCAGCTGACTGTTAATCAGCCTGTCGCAGGTTCGAACCCTGCCCGGGGAGCCAGGAACTCCGAGCCTCGCGGCAAGCGCCGCGGGGCTTCCTTTTTATGCGGGGCACCCCGCTGCGCCGCCCCGGAGAAGGGCGGCCCCTCCAGGGGGCACGTGACGGCCGCTGCGAGGAGCGGTAGAGCCCAGGCCCACCGGACTGGATGCGGGTCCCAGAACGCCTCTGGTGCGTTTGCCCAGCTAGGGGGCTTGTCGCATGCCGCCGCACAGGTGCCGTGTTGCCACGGTGGCGCAGGGGCACCCGCAAAGCCCCAGCTAGATGGCCATGAATTTCTGCGCCGTTTTGCCACCGCACGGGAGGGCGCCCTAAATCCATAGGCCTCTAGCTGCGGGTTTGCGGGGCTCGAAACCGCCCATACGTACCTGCGGCACCCCAAAATCCGTCCCTATAACTTTGATGTCCCCCATAAAAGCCCAGTTGGCGCCTGCGCGACGGGCGCGAATTTGGACTTATAGGGACGGATTTTGGGGTGCGATACGCGCGCACTGGGAGGGAAAGCCGTCCCCCGGAGCCCAGAAACCCGCAGCTATTTGGCCCGTGGGCCGGGCGCTCGTTCCACATGTCGGAAGGCGCCGCCTGATTCGCGCCATTTCCCGTCCCGCATGCCGCGTACCATGCGAACAAAGGTACGGTACACGGAACGGAGGGGCCATGGGGCGCATGCACGTTTCGCAGCAGCGCGAGAACCGCGGAAAGCGCTACGTCACTGTCGTCGCCATCACGGACACGCGCGGGGACGTCACGCCCACGCAGATCATCTGGAGCGACGGCACGCGGTTCGACATACAGCGCGTGCTGGACTCCCGCCCCGCGCGCTCCATGACCACCGGCCAAGAGGGGACGCGCTACAAGATCCGCGTGCGCGGGCAGGACACCTACCTGTGGTTCGAGGGTCCGCGCTGGTTCGTGGAGGCAAAGATGGGCAGCCCAGGCTAGGTGTGGCCAGGTCGTGGCCCGGCGCCGCAACGCTCAGGATTGCACGAGCTCGAAGTCACTCCCCGCCGTGGTCAGCACCTGGCCGTCGTCCAGCACCAAGAGCCCCTGCACGTCTCCCCTGCCCTCCAGCCAGGCGATGGCGTCCGCAGGCGCCATCATGAAGAGCGGCTTGGTGTAGCCGTCGCCGTCGATGGATGCGGCGGAGTACACCGTGGCGCCGCGTACGCTGGTCTCCACCGGGTAGCCCGTCCGCGGGTCAAGGATGTGCCAGTAGGTGCGGCCGTCCTTGGTGAAGCAACGCTCGTACAGGCCGCTGGTGACCACGGACCCATCGCGCGCCTGCAGCTTGGCAACCAGGGACTCCCCCGCGTCTGCCGCCGGGTCCTGCACGCCAACGGACCAGCTGCTCCCGTCCGGCTTGCCGCCCATGACCTTCACGTTGCCGCCCAGGTTGACGAAGGCACTGGTCACTCCCCGCTCCGCAAAGAGGTCGCACAGGCGATCCGCAATGTAGCCCTTGGCAATGCCGCCCAGGTCGATGCGGGCGTCTGGGTCCGCAAGCGTCACCTGGTTGCCGCTCACCAGCAGGTTGTGGTAGCCCACGTGCGGCAGGGCGCGCGCCACGTCCTCCGGCGCGGGCACGACCTCGTTCTTGAAGTCCCACAGCGACGAGACCGCGCCAATGGTCACGTCGAAGAGGCCACCGGATGCTTCGCTGTATTCCAGCGACTGTGCCACCAGGTCCGCCGTCTCGTCCGCCACCGTCACGGGCGCCCCGCCCGCCGAGTTTATCCGCCAGACGTCGCTGCCTTCGATGGTGCGCGAGAAGAGGTCCTCGAACCGCTGGCAGAGCGAGACGGCCTCGTCCAGGGTGGCTTGGGACATGACACCGCGCAGCGTGCAGACGGTGTCGAAGCAGAAGACCGTGGTCTGCAGCTCCTGGCTGGCGCCCGCGCCGCAGCCCGCAAGTGGGGCCACACCGGCGCAGGCCAGGCAGCACGCGGCGGCCCCAGCCCCGCGCAAGAAGGCGCGGCGCGTGGTGCCACCCTTGTGCAAGCCATAACCCAGCATCGTGCCCCTCACCTGTCACCTTCCACGTGCTGCCGCCCGTACCCACCGTACAGCTCCGCCACGGCCGCCGGAACCTCATCTTGCCAGAACGTGCGGGAAAGGACCCGTGCGCCCTGGGCGGAGAAGCAAGCGGCCAGCCGGTCGGACAGGGCGGGCACGCACGCAAGCGCGACGGAGAAGGCCAGCGCGGGGCCGGAAAGGTCAATGCCGTGCCGGCACAACGCCAGCGCCCCCGCCTGTGCCGCAGTCTGCAGGCTGCGGCCAGACACAAAGCCCATGAAGGCCACGTTGGCCAGCACAACGGCGACCAAGCGCAGCGCAACCTGCGCGGATTCCTCCAACGCGCCAGCGGTTATCACGAGCGAGCCGGCTGCCGCCACCACCCTGCCAGAGCGGACCGAAGCCAGCTGAGCCGCCACCGCAAAGAGCGCGAAGACGGTCAGGGGCGCCAGGGTGCGTCGGATGCTTCTGGCACGAATCTTGCCGCGCGCCAGCAGTCCCAGGCAGAGAAGGCCCATGCCCGCGGCGCATGCACCCAGGAACGGCAGGGAACCCACCCGCAGGACCAGCACCGCAAAGGCGACGAGCGCCAGCAAGGCAAGCGCAACGGCTTGCCAGGAAGCTGAGCCCCCTGGGCCCGCGGGGCCGTCCGGTCCCACGCCAGGCGGCACGTCCACAGCGCGCCCGTCCGCGCCAGGCCGGGCCCCGCGCGCCAGCGCGTCGCACACCCAGGACGCCAGGACCCCGCACAGGGCTCCGGAGGCGAACCCGCACGCAAGCAGAACGGGCAGCAGGTACCACACGGTCGGCGTGCCCAAGAGCAGCCAGGCAACCGCAAGCTGGCCGACCCCGTGCAGTTGGCCTCCAACGGCGGAGGCCATCCACAGCCGCATGGTCCTCATGCGCGAAAGCGGGAGCATGGCAGCGAAGGACAAGACGGACCCCGCAGCGGAGTAGGCGATCATGAGGGGATTGCCGAAGAGCAGGCCCGCCGCGAGCACCTTAACCGCCATGACCGCGAAGGCCGCGCGCCCGTCCAGCTGCACGATGGCCACCAGAATGGCCACGTTTGCCAGGCCCAACTTTACGCCGGGCACGGGCATGGGCACGAAGCTCTCCACGTAGCTCAGCACCAGGGCCAGCGCCGCCAGCACGCCCACGTGCGTCCAGCGCTCCGCAGCCTCGCTTCCGCTCATGCCGGCCCCGGCCACCCGGGATGCTCCGTCGCGCGCCATGCTAGCTCGCCACCACGTCTACGCCGGACGAGCCCGCGCCCGAGCCAGGGTCTCCGTCGGCCCAGCGCACGCGAGAGGCGTCCGCGGAGGCTCCTTCGCCGGCGGCCGCGTCGTCGGCGCCCACTACCTCAACCCACAGCTTGTGCGGCAAGCAGATTATCTGCTGGCTGGGCTGGCTGACCGGCGCCTGGGCAAGGCAGCTCTGCTTGGGGCAGTCGGCCTCCGCCATGCGCACCTGGCCACCAGAGACGCGAATCACGTTGTGGCCCAGGCTGGAGTCCACCACCAGCGTGGCGTCCTCGTCCAGCGGGAGGTACCACTCGCGTCCGTCCGCGTCGTGCACGCGCGCGTAGAGCCTGGTGCCCGGCTGCGCGCCGCCCGCAATCACAAAGGCAACTGAAGCCACCAACGCGACCAAGCTCAGCAGGCCAGCGACCACCGTGGCCGCGTTCCTTCGCAAGAACCGCAACGCACCCATTGGCCACCTCCCGCCCATGTCCGCCCAAACGACGCCGCACGTATAAAAACATTACCGCTCACTGATTATCGCCGCACGCTCGCAAGAATGCTCACCGCACAACTCTATTTTCTAACACATGATTACTTATCGCGTTTATTTTACCGTTGGGACCGTTTACAGACAAATAGTTTGCTCTAAAAACAATTTGTCATACCTTGGATGCAAGCGCAACCCAAGGCAAGAGCCTGACGCGAACCCGCCGCCAGCGCACGCGCTGCTCGGCAACCGGTACAAAGCGCCGGGGCTACGCCAGGCCGCACGGCACAGGCCCCGATACCACGCACGAGGGAGGTACCATGGCACCATTCGCAAGGACGGCACAGCGGTTCGGCGCGCACGCGCGCCTGGTTGACCCGCGCGGAGGCCGCGGCACCAAGATCAAGAGCAACAAGGTCACGGCGGAGATTCCCACCACCACAATGCCGCTTCCAACGCACGTCGTCCTCCCCATGCAGCAGCACATTGGCGCGCAGTGCAAGCCAACGGTCAAGCGGCGCGACCACGTGGACGTGGGCACGCTGGTTGGCCACGCGGACGCCCGCACCACGGCGGACATCTTCTCGCCCGTGTCTGGCACCGTTAAGGAGCTGCACAAGTTCTACTACACCAACGGCCGCAACGACGTGGCCGTGGTCATTGAGCCGGACGGCGAGCAGACCGTGGACCCCGGCATCAAGCCGCCGCGCGTCCACACCTACGAGGACCTGCTCAACGCCCTCAAGCGCAGCGGCATCGTGGGCCTGGGAGGCGCGGGCTTCCCCACGGACCTCAAGATGGACGTGGACCTCTCCGCCATTGACACCTGGCTCGTGAACGGCGCGGAGTGCGAGCCCTACCTGACCAGCGACTACCGGGAGATGGTGGAGCACCCCGACACCATTTGCTACGCGCTCAAGACCTGCCTGGACCTCTCTGGCATAAAGAAGGCGCTCATCTGCATAGAGGGCAACAAGCCGCGCGCCATAGAGCTCCTGCGCCTGAAGGTGCAGGATGACCCCCGCATTGACGTGTGCGAGCTGCCGCAGCGCTACCCCCAGGGCGCCGCCCGCGTCATCGTGCGCAGCGCCACGGGCCGCATAATGGCGGCGGGCATGCACACCACGGACATCGGCTGCCTGCTCTTCAACGTGACCACCATGTCGGCCATCGGCAGGTTCCTGCAGACGGGCCTGCCCCTGGTGCGCCGGCGCATCACCGTTTCCGGAGACGCGGTGGAGCACCCCCAGAACCTGGACCTGGCCATTGGCACGCCCATACGGGAGGTGCTGGACTTCTGCGGCCTGCGCACCCAGCCCCGCAAGATCGTGACCGGCGGCCCCATGATGGGCACCTGCCAGGTGGACCTGGACTACCCCATCGTGCGGCAGAACAGCGGCCTTCTGGCCTTCAGCGAGGTGGCCTGCGCGCCCACGCACACCACGGCCTGCATCCGCTGCGGCAGCTGCATAAACTCATGCCCGCTCAACCTCATGCCGATTGAGATCCAGAAGGCCTACCGCCGCGGCGACACGCCCACCCTCAACAAGCTGCACGCGGACCTCTGCATGGGCTGCGGGACGTGCTCCTACGTGTGCCCGGCCCGCCAGCCCCTGACGGAGAGCACGCACCTTGCGGCAGCCTACCTCAAGTCCGAGAAGCGCAAGGGAAAGAAGTTCGACTGATGGCAGAGCAGACCAAGGGCCAAGAGCAGGCCCAGGGCGCCAAGCGCCTGTACATACTCTCCACGGCGCCGCAGATCGTGAGCCCGGTGGACACCCGGGCCATCATGCGCAACGTGCTGATTGCCATGGCGCCAGCCTTCGCGGTTGCCGTGGCCCTGTTCGGCCTGCGCGCGCTGGCCGTGACCGCCTGCGCCGTGGCCTCCAGCGTGCTCTTCGAGCACCTGTGGTGCCTGGCCCGCCACACGCCCACCACCGTCGGCGACCTCTCCGCCGCCGTGACGGGCGTGCTCATTGCCTTCAACGTGCCGGCCGGCGTCCCCTTGTGGATGGTGGTGGTTGGCTCCTTCGTGGCCATAGTCCTGACCAAGGAGCTCTTCGGGGGCATTGGCTACAACTTCGCCAACCCAGCCATAGTGGCGCGCATAGTGCTGTCCGTCTCGTTCCCGGCGGCCATGACCACCTGGGTGGTGCCGCGGCTCACGCTTTCCCCCGTGGACGCGGTGAGCTCCGCCACCATGCTCAGCGCCAGCGCCATCAAGCTCCCCTACCTGGACATGTTCCTGGGAACGGAGATGGGAATGCTGGGCGAGACCAGCGCCGCCGCCATCCTGCTGGGCTTCGCCATCCTTCTGGCAACGCGCACCATAACCTGGCACGTGACCATACCCTACCTGGCAACCGTCTTCCTGCTGAGCCTGCCCACCGGCCACGACCCGCTGGCGCAGGTGCTGAGCGGCGGCCTCATGCTGGGCGCCGTCTTCATGGCCACGGACTACTCGTCCTCCCCCATGACGGCCAAGGGAAAGGTAATCTACGGCATTGGCTGCGGGCTCATCTGCTGCGTCATCCGCTTCTGGGGCAACATGAACGAGGGCTGCGCCTACTCCATCCTGCTCATGGACCTGCTGGTGCCCTACATAGACCGCGCCTGCGCCCTCACGCCCTTCGGCGACGAGAAGCCCGGCCTGCTTGCGCGCCTGCGCGCCCGGAAGGGGGGCGAGCGGCAATGAGTAAGCAGCAAGCAACGCAGCTGGACTCCGCCCGCCCGGTCATAGTACTGGTGACCATCTGCCTGGTATCGGGCCTCCTACTGGGCGTGGCGCACGCGCTCACGCAGCCCGTGGCAGAAGCCGTGGCCGCGCAGCGCACGCACGACACCTACGCAGCCCTGGTGCCGGAGGCCCAGGACTTCCAGGCCCTCACCAGCACGGTGGAGGGCTGCACCGCGGCCATAGCCGCCAAGGACGCCTCTGGCCAGACCGTGGCCTACGTGCTGGTTGCCCAGGCCAAGGGCTACGGCGGGGACGTGCCGCTGGCGGTGGCCTTCTCGCCCGACGGCAGCGTGCAGAGGGTGGTTGCCCTCAGCAATAGCGAGACCCCCGGCGTGGGCAAGCGCATTGCGGAGGACGACTTCATTGGCCAGTTCGCGGGCCTGCCCGCGCAGGAGGTCACCACGGACCAGATTGACACCATCAGCGGCGCGACCATCTCGTCCAAGGCGGCCATAGCCGCGTTCGACACCGCCGTGCAGGCGTTCGGGGAGGTGCAGAACCAGTGAGCAACGTGAGCGAGAACTGCCCCAAGGAGGCCGTCGAGCGGCCGCGCAGCGCCAACGCCCTGGCCTTCACAAGGGGCCTCTTGGACGAGAACCCCGTCCTGCGCCAGGCGCTGGGCATGTGCTCCACCCTGGCCATCACCACGGCCGTGGCCAACGGCATTGGCATGGGGCTGGCAACCACCTTCGTGCTGGTGTGCTCGGGTGTGGCGGTCTCCGCCCTGCGCAAGGTCATCCCTGACTCCGTGCGCATCCCGGCCTTCATCACCATCATCGCCAGCTTCGTGACCATTGTCATGATGATCATCCAGGCCTACCTGCCCGCGCTGGACGAGGCCCTGGGCATTTACCTGCCGCTCATCGTGGTCAACTGCATAGTGCTGGGCCGCGCGGAGGCCTTCGCCTCCAAGCACGGCGTGGTTGAGTCCGCCCTGGATGGCCTGGGCATGGGCGTGGGTTACACCATTGCGCTGGTGGTCATGTGTGCCATTCGCGAGCTGCTGGGCGCCGGCACCCTGCTTGGCTTCCAGGTCATGCCGGCCGCCTTCCAGCCCATCCTGATCATGGTCACCCCCGCGGGCGGCTTTGCCACGCTGGGCGGAATCATCGGCACCACGGTGTGGATCCAGAACCGCCGCGGCCACGCCGTGGACACCTCCGCCGGCTGCGGCACCTGCGGCGAGCCCTGCGAGTTCAGCACCGCCCAGAAGCTGGAGGAGATTGAGCAGGCAGTCATTGACGCCCGCATTGCCGCGGACGAGCAGACGGACGGCACCGCGCAGACGGACGCCAGCCGGCAGGGCGACCAGAAGGGACGTGAGGCATGATGGCACAGTACGCATCCATCCTCTTTGGCATGATCATCGCCAACAACTTCGTGCTGGTGAAGTTCCTGGGCATCTGCCCCTTCCTGGGCGTCTCCAAGCGGCTGGACTCCTCCGTGGGCATGGGCCTGGCCGTCACCCTGGTCATGGTGCTGGCCACCGCCGCCACCTGGCCGCTGCAGCGCCTGCTGGAGCTGTGCGGCATAGGCTACCTGCAGACCATCGTGTTCATTCTGGTCATCGCCATCCTGGTGCAGCTGCTGGAGATGGTCATCAAGCGCTTCATGCCGCCCCTGTACGAGAGCCTGGGCGTGTACCTGCCGCTCATCACCACCAACTGCGCCGTGCTGGGCGTCTGCATCCTAGTCATCCAGAACGGCTACACCTACCTGCAGTCCCTTGTGGCGGCGTTGGGCGGCGGCCTGGGCTTCCTGCTGGCAATGGTGCTCTTCTCGGGCGTGCGCCAGCGCGTGGAGGAGGCCAACCCGCCCGCCTGCTTCCGCGGCCTGCCCATCACGCTGGTCTCAGCGGCAATAGTGTCCCTGAGCTTCATGGGCTTCTCGGGCGTAATCGAGCACCTCTTTGGCGCGTAGCGGGCACCGGAACGCAAGAAACCTGACAGGAGGCAAGCCATGCAATCCATTCTGCTGACCGTGCTGCTGGTGGCCGTCATAGGCCTTGTTGGCGCCATCATCCTAACCTTTGCCTCGCGCGCGCTGGCCGTTGAGGAGGACACCCGAGTGGCCGACCTGGTGGACATTCTGCCCGGCCTGAACTGCGGCTCCTGCGGCAACCCCGGCTGCGAGGGCTACGCCAAGAAGCTGCTGCAGGGCGCTCCCACCAACATGTGCCAGCCGGGCGGAGACGCCGTGGCGCGCCAGGTGGCGGACTACCTGGGCGTGGAGGTGCAGGCCGTGACGGAGCGCCGCGCCTGCGTGGCCTGCCATGGCGCGCCGGACCGCATCCGCCCGACGGAGGCCTACGACGGTCCCAAGACCTGCCGATCCTTTGCCACCATGGGCCACGCCACCAAGTCCTGCACGTACGGGTGCATAGGCTTTGGCGATTGCGCCGCCGCCTGCCCCTTCGACGCCATACAGATTGGCCGCTACGGCGTGGCTGGCGTCAACCACGAGCGCTGCACGGGCTGCGGCACCTGCGTGGACGCCTGCCCCCGAGGGCTCATCAGCCTGCAGGAGCGCGGCCGCACCAACACCCCCTTCTTCGTGTACTGCAAGAACGAGGGCGTGGGCAAGGCCGCCAAGGAGGGCTGCGCCAACGTGTGCCTGGGCTGCGGCCAGTGCGCCAAGGCCTGCTCTCAGGGGTGCATCACCATTGAGGGGCACCTGGCGCACATTGACACCACTCGCTGCATTGGCTGTCAGCGCTGCGTGGACGTGTGCCCCTCCGGCGCGATCCTGGCACTGGCCTTCAGCGACTCGCGGGCGTAGGGAGCGGCCGGCGGGAGCGCCGCGGGCGTGGGCCTGGCGCCCCCGCTGGCAGTCCGCTCGCGCTTATCTGGCACGAGGCTGGCGGTCTCCGCTACAATGCAGACATTGGCGATTTGCGAGGGGGATTGATGTCACGCAGGAAGACAAACGAGGAGTTCCTTGCGGAGCTTGCCGGCGTCAACCCCAACATCCAGCCCCTCGAGCCCTACGTGTCCGCAGTGACCAAGATGGACTGCCGCTGCAAGGTGTGCGGCAACGTGTGGAAGGCCAAGCCCCACAACCTGCTGGGCGGCCACGGGTGCCCCAAGTGCGCGCTGGTCAGCAAGTCGCTGAAGATGCGCGCGCACATGAACGCGGAGAAGGACGGCCACAGCGCCTAGCGCACTGGCGAGATTTGCAACAAGTCCCAGTGGTGCCGCGTGAGCCAGCAGTAAACCTTGGCGCAACTTACCTTCAAGAACGTGCCTTTAACGACTGGTCCCATTTGCTTGGGCACGGAGCTGAGACATGCTTGAAGCTATGCCGGTTACCTCAACGAAGCCCCATGCGCACAAAGAGGGCGGGAGCCTAGTGCCCCCGCCCCAATTGTCATGCCATGGCTACATAGATCTTTGCCCACGTGGGTCTAGCCTCGTTCGGGAGGCTGACGTCAAAAACACCAGTGGGATTGGGCACACGCGACACGTTCCAGCTTTCGAGCGCCGTAGCGTCAGCTAGACCCGTGCAGCCGGAGAACATCCCCTTCATGTTCGAGACTTGAGATGTATCCCAGCTGGACAGGGGCGATAGGCTGGTGAGGCCGGCGCAGCCTTCGAACATCCCTCCCATCCAGATGGCGTGAGAGGTGTCCCAGCCGGACAGGGGCGAGAGGTCGGTGAGGCCCGCGCAGCCGGAGAACATGTCGTCCATGTACGCCACTGCCGAGGTAACCCAATCCCTAATGCCTGATATGTCGACGAGGGACGAGCAGCCGCGGAACACCCCGCTCATGTTGGTCACGTGAGAGGTGTCCCAGCCGGACAGGGGCGAGAGGTCAGTCAGGGACGAGCAGCCGGAGAACATGTCGTCCATGTCCGACACTTGAGAGGTGTCCCAGCCGGACAGGGGCGACAGGCTGGTAAGGCCGGCGCAGCCGGAGAACATGTTGTCCATGCTCGTCACGTTTGAGGTGTCCCAGCCGGACAGGGGCGAGAGGTCGGTGAGGCCCGCGCAGCCAGAGAACATCAAGCACATGCCTGTCACGTTAGAGGTGTCCCAGCCGGACAGCGGCGACAGGCTGTTGAGGCCCGCGCAGCCGGAGAACATGTCGTCCATGCTCGTCACTTGAGAGGTATTCCAGCCGCCAAGACCCGAGAGGTCCGCAAGGCTCGCACAGTCGGAGAACATCTTGTACATGTTCCTCACCGCTGAGGTGTCCCAGCCGGACAGGGGCGACAGGCTGGCGAGGCCAGCGCAGCCCGAGAACATCCTGTACATGTTCGTCACCGCTGACGTTTCCCAGCCGGACAGAGGCGAGAGGTCGGTGAGGCCCGCGCAACCTTCGAACATCTCGCTCATGCCCGTCACGCTTGACGTGTCCCAGCCGGACAGGGGCGAGAGGCTTGTGAGGCCCGCGCAACTGGAGAACATCCCGCCCATGTACGTCACCGCCGAGGTGTCCCAGCCGGACAGGGGCGAGAGGTCAGTCAGGGACGAGCACCTATAGAACATGCAATTCAGGCCCAATCCGTCCCAGGTTCCCGAGGATGCGTAGAATATGTGACTCGCGCGACTCTCGGTCAAGGTCTCTGAGTCCCCACCCTCCTCGGACGAGACATCAGATATGCGGAATCGGTCACCGGAGGTGGATGCCACAACAGACTGCTTCTCCCCCGATGAAATAAGCGACCACCCAGCAAGGTCCGAAATGTCCCTAAGCTTGCAGAAGCCCGTGAAGAGGGCGCCGCTTGCAGCCGAGTCCACATGAATCGTACCTGAGCTCTTGACCTTAGTCACGCTCTCCACCTCGGCGCTGGAAGCCCAAGGGACCTCCTCGCGACGTCTCTGGGTAGCATCGTACCGGCTGAGCGTTCCCTCGCCATATGGAGAGTCTGCAGGCCTGATGTAGAGCGTGTCGTTTGCAATGCGCCACTTAACGCTGTTCCATACGTTCCATTCTCCAGCGTCATCGGCGAAGTCGCTTTCGGAGCCATCTGCTTTCTTGTTCCAGGTGCATTCCGAGACCTCCACAGCGTCTCCGCTGGCACCCGTCCGCTCGCTGTGCTTCTTGTACAGGTACCAAGGATTCCCCTTGGCCCAACGCGACGCACCGGAATCCCACCGATAGGCAATGCTCTCATCGGCAAGGACCACATTCTTGTCAATATCAAGCGCGTCCACCTTCACCGCCGCGCGCACGTCAACCCACGCCTTGCGATCATAGCAAGTCATACTCGCATTCGCATCCGAATGAACCGTCTCGGTATACTTGGCAACGACGCCGGCGTCCGCGTTGGCACCAGCCTCACTGCCGTGCCAGTACGCCGACGCCTTCGCGCGCAGGGCCATGCCCGCGCTTAGCTCCTTCGTGCCCGTCCATGTGGGTTGCGCGCTCAAGCCGCCCGAAAGCCCAGCGTCAGAGGACCACTTGGCCTCCGCCTTGCCAGACAGACCAAGCACGGCCTCGACCTTTCCCGCAAAACTGGGAACCAGGTATAGCCCAGCCTCGACGCCCGTCTTCTTGCCTGCCACTTTGATGTACTTGCCGAGGTAGATGGGAGTCTTTATCTCCGCATTGACGCTTCCCTCCACCTTTGCGTCAATCGAGGCATCTGGTTCGAACCCCATATCCAGCCAAGACTGCCCATTAGGGTTTATGTCCCCGTGAAGCTGTACCTTGGGATGTATCTTGAACTTGACGTAGCCTTTCAGCGATGCATCGACGGAGCCGCCCTGATCCTTGACGGACTTGGCCAGATCCGCCGAGGTGATGGTGAACTCTTTGCTGCCGAGGTCGACTTCCCCGCCCGACGTGTCGTAGACCCTCGCGGCAGGCGCTTCGTCGCTCGACATCTCCACGTATTCGGAGGGCACAAAGACCGAGTTACCCGTGTCCAAGGTCTCGTCGATTACGAGGCGCTCCAAGACCTCGCTGGCTTTGGGCTTCGTTCCGGTGATCACGACGCCCTCCGCGGTCTCGGTGACGGAGGTCACGCGGAAATCGGCTCCATCGGGGTCGTCCGGGTTCACCGTGACAAGGTCGCCCACGGCCACCTTGGTACCAGCCGGCAGCGTGGCGGACTTACGGTCCTCGGACACTGTGCCGGTCACGGGTTTGACGCCCTCGGCGTAGGTGACGGTGATGCCGCCGTCCTCGGTGGTGTAGGTGCGCTTGGCGGGCCCTGTCGGGTTGGTGGGCTCGTCGGGCTTGGAGGGCTCGGTCGGCTGGGAGGGCTTGGAGGGCTCGGTCGGGTTGGTCGGGCTGTTCGGCTTCTTGGCGGTGTCCACGCCGTACCAGCCTATGCCCTCGGCGCGCCACCCCACGGACACCAGGTGGTCGTTCTCGGCCTTGCTGGTGGTGTAGTTGTGGCTGCCGGAGTTGTTTCTCGGCGCCGACGGCTGCACGTTGGGGTTGAACTGGCGGTAGAGCGGCACTCCCTTGGCGTCATCCGAGTACCAGCCGATGCCCTCGTACTTCCAGCCCACGGAGACCAGCCAGTCCTTCTCGGCGGCGGACATGGTGTAGTGATGGTCCGTGCCAGAGTAGAGCCGGTACACCGGCGTGTTGGACTTGGCGGGCGCGGTCCAACCGATGCCCTCGTAGTTCCAGCCGGCGCGCACCACGTTGTCCCGCTCGGACGAGTTTGCCGTGTAGAAGTGCTCGCCGCTGTTGGGGTTGTACAGGCGGTACATGGTGCTCGTCCCCGCCGCCAACGCCGGTGCCGGCGCGGCCAGAACAATAAACGCAGCGAGGACCACCGCGACAAACGCCAGCGCTCCCCAAATCCGACGACGCCCGTGTCTTGCCATCGTTGCCTCCCAACGTCGGATGGCCATGCCTTGGGAGACAGCGTCCCCTGCCCGCGTTTCGGGGAGGTTACAGGCACGCACCGTTTCGACGCACGGCACGTGGTACAGGCGGAGCGCCAGAGGCCTACGCCTCGCCCGACACCAGCTTGAGGCCGATGACGCACCCCACCAGACCGCAGATGAGGGCAATCCTGACGACTGATACGGGCTCCGAGCCTGTCACCATGCCGTACGCGACAGTCAACGCGGCGCCGATGCCCGTCCACACGGCGTAGGCCGTGCCCATGGGGATGGTCTTAGTCGCGTGCGCCAGGCCCAGCATGCTGAGGATTATGCCCACGACGAACACCAGGGTGGGCAGCGCATGCTGGAAGCCGTTGGACTTCCCCAGCGCGACGGCCCAGACCGCCTCCATGACACCAGACAGAACGAGTGTTACCCAAGCCATTGCGTGCCTCCCAAGCATCGTGCGCAGCCCGGCGCCCATGCGCCGCCACGCGGTTGCGGTGATGCGCCGTCTTTTCCTGCCTGGTACGGCTGCCCTCGTCAGGGTCCTGCGACGCGGAAATGATAGCAGAGCCCATAGCAAAGTCCACGTCCCTACCCTGCAAGTTGGGGTAGTCAACGCGCAAATGTGAGGTATGACACGGGGGGTAACCGTGGACCACGGATTCTTGGACAGAAGAGGCGACTTAGGGGACGGAAAATGTCTGGGATTCCGTGGAGCAACATCCAGGCTCGAATTAGTAGTTCCGGCCACCTCATCCAGGCAGTCATTCTCACGTCCAGGGCGGCGCACGTGTCGGCCGCGGTGATGGTGTTGTCCTTGACAGCCATGGCTGCCTCCTACTTCTTGTCGTGGATTGCCCTGGCGCGGGCGCGGACGCGCTCGGCAGGGTTCTTGATCTTGGAAATCTGGTCCTCGGTCAGCGACGCCCCGGACCCCGTTCCGGTGTCCCGGTCGTCCACCTGCGGGTACCGCCTGCCGGACCCCATGGCGGCCTTGACCGCGTTGGCCTGCTCGGTCAGCGCGTCCTCGTCGGCTCCGTTGAGCGCGCCCACGATGGAGGCGTCAAGCCCCGTGGCCCTGGCCACGGACTCCACCAGCGCGGCACGGTCGCGCGCGGCCCTGAGGCCCGCGTTCTCCCGCTCCAGCGCGGCGAGGCGCTCCTCCACGGTCTTGGCCTTCTCCTGGGACTCGTCGAACGCCTTGGCCTTGTCGGCGTTGGCCTTGCTGCGGTCCTCCCACTTGCGGGAGTTTGCCTTGGCCTTCTCAAGGTCGCTCTGCGCCTTTTCGTAGAGCGCCTTGTAGTCGGGCTCGCTGCCGCCTTCGCCCGCGCCCGTTCCGGCCGCGGTCTCCTCGGCCTGCTGCGACTGGTCCTCTGCCATGTTCCGGCTCCAATCCGCCCCGTGCGGGGCTTCCCTCGGCCCGTGCGGGCCATGACTGTCCGCGGGGCCGTGCGGCCCCTGTGTTATGACGAGGGCCCCGTGCGGGGCCCGGTGTCGGTGAAATGAGTTGTGCTTTCCTGCTAGTCCAGGACGACGATCACGGTCGCGGGACCGTCGAACGTGACCTTCCCGCGGCCTTCGGGGCCGGTCTCGAAGGAAACCACCCCGGGGCGGCGCGCCAGCTCGCCCACCATGTCGGCGGTCGGGATGTCACCGAGCGCGGAGTCCTGCTTTTCTACGACCGTCCCGTCCGGCCTCATGAGCATGCCGTTGCCGATGCTGATCATGGCCGCCTCCGCATGAAAGGGGCCACCCTCGCGGATGGCCAGTCAGGCTTGCTGAATCAGTACTACGCCGTCTGGCGCCAATGGGTTCTAGAGGTGCACAATCACACCATCATATGGAGTCGCACCAACCAATTGCAGCGCCTGATCGACACCGCTCTTGTACAACGCATAGCTCTCCCTCGCCTCCTCGGGAGCGCTATCGGTCAACTCATACCGATACGAGTTGCTCACCTTTCGGTACCAGCTCTTATCCTTCTTCCAGTAAATCATCTCTGGACGAATCACTGCACTCCCCTCCTTCCGAGGAACGTCTCCATGGCACGGCCATATATGTTCGGTTTCCCACATGCCATATTAGCGAAACACTCGGCAAAGAAGTCATGTGGGTTGTCATTTGCATACCTGGAAAGCGTGTCTCCGTGTGCGCCACCTTCACTGGTCACAATTTGTAGTATCTCCGCCTTGCATCTGTCTGCGAAAACGTCGTAGTCATCCTCTGTATATGCTGCATTTTCTTTGCGCAGCAGTTCTATCTGGACAATGTGACCATACTCATGCGCGGCGGGGTAATTCTTCGCGCCAGTCTTTGAGGCCGGCATGTAGAATCCCGACCGTATGTCCGCCACCACCTTGTTCTTGAAGCTTGCCTTGTCGGCGAATGATTGCGAGTCGAGAGTAATGGCATACTTACCGTTGCCATTACCTACTGTGTTCGCCACTCCAGCTATGGGTGCGGACCTTATAACCACCTTGCCGGTCATGTCCCCCGTGATGGGGGCCATCCTCTCACAGAGCGTGTCGAGCATCTTCGTCTGCGCGTTGACCAGGCTTGGTGACAGACCGGTGAACGTCTTAGCGTCGACTGCTTCGGGACCAAGCGCGCGCGAGCTGCGCAGGTACTCAACGGACGGGCTGCCCCCGTACCCCTCGTACTCCTGGGGCACGTACCAGCCCACGCGCTCGCCGTCGTGGCCGCCCTCGCGGCCGGGCGCGGCGTCGATGCCGGCCGTGGCGTTGGGGTGCGAGTCCACGATGGCGCGCTTCTGGGCCCGCCACTCCTCGTCGGAGAGCTCGCCGGCGTCGTGCCTGGCGTCGGCCGTGGCCATCTCCTTCCAGGTGTCGTACTGCTCGGCAAGGTCCACGCCCTCGACGGTGGTGGACCCGTGCACGCCCGCCACTATGAGGCAGTTGCAGCCCCTGTGGTCGGCGTGGCCCGCGGACTGCTCGGAGCGGTACGCGAAGCCGCGCGAGGCGAGCATCATGCAGTACGTGCAGGTCTCGGCCCCCGTGGGCACGCGCGCGTACGCGATGTCGCCCGCGTGGAGGGACGACCTCCTGCCGCGCCGCGGGTTCCGGGTGCCGCCCCGCGAGCTCCCGTAGAAGGCGGTGGCCTGCGCGAGGGGCCCGTACCTGCGGTTGGCCTGCGCGGTGCCCAGGCCGCCCGGCGTGTAGTAGCGGCTATCCCGCTCGCAGTTGTGGATCGTGGTGCGGTTGGCCTGCCGGCGCGCGTAGTACTCCGCGGCGTCGTCCATGGCGTCGAGGAAGGCGGCCTCGTCGCCGTCCAGCCACTTGCGCAGCTGGTAGCGCACGGCCCGCTCCACGTCGGCGCGGGTGGACTCGGTCACCGGCTCGGCGTTGGGCAGGTCCAGCCCCTCCGCACAAGTTGGACCAGACTGTGGCCCGAGTGACGCTCGAGCACCCAGAAAACCGCCACACCTTTGCCACTATTAGTACCGAATTTGATTTTCCCAACTGGCCTTTTGCTATGCTGCAGCTCGAAGGTGTGGCGGTTTTTCCGGCCTCGCGCTCCACGGAGTCCGGAGAAACAGCAGGTCAGAGGCACCGAAATCCAGTGGTGTATTCGTCGCATGCAGCAGAGGCACCGGAAGAGCCGCAGCTCAGAGGGGGGTATTTTCTGGGCTCGATTGCCCACCGTGGCAGAAGGGCACCTCTTCCCTCACGTTTCTCCAAGGGCAATTGGGGCGACGGCGGTATTTGGAAGGCGCAGGAGGCCCCTGAGCGGGCACCGTTTCACGAGGTGTGCAGGAGCATCGTTGACCTTGGCATCGCCGACGCACCACTCCAATCAATCCGCCGTTCTGATCATTACGTTCGAGCAAACTTTGATATCGCCGATTTGCCCGCTGCGGAGAGTGTAAATGGCCGTTTAGCGCGTGAATCGACGTCATCAATTCTTGAATGAACGTAACGAAGTTGGCAGATTGACGGATTGATGGCAAACCAGCGGACTGATGGCCAGCCGGCGGACTCATCCTGTACCGCGAAGCGCAACAGCGGCACCCCAAACAGCGAAGCGGGGCCGCCCAACCTGGGGCAGCCCCGCTGTACACTGCTATGAACCGGCAGACCTTAGTCCTCCATGTAATCCTTCAGCTTGCCGGACCGGCTGGGGTGACGCAGCTTGACCAGGGTCTTGCTCTCGATCTGACGAATGCGCTCGCGCGTGACGCCAAACTCGCGGCCGACCTCCTCCAGCGTGCGGGGATGGCCGTCCTCAAGGCCAAAGCGGAACTTGATGACCTTGCGCTCGCGGTCCGCAAGGCCGTCCAGCACCTGGTCCAGCTGCTCGCGCAGCATGGAGTCGGACGCAGCCTCGGGAGGCGCGACGGCCGTTGAGTCCTCGATGAAGTCGCCCAGCTGGGAGTCCTCCTCCTCGCCGATGGGCGTCTCCAGCGAGACGGGCTCCTGCGAGATCTTCTGAATCTCGCGCACGCGGTCCGCGCTCATGCCCATCTCCTTGCCGATCTCCTCCGGGGTGGGGTCGCGACCCAGGTCCTGCAGGAGCTGGCGCTGCACGCGCACCAACTTGTTGATGGTCTCCACCATGTGGACGGGAATGCGGATGGTGCGCGCCTGGTCGGCGATGGCGCGGGTGATGGCCTGGCGAATCCACCACGTGGCGTAAGTTGAGAACTTGAAGCCCTTGGTGTAGTCGAACTTCTCCACCGCGCGGATGAGGCCCAGGTTGCCCTCCTGGATGAGGTCCAGGAAGAGCATGCCGCGCCCCACGTAGCGCTTGGCAATGGAGACAACCAGGCGCAGGTTGGCGCTGATCAGCGCCTGCTTGGCGTCCAGACCCACCTGCTCTATGCGCATGAGGCGGCGCTGCTCGGCACGGGTGAGCTCGATGTCACCGTTCTCGGCGGCCTCCAGCTTCTCCGTGGCCTCCTGGCCGGCCTCGATCTTCATGGCAAGGTGCACCTCCTCGGAGGCGGTGAGCAGGTCCACCTTGCCAATCTCCTTCAGGTACATGCGGACGGGGTCACCCGTGAGCATGACCGTGGAGTTGTCCGTGCGGCGGGCACGCGCGCGGGAGGACCGCTTCTTGGAGGTGTGGGGCTTGGTAGAGGTGGAGCGCAGGGCCTCGCGAATCTCCTTGGCCTCGCTCATGGACTCGTCCTCGTCGTCCTCGTCTTCGTCCTCATCCTCGGGGCCGAAGTCGTCGTCGACGTCCAAGTCCTCATCCACGGGCTCGTCCTCGCCCATGCTTATGATGTCCACGCCCTTGGCGCGGACGGCGTCATAGAGGTCGGACAGCTCGTCGCCGTCGATGTCGATGTCCTTGATCGCTATCTGGACGTCGTCCTCGCTGAGGGAGCCACCCGTTTTTTCCGCCTTGGAGACAAGCGCGTTGACAGCGTTGGTGAGCTCGGCGGACAGCTTGACATCGTCCTTCGACTTAGTAGTTGCCACAAGTTTCCTTTCGACGCATAAGACCTATAGATATTACCCGTTCTTAGGCGTTTCCATTCGCAGAAATGTAAGAAGAAAGTTCGTTTGCATGCCGCTGGAGCTCCGTGGCCTCCGAGAAGAGCCGCGTGGCCTCCTCCCCCGGGACGCTTGACTCCCCCGCGCGCAGCCTGGAGCGAATCTCGCGGATCTTGCGACGGGTGGAGTACAGGTCCACGGTGTCCAGCAGGAAGTCCACCTTCTGCTCCGCCGTCATGCCCTGCTGGTACACCAGCTGGCCGGAGGCCAGGATGCGCGGGGCGTCCGGCTCCACGGCGCTCGCGGCCGCAACGGCCCCGGCCGGCGTGGTGCCCTCCGGCGTGGCCAGCATTGCCCAAGCCATGGACTCGTGCCGCTGGTCCGACCAGGAAAAGGTGGCGATGCGGTCCGCGTGGGCGCGCAGGGCGTCAGGGTCCGCCGCCATCATGGCAAGGAGCTCGCGCTCCACGGAGAGCTGCCTGCGCTCGTCCGCGCTCAGGGCCGTGTAGGCGGCGGGCTGGGCCGGAGCGGGCGAGGGCCCTGCGGCCGGGCTGGCCTGCGGCTCCCCGTAGGCCTCCTCCGGCAGGTAGTCCGTGGGTGCCTCGTCGTAGTAGCCGGCCGCCGGGTCCGGCTCCGGCGCGGCCTGGCGCGCACCCTGGCGGCGCACACCCTGCTGCCACGTGCCCTGGCGCGGCTGCCTGCCCTGGCCGGACCACGCGCGCCTGTCACCGTCGCGCCCCGCGCCCTGGTAGGAGCCGGAGCCGCCCCTCTCCCCCGCGGCCTGCGTCGGCACGGGCTTGGACCGGATGACGCGCTTGGTCTCCTCCGGGTCCACCTTCAGGGCGTCCGCCAGCTGGGTGGCGTAGCCGTCCAGCAGCACGGAGTGCTTGAGGGGCGCCAGCAGGGTGGCAAGGTCGTCCAGGGCGGCCACGCGGCGGCCGGGCGAGCTCAGGTCGTAGCCGGCAAGGCGCTTCTCCAGCACGAAGTCCATGAGCGGGCGTGCGGCGTCCAGGATGGGCTGCAGGTCCGCCGGCTGGTGGGTCTGCAGGAACTCCATGGGGTCCTGGCCGTCCGGCAGGACCACGCAGCGCAGGTCCGCCTCCGTCTTGTCTATGAACTGGATGGCGCGCTCCGCGGCCTTCTGGCCCGCGGCGTCTCCGTCGAACATGCAGATGATCTTCTTGGCGAAGCGCGAGAGCGTGCGCACGTGGTCCAGCGAGAAGGACGTGCCCAGGGCCGCCACGGCGTTGGTGTAGCCGGCCTCGTGCAGGGCGATCACGTCCGTGTAGCCCTCGGACACTATTGCCACGCCGCGGGCGGCGATGCCCTCCTTGGCGCGGTCGAACGCGAAGAGGTGCTTGCCCTTGTGGAAGACCGTGGTCTCCTTGGTGTTCAGGTACTTGGGCTTGGCGTCCGTCATGACGCGGCCGCCGAAGGCTATGGTGCGGCCCTGCTCGTCGTGGATGGGGAACATGACGCGGTCATAGAAGCGGTCCGCCGCGCGGCCGTTGCGGTCCACTGCAAGGTCCGCCGCCTGGATCTCCTGCACGGAGAAGCCCTTGGAGCGCAGGTGGCGCACCAGGGAGCCGTAGCCCGGCGCGTAGCCCAGGTGCCAGCGCCTGCACACGTCGGACCCGAAACCGCGGCCGGCAAAGTACCTACGCCCGGAAGCCGGCCCCTCCCCCTTGCCCCGCATGAGCATGGTGGAATAGAAGGACTCCGCCTCCGTAAGGCACTCAATGAGGCGGTTCTTCTTGGGGCCGCGCTGCCCGGGACGGGCGTCCTCCTGCAGCTCTATGTTGGCGCGGTCAGCCAGGTAGCGAATGGCGTCCGGGAAGTCCAGGCTCTCGCGCTTCATTACGTAGTCAAAGAGGTCCCCGCCAGCGCCGCAGCCAAAGCACTTCCACAGCCCCGTGGACGGGTTCACGTGGAAGGACGGGCTCTTCTCATGATGAAACGGGCAGCAACCCCAGAAGTCACTGCCCCGCTGCTTGAGCTCCACCGTCTCGCTCACGAGCGCCAGGAAGTCCGTTGCCTGGCGCACGCGCTCCCTGTCCTCGTCGCTGATCACGCTACACCCCCAAGCGAGTGCCACCTAGGTTATCTTGTACCCACTTGATGTTCCCAAGAACCACTCGTTCCAGCTCGGGAAGGGAATCGAACCTCCTGGAGTCGCGCAGCCACCGCACGAAGACCACGCAGGCCTCCTCGCCGTAGATATTGCCCTGGAAGCCCACGATGTTGGCCTCCAGGAATGCGGCCTCTGGCGCGGAGAAGCTGGGCGGCGCCCCCACGTTGACGGCGGCGGGCCAGAACGAGCCGCCCAGCACGAAGTAGCAGGCGTAGACGCCCTGCTCGGGCAGGCAGTCGCGGGGGTCCATGTGGACGTTTGCCGTGGGGAAGCCGAAGCCTGTGCCCTGGCCGCGCCCGTGGCGTACGCGGCCGCGCACGTAGTGGCAGCGGCCGAGTAGCCGGGCGGCCTCCCCCACGTCGCCGCCGTGCACAAGGCCGCGTATGCGCGTGGCGCTGATGGCCTCCCCGTCACCCGCCACCAGCTGGTGGGCGTGCACGGCAAAGCCGAAGCGCTGGCCCAGACCGGCCAGCCGGCCCACGTCGCCCGCACCGCCCTCGCCAAAGCGGAAGTTGGTGCCCACGTGCACGGACACGGCCTTGACCTGCCCCAACAGCGTGCGCTCCACGAAGGCGTCGTAGCGCGTGGCCGCCAGCTCCCGCGTGAACGGGAAGACTATGACCGCGTCCAGCCCCAGCGAGAGGAGGCCACGCACGCGGTCCTCAACGCTGAGCAGGCGCTCGCCCGACCTGGGGCCCGCCAGGGTCTCCGCCGGGTCCGGGTCGAAGGTGATGGCCGCGCAGGAGACGCCCAGCTGGGAGGCATCGCGCAGGGCGGCCGCCACCAGGGCGCGGTGGCCTGCGTGCACGCCGTCGAAGGCGCCGATGGCGCAGACGAAGGGCACGTCTGCCCCAACCCGCACGCCCTGGCGCGCCACGATGCGGGCGCCCGCAAGCTGCCGGGCCACCACCGCGGGGTGGGGCAGCATGAGGGCCGAGTGGACCAGGGCCTGGGCGTCGTCCGGCCGGAGCGGGAACGACGCCTCCTGTGGCGCACATGCACCAGACGTCATTGCCTCACCCCCGCCACGCCCGAGGGGAAGTTGACGCTGGTGCGCAGCCGCCCGTGGTCCACGTGCCACACGCCCAGCAGGCGCTGGCCGTGCACCAGGGCCACGCTCTGCCCCTCGTCCGCCTCAACCTGCGCGCCAAGTGCAGGGTCCAGCAGGCGTCCGGGCCGGAGCGCCCTGCCGCAGGCGGCATCCTGCACCTCCGCGTCCGCCAGAAGGCGGACGGGAAGGCCCAGGGCACGCACGGGGTCAAGGCAGCAGGAGGCCACGCCCTGGGCACCAAGCTCCTCCAGACGCTCCAGCGTCACGCAGTCCGCCAGGGTGACCACGCCGGACGTAGTTCGGCGCAGCTCCCCCAGGTGCGCGGCGCAGCCAAGGGACCGGCCAAGGTCGCGCGCGATGCTCCTTATGTAGGTTCCCTTGGACACCTCGAAGGCGCACTGCCACACGGGGGCCTGGCCCGGCAGCACCGCCAGCAGCTGCGCAGTATATATAGTGATGTGGCGTGACTGGAGCTCCACCTCCTGGCCCTCTCGGGCCATGGCGTAGGCACGCTTGCCCCCCACGGATATCGCGGAGTACTGGGGCGGCACCTGGTCGTGCTCCCCGGCCAGGCCGGCCACCTGCGTGCGCGCGTAGTCCTCGTCGCACAGCTGGGGGCCCACCTGGGCCTCCCGCACAACGCGACCCTCCGCGTCGTCCGTGTCGGTCTCCGCGCCAAAGCAGATGCCAGCAAGGTAAGACTTGCGCTCCGCCGTCAAGAGGCCCATAAGGCGGGTTCCCTGGCCCACACCCACCACCATGACACCCGTGGCGGCAGGGTCCAGCGTGCCAGCGTGGCCCACACGCCGCTCCCCCAGGGCGCGGCGCACGCGGTTCACCACGTCGTGGCTGGTCATGCCCTGTGACTTGTCTATGCCGAGCAGCAGGTTGAGGCCGCTCGTCCCCCGCCTCACCGGGCGCTCAGCCCCTCCGCAAGCTCCGAGTCCTCGTGGTCCAGCAGCTCCTGCAGCAGGGGCAGGGCCTGTGAGAGGACCTCGTCCACGTTGCCGCGAACGGTAAAGCCGGCCGCGGCCTTGTGACCGCCGCCGCCCAGCTGCCGCGCCACGCCGGAAACGTCGTAGGAGCCCTTGGAGCGCAAGTTGCCGCGCACCAGGCCGTCGCCCACCTCCTTGAGGAAGAGGGCTATGACGGAACCCTCCACCGTTCGGACCACGTCGATGAGGCCGTCGCACTCGTCCACGGTGGCGCCCGTGCGCTCCAGGTCGCTCTTGGTTGCGTAGCTGTAGGCTATGCGGCCCTTGTCGAAGGTGACGATCCTTCCCGTGATCAGGGACTCCAGGTGCAGGTACTGCAGGCGGAAGCTCTGGTACACGTGCAGGGACACCTGGCTGGGCGAGGCGCCCGCGTCCACCAGCATGGACGCGACCTCGAAGGCCTCCGCGTCCGCGTTCTGGTACTGGAAGCGGCCGGTGTCCGTGACTATGGCGCAGAACAGGTCCTGCGCCATCTGGCTGCTGATGCCAGCCCCCAGGAAGAGGGCGAACTCCGCGATGATGCAGCCCACCGCCGCGGCGCTCGTGCGCTCCAGGTGCACCTCGCCGAAGCCGGCGCCCGCCTCCCCGGCGGGATGGTGGTCTATGACCGCCACGTGCTGGGCACGCTCGCAAACCGCCTGTGCCTCGTTCAGGCGGCTGGCGCACGGCAGGTCCACCGCAATGAAGAGGTCCGGCGTCTCCGGGTAGTCCGCCACGTGGACGAACTCGTCTGCGCGCGGCAGGAACTGGTAGATGCGCGGAACGGGGTCGCTGTCCGCAAGCAGGTTGGTGACCCTCTTGCCCGGCCAGTAGCCCCTGATGAGCTCCGCCAGGCCGAGGCCGGAGCCCAACGCGTCGCCGTCGGGCGACGTGTGGGCGCACACCGCAATGGTGTCGGCCTCGTCTATGAGCTCCTGGATCGCGGCAAAGCACTCCACCTGCCGCAGGCCCTCGTCTCCCAGGGAGCTGAAGAGCTCCGTCCTCGTCGTCAGCATGGGGTACCTACTCGCCCTCCTCCGCGGAATCCACGGGGTAGCCTTCCTCGTCCTTCTCGACGCCAAGGGTGGGCGGCACGTTCTGCAGCGCCCTGGCTATGCGCTCCGCCTCGTCGGTGCTGGTGTCGATCTGGAAGATGATCTCTGGCGTGACGCGCCAGCCCAGGGCATGGCCCAGAAGCGAGCGGATGCGCCCCTTCGCGCGCTCGAGGGCGGCCGAGACGGACTCGTACCGGTCGCTCTCGCAGCTTATGTACGCGCGCAGGACGGACTTGTCGATGGAGACCTCCACGCCCGTGAGGGTCACGAGCATGAGGTCGGGATCGGCAATCTCGAAGAGCAGGATGTTGGCGAGCTTCTCGCGCGCCTGCTCGTTGATCCTGCGAGAGTTGTGGTTCTGCTTCACGGTACCCCCCCTACTCCGTGCGGGCGACCTGCTCGATGTGGTAGGACTCGATGACGTCGCCGATGTGGATGTCCTGGAAGTTCTCGAAGCTGATGCCGCACTCGAAGCCAGCCTTCACGCTCTTGACGTCGTCCTTGAAGCGGCGCAGAGAGGCGATCCTGCCGTCGTAGACCACGATGCCGTCGCGGACCAGGCGCACCTGGTCGTCGCGCAGGACCTCGCCCTCCTGGACCATGCAGCCGGCGGCGATGCCCACCTTGGGCACCTTGAAGGTGTTGCGGACCTCGATGGTCGCCGTCTGGACCTCCTGCTCCGTGGGCTTGAGCATGCCGATGCGGGCGGCGTCGATGTCCTCGATGGCCTTGTAGATGACGGAGTAGGTGCGGATCTCCACGCCGTCGCGCTCCGCGGCATTGCGGGCCTTGGCCTCCGGGCGCACGCCGAAGCCGATGATGACGGCGTTGGAGGCGTCCGCCAGAGTGACGTCCGTCTCGGTGATGGCGCCGACGGCGGAGTGGATGACGTTGATGCGCACCTCGGACTGGTCCATCTTGTCCAGCGAGTCCTGAAGGGCCTCGATGGAACCCTGGACGTCGGCCTTGATGATGAGGTTGAGCTCCTTGACGTCCTGCTCCTCCATGGTGGCGAAGAGGTTCTCCAGCGTGATGTGCTTGACCTTGTTCTGCTCCTCGATGCGGGCCTTGAGGGAGCGGGAGTCCGCCAGGTCGCGGGCGTCGCGCTCGTCCGTGAAGACGCGGAACTCGTCGCCGGCCATGGGCACGCTCTGCAGGCCCAGGATCTCCACCGGGTAGGAGGGCTTGGCCTCCGTCACGTTGTTGCCCTTGGGGTCCAGCATGGCCCTGACCTTGCCATAGGCCATGCCCGCCACCAGCGCGTCGCCAACGTGCAGGGTGCCGCGGTTGACGAGGACCGTTGCCACGGAGCCCCTGCCGCGGTCCAGCTTGGCCTCAAGCACGTAGCCGGAGGCGAAGGTGTCCGGGTTGGCCTTTAGCTCCAGGACATCGGCCTCCAGGAGCACGCACTCCAGCAGGTTGTCGATGCCGATGTGCTTCTTGGCGGAGATGTCGCAGAACATGTTCTCGCCGCCCCACTCCTCGGGGATGATGCCGTACTCCGTGAGTTCCTGGCGCACGCGGTTGGGGTCGGCACCCGGCTTGTCGATCTTGTTCACGGCAACCACGATGGGCACGCCTGCGGCCTTAGCGTGGTTGATGGACTCGATGGTCTGGGGCATGACGCCGTCGTCGGCGGCGACGATCAGGATGACTATGTCCGTCACCTTGGCGCCGCGGGCACGCATGGCGGTGAAGGTCTCATGACCGGGGGTGTCGATGAAGGTGATGATGCGGTCGTTGATCTTGACCTGGGAGGCGCCGATGGCCTGGGTGATGCCGCCGGCCTCGCCCGCGGCCACGCCGGTGTGGCGGATGGCGTCCAGGAGGGACGTCTTGCCGTGGTCGACGTGGCCCATGACGGTGACCACGGGCGGACGCGGCTTCAGGTCCTTGGGGTCGTCATAGAAGCTGAAGGAGTTCTCCTCCTCCTTGGTCATGATCTTGATGTCAGCGCCAAGGTCGTCCGCAACCAGCTCGATGAGGTCATCGGACATGGACTGGGTCATGGTGAGCGGCGTGCCCAGCAGGAAGAGGCGCTTGATGATGTCGCTTGCGGGGACCTTCAGCAGGTCTGCCAGCTGGGCCACGGTGGAGCCCTGCGGCACCTTGATGGTGTCAAGCTGCGAGAGGTCCTGGTCGTTTGCGATGGCCGCCTCGATGCGGGCCTCCTTGGCGGCCTCCGCCTGCTGCTTCTTCCTGCGCTCCTTGCGCTTGCGGCGCCTGCCCGTGGACTCCTCGGAGGCCTCGCGCACAGCCTCGCGCGCATCTTCCAGCACGCGCTCGCGGTTGTAGGCCTCGGCCTCGCGCGCCATGCGGCTGTAGCGGTCCTCGTCCTGCTCACCGCCGCGGCGGGTGCGCTTGTGGCCGTGGCCGCGGCCGGCGCCCTCGTCGGGAACGGGCTGCGCGGCGGCCTGCTCCGCCATGCGCGAGAAGTTGCGACCGCCGCGGGAGGTCTCGCGGTCCTGGCGGTCGGCGCGGTCTGCGCCTGCGGCACGGTCCGGGCGCTCCGCGCGCTGCGGACGGTCGCCACGATCGCCGCGGTCCGCACGGTCGCCGCGACGGCCACCCTCGCGGTCGGCGCCCTCGCGCCTGTTGCCGCGACGGGAGGCACGCTCCTCGGCTGCCTTCTTCTCCTCCTTGGCCTTCTTCTCCTCCTCGGCCTGCTGCTTCAGCACGTTCTCCTGCTGGGCAATCTGCTCCAGCAGGCTGGAGAAGGACGGGATGGACTTGGGAGCCGTGTCCTTCACGCGGTTGCGCTCCGCCTCCTCGGCGGCGCGGCGCTCCTCGGCAAGGCGCTTCTCCTCGGCGGCCTTGCGGGCGGCCTCCGCGGCCGCGCGCTTCTTCTCCTCCTCGGCGCGCTCCTTGCGGCGGCGCTCCTCGGCGGCGCGGCGCTCCGCGTCGGCCTTTGCCTTTGCCTCCGCCTCGGCCTGGGCCTTGGCCTGCTCCTCGGCCTTCTTCTTTGCCTCAATCTCGGCCGCGCGGGCGTCCAGGATGGGACGCAGCTGCTTGCGCACGATGGAGACGTAGGCGTCCTCCAGCGTGGACGAGGCCGACTTGGCGGGAATCTTCATGTCGCGGAGGTGCCCCAGCATCTCCTTGCTGCTCATGCCATATTCCTTGGCAAGGTCATGTACGCGAGTCTTTGCCATGTAACTTACCTTCCGATCGACGGGGTCTTTCAACGATTGCTAAATCAGGGAGTCTGGGTCGTTGGAGACCTCGGATTCAGACATGCTCATGAGCTTCTCGTGGATGCCGCAGTACCTGGAGCCGGGACGGGCCATGTTGCGGCACTGGATGCCGGTGGGCCCCACGTACTCGCAGCGGTGCTCGTCGTCCAGGGCCTCGGGCTCGTCGTCCTCCACCTTGGTGACCTTGGGCATGTCGCTCATGATGTTGCGAGCAAGGCTCTCGTTCTTGATGTCGATGTGGTAGCCGGTGAGGCGGGCCGCCAGGCGGGCGTTCTGGCCCTCCTTGCCAATGGCCAGGGACAGCTGGTCGTCAGGCACGATGACGGTGGCGTAGCTGTTCTCCTCGTCCACCAGCACGCGGGAGACGCGCGCCGGGGAGAGGGCGTTGGCCACGCAGCGGGCCGGGTCGTCGCTCCACAGGACAACGTCCACGCGCTCGCCGCGCAGCTCGGAGACAACGGTGCGCACGCGGCTGCCCTTGGGGCCGACGCAGGCGCCCACGGGGTCCAGCCTGTCATCCATGGAGCTCACGGCCACCTTGGAGCGGATGCCCGGCTCGCGCGCGACGGAGCGAACCTCCACCACGCCGTCGTAGACCTCGGGCACCTCGAGCTCGAACAGACGACGCAGCAGGTCAGGGTGGGTGCGGCTGATGACGATGGAGGGACGCTGGCGCTCGCCGCGAATGGGCTGGGCGGTGCTGTTGGGGTCGCGCACGTCGATGATGATGGCGCGGATGCGCTGGTTGTGGGTGTAGTGCTCGCCCGCCGGGCGCTCGTTGCGCTCCTCCGGGTAGCGGCGCTGGTCAAAGTGGGGCAGCTCCGCCTCCACGCCCTCGCGAATCTTCACGATGGTGAAGTCGGGCGTGGACTGCAGCACGGTGCCCGTGATGATGTCGCCGATGCGCTGCGAGAACTCCTCGAAGATCTGCTGGCGGCCGGCGTTGCGCACGATGGCGGCAATCTCCGCCTTGGCGTGCTGGGCGGCAATGCGGCTGGTGTCCTTGGGGGTCACGTCAATCTCGTCGAACTCCGTGAACTCGCCCGTCTCGTCGTCCCAGGAGTCGTCCACGGGCTCCAGCCTGTACACGTACACCTTGCCGGTTGCGCGGTCGATGGTTACCTTGGCGCCCCAGTCCATGTGCATGACGTCCGCGTAGGACTTGGCCAGCGACTGCTCCAGGCGGTCCAGCAGATAGAGCTCGTCAATGTGCTTCTCCTGGCAAAGCGCCATGAGCGCTTCCATCATCTCTGATGCCATTCGGTGATTCCTTTCCCGTCGTTACTTGCGCTTCTTGCCGGGCTTTGCCGGAGCGTCGAAGTTAGGCTTGATCTTGCACTTCTTGACCTCGTCAAGAGAGAAGGCGTGGGGGCCGTCGTCGCACGAAAGCTGCACCTTGCCGTCCGAGAAGCCCTCCAGCCGGCCGGTGAAGCGCCTGCGCCCCTCGTAGCCGTTGGTGGTGAGCTCCACGTCCTGGCCGGCGAAGCGCACGAAGTCGCGCTCCCGCCGCAGCGGCCGTGCCAGCCCCGGGGAGGACACCTCCAGCGTGTAGGCGCCGGGGAAGGGGTCCAACTCGTCCAGGGCGGCGGAGATCCACTCGTTCTGCACGGCCACCTCGTCCAGCGAGATGGTGCCCGCGGACTCGTCGGCATTGTCGATGCGCACGCGCACGACCGGCGCCTTGCTGGTGCCGACTACCTCCACGTCCACGATGTCCACGCCGTGCCCGGGCGCCTGCGCCTCCAAGAAACCCAGCAGCCTGTTTACCAGCGAATCCTCCGCCACGCCAGCCGCACCTCACCTTCACAGAAAAGGAAGCGGGGCCGACGTGCAGCCCCACTTCCTTCACACAAGCAGTACATTACGAAGACAAATCTACCCCATGCCGGGATTCTCGTCAATATCCACACACAAAGTGCGATTCCGCGGCTGGTCACAGGGGGTGCCTGGCAGGCTGGCGTGGGTGCGCGGGCCCACCAGAACCGCCACTACGGACAAGAAAGGGGCGGGTGGGAGACCCCACCCGCCCCGACGAACGGTAGCTACTCAGCCGCGAGCGTACGCGTTACTCGGTGTCCTGGTCAATGAGGGCAGCCAGGTCCTCCTCGCCCGTACGGACCTTGACCACGTGCTCCACGCCGTAGACGAAGATCTTGCCGTCGCCGATGTGGCCGGTGTACAGGACCTTCTTGGCCACGTCGATGATCTTCTGGGCGGCAATGTCACCCACGACGACCTCGCACTTGACCTTGGGCAGGAAGCGAGCGTCGACGGGCACGCCACGGTACATGGCGTTGGCGCCCTTCTGGATGCCGAAGCCGGTGACGTGGGAGACGGTCATGCCGGTGATGCCGGCCTTGCTGAGGGCGTCCTTGAGGGCGTCAACTGCAGAGGACTTGCACATGATGGTGATGTTGTGCATGGTGCCGGGCTTGCTGAGGTCAACCTCGCCAACCACGGGCACGGCGGCGCTGCGCTTGGCCTCGGAGGCCTTCTCGTACTCGGGCTCGCCCAGGTCGGTGCCCTCGTTGGGGTTGCGGACGGAGAGGTCGGCGTAGGTCGGGTCGGTGATGGCGAAGCCGGAGTAGGCGGTGGGCAGGCCGTGCTCTGCGAAGTCAAGGCCGTCGATCTCGATCTGCTCGGAGACGCGCAGGCCAACGAACTTGTCGATGAGCTTGAAGATGACGAACATGATGGCCAGGACGTAGGCGCCGACGGCGATGACGCCGAGGGCCTGGATGCCCAGCTGCGTGAAGCCGCCACCGTAGAAGAGGCCGAGGCCCACGCCGTCAGCACCGGTGCTGAAGAGGCCAACCGCCAGGGTGCCCCAGATGCCGTTGACGCAGTGGACGGAGACGGCGCCCACGGGGTCGTCGATCTTGGCAACCTTGTCGAAGAACTCGACGGAGAGGACCACGATGATGCCGGCAACGAGGCCGATGAAGAAGGCACCGACGGGGTCGACGCAGTCGCAGGGAGCAGTGATGGCGACGAGGCCAGCCAGGGAAGCGTTGAAGGTGAGGGACACGTCGGGCTTGCCGTAGCGGACCCAGGTGAAGATCATGGCCGTGAGGGTGGCGACGGCGGCGGCGAGGTTGGTGTTGAAGGCAATGAGGCCGGCGGAAATCATGGTCTCGTCACCGGTGAGGGAGACGGTGGAGCCGGCGTTGAAGCCGAACCAGCAGAACCAAAGGACGAAGACGCCGAGGGCCATGGCGGTCATGTTGTGGCCCAGGATGGCGCGGGGGTTGCCGTCCTTGTCGTACTTGCCAATGCGGGGACCGAGCATCCAGGCGCCAAGCATGGCGGTGATGCCACCGACGAAGTGGACTGCCAGGGAGCCGGCGAAGTCATGGCCGCCGATCTGGGAGAACCAGCCGCCGCCCCAGATCCAGTGACCGGAGATGGGGTACACGATGAGGGAGATGGCAGCGGAATACAGGCAGTAGGCCTTGAAGTTGGTGCGCTCTGCCATGGAGCCGGAGACGATGGTTGCGGCGGTTGCGCAGAAGACCGTCTGGAAGATGGCGTAGACCCAGACCGGCAGCGACGTGACGGAGCTGTAGTCGCCCTGGATGAGCGGGTCGAACGCGCCGATGAGGGCACCAGTGCCTCCGAACATGATGCCGAAGCCAACGATCCAGTAGCATGGCGTGCCGATGCAGAAGTCCATGAGGTTCTTCATGAGAATGTTGCCCGTGTTCTTTGCACGGGTGAGGCCCGCCTCGCAGAGGGCAAAGCCCGCCTGCATGAAGTAGACCAGGAACGCGCCCAAGAGCGTCCAACCAACGTCCACAGAAGTAAACATACCTGCCTCCTTCGTATATATGCGAGCGGGTATGGGGCTTCTCCGTTTGTCCCAAGGGCACCCGCGCGCTTCCAACGAACGAGGACAAGATGCCATTTGGCATTCAGATTCCGTCTGGCGACGGGGATTGTTTCACGGCCTCGCAAGCGCTTTTGAATCCGCCCGAAATATTTGTCAAACGTGTTACCTACGTGTTCCAATTGTGAATTTGCCGCGTTTCAAACGGTGACGCGGAACGTTTCCGTAGGAAATCGTTCCGCTTGCCGAAATATTGCACCTTGCACGATTCATACACAAACAAGGCCGCCCCCGCAGTGCGGGGGCGGCTCGAGGCTCTGTAGCTATGTTGCCGGGCAGGGGCAGACGCTAGATGGCGACTATGTTCACCAGCCTGCCGGGCACCACGATGACCTTCTTTATGGTCTTCCCCACCAGCTGGTCGGCCACGGCCTGCTTGGCCACGGCCTCCAGCTCGTCCTTGCTGGCGGTGGCGGAGACGTTCACGCGGGCACGGACCTTGCCCTTGATCTGAACGGCAATCTCCACCTCGTCGCTCTTGGCCTCCTCGGCGCTGAACGTGGGCCACGGCTCGTTGTAGGAGGAGGTGGTGCGGCCCAGGGCGCTGTGGAAGAGCTCCTCCGCCCAGTGGGGGCAGATGGGGGCCAGCATGCACACGATGTCGTGCGCGACGCGCACGCAGAGGGCGGCGTCCCGCTCCCCCGCCGGAACCTCGTTCACGTACTTGGAGGCGCCGTTCACCAGCTCCATGACGGCGGAGATGGCCGTGTTGAACTGGCCGCGGTCGAAGTCCTCCGTGCACTTGAGGCCAAACTCGTTGAGCTGGCGCCAGAGCTCGCGGTCCTTGCCCTTGAGGGCCTTGCTGTCAAGCTCGGCGGACGCGTCCGCACCCTGGGTCAGCAGCCACACGATGCGCCAGGCGCGCTTGATGAAGCGGTTGGCACCGGCAACGGCCTCCTCGTCCCAGTTGAAGTCCTTCTCGGCCGGGGCGATGAAAAGGATGGAAAGGCGCATGGTGTCCGCACCGTAGGGCCCGATGACGCTGGAGGGCGGCACGACGTTGCCCTTGGACTTTGACATGGTGTCGCCATTGGCGTCCTTCACCATGCCCTGGCACAGCAGGTTGGTGAAGGGCTCGTCCACGTCCACCATTCCCATGTCGCGCAGGACCTTGGTCCAGAAGCGGCTGTACAGCAGGTGCAGAATGGCGTGCTCGATGCCGCCAATGTAGTTGTCCACCGGCATCCAGCGGTCCACGGCCTCCTTGGAGAAGGGCGCCTGGTCGTTGTGGGGGTCACAATAGCGCAGGTAGTACCAGCTGGAGCAGGTAAAGGTGTCCATGGTGTCGGTGATGCGCTTGGCCGGCTTGCCGCACTTGGGGCAGGTGGTCTCGTAGAAGGGAGCGTACTCGGCCAGCGTGTCACCGGCGCCCAGGTCCAGGTCCTCCGGCAGGCGCACGGGAAGCTGGTCCTCGGGCACGGGCACGTCACCGCAGTCGTCGCAGTGGATCATGGGGATGGGGTTGCCCCAGTAGCGCTGGCGGCTGATGAGCCAGTCACGCAGGCGGAACTGCACCTTCACGCGGCCGCAGCCGTGGTCCTCCAGCCACTTCTGGATGGCCTCCACGCCCTCGGAGTGCTTGCCGCCCAGAAGGCCCGTGAACTCGCCGGACTGCACCAGGTAGCCCTCTGCGGCCATGGCCTGGTCCCAATCCACATTGGTGACGACCATGTCCTTCTGGTCCTTGAGCTGCTCGTAAAGGGGGTCGTCCTTCTGGCAGATGATGGGCGGGATGTCCAGGCCGTACTTGCGGGCGAAGTCGAAGTCGCGCTGGTCGCCGCAGGGCACGCCCATGACGGCGCCGGTGCCGTAGTCAAGCAGCACGTAGTCGGCAACCCACAGCGGGCAGGGCCTGCCGGTTATGGGGTTGATGACGTAGCGGCCGGTAAAGACGCCGTGCTTCTCGCGCGCGGAGCCCTGGCGGTCCACGCTACTGACCTTCTCCGTAGCGGCCTTGAGCTTGAGGAAGCCCTCCTCGTACTGGGTGCCGGCAACGAGCTCCGCGGCCAGGTCGCTCTCGGGCGGCAGGACCATGAAGCTGGTGCCGAAGAGGGTGTCCGCGCGGGTGGTGAAGACCGTGATGGTGCGGTCCGTGGGCGTCACGCCGTCCAGGTCCGCCAGCTTGAAGTCGATCTCCGCACCCTCGGAGCGGCCGATCCAGTTGCGCTGCTGGGCCTTCACGTTCTCGGGCCAGCCGGTCAGCTGGTCCAGGTCGTCCAGGAGCTCCTGGGCGTAGTCCGTGATCTTGAGGTACCACTGGCTGAGGTTGCGCTTCTCCGGCACGGAGCCGCAGCGCCAGCAGCGGCCCTCCACGACCTGCTCGTTGGCCAGGACCGTCTTGCAGGTGGGGCACCAGTTGACGGGAGAAGTGGCGCGGTAGGCAAGGCCGCGCTTCCACATCTGGATGAACATCCACTGGCCCCAGCGGTAGTACTCGGGGTCGCAGGTGTTAAACATGCGGTCATAGTCGTACGAGAAGCCCATGCGCTTCATGGTCTTCACGGCCTGGCCAATGTTCTGGTAGGTCCACTTGGCGGCCTGGGTGTTGTGCTTGATGGCTGCGTTCTCCGCCGGCAGGCCGAAAGCGTCGAAGCCCATGGGGTGCAGCACGTCGTAGCCGCGCATGCGGGCCTGGCGCGCCATGGCGTCGCCGATGGTGTAGTTGCGGGCGTGGCCCATGTGGAGGTCACCCGAGGGGTACGGGAACATCTCCAGCACATACTTCTTGGGCTTGGAGGGATCGGTGTCAGTCTTGTAAAGATCCTCGTCCTCCCAGGCCTTCTGCCACTTGGTCTCTATTGCCTCGGCATTGTACTCGGGAATGGCCGAGCTCTCGATTGCGCTTTCACTCATACAGAACGCCTTTCTTGCATGCGTACACATGCTGGTGAGTATAGCAGTATCGGCGGGGTGCGATAATCCCCTCTTGCGCGGCGGAGGCCCGCACCCCTGGTGCCAGCCACCGGCACCGGGGCCTCCCCCACACCTGCAGAAACAAGAGGAGCCGTCGCGCCAGAGCGACGGCCCCAAATCAACCGTAGGTTATGGCCAGCGCCACTAGCGGAAGTTCATGTCGGTGTTGCTGTCCTTTAGGATGACGTCGTGCGCGCCGCCCTCCACCAGCGAGGTGGCGGAGACCAGCGTGATCTTTGCCTTGTCGCGCAGCTCGGGCAGGTTGAGGGCGCCGCAGTTGCACATGGTGGAGCGAACCTTGGTGAGAGAGCTCTCCACGTTGTCCTTGAGCGGGCCGGCGTAGGGCACGTAGGAGTCCACGCCCTCCACGAAGGACATGCCCTTCTTGCCGCCCAGGTCGTAGCGCTGCCAGTTGCGGGCACGCGCGGAGCCCTCGCCCCAGTACTCCTTCACGTAGGAGCCGTTCACGTTGAGGCGACGGGTCGGGGACTCGTCAAAGCGGGCGAAGTAGCGGCCCAGCATCAGGAAGTCGGCGCCCATGGCCAGGGCCAGCGTCATGTGGTAGTCGTACACGATGCCGCCGTCGGAGCATACGGGCACGTAGATGCCAGTCTCGCGGTAGTAGCGGTCGCGCTCCGCGCAGACGTCGATGAGGGCGGAAGCCTGGCCGCGGCCGATGCCCTTCTGCTCGCGCGTGATGCAGATGGAGCCGCCGCCGATGCCCACCTTCACGAAGTCGGCGCCGCAGTCTGCCAGGAAGCGGAAGCCGTCCGCGTCCACCACGTTGCCGGCGCCAACCTTTACGGCGTCACCGTAGTGCTCGCGAATCCACTCGATGGTCAGCTTCTGCCACTCGGAGTAGCCCTCCGAGGAGTCGATGCAGAGCACGTCCGCACCGGCGTCCACCAGCAGGGGAACGCGCTCCGCGTAGTCACGCGTGTTGATGCCGGCACCCACCACGTAGCGCTTGTGCTCGTCCAGGAGCTCGTCGGGGTTGGACTTGTGGGAGTCGTAGTCCTTGCGGAAGACGATGGAGGACAGGTTGCCCTCCGCCGTCACGATGGGCAGGGCGTTGAGCTTGTTGGCCCAGATGATGTCGTTGCAGTCGTGCAGGGAGGTGCCCTCCGTGGCGGTGATCAGCTTCTCCGCCGGGGTCATGAACTCAGAGACCCTCTTGGCGCGGTCGTCTCGGGAAAGGCGGTAGTCGCGGGAGGTCACGATGCCAACCAGCTTGCCGTGGGCGCTGCCGTCCTCCGTGACGGGCATGGTGGAGTGGCCCGTGCGCTCCTTGAGCTCAATGACGTCCGCAAGGGTCATCTCGGGCGTGAGGGTGGAGTCCGAGGCGACGAAGCCAGCCTTGTAGCTCTTGACCTCGCGCACCATGGCGGCCTCCTGCTCCGGCGTCTGGGAGCCGTAGATGAAGGAGACACCGCCCTCCTGCGCGAGCGCCACGGCCAGCTTGGGGCCGGAAACCGCCTGCATGATGGCGGAAACCATGGGGATGTTCAGCTTGAGCGAGGGCTCCTCGCCCTTGCGGAAACGCACCAGCGGAGTCTCAAGCGAGACGTTCGCAGGGATGTTCTCGTGCGAGGAGTAGCC
The DNA here is from genome assembly GCA_900314495.1 of uncultured Olsenella sp. Taxonomy (GTDB): domain Bacteria; phylum Actinomycetota; class Coriobacteriia; order Coriobacteriales; family Atopobiaceae; genus Olsenella_K. The sequence goes on from OMVJ01000001.1 coordinate 205,391, forward strand.
AGGGACCAGTAGATACTCAGAGAAGGTGTGGGACTCCCCTTCGAAGAACGTTGCCATATTAATGGGCTCCTTTCGCCGCAAAACGCTTGCACTCCGAAGAACTTTTGGGTTGGGAGAATTGTAACACCTGCATCAACAATTGCAGGCGCGTCAGCAAGCCTACACGGGAAGAGCCTAGGAATCGCCACGATAAAACAATCACCCCGCCGCCATTTGCCGGCGGCGGGGCGAGAAGCGCCAGAAGTGGACCGTGAGCCCCTATCCCTCGCTCATGACGTCCTCGAAGTTGACGGCAATGTCGTGCTTGGTGGGCACCCACTCGACCTTCTTGAACAGGGCCACGACGGTGATGGGGATGTAGGTCATCATGAAGATGGGGAAGGTGAAGAGGTTGGCGAAGATGCGCCACTTCTTGCGCGCGTGGATGTGCTTGCGCTCCGAGATGGTGGTGATGATGGCCAGGATGAAGAACACGATGTACATGGAGCCGAAGGTCATGATGAGCGAGCCCACGCACATGAGCAGCTCGCCCTGGGTGGCAATGAAGCCGTGGCTGAGCGAGCCCACGATGAGGTAGGTGCCGTTCACGAAGGCGGAGAGCAGGGTAAGGATCATGCCGGGGGCCACGGTCATGAGCATGTCGTAGCTAGCGAAGCTGCGGGCCTTGAAGATGCCGCCCAGAAGGTTCCTGTTGTACGAGAAGAACACCTGGTAGAAGCCCTTGGTCCAGCGCATGCGCTGCGTCCAGGACGCCTTGAAGGTTACAGGCTGCTCGTCGAAGAACTCCGCCGGGGCGTAGCCGATCTGGATGCCGTGCGCGCAGCAGAAGGTGGAGAACTGGATGTCCTCCGTGAGCACGTGGAAGTTCCAGCCGTGCATGCCGCGAATGATCTTCTGGGACACCAGCCAGCCGGAGCCAGAGATGGCGCAGGAGGTGCCGTGCATCATGCGAGCGTTGTTCAGGAACTTGGCCTCGCGCAGGAACCAGGTGGCGTAGGCCGCGCTCACCCAGCTGGAGTCGAAGTTCTTGGAGTTGCGGTAGGAGGTGCAGACCAGGTAGCCGGCGTCGAAGGCCTGGTTCATGATCTCCACGTAGTTGGGGGCGATGATGTTGTCCGCATCCATGACGAAGAAGGCCTCGTACTTGTCGCCGTACTCGTTGAGGATGCGGTTGAAGGCGTAGTCCAGGACCCAGCTCTTGCCCTTGCGCACCAGGTCGTTGCGCGCCCAGGTAATGGCACCCGCCTTCTGGGCCTCCTCAAAGGTCTTGTCGGTGCAGGCGTCCGCCACCACAAAGACGTCGATGGGGCCGTCATACTTCTGCGTGAGGATGGACCTCACCAGGTTGCCGATGACCGGCTCCTCGTTGTGTGCGGCAATGACGAAGGCGTAGCTGTGGTTCTTCTTGGCCTTGGGCAGCTTGACCTCGCCATGGATCCACACGCTGACGATGTAGACCATCTGGTAGAAGTACGCCAGGGTGTAGAACAGGAAGATGATGGTGTTGAAGATGACTATGGGCGTTATGCCCAAGCGGTTTAGCTCCAAGAGTTCCGCCTTTCTGTTGGTGTGCCGACGGCCGACACGACACCCCTACTCCGCACCAAGCTGCGGGCAGATGCGCTCCCCCGCCTGCGTGCGACCCATGGATGCACTTTCAAGCGACTTCAGTATACCGAGAAGATCCGCCGGGAGGCCGTCCGCAAGCTCGATGGTCTGACCCGTCACGGGATGGTCAAATCTCACGTGCCAGGAATGGAGGAACTGGCGCTTGAGGCCCAGGTTCTGCTTGTCAGTCCCGCGACCGTACAGCTGGTCCCCCACCAGGGGGTGCCCCACGTGCCGCATGTGCACGCGAATCTGGTGGGTGCGGCCAGTGTAGAGGTGGCACTCCAGTAGCGAATAGCCCTCGTCGCGCGGACCGGCCTCGAAGCGCTCCAGGGTGGTGAAGGTGGTTATTGCCTCGCGCGCCATTGGGTCGGCCGAGACGGTCATCTTCAGGCGGTCGCGGGAGGAGCGGGCGATGCCCGTCTCTATGGTGCCGGTGTCAGGGGCGACGTAGCCCTGCACCAGCGTGATGTAGCGCCTGTCTAGCACACGCAGGCGAATCAGGTCCTGCAGGGCGCGCTGGGTGGCGTCGTCCTTGGCGGCGAGCATGAGGCCGGAGGTGTCCATGTCCAGCCGGTGAACGATGCCCGGGCGGTCGTCCCCCTGCAGAAGTCCCAGGTGCTCGTAGCCGCAGTGGGCAACCAAGGCGTTGGCCAGCGTGTCGTTGGTGTGGCCCGGGGAGGGATGGCACACCAGCCCCGCCTGCTTGGAGAGGACGATGAGGTAGTCGTCCTCGAAGCGGACGTCCAGCGGAATGCCGGTGTTGGGTGCCAAGGGGCCCGAAACCGCCTCCGCCAGCCGCACTCGGGCCTGGACGCGGTCTCCCAGAAGGACCTTCTCTGACTTGCTGGTGGCGGGCGTGCCGTTGATGGTGACCGCACCTGACTCTATGAGCTTGGCGCACGCACTGCGCGAGGGGCACCCCTCCACGCCCGAAAGGAAGCTGTCAAGCCGCTTCCCGTCCCCCGTTGGGCCGACGAGTGCGTTCACAAGCGTGTCTGGCACATCTACCTCTCTGTTCTGGTTCCACAATGGTTCCCGCCGCGATGCTATGGCACCCCAGTGTAGCAAGGCGCCCCGACCTGAGTGGCCGGGGCGCCCAGACGTCTCAACAAAGACACGACGAAGCCGGTGCAGCAGCCTCGCGCTAAGCCTCCGCTTCCTTCATCTGCGCCGCCCGGCGGTGGTCCCACACCAGGAACCCCACCAGGGAAAGTGCCACGCCGCAGGTGACGAAGATGTCCGCCACGTTGAACACCGGGAAGTTCACAAAGCTCGTGGCCAGGAAGTCAGTCACGTACCCCTGCATCACGCGGTCGATCATGTTGCCAAAGCCCCCACCAGCCACGCAGGAGAGCGTGACCACCAGAGTCATGGGAAGGTCCCTCTCGCGCACGATGAGCACGAAGATGGCCACCATGGCCGCAATGGCAACTATCACGAACACCGGCCCCGCGCCGCGGCCGATGGAGAAGGCCGCGCCGGTGTTGCGCACCAGTAGCAGGTCCAGCACGCCCGGAATCAACGTGACGGGCTGCCCCGCGGTCAGGTTGACCCTGACCGCGGCCTTGGTGGCCTGGTCGACCGCGACCACTATGCACACGACCAGCCAGAACACCACGTAGCGGAAGCCGCGACTGTCTGTGACCCTGGAATCCACGTCAGCCACTCCTCGGCACTAGGCAATAGCGTCATGGCAACGCGGGCAGAGACCGTCGATGCCAAGCGTGCGGTAGTTCCAGCAACGCGGGCAGCGCTCGCCGTTGGCTGGCAGGACCTGGCAGGAGAGCTCCTCGCCCTCGTGCACGCACACCTCCGAGCAGACGAAGGGTTCTGCCAGGTCACAGCCGTACTCGCCGGTAAGGGCCGCGAAGGCCTCTGCCGGCAGGGTGAGCTCCGCACGGGATGCCGTGGTGGTCTTCTCGGCTATGACGCCCTTGCCCTGGGCCTCCTCGTAGGCCTTGGTGAAGGCGGCACGAGCCTCGACCATGGCGTCGTAGGCGGGCAGGTACCTCTGGTACTCCTCGGCCGTCATGGGAGCCTGGAACCAGTCCAGCAGGGCGGCGTACTTCTGGTCGTCGCGCATGGAGGCCGGCAGGTAGGCCATGACCTCGTCCGTGGTGTAGACCAGGATGGGCTGGAAGTCGCGCAGCAGCATCTCCAGGATGTAGGCCCAGGTGGTCTGCGCGGAGCGACGGTCCTTGGACTCCACGCCACCGCAGTACATGCGGTCCTTGGTGGCGTTGAGGTAGCCGTTGGAGAGCTCGGTCACATAGTCGTACAGGGTACGGAAGACAACGTTGAAGCGGTAGCCGGCATAGGCCTCGGCCACGGCGTCATGCACCTTGCACATGTTTGCCAGCGTCACGCGGTCGTAGGCAGTGAGCTCGCTCACGGGCAGGGCGTCAGTGGCAGGATCGAACTGATCCTCAAGCTCGCCCAGCAGGAAGCGGAAGGTGTTGCGAATCTTGCGGTAGGCGTCACCCACGCGGTCCAGAATCTGGGCATCGCAGGGAACGTCCGTGGAGGTGTCCACCGAGGACACCCACAGGCGCAGGATGTCGGCACCGCGGGTGTCGCACTCCATGTTGGGGTCGATGGTGTTGCCCAGGGACTTGGACATCTTGCGGCCCTGGCCGTCCAGGGTGAAGCCCTGGCTCACCACGGACTTGTAGGGGGCAACGCCGTAGGCGCCCACGGAGGTCATGAGCGCGCTCATGAACCAGCCACGGTGCTGGTCGGAACCCTCAAGGTACATGTCCGCCGGGAACTTGAGGTAGTCGCGGTGCTTGCAAACCGCGGTGTGGCTCACGCCAGAGTCCCACCACACGTCCAGGATGTCCTTGTTGGGCTTGAGGTTGTGGCTGCCGCACTTGGGGCAGGTGCAGGCCTCACCCAAGTAGTCCTTGGGGTCGTCCGTGAACCATGCGTCGGAGCCCTTCTCGTGGAAGAGCTGAATGACCTTGTCCAGCGTGGCGTCGTTCATCACGGTCTCGCCGCAGTCCTGGCAGGTGAAGGCCGGAATCGGCACGCCCCAGTTGCGCTGGCGTGAGATGCACCAGTCCGGGCGCTGCTCCACCATGGAGCCAATGCGCTTGACGGAGTGCGAGGGGTAGAACCTGACCTTCTTCAGCTCGTCCGTGGCCTGCTTGCGAAGGCCCGTCTTGTCCATGGAGACGAACCACTGGCTGGTGGCACGGAAGATAACCGGCTGCTTGCAACGCCAGCAGTGCGGGTAGCTGTGCGTGATGTCCTCATGCAGGATGAGGGTGCCGCGCTCCTTGAGCCACTCGATGATCTTGGGGTTGGCCTCGTTGACCTCCATGCCGGACCAGGGGCCGCCCGTGCCCATGCCGTCACCCTTGTAGAAGCGGCCGTCGTCGTCCACGGGCATGACGATGGGGATGTTGAAGCGCATGCCGGCGTTGTAGTCGTCCACGCCATGGCCGGGTGCGGTGTGGACCACGCCCGTACCGTCGTCCAAGGTGACGTAATCGGCGTAGATGAACTCGCCCTCCACGCCCTGGTCACCGAAGATGGGCTGCTTGTACTTGTTGTGGCAGAGGTCCACGCCGTTCATGCGCCAGGTCTGGCCGTCGGGCGTGGTGGCCAGCTCGTACGACTCGTAGCCGAACTTGCCGCAGCAACGCTCCACCAAGGCCTCAGCCATAATCTCCGCACGTCCGTCCACCAGCACGGCAACGTAGTCGGCCTCGGGATGCAGGATGACGGCATCGTCCGCGGGCAGGGTCCAGGGGGTGGTGGTCCAAATGTCAACCCAAAGGTTGTCCTTGTAAGCCTCCAGACCCGCAGGGACGGTGGTCATCTGGAAGCGCACGAAGATTGCCGGGCTGACCTCGTCGCCGTACTCGATCTCTGCCTCTGCGAGTGCCGTGTGGCAGTGGGAGCACCAGTGCACAGGTTTGCGCCCACGGTAGATGGCACCCTTGTCGAAGATGGCCTTGAAGATCTCCACATCTGTGGCGTCGTAGTCGTGGGTGTAGGTGAGGTAGGGGTTGTCCCACTCCGCCAGCACGCCAAGGCGCTTGAAGCCCTGACGCTGCGTGTCGACCTGTTCCACGGCGACCTTGTTGCAGATCTCACGGATCTTGACGGTGGGCAGCTGGTTGAACTTGTCGGTCCCCAGCTCCTCCTCCACCTTGTGCTCGATAGGCTGTCCATGGCAGTCCCAACCAGGCACGTACGGGGTCTGGTAACCGCGCATGGCCCAGTAGCGGTTGATCATGTCCTTAGAAATCTTGTTCTGCGCGTGGCCGAGGTGGATGGGGCCGTTGGCATACGGGGGACCGTCGTGCAGCACGAACTTATCGTGTCCCTCGTTCTTCTTGAGCAGCAGCTCGTAGACGTGGTTCTCCTCCCAGTCCTTGAGCCGCTTGGGCTCGTTCTGGGTCAGGCCAGCCCGCATGGGGAACTTGGTCTTGGGGAGGTTCATCGTCTTCTTGTACTGATTTGCCACCTCTTGCTTCCTCTCTTGCTAACCGTGGACGCCCACAAAAAAGCGCCCGTCCCTCTTGCTGGGACGAAGCGCTCCATTGGCACACTTCGCTTGTAAACCACCCAGCGAGCGGAAATCCGCCTTACTCGGTTGGCCCGTCTCGGCGACCATTCCCGGTGACGCCTACTTGCCACCCGAAGGCGACTTTGGGGCCACAGCTCTGGGGTGATTTTCACCTGGACGCGACCGCGGAATCTCAGCCACTCCGCTCTCTGTAGGGCGCGCTACCCAGGCTACTCTCCCCTTCACAGCTTCAAGCGTTCAGGATAGCACGACGAACGGCATCCAATCGCGTGAAGGCAAAATACCCCGCCCTACTCTCCAGCCCAGGCTACAGGCCTGCGTCGCACCACTGCCCTCAGGAGGATCGAGGAACATGCTTTCGCGACGGGACTAAACGTCCAGTCGCCAGTGACCCCTCCACTTGGGCAGCCTGATCATCGGAAATGCCAGTGCAATCCCGCGCAACGGCCCGCTCCACGCCCTGCCTCAGAAGACGCTCGTAAATCTCTTTCGCCGCGGAGGCCTTACCCTGCTCCATACCTTGTTCGATGCCCCGCTCGATGCCCTTTTCAACAAGGACTCTACGCTCCTTCTCTTCGTCGTACTCCGTGAGCAGCATATCCCTCACCTCACCCTTGTGTTTTAGAAGGTATGCGCTGAGTATACCCCGCGAGATGCAGTCATCCACAGCGCCATCCATGGCCTTCTCAGGACTGAGCCCGCGTTCCCGCCCCAAACGAAACGCAGCCACGAGCTCTGAATACCCACGAAGAGTGGGGCTCCTCTGCATGAGAGCCTCGTTGTATCCCGCGTTGATGTTAATGGCGTGAGCCGTCCACTCGTATCCCTCAGACTTGGCGCTGAAAGCCTCTGAGAGCCGCATGTCGAACTGGTCCGGCTGGTCCTGTTCCCCGTTGTAGAGCACGTAATACCGAGGCGCAGGGATCTTCAGAAGCTTGGGATAGTAGATGCTCTCGTTGGCCATCCGTGAGATTATTCCCTCATACTCCCGGGCAAAATACAACAGGCCTCGCAAGGGCATATTTGGATTTGGAGTGCTCTGGTGCTCGAACAGGACCAACTGCTCCTGGAAGATCACCGCTACGTCATTCTTCATGGAAAGGTACAGCGCGTCCTCCAACGTCACCACCTCCAGGTCTTCCACGCCCGCATACTCGGTACCGAGCACGGCGTTGTAAAGCTCCAGTGCGTATTCCTTTCTGGAGAAGAGTGCACAGAATAGTCGATCCTTGTGGTTCCTTTGCATGGCAGCCATCGTTCCTCCCCCTACATAACAGAACATTTGTACGTATCGTACACACGTTCGTACATTGAGTCAATACATCCCCGAAGGAAAAGCGACAAACGACCCCAGGGCCCCGCACAAACAAAAGTTTGTATGGCCCGTGTAAGAAACTGGTGACGGCGGGTACCATCAACTACATCCAAACTAGCTATGGGCAACTTGTGCCCTAGCAGGCAACCATAGGATTCAAGACATGGAAAAGAGGCGACAGGCAGGCATGGACAACAATGACAAGAAGCGTCGCCAATCAATGATCATATACGTGATCATCGCGATTGCACTCATCTTTGCCTTGAACCAGTCAATGGGCAGGTACGTCCAGAGGCAGGTCCAGACGGTCAGCTACTCCGACTTCCTGGAGCAGGTGGAGGACAACAAGGTCAAGGAGGTGGAGCTGGACACCTCTTCCAACAAAATCCAATTCAAGACCAGCACGGACGAAGACGCACAGGTATACGAGACCACGGCCTTCCCCAATGACGATGGCCTGGTCGACATGCTTCGCGAGCACAACGTGGACTTCTCCGCGGAGATCCCGGACCAGAGCAACGACATCTGGATCTATATGCTTGTCTCGTACGTGCTGCCCATCGTGATCTTCTTCGGTCTTGGCTGGTGGCTCAACCGCAGGCTGCGCAAGCAGCTGGGCGGTGACGACCCCTCCATGGACTTCGGCGGGGGCGGCTTCGGCGGCTTCGGTGCCGGCAATCTTGGCAAGTCCAATGCCAAGATTGTCGGCGAGAAGGAGACGGGCGTCACCTTCAAGGACGTGGCGGGCCAAGACGAGGCCAAGGAGTCCCTGCAGGAGATTGCCAATTTCCTTGACAACCCCAAGAAGTACGCAGACATTGGAGCCCGCTGCCCACGCGGCGCCCTCCTGGTGGGCCCTCCCGGCACGGGCAAGACCCTCCTCGCGAAGGCCGTCGCAGGCGAGGCGAAGGTGCCCTTCTTCAGCATCTCCGGATCTGAGTTCGTGGAGATGTTCGTGGGCCGCGGTGCCGCCAAGGTGCGCGACCTCTTCAAGCAGGCCAACGAGAAGGCCCCCTGCATCGTCTTCATCGACGAGATAGACACCATCGGCAAGCGCCGCGACACCTCCATCAACTCCAACGACGAGCGCGAGCAGACGCTGAACCAGCTTCTGACCGAGATGGACGGCTTTGACAACAACAAGGGCATAGTCGTGCTGGGCGCCACCAACAGGCCCGACACGCTGGATCCCGCACTCACCCGTCCCGGCCGCTTCGACCGGCGCATCCCCGTGGAGCTGCCTGACCTTGTTGGCCGCGAAGCCATCCTCAAGATCCACGCCGACGACGTCAAGATGCAGCCGGGCGTCGACCTGGGCGTCATCGCCCGCGCCACGCCCGGCGCCTCTGGCGCAGACCTGGCCAACATCATCAATGAGGCCGCCCTCCGCGCCGTCCGCATGGGCCGCAACCGCGTGACCCAGGAGGACATAGAGGAGTCCGTGGAGGTCGTCATCGCCGGCGAGAAGCGCAAAAGCACCGTCCTCTCCGACCACGAGAAGCAGGTCGTCTCCTACCATGAGACTGGCCACGCCATCGTCGCCGCGGCCCAGAAGGGCACGGCGCCCGTCTCCAAGATCACCATCGTCCCCCGCACCTCCGGCGCGCTTGGCTACACCATGCAGGTGGACGAGGACGAGCACTACCTGGAGACCAAGGGCGACATGGAGAACCAGATCGCCACGCTCTGCGGCGGCCGCGCTGCAGAGGAGCTCATCTTCGGCGAGGCCACCAACGGCGCCTCCAACGACATCGAGAAGGCCACCAAGATCGCCCGAGCCATGGTCACACAGTACGGCATGACCGAGAAGTTCGGCATGGTCCAGCTTGGCCAGCAACGCAACCGCTACCTTGGCGGCGGCGCGGAGCTCACCTGCTCCGAGGGCACCGCCCAGCAGATTGACGCCGAGGTCCAGCGCATTGTTGAGGAGGGCCACACCAAGGCCCTGGACATCCTGAGGGCCAACCGCTTCAAGCTGCACGAGATTGCACGCTACCTGCAGAAGAAGGAGACCATCACCGGCGAGGAGTTCATGAACATCTTCACGCGCGACGACGGCTTCGCCCCAAGCCTGCCGGAGAAGCAGGCATAGCGGCTTAATCACGACGCGCAGGCAACCGCAGCGGCGGGGAGGCACAAGGTGGCCTCCCCGCCGCTTTTGCATGACGCCCTTGGCTCGCAACAGAGGCGCCCCGTCCCACTGGGCAGGACGGGGCGCCTCCTTCAGGCACGTGAGCGCGCTGGACGACTAGCCAAAGCACCTCAGCAGCCAGTCCACGTCAGTGGTGGTGCGCATCTTCTCCACCACAGACTCGTCCTCGAGGGACTTTGCCACGTTGGCAAGGACCTGCAGGTGCTCGCCGTTGGCGCCGGCAATGCCGAAGACCAGGTAGGCAATGTCATCGTCACCGCCCCACTTGATGCCGTCGGGGTACTGCAGCAGGACGACGCAGCTCTTCTTGACGGCCTCCTTGGCGTCGTTGGTGCCATGCGGGATGGCGACGCCCATGCCCATGTACACGCTCTGCTCCTCGTCACGGCGCAGCATGGAGTCTACGTAGCTGGGGTCAACCGCGTCGTGCCTCACCAGCAGGTCGCCGGCGGCGCGGATGGCCTCCTCGCGGGAAACGGACTTGAGGCCCAGCTTGATGCCCTCGCGGTCCATGACGATGACGTCACTCGCCGCGTTCTCGTCCTTGGCCTCTGCGGGAAGCGGTGCCTGGACGTCGCCGACGCCGGCCTCGGCGGCAGCGGACACCAGGGTGTTGTACAGGGAGTCGAGCGCGGGATTCTTGAGGAAGTTGTCGATGATCACGAACTGGGCGTTGGGCGCGCTGGCCTTGGCACGGTCGGCAAGGTTGCGCTGGACGACGACGATCTTGGCGTCTGCAGGGACCTCGTCCACGGAGGCATGATCCACGATGACGTCGGGACGGTCCAGCTTGATGCGGTTGTGGAAGCGGGTGGCGCCCATGGCGGAGGAGCCCATGCCGGCGTCGCAGGCAAAGACGATCTTGTCGCCGAAGCCGGTGGAGACGTTGGCGGTGGCACCGGGCTTCATCTCGGCCATGCTGTCCTTGGCCGCGTCGAAGTCCCCGGCGGGAGCGGTTCGCACGATGGGGGTGGCGATGAGGAAGGAGATTCCGGCGGCGATTGCCACGCCGATGATGGTGCTGAGCTGCGTGCCGGGCGCGGACATTGCCATGAAGGAGATGATGGAGCCGGGCGAGGCGGGGCCAACCAGGCCGCAACCGGTGAGGCTGAACCAGGTGATGGCGGCGGCGTTGCCCACGATGGGGGCGATGATGACCTTGGGGTTCATGAGAACGTAGGGGAAGTAGATCTCGTGGATGCCACCCAGGAAGTGAATGATCACGGCACCGGGAGCAGACTGACGGGCGGACTCGTCCTTGCTGAAGAAGCAGTAGGCAAGCAGGACGCCAAGGCCAGGGCCGGGGTCGGCCTCCAGCATGAACATGATGGACTTGCCCATCTCGCTCACCTGGGTGGTGCCGATGGGCGTGAAGATGCCGTGGTTGATGGCGTTGTTGAGGAAGAGGACCTTAGCCGGCTCCACGAACACCGCGAGCAGCGGGAGCAGGCTGAAGCGCATGAGCAGGTTGACGCCTGCCGTGAGGACCAAGAGGATCGCCGTCATGAAGGGGCCGATGGCCACGTGGGCAAAGAGTGACAGCAGCAGGCCGAGGATGCCGACGGAGAAGTTGTCGACCAGCATCTCGAAGCCGGCGGGCGTCCAGCCCTTGGCCCACTCGTCCCACTTCTTGATGACCAGGCCGGCCAGCGGGCCAATCAGCATGGCCGCCATTAGCATTGTGTAGTCGGACCCGGCGATGGCGCCCACGATTGCGATGGAACCGATGACGCGGCCGCGCTTGCCGCCCACCATGTAGCCGCCCTGCCCTGCGATGAGGATGGGGATCAGGTAGGTGAGCATGGGCGAGACGATCTGCGCGAAGTCCGGGTTGGGCAGCCAGCCCGTGTCGATGAACAGCGCGGCAAGGAAACCCCAGGCGATGAACGCGCCGATGTTGGGCATAACCATTGAGCTCAGGAACTTTCCGAACTTGGAAATTCCCTTTTGTACAGAAGCCATAAAAGCTCCTCTCCATTTGATGTCTTTCGCCGCCTGGCGCCCAGTCCCCTCGCGCGGTTTCGCTTCCCTGCGCATATATGTGTGGGCTCGTGCCAGTCGGGATCTCTGTTGTGCTGTACGAAAGGTCGCTTTCGTTACGTCGCTGTTGAATCGCTGATTCGAGTATTACATATCGATGAAACGACAGTTCAATATTTTGTTATGTTCCCGTAAACGGCCCAGATTTTGGGGTCAACGGGCTGCTTAGCCCCAATTCCATGAAAATTAATCATCTGCTTGACTTTCGTTTCGCAAGTCGTAGGATGAAGTCAGTCGTTGATGAATCGTAAGTATTACCGCTTGAAATTGTTGTTTCGTAAGTCGTTAGGAGGTTGTCGGCATGATTCACACCGTCACGCTCAACCCGGCGCTGGACAAGACCGCACAGGTACCCAGCTTCACGGTCGACGAGGTGAACCGCATCACCCAGCTGCGCACAGACGCCGGCGGCAAGGGCATCAACGTCAGCAAGGTGATCAGGGAGCTTGGTGGTGACTCCTGCGCCTGGGCAGTCCTGGGAGGGGCCACGGGCAAGAGCATCAGGGACGCGCTCGACCAGCAGGGCATCACCTGCAAGGCCTTCGAGGTGGAGGGCGAGACGAGGACCAACCTCAAGGTCGTCGACCCCGAGCTCGGCACCCACACGGACATCAACGAGCCCGGTCCCGAGGTCACGGACGCCCAGCTCGACGCCATGCTGGCCCAGCTGGTCCAGGAGGTGCACCAGGGCGACATCGTCGTCCTGTCCGGCTCCCTCCCCCGCGGCGCCAGCGTGGACACCTACGCGCGCTGGACCGCCACCTGCAAGGACCACGGCGCACTAGTCTTCCTGGACGCGGACGGCGACAAGCTTGCCGCCGGAATCCAGGCGGGCCCAGACCTGATCAAGCCCAACGAGATCGAGCTCGGCGCCATGCTCGGCCGCAAGCTGGCCACCGACAAGGACATTGCCCAGGCCGCACGGGAGATGGTGGCCAAGGGCGTCCGCAACGTGGTCGTCTCCATGGGTGGCGCAGGCGCGCTCTTCGTGGACGGGGACACCGTAGTCAAGGGCGGAGCGGTCAAGGTTCCCGTTGGTTCCACCGTGGGCGCTGGCGATTCGGTGGTCGCTGCCCTGGCCTACGCAACCGACAAGGGCCTCTCGCTGGACGAGACCGTCCGTCTGGCCATGGCCACCGGCGCGGCGAACGTCATGCAGTCCGGAACGCAGGCAGCTCCCCGCAGCCTGGTGGACTCGCTGGTCCAGAAGGTAGAGGTCACGCGCCTCTAGGCGCACGCACTGCCCCCTCGGGGGAGACGTCAAGGAAGCCGGCACGGCCGGCACAAGAAGGTGCCCCACGGGGCACGGAAGGAGAACCATCATGCAAGCCAAGGCAGTCAGGCTCCACGCGGCAATGGACCTCAGGCTCGACGAGTTCGAGCTCCCGCAGATCAAGGACGACGAGATGCTGGTGAAGGTCGTCTCCGACTCCATCTGCATGTCCACCTACAAGATGGCCAAGCTGGGCGTTGACCACAAGCGCGTCCACGCGGACGTTGCCGACCACCCCGCCATCACCGGCCACGAGTTCGCCGGCGACATCGTTGAGGTGGGCGCCAAGTACAAGGACCTCTACAAGCCCGGCCAGAAGTTCACCATTCAGCCCGCCATCAACTACAAGGGCTCCATGGACTCCCCCGGCTACTCCTACGAGTTCTGCGGCGGCGACGCCACCTACTGCATCCTCCCGCACGAGATCTTCGACACCAACAGCTTCCTGGTCTTCAACGGCGAGGCCTACTACCAGGCCTCCCTGGCCGAGCCCCTGTCCTGCTCCATCGGCGCCCTCAACGCCGCCTACCACACCCACATGGGCGTGTACACCCACGACATGGGCATCAAGGAGGGCGGCAACATGGCCATCATGGCAGGTGCCGGCCCCATGGGCCTGGGCTGCCTGACCTACGCCATCCACCGCGACCGCAAGCCCGGCCTGCTGGTGGTTGCGGACATCAACCAGGAGCGCCTGGACCGCGCGGCCGCGCTCTTCCCGCCCGAGCAGACCAAGGCCGAGACGGGCGTGGAGCTGCACTTCGTCAACACCGGCACCACGGACGACCCGGTGGCCCTGCTCCGCGGCATCACCGACGGCAAGGGCTACGACGACGTGCTCTGCTACGCCCCCGTCGCCGCGGTCGTCACCCAGTCCAGCCTGATCCTGGGCCGCGACGGCTGCCTCAACTTCTTCGCCGGCCCCACCGACAAGAACTTCTCGGCCCCCATCAACTTCTACGAGGTGCACTACGGCTCCACCCACGTCATGGGCACCACGGGCGGTAACACCTCCGACATGATCGAGTCCCTGGAGCTCACCGCGGCCGGCCGCATGGACCCCGCAGTCATGGTCACCCACATCGGCGGCCTGGACGCCGCGGCCGAGACCACCTGCAACCTGCCCAAGATCCCGGGTGGCAAGAAGCTCATCTACACCCACATCAGCATGCCGCTCATCGCCCTGGACGACCTGCGCTCCCGCGAGGCTGAGGACCCGCGGTACGGCGAGCTCGCCAGCATCGTGGAGGGCAACAAGGGCCTGTGGTGCCCCGCGGCAGAGCGCTACCTGCTCTCCCACTGGACGCAGGAGTAGCCGCCAGCCGCTAGCAACCGGCTAGCCTCATCACAACCAAAACCTCTCCACTGGGCGCCAAGCGGACTCCTCACCGCTTGGCGCCACTCTTTACTCGGGTGCGGCGCAAAATGTTAGCCAAGGCAACCTGTGGCGCGGGCCCCCGCACCATGCGCATTGCGTTCTGGTAGCATGTGGCCCAGGCGACTAGGCAGGAGTGAAGCATGGACATGGAGGACAGGCGCTCGGAGATTGTCTCCCTCGTCAACCGCGAGGGCAGCGTCTCGCTTACCCAGCTGAAGGTCAGGTTCCCGGACGTCAGCGAGACGACGCTTCGCACGGACCTGAAGGTGCTGGACGGCCAGCGCCTCATCATCCGCGTCCACGGCGGCGCCAAGTCCGTCGGGTTCGCCATTGGCACGGACGACCTGCTGGTCAACCGGTCCGCGCGGCGATCGCAGGAGAAGCTAGAGATAGCCAACAAGGCCGTCCGCCTCATTCGCGAGAACACCACCATCTACATGGACTCCGGCAGCTCCACCACGGCCCTGGCATCTGTCATGCCAGACCTCAGGCTCTACGTGTTCACCAACTCGCTCACCGTCGCCAACGAGCTCGCCCGTCTGGAGAAGGTCACCACCTACATTGTGGGCGGCCGCCTCAACACCTCCTCCATGAGCACGGCCGGCGGCACCACCATCGAGAAGGTCTCGACCCTGGGCTTTGACCAGCTCTTCCTAGGCGTCACCGGCCTCACCCGCCACGCGGGCTTCACCTGCGGCTCCGACGACGAGGCGGTGCTCAAGCGGACGCTGGTGCAGAACGCGTCGGACACCGTGGTCCTCATGGACTCCAGCAAGGTCGGCCGCCAGTTCACCTTCCCCATCTGCAGGCTGGGGGACGTGGACACCGTGGTCACGGACGCAGAGGGCCTGGGCGGGGAGCTTCCCTCCGTCTGCAGTTCCGCGGGCGTCACCCTGCTGTAGCCGCCTCCTTCCCCAAGCCTGCCACTAGCGGCGCCCGCGCCTGCAGAGCTCCCAGAAGACCACGGCAGAGCTTGCCGCGACGTTCAGCGAGTCGACCCCGTGCGCCATGGGAATGATGACCGTTCGGTCGCAGCCGGCAATGGTCTTCTGCCGCAGACCCGTCCCCTCCGTGCCAAAGAAGAGGGCGAGCTTGTCCTCCCCCGCCAAGAGGGGGTCGTCCAGCGGAATGGCATCCTCGCGCAGGGCCAGGGCGGCGCAGCAGAAGCCCTGCCCATGCAGCAGGTCCAGCGCGTCCTGGGGCCAGGTGCCCCCGCAGCGCGCCCACGGCACCTGGAAGACGGTCCCCATGGAGACGCGCACCGCCCGCCGCGTGAAGGGGTCCGCGCAATCGGGTGCCACCAGAATCGCGTCCACCCCCAAGGCCGCGGCAGACCTGAAGACCGCGCCCACGTTACTCACGTCCACGAGGCCCTCCAGCACCGCCACGCGACGCGCGCCGGCCAGCACCGCACCCGGACTGGGTGGAATCGGTCTCCGGAAGGCCATGAGGGGCCCTCGGTTCACGTTGTAGCCGGTAAGGTCGCGCGCCTCCTCCGCACTCAGCACGAAGACCGGGAAGTCCGCCGGCAGGTGACTCGCCAAGCGCTCCGCCGCCCCAAGGCGGCTCTCGTCCGTCAGCATGGAGAGGGGCGCCAGGCCAGAGCGCAGGGCAACGTCTATTACGTAGGGTGACTCGGCAATGAGCACGCCCTTCTGCGGCTCCAGCTTGTTGCGCAGCTGGTGGTCGGTCAGGCGGGCGTAGACGTCCAGCCTGCTATCAGCTTGGCCTAACGGTCGTAGCAATGTCATGAATCACCCATCCCTTGAAAGCATCTTTTTGCTGTGGGGTACCATACCGACTGTACGCAATGGAGCAACCGTTTGCAAAACAACCCTCGCGCACCAGGCGCGAGCATCCATAAAGAGGGGTAGATTAAATTGTTTGACTCCACTGAGGACAGTGCACCGCACAAGCGGCCCAAGCACTTCAAGGTACCTGCCAGCTACTCGCCGGAGGAGGACGCCAAGCCAGCTCCAGAGCAGCTAGCACCCGAGGTTGATTCCCCGGCCGAAGACTCCCCCACCGCTGCACCTTCGGCAGGTTCCGCCGGCGAGGCCACCGCACCCACGGTTGCCGAGCCCGCTTCCCAGGCAGAGGAAGCCACGCCCGCGGAAGGCCAAGCCGACGCGGCCACCGCAACGCCCGATCAGGCTCCCGAGCAGACGCCCGAAGAGCCGGCGGATACCGCCGCGCAGACGCAGGTGGCCCCCCGCCCCGCGGTGGACGCCAGCGCCATCCCCGTCGTGACGCCACTCCCCGCCTCCCCAACGGACCCCAACCACCAGAGGTACTCCAACCCCGGCGACCTTCCCACCCCGGGCGCGCCCGAGCCCAAGCACCACGCGGGCAAGGCGGTCGGCATCGCCCTCGGTGCCGTAGCCGTGACCCTGGCGGCCATCTACGTTGGGGGCGCCACCTACTTCGGCTCCCACTACCTGCCCAACACCACGGTCAACGGAAGCGACGTCTCGCTCAAGTCCGAGGTGGAGCTCGCCAGCAAGATCACGGAGGACGGAGTCAACTTCTCGACCACCGTCTCGGGCCTCAACCTGAGCTTCCAGGTCAACGGAGCAGACATCGGTCTCGCGTACGACGGCAATGCGTACGCCAAGGACGCCCTCTCTCAGCAGAACGCGTGGGAGTGGCCCGTTGCCGCCTTCCAGAGCAACAGCCTCACCGTGACGCAGGACGTCGCATACGACGCAGAGAAGCTCTCCACCATAGTCAAGACGGCGACGGACCAGCTCAACGCGACGGCGGCACAGCCCACCAACGCGGGCATCTCGTACGACGCAACCCAGAAGACTTGGGTCATCACGCCCGACGCCGTGGGCACCGCCGTGGACGAGGCAACGGTGCAGTCCATAGTGGCAACTGGAATCGCCCAGCTGCAGAGGGAGATAACAATAGACGACTCCGCCCTGGTGCAGCCCACCATCAAGGCGGACGACCCACGCCTTGCCAGCGTGCTGGAGCAGGCAAACGCCCTCTCCACGGCAACCATCCCGCTGACGGTCAAGGACCAGGAGGTCGCACAGGTCACGTCGGACCAGATCAACGGCTGGCTGGGCGTGGACCAGAACTTCGCCCTCACCGTCAACTCCGACGCCGTGACCACGTGGGCCAAGGGCGACCTCTCCAAGGCGCTGGACAGCGTCAACACCCAGCGCACCTACACGCGGCCCGACGGCAAGTCCGTCACCGTCTCTGGCGGCACCTATGGCTGGAACATCGACGGCGCGGCGCTGGCGCAGACCATAGTCAGCAACCTGCAGGCTGGCAACACCGGCGCCATCGCGGTGCCCATGAAGTCCGAGGCGGAGACCTGGGCCCCCGGCGGGCAGGACTGGGGCAAGCGCTACCTGGACGTGGACCTTGCCGCGCAGCACGTGTACTTCTACGACGAGTCCGGCAGCGTCATCTGGGAGTCCGATCTCGTCTCCGGTGACCCCACGGAGAAGAACCAGACCCCGGAGGGCGTGTACTACGTGGACGCCAAGATGACGGACCAGACCCTCAAGGGCCTGGACGAGAACCACGACAACCAGCCGGACTACACAAGCGAGGTCAAGTACTGGATGCCCTTCATCGGCAACCTGGTGGCCTTCCACGACGCAAGCTGGCGTGGCTCGTTTGGCGGCACCATCTACCAGGGCAACGGCTCGCACGGTTGCATCAACCTGCCCGCCTCCAAGGCGGCGGAGCTCTACAACCTGGTCAAGGTGGGCGACGTGGTGGTGACGCACCAGTAGGTCGGCGGACTCTGACCTGCGGACACTTGCAACGTCTGGCCTACGGATTGGCCGCTACCCCACAACCGAAGCCCTTCGGTTGTGGGGTAGTTCTTCTCTAGGCCTTTTACCTGCGCAAATGTTCGAAAAAAGCGCTATCCCACAACCGACACGCGACGGTTGTGGGGTAGCTTCTGCGCAGCTCGTAGCTTCCTCGCAGATCCAGCGCCCAAGGTGCCACGGCACGCCCGCGCGCCTAGTGCTTCTTCTGCTTGCCCTTCTTGTGCGGGCGCTTGTTGGCGCGGCGCTGCTCGCGGTTGGCAGCCTGGTTGGCTTGGGCCATCTGCGCGTCGAACTGCGCAAGGTCCGCCTGGCTGGCGCCCATTCTCTGCATCATGCCACGCATGCTGCG
The DNA here is from genome assembly GCA_900314495.1 of uncultured Olsenella sp. GTDB lineage: Bacteria > Actinomycetota > Coriobacteriia > Coriobacteriales > Atopobiaceae > Olsenella_K. The sequence continues at coordinate 223,843 of OMVJ01000001.1, forward strand.
GCCCATCTTCCTGGTGTTGCCGCCGGCCATCATGCTGCGCATCTGGCCCATGGTCTTGTCCATCTGCTCCCACTGCTTGTACAGCTGGTTGACCTCCTGGATGCTGTGGCCGGAGCCCTTGGCAATGCGCTTGCGGCGCTGGCCGTCAATGATGCGCGGCTTGGCGCGCTCCTCCTTGGTCATGGAGTGGATGATGGCCTCGATCTGGTCCATGGCGTGGTCGTTGATGTCACCGCCTGCCTGTGACATGGCGCGGTCGACGCCGGGAATCATGCCAGCAAGCTTGCGCAGGCCGCCCATTTTGCGGATCTGCTGCATCTGCTTCAGCATGTCGTCCATGGTGAAGCCCTGCATGAGCATGCGCTCGGCGTCTTCCATGCTCTGCTCGTCGGCGGCCTTCTCGGCCTGCTCGATGATGCCGTACACGTCGCCCATGCCCAGGATGCGCTTGGCCATGCGGTCCGGGTGGAAGACCTCCAGGGAGTCGGGCTTCTCGCCCATGGAGACGAACTTGATGGGCTTGCCGGTCACCTCGCGCACGGAGAGGGCGCCGCCGCCACGGGCGTCGCCGTCCAGCTTGGACATGATCACGCCGTCGAAGTCCACGCGCTCGGCGAAGGCGGAGACCACGTTCACGATGTCCTGGCCGGTCATGGCGTCCACGACCATGAGAATCTGGTCGGGCTTGACGGCCTCCTTGATGTCGACGGCCTCCTGCATCATCTCCTCGTCAACCTGCAGGCGGCCAGCGGTGTCCACGATCACGACGTCGCACATGCGGTCAACCGCGGCGCGAATGGACTCGGAGGCAACCTTGACGGCGTCCTTGCCGTCGCCGCGGTAGACGGGCACGCCGATCTCCGAGCCAAGGGTCTGCAGCTGGTCCGCCGCGGCGGGGCGGTGCGTGTCGCATGCCGCCAGCAGCGGGTGGTGCTTCTGGCCCTTGAGCAGGTAGGCCAGCTTGGAGGCCGCGGTGGTCTTGCCCGAGCCCTGAAGGCCCACCAGCATGATCACGTTGGGCGTGCGGCTCTGGTCGAGCTCCAGCTTGGAGTCGGTGTCACCCAAGAGGTGGGTCAGCTCGTCCAGGACTATGCGGACCACGTTCTGCGTGGGGTTCAGGGAATCCAGCACCTCGGCGTCGAGGCACTTCTCCTTGCAGGTGGAGACGAAGCTCCGCACCACGCGGTAGTTGACGTCCGCCTCCAAGAGGGCCATGCGAATCTCTCGCATGGCGGCGTTGATGTCGTCCTCGGTGAGCCTGCCCTTGCCGCGGAGCTTGTCGAACGTGTCTTGCAGTCGGTCGGAGAGGCTGCTGAAAACTGCCATGTGCTACTTCCCTTCGTCTTCGCCGACGAGCGCGCGCGAGAAGTCGAGCGCGTCGAACTTTTGCAGGTCGTCGATGCCCTCACCGACGCCGATGCGGTAGATGGGCAGGCCCAGGTCGTGCGAGATGCGCACGGCTATGCCGCCCTTTGCCGTGCCGTCCAGCTTGGTCACGATGAGGCCGTCTATGTCCAGTGCCTGGTTGAACTCCTGCGCCTGGTTGAGTCCGTTCTGGCCGGTGGTGGCGTCGATCACCAGGACCACCGAGACGGGCACCGTGGCGCGCTTGCGCGTCACGTTGACCACCTTCTGCAGCTCGCGCATGAGCTCCGGCGAGGTGTGCAGGCGGCCTGCGGTGTCTATGAGCACCAGGTCCGCACCCGCGTCCTCGGACTTCTCCACCACCTCGAAGCAGACGCTGGCCGGGTCCGCGCCACGCTTGCGCGTGATCACGGGCACGTCCGCGCGCTGGCCCCAGACCTCAAGCTGCTCTATGGCGGCCGCGCGGAAGGTGTCCGCGCCGCCGATTACGCAGTTGAGACCGCTGGTGCGCGCCACGCCCGCCAGCTTGCCCACCGTGGTGGTCTTGCCGGCGCCGTTGATGCCCACGAAGAGCACGATGGACGGCAGGTCCGTGAAGGGGTCGCGGTCGGCCGGCGCGAACTCCCGGCTGATGCGCTTGGCCAGCGCGTCGCGCAGCTGGCCCGAGCGCGTGAGGTTCTCGCGCGCGGCCTGCTCGCGCAGGTCGTCAGTGACGGACATGGCCACTTCTGCGCCCATGTCGCCCATGACCAGGGTGTCCTCCAGGTCCTCCCAGAAGGTCTCGTCGACCTCGCCACCCATGTAGAAGATCTCGTTGATGGTCTCGCGCGAGCGCGAGAGGCCCTTCTTGAGCTTGTCGAAAAGGCCCATTAGGCTGCAACCACCTTTCCCGTCTGGTCGAGGCGCTGAGACACCACGTGGCTCACGCCGTCGGCCTGCATCGAAACGCCGTACAGAACGTCCGCCTGCTCCATGGTCCTGCGCTGGTGCGTGATGACCAGGAGCTGCGTCGTCTTCTTGAGCTGCTCGATAGCGTCGAGCAAGCGCTGAAGATTAGAGTAATCCAGAGCGGCCTCCACCTCGTCGAACACATAGAACGGAACCGTCCGCGTGCGATATACGGCGAAGAGGAGGGCCAGCGCGGTGAGGGACTTCTCGCCGCCGCTCATGAGCGACATCTTCTGGATGCGCTTGCCGCGCGGCTGCGCCACGATCTCTATGCCAGTCTCCGTGGGGTGGTCCGGGTCAGTCATCTCCAAGTGGGCGGCGCCGCCGGGGAAGAGAAGCCCGAAGACCTCCTGGAAGTTGGCGTTAACGGCGTCGAAGGTTACCAGGAACTGGCGGCGCATCTTGCGCTCGATGGCGTCGTCGATGCGCTTGAGCGCCTTGCGGGCCCCCTCCAGGTCCTCCACCTGCTCGCTGATGTAGTCCGCGCGCTCCTTGAGGCGGGCGTACTGGTCCGTGGCAACCTCGTTCACGGGGCCGATGCCCCTGAGCGCCGCCTTCAGGTCCTGCACCTCTGCCTCTGCGGCCTCGCGGTCGTCGGGCGCGGGCAGCGCCAGGGCCTCCTCGAGGTTGGCCCCCGCCTCCTCTATGGCACTGACGGCGTGCTGGACCTGGACCTCGATCTTGCCCTGCTCCACCTTCACGTCGCTGGCCACCGTGCGGGCGCGCTCCAGGTCCTGGCTGGCCTCGTTCACGGCGGACCGGGCCTCCGTGATGGTCCGCTTGAGCTCGTTGGAATCCGCCTCCGCAAGGGAGGCGCGGTCCGCCAGACGCGCGGACCACTCCGCCAGGCGGTCGCGGAGCGCCTGGTAGCGGGCCTCCAGCGGCGCCACGCGACGCCGCTTGGCCCGCAGGCTCGCCAGGGCATCGGAGGCGCCAGACCCCTGCGAGCGCAGCCTCTTGGCACGCGACCCCAGCTCGTCCTCGCGCGTGATGAGGTGGTTCTTGCGCTCCTGCACGGTGGCAAGCCTGAGGCGCGCGTCCGAGAGGCGCCTGTCCGCCTCGGACTCCTCGTGCGAGGCCTCGCCGCGCTCGTCCTGCGCTCGCTGCAGCTCGTCCGACAGCTGGTCAGCCCGGGCGGAGGCATCGGCCGACGCCCGCCTGTGACGGTCTATCTCCGCGCGGGCGGAGGCGGCCTTCTGCCTGGCGGCGTCCCTGCCCTTCTGCACCTGGGCCTGCTCCGAGAGGGACTTCGACCGCTCCCCCTCCAGCCGACCCACCTCAGCCGTGACCGAGGAGAGCTCGCCGCGCAGGCGCGCCACGTCACCCCTTGCGCTGGCGTTGGCCTCGCGCGTGGCGTTGAGGGCAGCCTCAGCCTGAGCCACGGCCGCGGATGCCGCGTCTAGGGCCTCCTGCAGGCCGGGCATGGCCTCGTCCAGGGCACGGATGCGGCGCTTGCGCTCCAGGGCGCCCCTCTCCGCGTCGGAGCTGGCACCTATGACGGTGCGTCCGTCCGGCAGCACCGTCACGCCGTCGGGCGTCACGTACGTGCAGGCGGGCACCTGCTCGTGGGCACGCACGGCCTCGGACACGGAGGCGACAAGGCGCACGTCGCCCATCAGGGCTCCCACGAGGCCCTCCGCACCCGGCACCACCCTCAGCTTGGCCAGCAGCGAATGCCCAGGGGCCTCCGCTGGCACGCCCGCCGGCGCCGCCGCATAGGAGACCACCGTCGCGCGACCCGACGCCTTGCGAACCCCCGCGGCCTCCGCCGCAACGTGCGCGACTGCGTCGGCGTCGCGCACCACCAGGGCGTTCAGGTCCTCGCCCAGCAGGCGCTCCACCAGGGGCTCCAAGTCCTCCGGCGCCTCGATAAGGTCCGCCAGGCGGCACTGCACCAGGTCCGCCACGTCCCTGCGCTTGGTCACAGCCGCCACCAGCGGGGAGGACGCCTGCGCCTGAGCGTCCACGGACCTCAGCGCGGAGAGGGTTGCCCGCTGCTGCGAGAGCCTGTCCCGCGCGCGGGACTCCTCGCCGCGGGATGCGCGCGCCCCGTCCTGCAGGGCACCGATGCGCTCGCGCGCGGAGTCGGCCCGACCCTGCGCCTCCGCCAGCTCCCGGGAGATAGCCTCCTTGCGGGCCGTGCGCTCCCTCAGCCGGTCCTCGCAGGCGGAGAGGGACTCCTGGATCTGCGCGAGGCGGCTCTGGTACATCTGGTCCTCGACCTCCGCGTTGCCGATCTGGTCGCGGAGCTTTGCGTAGGCCACGGTCTCCTGGTCTGCCGTGCGCTGGGCGGTCCTCTGGTCCGCCTGGAGCTGAGCCACGCGCGAGCCCAGCTCGCGCCGCCTGGCGGTGGCCGCCTTCGCCGCCGTCGCCAGGCCGTCCACCTCCCGCTTGAGGGCGTCCCACTCGCCACGCGCCGCGGCGAGGTCGCTTGCCACCTGCGCCAGCTCGGCCTCCGCCTGGGCGCGGTCGCGCTCCGCGGTCTGGACCGTGCGCGCAAGGTCCCCTATGCGGGCGTCCATGTTGCGGCCCTTCTCGGAGGCAAGGCGCGCGTCGGCCTCCAGGCGTGACAGCTGGCCGGCCACCCGCTGGCGCTGCTCCGCCAGGTCGCCCACGAAGAGTCCCTTCTCCTCCAGCGTGGCCTGGTAGCGCTCCAGGGCATCGCCCTTCTCCCTCAGGCGCAGCTGGGCAAGCTCTATGCTGGCACCGGCCTCGCGGCCGCGCGACGCCAGGTCTGCGTGGCGGGCCTGCAGGCCGCGCAGGTCGTCCACGGCCAGCTGGGTCTGGAGCTGGCGCAGGCGGTCCTGCAGGTCGTGCGCCCGCCTGGCCTTCTCCACCTGGCGCTCCAGGGGCCGCAGCTGCCGCTTAATCTCACGCTCTATGTCCTTGGCGCGCGTGAGGTTCTTGTCCATGCTCTCCAGCTTCTTGTTGGAGCGCTCCTTGCGACGGCGGTGCTTGGCAATGTCCGCCGCTTCCTCAATGAGCTCGCGCCGCTGCTCCGGCCGGCTGGAGAGCACGGAATCCAGCTTGCCCTGCGAGATGATGGAGTGCGTCTCCTTGCCCAGGCCGGAGTCGTGCAGGATGTCCGTGATGTCCATGAGGCGGCTGGTGGAGCCGTTGATGAGGTACTCGTTCTCGCCTGAGCGGTACATGCGCCGCGTGATGGCCACCTCCGAGTAGTCAACGGGCAGGGTGCCGTCGGAGTTGTCCAGCACCAGCGTGACCTCCGCCAGGCTCACCGGCTGCCGCGCGGACGAGCCGGAGAAGATCACGTCCTCCATGGCCTGGCCGCGCAGCATCTTGGCGGACTGCTCGCCCAGGACCCAGAGGATGGCGTCGGACACGTTGGACTTGCCGGAGCCGTTGGGGCCCACTATGACGTTCAGGCCAGGGTCGAAGGCCATGGTGGACTTGTCGGCAAACGACTTGAAGCCCTTGAGCGAGAGCGACTTGAGATACACCTAGACCGTTTCCCTTCGGCTACTCGGCGATGGCGGCATCGTCGGCTTCCAGGTAGCCCAGGTTCATGAGGGCGTTCTCCGCCGCCACGCTCTCCGACTCCTTCTTGGAGGAGCCGACGCCGCGGCCGACGCGCTTGCCGTCCACCAGCACCACCGTGGTGAACGTGGGGGCATGCGCGGGACCCTCCTCGCCCACCAGCTTGTACTCCGGGGCACACTTCATGTCGCGCTGCGTGACCTCCTGCAGGCGCGACTTGGGGCTGATGGGCTTGCGGGCGATCTCCGGCGTCATGTACGGCTCGAGCGTCCTGTGCACGAAGTCGTGCGTCACCCCGTAGCCGGCGTCCAGGTAGAGGGCACCCACTATGGACTCGTACACGTTCTCCAACGCGGAGTGCATGCCACGGGCACCGGTGCCCTTCTCGGACTCGCCGAAGACGATGAGCTGCCCTATGCCAAGCTCCTCCGCGACCACGGAGAGCGTGGCGCCCGAGACCAGCGAGATCTTGAGCCGCGTGAGCTCCCCCTCGTCCATGGCGGGGAACTTCTCGTACAGGTCCGTGGCGACCATGGCACCCAGGATGGAGTCTCCCAGGAACTCCAGTCGCTCGTAGGAGGCCGAGACGGGGCGACCCTCCACCGCAGACGGGTGCGTGATGGCGGATTGGATGAGGCTATAGTCCGAAAAGTGGTGGCCGACGATCTTCTCGACGGCGGCCACCCGTTGGTGCAACTTCAAGTGAAACGCTCCCCCTGGAAACTACTGGGCGTCCTCGATGGCATTGACCGCGTCCTTCACGGTCTGGATGCCCTGGAGCACGTCGTCGTCTAGCGTGGTGCCGAACTCGTCCTCAAATGCGGTGACGAGCTCCAGCAGGTCGAAGGAGTCCGCGCCGAGGTCAGTGAACTTTGCGTCCTCCGTGACGGACTCAGGGTCGCACTCCAGAGTCTCCGACACGAGGGAAACGACCTTCTCCATGATGGCTGCGCGATCCATTTGGGCCTCCTTAGGCCTTGCGCCCAACGCCGGGCGACCAACTATACACATGTGGAGATTGTACCCATTACTGGGCCTGGGCAAGCATCTCCGTCATCTTGCCCACAAGCCCGCCGCGCACGGCGTTGGCGCAGGCGGCGGTGCCCATGTGCACGGCCTTGGCGCTGGTGGCGCCGTGGCCGATGAGAACGGGCGCCTTCAGGCCCAGGAGGATTGCACCACCGTACTCGTCCCCGGTGAGGTCCGCCGCAATCTCCTTCATGGCGGGCTTGAGCATGAGGGCCCCCAGCGCGGCGCGCTTGGAGTCGCCCACGGCCGCCTTTATGCGCTTGAGCATGTACTTGGCCGTGCCCTCCATGGACTTGAGGGCCACGTTGCCGGCGAAGCCGTCCGTCACAATGACGTCGAAGTTGCCCAGCAGCAGGTCCGAGCCCTCCGCGTTGCCCACAAACCCGCAGCCTGCGGCAGCCAGGGCCTGGTGCTCCGCGATGACGGCCTCCGAGCCCTTGGCCTCCTCCGTCCCGTTGGAGAGCAGGCCCACCCTGGCGTCCTCGACCCCAAGGGTCACGTGGGCGTAGGCGCGGCCCATCTGCGCGAACTGGACTATCATCTCGGGCCTGACGTCCGCGTTGGCGCCCAGGTCAAGCACGACGGTGCGATGGCCGTCCAGGCCGGGCAGCGGAGTTGCCAGCGCGGGGCGCTTGATGCCCCGGATGCGGCCCACGCCCAGCGTGGCGGCGGCGAAGATGGCGCCGGTGGAGCCAGCAGAGAAGAAACCGTCCGCCTCGCCCTTGCGCACGGCGGCACAACCCCGAACGATGGAGGAGTCCTTCTTGGCGCGCACGGCATCTGCGGGGTGCTCGCCCATCTCGATGACCTCCGTGGTCACCAGGGCCTTCGCACGCTCGTGGTTGGCGCAGAAGGGCACCACCACGTCCTCGTTGCCGGCGACGAGGACGCACAGCTCCGGGTCGGCGTCAAGCGCCGCCGCTATGCCCTCAAGCACCACCGACGGCTCTTCGTCCCCGCCCATGGCGTCGACGCAGATGGTGATCATGCTCGCTCCTCTCCGCAGGGGTGTCCTGCGACGAAAAAGGAGGCCGACCCCAGAAGGGCCGGCCTCCCAGGCCTTGTTTGCAGCACGCCGAGGCTACTCGGTGACGACGACCTCGCGGTCCTTGTAGTAGCCGCAGCTGGGGCACACGTGATGCGGAAGCTTAGGAGCACCACAACGCGGGCACACGGAACGTGCCGGAGCGGCGAGCTTGCTGTTGGCGGAGCGGCGAGTGTGCGTTGCGCCGCGGCCCTTCTTCTGCTTAGGAGTTGCCATTTGTTGAACCTCTCTTAATTCTCACTTACGCCCCGTGAAACACAAGGACGGTCAACCAAGAACATACGAATGGTGACTATACCACGAACCACTACCAAACGCACGACTTAGTTGTTTCTTCACAGCACCTATTCAGACGGTCTACTCGGACGGCCCGTCGTCACCCAGGTGAAGGTTCTTGAGGACGGCGAAGGGGCTGTTCTCCAGCCGGTCCTCCTCGCGCTGGGCGGCGTGGCCGCAGTCCTCGTAGTTGAGGTTGGCGCCGCAAACCGGGCAAAGCCCCTTGCAGTCGGGCTTGCAGAGCACGATGTAGGGAGTCTCCATGATGAGGGCGGTGTTGAGGGCGTCCGTCAGGTCAATGGTGCGGTCGGGCGAGACCAGGGAGTAGTCAGGCCCCTCCTCCTCGTCGTCCTCCTCCAAGGCGGCCTCCTCGGGCTCCTTGAAGAGGAAGTACTCGTCCACCTCTCCCGCGACGTCAAACTCCGCCGGGTCCAGGCAGCGGTCGCACACGCCCACGACGTGCGCCCTCAGGATGCCCGTTGCCAGGATGCCCTCCCCCGCGTTGGTGAGGGCAACGTCGTAGTCAATGCCCTGCGGCAGCTGGAACTCGTGGTCGCCAAGGCGGTAGGTGGGCTCGTCCAGGTGGCCGTCCACCTGCAGGGTGTCACCAGGGTCCTGAAGCCGCTCGTCAAGTGCGTAGATAACTGGTTTCATAGGTCCTTACCAGGGAACGTTCTGGGTGTTGTTGTTCGCGCCGGAGTTCTCGTTCAGAGTCTGGCGAACGCGCGTGACGGTGCCCGTGAGGGACTTGAGGTTCTCCTCAAGGTGGGCCAGGACGGTGTCTGCGTACTCCTCCGCGTTGTAGCGCGTGTCACGCTCGTACTGCTGGGCCTGGTCGCGAATGTTCTCGGCCTGCTGGGCCGCCAGCCTCACGACCTCCTGGTCACCGGCGATGACCATGGCCTGCTGCTGGGCGTCGGCGATGATGGCGTCGGCCTGCTTCTGGGCCCGGTCCAGCGTCTCGTTCTCCTCCTTGAGGACGCGGCGCGCCTCCTGGAACTCCTGCGGGAAGACGTCGCGGATGTCGTCCAGAATGTCGAAGATCTGTTGGGCATCCACAATCTTCCTCTGGCCGCCACCGCCGAAGGACGACTTAGCCTCGGTCACGACTTGCTCCAGCTCGTCGATCAGGCTCTCGATTTCCTCACCTGGCTGCATCCAGGGCTCCTTTCACGCTAAATGGAACACGCGGTGCACGCGGCACGCCATGCATTCTACAGATAGTAGCAGATAGTTTGCCCTGCATAAAAGCGTCACTCTGCGGGGGCGTAACGCTCGCGCAGGCATCTTGCCACGTTGGGCGGAACCAGGAGTGCCAGGTCGCGCTCGTGGCCCCTGCCCAGGCTGGCTATCTCGCGCACCACGGAGGAGGACACGTACGTGAACTGCGGAGAGGACATGACGAAGATGCTCTCCAAGTCGGGCGCCATGTGGCTGTTGAGGTCCGCCTGCTGGAGCTCGTACTCGAAGTCCGTCATGGCCCGCAGGCCCTTGACCACCCCTCCCGCGCCGACCTGGCGGCAGAAGTCCACCAGAAGGCCCGTAAATGGCTGCACGTCCACGCCCTTGACCAGGCCCTCCTCCGCCAGGGCCTCGCGAAGCATGGCCACGCGCTCCTCCAGCGTGAAGGCGCGGCTGGTCCCGCGCTTGGTCTTCGACTCCGCGACGGCTACGGTGACGTACGGGAAGAGCTTCCGCGCACGCCTGATGACGTCTATGTGGCCCAGGGTCACCGGGTCGAAGGTGCCCGGGACGACCACGTGCTGAATGTGGTGAACCTCACTCATCTGTATTGCCTTTCGCAGAGTCTTCGCTTGCAGGGCCGCCTGCGGTGCGGTCCGACGGGTCCCCGTCAAGCCGCAGCAGGTCAACCGTGGTGATGCCGTGCTCCTTGCTCCTGAGCAGCCGGGAACCCGGGAGCGTCAGGCCGGGGGCGGACGATGAGCGCTCGTACACCACCAGGGCGGCCGGGCCGAGCTGGCCGGATTCCCTCAGGGTCACCACCAGGGCCGAGACCTCCCCCGCCGCCATGGCGTAGGGCGGGTCGAGGAAGACCACGGAGAAGGGTGCCCCCGGCAGGCCGCGGACAGCCAGCCTGCGCACGTCTCCCCCCGTCACGTGCCAGGTTCCCGGGCCCGCACCCACGGCCTTGAGGTTGCGCCGCACGAGCGCCACAGCCCCGCGGTCCGAGTCCGCGAAGGTGCAGCGTGCGGCCCCGCGCGAGAGCAACTCAAGGCCCATTGCGCCGGAGCCCGCAAAGGCATCCAGCACCGCGTCCGCCGAGAGGTCCAAGCCCTGGGCCGAAAGGACCATGGAGGCTATGGACTCGCGCATGCGGTCCGTGGTCGGACGCGTCACGTTGCGCCCCGTCGGAGCCTCCAGCGGGTGCCCCCGCCACTTGCCGCCCACTACCCTCATGCGCGCTCCACCTCCTCGAAGTAGACGCCAAAGCGCTCCCGGCACTCGCGCGCCAGCGGGCGCAGCTCCGGACCCTCGAGCATGGGGTCCTCCATCGCCAGCGCCTCCGCGTCCTCGTGCGCCCACTCCACCAGGTCCTCGTCGGACGCGAGGTCGGATATCCTGAGCGAGATGCCGCCGTGCTGCCGGTAGCCCAGGACCTCTCCCTCGTGCCTGAGCTTCAGGTCCAGCTCCGCCAGCTCGAAGCCGTCGGAGGTCTTCTCCAGCGCGCCCAGGCGGCTCCTGGCCGGCGTGCCGCGCTTGGCGGCGCACTCCAGGTACACGGTGCCGGGAAAGTCGCCCCTGCCCACGCGGCCGCGCAGCTGGTGCAGGGTGGCAAGGCCAAAGCGGTCGGCGTCGAAGACCAGCATGACCGTGGCGTTGGGCACGTCCACGCCAACCTCTATGACGGTGGTGGAGACCAGCACGTCGATGCCGCCCTCGCGGAAGCGGCCCATGACCTCGTCCTTCTCGTCCGCGCCCATGCGGCCGGTAAGGAGGCCCACGCTAAGGTCCGGGAAGACGCCGCGTGCCAGGCTCTCAGCGGTGGAGACGGCCGAGTGGACGTGCTGGGCCCTCGACCGCTCGGCCTCCGGCACGTCGTCCAGCTCCGAGCCGTCGTCCTTCTCGTCTATGAGGGGGCATACCACGTAGGCCTGGTGGCCTCGGGCGTGCGCCTCGCGAATGGCCCCATAGGCCAGGTCCACGTTCTCCGGGGGGACGACCCTGGTGGCAATGCCCGCGCCCGGGCGGGGCCGGTGGCGAATCTGCGAGCAGGCTATGTCCCCGTAAAGGGACAGTGCCAGCGTGCGCGGGATGGGCGTGGCCGTCATGGTCAGCAGGTCCGCCCCACGCCCCTTCATCCGCAGGGCAGCACGCTGGTTGACGCCAAAGCGGTGCTGCTCGTCTATGACCACCAGCGTCAGGCTGCGGAAGGCCAGGTCGTCAGAGAGGATGGCCGTCGTCCCGAAGACGCAGGCCAGCGTCCCGTCAGCCAGGCAGGCGGCAACCTGCGCGCGCTCCGCGGCCGGCGTGGCGCCCGTCACCAGCGCCCACGAGACGTCCGCCGCGTCCAGCAGAGGGCCGAGCTTCTGCGCGTACTGGCGCGCGAGCACCGAGGTGGGGGCCATCATGGCCGCCTGCGTGCCCGTGTCCGCCACGGCTGCAAGGGCGACGGCGGCCACGGCCGTCTTGCCCGTGCCCACGTCACCCAGGAGCAGGCGGTTCATGACCTGGGGCGCCGCCATGTCGCGCAGTATGTCCGCCGCCGCGCGCTCCTGCTCCTCCGTGAGCGAGAAGGGCAGGGCCGCCCGCAGGGCCGCCACGTGCGGCCCGTCCGTCACGTGGCGCTGCGGCCTTATGCCCTCCAGCTCCACGAACTGTCGCGTGCGCAGGGTCAGCTGCAGGGCCAGGAGCTCGTCGTAGGCAAGCCGCCGCCGGGCCTGCTCCGCGGATGCCTTGGTCTGGGGAAAGTGCACCTCGCGTATCGCACGCGCGAGGCCCATGAGGTGGTGGCCCGCCACCAGGCGCGCCGGCACCGGGTCGCACACGTCGCCGCGGTCCGCAACCGCGGCCGAGACTATGCGCCGCATCCACGATGCAGTGACGCCCTCCCCCACCGGGTGGACGGGCAGCATGCGGGAGTAGCTGCCCGTTCCGTCATCGGGGCCCAGAACCTCGTAGAAGGGCGCCTTCATCTGCTTGAAGCCGTAGGCGAAGGTGACCTTGCCGGAGAGCGCGATCCTGTCGCCCTTGTGCACCTGCTCCGCAATCCAGGGCTGGCGGAAGAAGGTGGCCACTATGAGCCCCGTGGGGTCCACGGCCGTTACCTCCACGATCTGCATGCGTGGCTTGGGCCGCTTCAGGTTCACGCGGTCAACCGTCGCAACAATGGTCGCGTCCATGCCCACGTCCGCCCTGCCAATGGGCAGCACGTGGGTGAAGTCCAGGTAACGGCTGGGCAGGTGCAGGAAGAGGTCGCGCACCCTCAGGATGCCCAGCCTCTCTAGCGCCGCCTGGCGGGAGCCCGAGACGTAGCGAAGCCCGGACACAGAGTCAGAGAGGGCACGCGTACGCTGTGCCCTCTCGCTTGCATCCCCTACGCTCAGACTGCCACCCATGCCGCCGGTCTACTCGATGGAGAAGATGACCGGGTACAGGGGCTGCTCGCCACGGTGTGCGTCCAGCTCCAAGTCGGGCTGGGCCTCCTCGATGGCGTCCGTGATGTCCTTGAAGGCCTCGTCCGTGAGGTCGGAGCCCGCCAGGATGGTGAGCGTGTCGCCCTCCTCGGCGTCCTGCATCTTCTGGATGAGGTCCAGCGTGACCTGCTTGACGTCGGAGCCGACCACGGTGATGGCCCCGCCCTCGATGCCCATGACGTCACCCGCGTGGATGGGGGTGCCGTCGGCCGCCTGGGAGTCTCGCACGGCGGTGGTCACCTCGCCGTCGCGAACGTCCTGGATGGCCTCGGCCATGGCCTCGGCGTTCTCCTCCATGCTCGCGTCCTTGTCCACCACGAACATGGCGGCAAAGGCCTGGAGCACGGACTTGGTCACGACGACGCAGGCCTTCACGTCCTCCACGGCGCTGACCGCGGCCTCGGAGGCCATGCGGATGTTGCCGTTGTCGGGCAGGACGATGACGCTCTCGGCGTTGCACTTCTCGATGGCCTCAAGGATGTCTGCCGTGGAGGGGTTCATGGTCTGGCCGCCCTCCACAACCACGTCCACGCCCAGCGAGCGCAGGATCTCCGCCTCGCCGGAGCCGGCGGCAACGGCCACGAAGCCCAGCGGCTTCTTGGGCTCCGCCGCGGCCTGCTTGTCGGCGCGGATGGAGTCCGTGCGCTCCTGCGCCTCCAGGTCCATGTTGTGCACGAAGACGTTGAAGATCTGGCCGCGGTGCAGCATGTGGCGCAGCACTCGGTCCGGGCGGTTGGTGTGCACGTGGCACTTGTAGTCCGGGTTGGAGCCAACCAGGAGCTCGCAGTCGCCCATGGTGGCAAAGTACTTGAGGCAGGCGGCCTCGTCGAAGTTGGGGCTGTCGGCGTGGAACAGGAACTCGGTGCAGTAGCGGAACTGGGAACCCGTCCAGTCATCGTTGATCTCGATGTCGACCACGTTGGCAACGTGGTCCTTGGCGTCGTCCGTGGAGACGGTGGGGTCGAAGTCCGAAACCTCGCCGGCATGGCCGTGCAGGGCGTTCACGAAGCCCTCGATGAAGGTGGCGAGGCCGAAGGCGCCGGAGTCCACCACGCCGTTCTCCTTCAGGACGGGCAGCAGGTCCGGCGTGCGGGCAACGGACTCATAGGCCTCGATGACCAGCTGGTCCAGCATGTCGTCCGTGGTGACGTCAGTCTTCTCGAGCTCGTCCGCCTTGGTGGAGACGTCCTTGAGCACGGTGAGGATGGTGCCGGCGACGGGCTTGCGCACCGCCTTGAAGGCGACCTTGACGCCGTTGCGCAGGGCGGCGGCGACGTCTGCGGGAGTTGCGTCCGGGCCCTTGGCGGGAACCAGGCCCTCCGCCACGCCGCGCAGGATCTGGCTGGTGATGACGCCGGAGTTGCCGCGGGCACCCATGAGGGAGCCGTGGGTGATGGCCTTGGCGATGTCCGCCATGGTGGCGGAAGCGGGCAGGGCGTTGACCTCCTTGACGACGGTCCCCAGCGTCAGGGACATGTTGGTGCCGGTGTCGCCGTCGGGCACGGGGAACACGTTGAGCTTGTTGATGTCCTCTGCCTTGTCTGCCACGACCTGGGCGGCGGCGGGGAAGCAAGTGCGAATGGAATTGGCAATCATCTTTCTGAGAACCTCGGTTCCTTGTTGGCTGACTTCCACGCACCACCTAGCGGGTGCGAATACCCTCGATGTGAACGCGGACCTCAACGTTCTTGAGCTCCGCAATCTTGCCGAGGATGAACTTTACCGTGCTGACGAGATTCGCGGAGACGGACGCCATGTTGACGCCCTCCTCCACGATCACGTGAAGGTCCACCACTACGGCACCGTCCTCATTGGAGACGCCGATGCCCTTGCGCAGGCGGTAGGTGGGGAGCAGGTGCGCCACGCCCTCCTGCTCGTCCGTGACTGCCATGCCGACGACGCCATAGCACTCCAGCGCGGCATAGCCCGCGAGGTCCGCGATGACGTCGTTTGAAACCCTGAGAGAACCCTTGACGGCTTCAGCCATTGCCTATACTCCTCCCGCGCGGCCACAGCGCCGCAGCCTGCGACTACCCATAATCCTAAGCATTGTAACGCAAGCATGCGCCCGCGTACGGCGGCTCTGGGCAACCCGTCCCCTCAAACCTGCCACAACACCATACGTTATGATAGTAAGCATATGGCGGCACGCACGGGCCCGCATGGGCGTAGGCGGGCAAATGGGCTGGTTAAGGGTATGATGCAGGGGCTCCAGGCAGCTGGCCTGCGGGCACGGGACCGCACGCGGCGGCTCCCGGGCCGCACCACAGTCCGCACACAACAAAGATTCTTAGCCGTTGCGGAACAACCCTGTGATATAGTTTCCTACGCTTTGTGAAGTTAGAGCGTCTGCGGCCCCTTCTTTTGCCGAGGCGCCGCAGTTGGAGGTCAGTCTAATGTCGAAGGTTTGTGAGATCTGCGGTAAGCACCCTGTTGCTGGTCGGTCTGTGAGCCACTCGCACCGCACCGTGAACCGTAAGTTCCGTCCCAACATCCAGCGCGTCACCATTGTCATGAATGGTCATGCCCGCAAGATGAACGTGTGCACCACCTGCCTCAAGAAGGGCAACCTCGCTCGCAGCTAGGTTCTGGTGCCTGCAGCTAAAACGAAGCCTCGGGAGCCACCTTCGGGTGGCTCCTTTCTTATCCCTCTTATCTTTCTTATTTGAGACGTGAGGCGGTTGGGGTCAGGCCCCAACCGCCTCATCGTTACTCGCCAATCAAGTATGCGGCCACGACGCCCTCGTGGCACTCCACCCGCGCCTCGTCCCCCGCCACCACGTTGCTGATGCCCAGGTCCCCCAAGAGGTCCATGCCCCTGTGGTCCAGGTTCCACCTCATGCCCTGCTCGGAGACAACCGTACCCTCACGCAGCGCAACGGCGGAGAAGGTCTTGCCCGCGCAGCCGCGCAGGACCCAGACGGGACTCCCCGCCGGCGAGAGGATGCGGCACTCGCAGCCGTCCTCCACTATGCGCGGCCGGGCGTCGGCGTTCGCGGCCGCAAGCCCCAGCACCGCCAGTGCGTGGTCGGGCCTGCCACCCGTGGCGCAGGTTAAGGTCAGCTCCAGCCGGGCGTCGCGTCGGGCGGCCTCGTGCCTGGCACAGGCTATGGCCAGGCCAAGGTCCGTGTCATACTTCTCGCTGGTGAAGCGAAGGTCGGTCCTTGCGGCAGCGTGCGCCCATTCCGCCACGGACCTGCTCACGGAATCGGCGTCCCCGCAGAAGACGTCCGGTGTGGCACCTGCGGCGTACAGGACCTCCGCGCCGCGGTCCACGGCAATGACGTAGTCGCTCTCCCCCGCAAGCCGGGCCACCAGGTCGGGCGAGCTGGGCTGGGGCGAGCCATCCACCACCAGCACCCTGACCTGGCTCTCTGGCGCATGGGACTCGTCGCGCCGGTCCGCGAAGTCCCGCAGCAGAGCGAGCGATAGCTCGCCGTAGCCATGCGCGAAGATGTCGCAGTTCTGCCGCAGGAAGTCCTCGTCGCGGCCGTCGTGGTCGTTGAAGAGGCACACGGTGTGGAAGCCCGCCTGGTGCGCGGTGCGCACGCCGAAGGGAGCGTCCTCGAAGACCCACGTGGAGTCCAGGTCCGTGCTCAGGAGCTCCAGCGCGCGCAGGTACACGTCGGGCTTCTCCTTGCCGGCGCCCACCTCGTCCGTGCAGATCACGTGCGAGAAGTACTCCGCCATGCCGTGCGTGCGCAGCGCCACCCTAACCAGCTCCGTTGGGGTGGAGCTGGCACACACCATGGGGATGCCGGCCTCGTGCAGCTCGCGCAGGAAGTCCCTGCAGCGCGGGAACGCACGCACGGTGCTGCCGTACGCCCGCTCCACCATGCGGTAGACCTCCTGGGTCAGCGCCTCACCCGAGGCCCCTATGCCCAGGTGCTCGTGGTACCAGTCGCACTCCTCCCCCAGGCCCATGTGCTCGGTCTTCTCGAACACGCTCCAGGCGTCCTCAACGCCGTGGCGTTCCAGGCAGCGCACGGTGACCTCGCCCCACATGCGCATGGAATCCACGAGCGTGCCGTCGCAGTCGAAGATGGCTCCGGTAACGGGCATGGCGAACAACCCCTTGTTGTGTCGCGGCGGCGCCCCGGCAGCCAGCCCGCGGGACGCTCGCATTTTTTAAGATGGTTACGTTGGAGACTAGCACGTTGCGTGCATGTCCCGCTGGCAATTGGGTAAAGTATGCAAGGTGGCCGCGAGGCCACGTTCGTTTGCGTTTGCGTTGACTCGTTTTTTCTCGGAGGAAATCCATATGGCCCGTTATGACTACGAATGCCCCGCGTGCGGCATCAAGTTCGAGGTAGAGCACCCCATGTCCGCGCACCCCAAGGTGACCTGCCCCAACTGCGGAGCCGAGGCGCAGCACGTCTTCTCCACCTCGGGCATCGTCTTCAAGGGGTCGGGCTTCTACAACACCGACCAGAAGGGCAAGTAGGCCCGCGCGGGTAGCAACCCACGGCATCCAAGGCGCCCCAGCCAAGCCTGGGGCGCCTTCTCTTGTATCCATTTGAAGTGAAAAAATGCCCCCAGTCGAGACCTAGTGGCACACCTTTGCGAAGGTCGCTTCCACACCCCTGAGGCGTGTTCCACGGAATTTGGGACACGCGAAGGCGGTCAGGGGCCCGTTCTTGTCCAAGATTCCGTGGGACACTCGCCCGACGAGCTTACGCTCTTGTGTCCCACGGGATTCTGGACAAAACCGGACTCGTACTGGCAAATCCTGTCCGAGATTCCGAGGAGCACGGAGAAAAAGGCGCGGACGAAGTGCGACGCTGGGTACCACGAACAGCCTGCGAAGGTGCGCCACCGGCACCTACACCGTGCGCACCATGCGCGCGCAGAAGTGCACGTCGCAGCCCACGCCCGGAAGGGCGCTCGTGAAGAAGCCATCCTCGTCCACGCAGTCCTCCACCAGGCTGCGGTCGTCCGCAGAGAGGGACTTCACCCCGGGGGCCAACATGGGGCTTGCAAGCGAGAAGCCCACGCCCTCGCCGCCCCTAAGGAAGGCCTCGACCACGCCCTGGTTCTCCGCCCGGGCAAAGGAGCAGGTGGAGTAGACCAAGGCCCCGCCAACCCTCACGCGGGCGGAGGCCGCACGGAGAATCTGCAGCTGAAGCGCGGGGAGAGACTCCCTGCTGCCCGGATCCAGCGAGCGGGCGTCCAGAGACCACGAGGTCTCGGGGTGGCGGCGCAGCGTTCCCAGTCCGGAGCAGGGCGCGTCCACGAAGACCACGTCAAACGGATGGGCAAACTCCGCCGGCAGGCTGGGGTCGGCAAGGCGCAGGGCATCCAGCGTAAGGCACGTGACCACTCGGTCGAGCCGCGCGCGGCGCATGCGCGCCCGCGCTATCTCCCGCTTGCGGGGTACGTTGTCCACGCCCACTATGCGGCCCAGGCCGCCCATGGACCCCGTCGCCCCCTCCAGCAGCAGGGACTTGGTGCCGCGTCCCTGGCCAACCTCCAGCAGGCGCTCCCCCGGGCGGCACGCCGCAATGCGCGCCACCAGCTGGGCCGCAAGGTCGCTGGGAACGGCAACGGCGGCATCCACCAGGCCGGACCGGGCAAGCTCCGCCGGCCGCCCCAGCTGGAAGGTGCCGAAGTCGGTCACGCGGCGGGGATCCAGCCCCGCCGATTCCAAGGCGCCCTCAAGCTCTTCCGGCGTGGCCCTCAGCCGGTTGGCAGCCACGTACACGGGCGCGGGCTCCAGGGCACCCATGGCAAGCCAACGCGCGCCGGCCTCCCCCAGGGCGGCGGCCGCCTCCGCAATGATCCACCCCGGCAGGCCGGACACCAGGGCAAGGTCAGCCTGGGCGGTGGAACCCTGCTCCACCCGCCTGCGTGCGGCGTCCACGGCGGCCGCGTCCTCGCCAGCCACGCGCCTGAGCACCGCGTTTGCCAGGCCCGACGCCCGTCGGTTGGCAATGCGCACCAGCTCCACGCCCTGGCTCACCGCAATGCCCGCCGGCGTGGAGAGGTACATGACCTCGAACGCCTCCAGGCGCAGCGCGTCCCGCACACGCGGCTCCAGGTGCTTCCTGCCCGAGAGGTGCGACTCTATGGCGCGGTCCAAGGTCCCGCACGACTGCGTCACGCCCATGACCAGCCGCATGCACAGGGCACGGTCGCGCCCGCTGAGGCCGTCCATCTGCGGCGCCTCGCGCAGCAGGTCGCGCGCGAAGGCCTGGCGTTGGCGCACCTCCCCCAAGATCTCCCACGCGACCCTGCGCGCGGGCGAGATGCTCGCCGCCATGGGCTACGCCCGCTCCCAGGCGAGGCTTCCGCGCAGGCCGGCGGACCAGGCCGCGGCAGGCATCTGACGCTTGCCGTCCGGCTTCACCTCGAGCAGCTCCAGCGCGCCGTCAGCGCAGCCCAGCCACACGCGGCCGTGGCTGGCAAGGACGCACCCGGGTGCGACGTCCGCCTCGGCCACGCGCGCGTCCATAACACGGACGCCCTTTCCGCAGACGCTGGCCCGCGCGGGGGCGGCATCCATGGAGGCCTGCACCCGCAGGCGGTTGGCACGCGCTGAGTCCGCGGGGTCCAGCTTCATCTCGTCCTTGGAGATCTTGGGGGAGAAGGTCACCAGCGCCTGGTCCTGCTCGGTCCACACGGCGGTGCCTGCGGCGAGCTCGTCCAGCGCCGCCACCAGCTCCCGGGCACCAAGCTCCGCGAGCTCCTGCATGATCTGGCCGCAGGGCTTCTCGCCAACCGGAGTCGACGCCTGGCGGCAGTAGGCACCGGCATCCAAGTCGTGCGCGATGCGCATGATGGAGATTCCGACGCGTTCGTCACCCGCGAGGATGGCGCGCTGGATTGGGGCCGCGCCGCGCCAGCGCGGCAGCAGTGACCCATGCACGTTCACGCAGCCCAGCGGAGCCACCGGGAAGAGCGCGTCCGGCAGGATGGCGCCGTAGGCGGCGACGGCAATGACGTCGGGGGCCAGGTCCGCGATCTGCTGGATAAGCTCCGGCGAAACCCGCTTGGCCTCCTCCACCGGCACGCCCAGCTCCAGTGCGGCGGCCTTGACCGGTGACGGCTCCAGCCGCTTGCCGCGGCCGCGCACCGCGTCCGGACGCGTGACGCACAGCACCACCTGGTGCCCCGCCGCCAACGCCCTGAGCGACGGCACGGCAAAGTCCGGCGTTCCCATGAAGACGACTCTCATGCTGACCCCCTTGTGTTGCCCTATGCCGTGCCTACTCCACGTCGCCCGGCTTGGCGCCGTTGGCGAGCGCGTCCTCATATTCGCGCATGGCGCGCACGCGCTTCAGCGGCGAGAGGTGGTCGAACATGGTGATGCCGTGCAGATGGTCGATCTCGTGCTGCAGGCAGACGGCAAGCAGGTTGTCGTGCGCCTCGTACTGAATGAGGTCCCCGTCCAGGTTCTTGGCGCGCACCACCACGTGGCTTGGCCGCTTCACCTGCAGCGTGACGCCCGGGAAGGACAGGCAGCCCTCACCCGTCTCCACCTCGTCGCCGTCCGCAGTGACGATGGTGGGGTTGATGAGCACGTAGGGGTTCTTCTTACCGCTGCCGTAGTCCACGTCTATGACAACCAGCTGGATGAGCTCGCCCACCTGCGGGGCCGCGAGGCCGCAGCCGTCGGTTGCGTACATGTCTTCCAGCATGCGGGCGGCAAGCTCCTTGATGCCGTCGTCAATCTTCTCCACCGGCTTGCATTCCGTCTTCAGGCGCTGGTCAGGCCCCACAACGATGTCGCCAATCTGGCTCATTTCTCACTCCTCGAATTCACAGGCGGCACAGCCGCCGCATTTGCCCTTCCATGTTACTACCCACTGTGGCCGGAAACGTATCCCAAGCCGGCAGGTTCGGAGGCCGAGCCCGGCCGTCCGGCACAAGCCGGGCCGGCGCTACATGAGGTCGTACGCGTCCACGTCCATGGCCAGGCTCACGCCCTGGGGCTTCTCCACCGCGGCGGAGCAGGCGCCAAGGACTCCGCCCACGTCCGCCTGCGCGGGCGCCTTCAGCATGACGTGCCTGCGCACGCGGTCCTTGACCTTGGCCTTTATGCAGTCCGCGGGGCCCAGCACCTCCCAGCCGGGCTGCGTGCCCACACGCCGGCGCAGCTCTTTGGCGAAGGCCTCCACGTACCCGCCCACCTCGCGCGGGTCGCGCCCCCAGGCGATCACGTTGGCCAGGCGCGTGTAGGGCGGGTAGCCCGCGTCGCGCCGCTCCTCAAGCTCGGGTTCCAGGAAGAGTTGCCTGTCGTGGTTGACCACCGCCTGAATGGCCGGGTGGCCCGCCCAGTACGTCTGCACGATCACCCTGCCGGGCCGCTCCCCCCTGCCCGCGCGGCCCGAGACCTGCTCCAAGAGGTCGTACGTGCGCTCCGCGGAGCGGAAGTCCGGCAGCTTGAGCGTGGTGTCAGCATTGACCACGCCCACCAGAGTGACCTCTGGGAAGTCCAGCCCCTTGGCAATCATCTGGGTGCCCACCAGAATGGCGCACTCGGCCGCGTCGAACTGCTCCAACAGCTTCTGGTGGGCGCCCTTGGCCTTGGTGGTGTCCGCGTCCATGCGGATGACCTCCGCACCCTCCGGGACGAGCATGCGCAGCTCGTCCTCCACGCGCTGGGTGCCCACCCCGTAGGCTGCCATGTAGCGGCTGCCGCAGTTGGGGCAGCGGGTGGACGGGTCCGGATAGGCGCGCATGGGCCAGCTGCGCCCGCAGGTGTGGCACTCCAGCGTGTGGGTGCGCTCGTGGTAGGTGAGCGAGGTGGAGCAGTGGGGGCACTCCGGCACGCAGCCGCAGTCGCGGCACATGAGGAAGTTGGCGAATCCGCGCCTGTTGAGCATGAGCACGGCCTTCTCGCGCCGGTCGACCACCTGGCGCAGGGCGTCCGCCAGGGGCGCCGAGAAGACGGAGTGGTTGCCGCCGCGGAACTGCGATGCCATGTCCACCACCTGAACCTGCGGCAGCACCGCACCACCCGGCCGCTCCGGCATGCAGACGCGCGTCCAGGAGGCTCCCGCCCACATGCCGGCGCGGCAGCGGGCCAGGCTCTCCAGCGAGGGGGTGGCGGAGCCCAGCACCAGCGCGCACCCGCGCACCTGCGCCAGCTTGGCCGCGACCTCACGCGCGTGGTAGCGCGGCGCCTGGTCCTGCTTGTAGGAGCCCTCGTGCTCCTCGTCTATGATGATGAGCCCCGGGTTGAAGAGCGGGGCGAAGAGGGCCGACCGCGCGCCCACCACCACCTTGGCCCTGCCCTGCCGCACCAAGTCCCACTGGTCAAAGCGCTCCCCCACAGAGAGGCGGGAGTGCAGCACGGCCACCGCGTCGCCGAAGCGCGAGCGGAAGCGGCCCACGGTCTGCGCCGTGAGCGATATCTCCGGCACCAGCACGATGGCGCCCCTGCCGGCGGCAAGCGCGCGCTCGATGGCGTCCAGGTAGACCTCCGTCTTGCCGGAGCCGGTGACGCCGTCCACCAGCACCACGCCGCCGGCGCCCTCCTGGCGCGCCGCGTCTATGGCGGCCAAGGCACGCTGTTGGCCTTGCGTCAGCCGCTGCGGGCGAGCGGCCACGGCCGAGGAGAGGGTGGTCGTCTCAGACCCACGCACCTCCCTTTGGCGCGACACGGCCACCACGCCGCGCTTCTCCAGCGCCTTGACCACGGAAGAGGCGCCCGGTACCAGGGCGGAGAGCTCCGCCATGCGCACGGGACCCCCCGAGAGGGCCTGCACCAGCTCGCGCTGGCGCGCGGCGTTCTTGCGCGGCTCGAAGTCCGCCGCCTCCGGCGTCAGCTGCACCCAGCGGGCGTCCACGGGACCGGCCTTCTCGCACACCAGCCGCCAGGGGGCGCCCTCGGCCTCGCGCGTAACCTTGACCGTCTGCCCTGGGGCGCGGAAGGGGTGAATCGCGTCCGGCAGCGTGCAGGCGTACTCGTGCGCCATCCACGCCGCCACCTGCGCGGCCCCCTCGTCAAAGCAGGGTGGGGCCAGCACTTGGCGCACGGGCAGGATCTTCTCCTCGGGAACGCCTGCCGGCGGCTCCGAACCCACGCGCACCACGTAGCCCACGGCCGCGCGGTGCGAGAAGGTCACCAGGACGGTGGCCCCCACCTGCGCGGATTCCTCCAGCTCAGGCGGGATGGCGTAGTCGTACGTGCCCTCGAGGGCACGGGTCGGTATGTCCAGCACGACACTCGCGTAACGCACGTTCCCTCCCTGGTCGGCAACGGGCAAATCCTTGTGGTGGCACATGGTACCGCCGACGCGGCACCCAACACAAGGGAGCGGCAGGACGGGCCGCAAGCGCCGCGCCGCCACGGCAGCGCCGGCACCCGAGACCTAGGCGAACTGGCTGCGGTAGAGTTCCGCATAGGCCCCGCCGGCGGCCATGAGCTGCGCGTGGCTGCCCTTCTCGATGATGTTGCCGTGGTCCATGACCAGGATGAGGTCCGAATCCACGATGGTGCTCAGGCGGTGCGCAATCACGAAGCTGGTGCGGTTCTCCATGGCGGTCTCCATGGCGTGGACTATGGCCTGCTCCGTGCGGGTATCCACGCTGGAGGTAGCCTCGTCCAGGATGAGGATGGGCGGGTCCGCCAGCATGGCCCGCGCTATGGTGAGCAGCTGGCGCTGGCCCTGGGAGAGGTTCTCCCCGTCGTGCTCCACCAGGGTGTCATAGCCGTGCGGCAGCGTGCGCACGAAGAAGTCCACGTGCGCTGCGCGCGCGGCGGCTTCCACCTCCTCCCGCGTGGCACCGGGGCGTCCGAAGGCAATGTTCTGGGCGATGGTCCCACCGAAGAGCCAGGTGTCCTGCAGCACCATGCCGAACTGGCGGCGCAGGTCCGCCCTGGTCATGGCGCGCGTGTCCACGCCGTCCAGCGTGATGCTTCCACCGTCAACCTCGTAGAAGCGCATGAGCAGGTTGATGAGGGTGGTCTTGCCGGCGCCCGTGGCGCCCACGATGGCCACCTTCTGACCGGGCTCCGCAACGAACGAGACGTCGCGCATGAGGGGCTCGCCCGGCACGTAGCCAAAACGAACATGCTCGAAGGCGACGCGGCCGCACACGGGTTCCGCCGGCGCGGCGGGCAGCTGCGGGTCGGGCTGCACCTCCTCCGAATCCAGGAAGGAGAAGACGCGCTCCGCCGCAGCCAAGGCGCTCTGCAGCATGTTGAGGGTCATGGACAGCTGGGTGAGGGGGTCCGTCGCCTGGAACATGTAGCCGAAGAAGGCCTGGAAGCCGCCCACGGTCATCTGACCAGACACCACCATGCCGCCGGCGAGGAGGCCGACGCACACCTGCGCGAGCCTGCCCACGAAGCGCGTGGCCGGGCCGATGGCGTTGGTGAGAAAGTCCGCCATGGCACTTGCCTGGGCGAGTTCG
Organism: uncultured Olsenella sp.; assembly: GCA_900314495.1. GTDB lineage: Bacteria > Actinomycetota > Coriobacteriia > Coriobacteriales > Atopobiaceae > Olsenella_K. The sequence continues at coordinate 248,020 of OMVJ01000001.1, forward strand.
TCGGCATCGGCGCTGACCTCGGCCAGGCTGCGGTCCTCCAGGCCGTAGGCAACGACGATGGCTCGCCCGGTGTAGGCTTCCTCCACCTTGCCCGTGAGCCTGCCCGTTATGGCCTGGCGCTTGGCCGCGACCGTGATGGTGCGGCCGCTCGCCACGCGCACCAGCAGAAGGGTTACCACGGCAAAGCCGGCGAACACGGCAGTGAGCTGCGGCGAAGACAGGAACATGAGCAGGAAGGCGCCCGCAAGAGATGCCACAGCCATCAGCAGCTGCAGCACGCCGCGCTGCAGGACCTCCGAGACCTTGTCAAGGTCATTGGTCGCACGGCTGATGGTGTCACCCGGCTGGTGACCGTCAAAGTAGCTGAGCGGCAGGCGCGCCAGCTTGGAGCTTATCTGCTTGCGCAGCGACAGGTTGAGCCTCTCCGCGAAGCTGGCCATGACGAAGATCTGCACACTGTAGAGCACCCAAGCAAAGGTCCAGATGCCCAGGTAGGTAAGAATCTCCTCCAGGCCGTTGCCCCAGCCCACGGAGAATGCCTCCCCGCCGGCAAAGGCGACCTGGATTTTGCCCCAAAGAAGGTCGAGCAGGTTGGCCGAGTAGCTGATGGCCCAGAGCTGAGACGCCACACTGGCCACCGAGCAGAAGGCGGCGACCACCAGGCGCCAACGCTCGCCGGCCGCCTCGTGCCAGAGCCTCTTGGCGGTACCCCAGCCGTCGGTGGGCACGTCCTCCTCCAGGTCATCCTCCAGATCGTTCTCCAAGGTGTCCTCGGATACCTGGGCGTCAACCGCCTTCTTGGACGCCCTGCGCCGGTCCCCCTGGTCCGCGCGCCGCTTCTGCTGGCTAGTCATTGGCCCCACCTCCCCTCGTCTGAGACTCCGCAATCTCCCGATATGCACGGCACGTGCCCATGAGCTCATCGTGCGTGCCCAAGCCGACCATCCTGCCCTCGTCCAGAACCAGAATCTGCGTGGCGTCGTGGATAGTGGAGACCCGCTGGGCAATCAGCAACATAGCGGCGTTGCCTAGCTCCTCCCGCAGCGCGCGGCGCAGGGCAGCGTCTGTCTTGTAGTCAAGGGCGCTGAAGGAGTCGTCGAACACGTAGAGGTCGGCCTTGCGCACCAGGGCGCGGGCAATGGCCAGTCGCTGGCGCTGGCCGCCCGAGAAGTTCTTTCCTCCCTGCGAGACGCGGGCGCCAAGCCCCTCCGGCAGCTCGCGCACGAACGTTGCCTGCGCAACGTCGAGTGCGTGCCACAGCTCCTGGTCGGTTGCGTTTGGGTTGCCGTGACGCAGGTTCTGGGCAATGGTGCCCGAGAAGAGCCAGGCCTGCTGCGGCACATACGCCACGTGGAGCCGCGCCTGGCGCTGGGGAAGTTCGCGCAGGTCGCGCCCCTGCACCAGAATCGCACCATCCGTGGGGTCGAAAAGCCGCAGCATGAGCTTGGCTACCGTGGACTTGCCGGACCCAGTGTTGCCGATGACGGCCGTCACCTCGCCGCGGCGCAGCTGGAAGGCAAGGTCGTGCAGGGTGTCCTCGTCCGCGTCGTCGAAGCGGAAGCTCACATGGTCAAAGCGGGCCACCTCCAGCGATGCGCCGCTCGCGTCCATGGACTCGTGCACTTCTTGGGCGCCCGCGGCGTCTCGCACGCGGGGCTCCGTCTGCAGGACCTGGTTGGCGCGCACAAGGCAAGCCCGCGCTCGGGGAACCTGCAGGATGGCGAACTGGGCCATCAGCATAAAGAAGACCACGATCATGGCATAGTTCACCAGCGCCGTGATCGAGCCAATCTGCATGGCGTGGGCACCCACGCGGTTGGCACCCACCCAGATGATCAACACCTCTACGCCGTTGGCCAGGAAAAAGGTGATGGAGTCGGCCAGGGTGAACACCATGTTCACCCGGATGGCGCTCTGCGCATAGCCCTCGAAGGTCTCGTCCAAGCGCTCGCGGTCCATGCGCTGGCGGCCAAAGGCGCGAATCACCCGCACGCCGGTGATGGACTCGCGCAGGCGCGTGTTCATGGCGTCCACCAACCGCTGCATGCGAACGAAGATGGGGGCAGAGAGCGCCACCGCCACGCCGCACACCACCAGCATGCCCAGCGTGACGGCTAGCAGCACCCAGCCCATCTGCCAGTCGGTGAAGAAGGCAAGGACGATGGCGACCACGCAGGTAACGGGCACCGGGGCGATCATGACGAAGGCCATGATGAGCGTCTGCTGCACGACATTCACGTCACCCATGGTGCGCGTGATCATGGAGCCGGTGCCCAGCCGCGAGAAGTCGGCAACCGAGAGCTCGAGCGACTTCTGGTACACCGCCACGCGCAGGTCGCGCCCCACGTTGGCCGCCAGCCGCGACGCCATCCAATAGGAGGCGATGCAGCCACCAGAGCCCGCAATGGCCGCCAACGTCATGCGAATGCCGTGGGATGCCAGGGTGGCACCCTCGTGCGATATTGCGGCGTTCACCATTGCGGAGAGCTCCGTCGGAATGTAGAGCATGCCCACCACGTCGCAGAGCAGGAGCAGCATTGTCGCAAGCGCCTGCAACTTGTAGGGCGAAATCAGGCCCAGCAGTAGCCTCAGCGTGTCTCGTTTGCCCAGCGCGGGCTCCTCGGCCAGCACCTCAGACTTATTATTAGTAGCCCTGTTCGTCATCAGGCCTCCCCTCCCCCGGCATTGCCCCACTCCTCGCGCAGCTTGCCCAGCTCGCGGTCCACCGCGTCGGCGTAGGCGCGCGCCGTCCTAACGAAGGCCTGCTGATCCGCCTTTCCCAAAGAGGCGAAGGCACGCCGCTCGGCCTCCATGGCGGGTTTCACATAGCGAACGCAGAAGTCCTGCCCTTCCTTCGTCAGGACGACTACCTTGTCCCGCCGGCTTCCCTCCGCATAATCCAGCCTCACCAGTTGGCGCTGCTCCAGCGCGCGAACGGAGGAACTCACAGTCTGGCGCGAGAGCGAGTGATCTTCCGCTATCTGCGCCTGCGTGCGTGGCTCGTCCGCGTCCAAGACCGCATACAGAACCCAGTAGGCGCTCTCCGAGATGCCACAACCACGCGCCACCTCGTAGTACAAACGATCCGTCTCTTGGTAGAGCACATCTATGTCCCGCGCCGTGAGGACGCGTTCCCCAGCTTCCATGAAACTCCAAATTATCCGATTTCGTACAAACCATAGAGAGCGTAGCATTCACGCGGAGATAGCGCCACCTCATCGAGGGGATGTACTCGGATGCAGTCAGTTTGTGGAGGGCAGCTGCAGTACTAGGGCATCAACCTGTCAAGATCACGAGCGCCATAGATGAGTCGACGCACTTCCATAACGTTCCCGTCTACCACATAGAAGACGAGATAGTTATGTACAGCGAACCATCTGTACTGTGCCGAATGACGGCGCGTGGATTGATACGGATGCCCAAGGAGGGGATTCTTCAGATACTGGAGTATCGACTCCTCAATCGCGTCAACCAATCGCTCGGCAGCAATCGGGTTGTGCAACTCATCGGCAATGTAGCTGACTGTCTCGTTTAGGTCATTCCAGAAGAGCGGAAGGTACCGCAGCTCATACTGCTCGGGCATTGCCAGCTCCTAGCCCAGCACGTATTGACCCAAACACTTCTTCGTGCGAGTAACGAATCGCAGTTGTGGCCGCTTGCCGGTCCGCCGCGTCGAGCGCAGTGTCTATGCCGCCCCGCAGGCGCTCGTACTGCGCAAGACTCATGATGACCATAGAGCCATACCCATTCTTGGTAAGAATCACTGGTCCATCCTGGTTTACCTGCGTCTCCACATCCGAATAGTGATTCTTAAGATCAGAGATCGGTCGGATGTTCATGACATTGCCCCTTAACTGGTGTGCCAAAATATTGGCATTACTATATCTGCATTTTGCCATCATTGCACCATCCCCCGTGACTCTCTTTCCGTTCGAGTACCACTATAGAACATCTGTTCGTATTCCGCAACAACGAATTGCGGCCGCTTCAGAGAGGGACAGAAACGCATGACCACCACAGACGAGCTTCAGCAGGCATTGGTCAGAGGCATGGGCGCGTGGCGCGCGCAACAGTCGGGCGCGGCGGTCATGGTGCCGCTGGTTCCGGGCAAGGAGTCTGGTTGGGACGTCGTGTTGGAGGTCCGCTCCAGCGCACTTGCAAACCAGCCCGGCGACGTGTGCTGCCCCGGTGGCCATATGGAACCTGGGGAAACCGCCCGCCAGGCGGCAATTCGCGAGACCTGCGAGGAGCTCTTGGTCTCCCCGCAGCAGGTGCGACCGCTCGCGTCTCTCGGCCAGTTGATTGGACCCGGCGGGCGCCCGCTCGAGGCGTTCGTATGCGAGCTCTTTGGCTACACCGGGACGTTCAGCACGGGTGAGGTGTCGGAAATCCTCACGGTGCCGCTGAACTTCGTCGTGACCGAACGGCCCACGACTTACCCCATTGGCTACTCCCCCACGTTCCCCGAAGACTTTCCCTGGGAGCGCATTCGCGGTGGCCGCTCCTACCGCTGGCGGCAGCGCGTGGAGCAGGAGCCTTTCTACGACACCGACCCCTGCGTATGGGGCGTGACGGCCCGCGTGCTAGAGCGCCTGGGAGAGGTACTGCGGCTGGGGACCAAGTAGCCTAGCTCGCTTTTCATGCGCTAAGGCCCCTGCGACGCAAGACGCCGCCGTTTGCGTCTTCTCTCATGACGCAAACGGCGGCGAATTGTGATGGCCTTCAGCTATGACTCGCGCAAATGCGTTTACGCGCGGGAATCCCGCGACGGCTACTCCGGGTCGGGATCTGGCGTGTCGTCCACGATGCGTACCACGCGTCCCGCTACTCGGCCTCCCAAACTGTCACATAGCCTGAGGCGCTCTCCTCCGCAACGCACTCCAGCTCGTCTTCATGCGCGTCGGGCGGCATGAGCTCTCCCTCCGGGGCCTGGTAGCTCACACAGGTTCCGCAGCTGCTGCTCAGACTGCGCGGCACTGGCATCAGGCGCGCTTGCCATCCCAGGGCGGCGCACTGCTTCTGGAACCGAACCGCTCCAAAGTGCGAGACGAACGTTGCAACCAACGATCGCATGGCTACTTAGTAAGGTTGAGGGTCCAGCCGTCCTCGGTCTCCACGACCTCGACGTCGTAGCCCTCGTGCTTGGCAAAGCGGGTCACGTTCTCGCGCGGAGCGAAGTCGTCCACCAGCACGGCCAGCGATGCCGGCTTGTCGCGCAGGGCGTTGCGGGTGAGGACAACGGGCTCGGGGCACGAGAGACCGCGGGCATCAATCGTTTCCATGATTGCTTCCTTTCCTAGGTACCTGACGTTAAGCCGTGGCGCGGGCCGTCAGCAGGCCAGATGGCTGCCAGCCACCCGCGCAACAACTGCAAGCTACTTCTTCGCCTTTGCGGTGCCGTTCTTCATGAAGGTGTTCACGCAGGCAATGACCAGCACGACCACAATGCCCACGACCACGGCGACCATGCCATTGGGCGTGGGGCCCTTGGGGCTGGAGGCCAGGCCAAAGTTGTGGCAGAAGGCGGCGCCGACGACCAGGCCAAGGATGGTGATGGCGCTGTCGGAGTTGCCCTGGCCGGAAAGCACGGTCTGGCGCAGCGGGCAGCCGCCCAGCAGCACGCAGGAGAAGCCCAGCAGGAAGGTGCCGAGGGCGTTCCACAGGCCGTCGGTATGGGCGATGGGCTGCTCCGCGAAGCCCAGCTTGAAGAAGGCGGTACCCGTGGTGGCGGTAAGGACGAGGTTGGTGACCAGGGCGGCCGCGAACACGGCAACGAAGCCGAGCAGGAGCTTGTTCTCGCGGAAGAGGATTATGTCGCGGATGCCACCGACCATGCAGAGGCGGGTGCGCTGCGCGATGGCGCCGACGATCAGGCCGGCGCAGAGGCTGATGCCCAGGGCGGCATGCAGGGCGCCGGGGCCACCGCCGGCCTCGGTGAAGTGGATGAAGTCAGGCGCTGCAATGAGCAGGACCAGTAGCACGACGGCGATGACGGGCATGATTGAACCCTCCACCAGCGACATCTTGTGCGAGCGGGACAGGCTGTAGCCACGGTTGAGGAAGAAGACGCCTGCGGCGATGCCCAGGACGAAGCCCACCAGGCCGAAGATGGCGTTGAGGTCGCCGCCGGCCAGGCGAAGAATCATGCGGAAGGGGCAGCCCAGGAACATGAGTGCGCCGACCATGGCAAAGAAGCCAAGGACGAAACGAGTGATGGGCGCGCTGCCGCCCTTGGGCGAGAACTCCTTGAAGGCAACCGCCATGATGGTGGAGCCAAGAATGAGGCCAATGATTTCTGGTCTGATGTACTGGACCGCAGCCGCGGAATCCAGGCCGAGGGCGCCCGCCGTGTCACGCATGAAGCAGGCAATGCAGAAGCCCATGTTGCCGGGGTTGCCGAAGAACACCAGCGCCGAGGCAATGACGCCGATAATCGCACCCCCAATGATGATCGTGGTCTTCTCCTTCTTTGTGTCCATATCTCTCCTTCCCTTTATGTGAAGAACACATGGAGAAAACGAATAGCACACGAAATAAACTAATCATCTACACATCCGGTTATCCAACTTCTGGGGCCGTCTGCCGCCTTTCACGCCCTTGGTTAGCGCGACGCTGCGATGGTTGAGGTGCTGAACCACGCTCATGCCTGCAGGGAGAGACCCATGACGCGCTATCTGGACAACGGAAGCACCACGTTCCCCAAGCCCGCCTGCGTGGCGGATGCCGTGTACGAGTACATGACGGTTGTCGGTGCCAACGCGGGGCGCGGCCGCTACGGCAGCGCCTACTCCGTGGAGGACCGCATGTTCGAGTGCCGCGAGCGTCTGGCGCAGCTCTTCGGCGCGTCGGACTGCTCGCACGTGGTCTTCTCCAAGAACGTGACCGAGTCCCTCAACGTGCTGCTGAAAGGGTGGCTGCGTCCCGGCGACCACGTGATCGTGAGCTCAATGGAGCACAACTCCGTCATGCGCCCGCTGGTGCAGCTGGAGTCGCGGGGCGTGAGCTTCTCCCGCGCCGAATGCGACCGCGAGGGTGCCCTGGTGCCTGGCGCGCTGGAGAGGTGCCTCACGCCCAACACGCGCGCCGTGGTCATGACGCACGTCAGCAACGTGTGCGGCACCATCATGCCCATTCGGCAGGTGGGAGAGTTCTGCCAGGCTCACGGGCTGCGCTTCTTCCTGGACTCCGCCCAGAGCGCGGGCGTGTTGCCCATCAGCATGCCAGAAGACCACATTGACGCGGTGGCATTCACGGGACACAAGGGCCTCTTGGGACCGCAGGGCATTGGTGGCCTGGTGCTGGGAGATTCCATTGCTGCCGAGGTAGAACCACTCATAGCCGGCGGCACGGGCAGCGCAAGCGACATGGAGTGCATGCCCCGCTTCCTGCCGGACCGGCTGGAGGCCGGCACCCAGAACCTGCCGGGCATCATGGGCCTGCACGCGTCTTTGGGCTGGCTGCAGCAGACGGGGATCGAGGCCGTGCACGCGCACGAGGTAGCGCTTGCCGGGCAGATGCTGGAGGAGTTGGCCCCGCTGGAAGCCGCCGGCCGCGTCAGGCTTGCCGGCAAGCACGGCACGGAAGGGCGGCTGGCCACCATCAGCATCCAGACGCCCGGCCGCGACGAGGCGCAGGTGGCGGACGCTCTGGCCAGCGACTTTGGCATCCTCACGCGCGTAGGCCTTCATTGCGCGCCCAACGCCCACAAGACGCTGGGCACCTTCCCGCACGGCACCATCCGCTTCAGCCTGGGCTACTTCAACACGCCGGACGACGTGCACGCCGCCGTGGATGCGCTGCGGGAGGTTCTGCAGTAGTGGCTTCGAGAAACGTTGCCACCCGCAGAAGAGGGTCGGCATAGAATCGAGACAAAACAGGGCCTCCAAGCGGCCCAGTTTGTCTCGATCTTATGCCGACACCGGAATCCGTGACAAAAGGGAAACGTCCCCTATTGACACGAAAAGGGGCGGCCCCCAGCGGGAACCGCCCCTCGCTAGCAATGCGATGCGCGTCAGTTACGCCAGCTCCGCCACGGCAGCCTTCAGCTCGTCCACGCGGTTGGTCTGCTCCCAGGTAAAGTCCGGGTCCTTGCGGCCAAAGTGGCCGTAGGCGGCCGTCTTCTGGTAGATGGGGCGACGCAGGTCAAGGTCGCGAATGATGGCACCAGGGCGCAGGTCGAAGACCTTCTGCACAGCCTTGGCCAGCACCTCGTCGTCCACGGAGCCGGTGCCCTGGGTGTCCACCATGACGGAGAGGGGCTGCGGCACGCCGATGGCATAGGCCAGCTCCACCTCGCACTTGTGGGCGAGTCCCGCTGCCACCACGTTCTTGGCAACCCAGCGTGCCGCGTAGGCGGCAGAACGGTCCACCTTGGTGCAGTCCTTGCCAGAGAAGGCGCCGCCGCCGTGACGGCCCATGCCACCGTAGGTGTCCACGATGATCTTGCGGCCGGTCAGGCCGGTGTCGCCCATGGGGCCACCCACAACAAAGCGGCCGGTGGGGTTCACGTAGATCTTGGCGTCGTCCCACTTGATGCCCTGCTCGTTCAGGACGGGGGCAATGACCTTCTCTATCATGTCCTCGCGAATCTCCGTCAGCTTGACGTCGGCGGCGTGCTGGGTAGAGACGACCACGGCCGTGACCTCAACGGGCTTGTCGTCCTCGTAGCGAACGGTGACCTGGGTCTTGCCGTCCGGGCGCAGGTAGTGCAGGGTGCCGTTCTTGCGCACGTGGGCCAGTTGCTGGGCCATGCGCTGGGCCAGGTAGATGGGCATGGGCATGAGGACGTCGGTCTCGTCGGAGGCGTAGCCGAACATCATGCCCTGGTCGCCGGCACCAATCTTGTCGATGTCGTCAGCGTCGTCGGAGCGGGCGTAGGTGCCGTCCACGCCCTGGGCGATGTCGGGGCTCTGCTCGTGAATCATGTTGATGACACCGCAGGTGTCGGCGTCAAAGCCGTACTTGGCGCGGTCGTAGCCAATGCCGCGCACGGTGTCGCGCACAATCTTCTGCACGTCCACGTAGGCCTGGGTGCGGACCTCGCCCATGACCACGATGGTGCCCGTGGTGGTGAAGGTCTCGATGGCGCAGCGCACGTCCTTCAGACATGCGGGGCGGCCGTTGGGGGCAACGTAGCCCTCCTTCTCCAGCCTGGTCTCCTTGGCAAGGATCGCGTCCACCAGTGCGTCAGAGATCTGGTCGCACATCTTGTCTGGGTGGCCCTCGGTGACGGACTCCGAGGTGAAGAGGTAGTTCTTGCTTGACATGGGAAAACCGATAACCTTTCTGGCGCAGTGCGCCTGCCATTGGGAACCCACGAGAAAGGGCCCCCTATTGTAAAGGGGGCCCTCGATGTTCGCGTGCTCCCCCGTCTTCCAGGGCAGCGTCTTGCCGCCGCTCTGCCGAGAATTGGCACCATGCCTTGTGGCTGGTTGCCGGAGCGTCTTAGGGCTCGGTCCCTCAGCTCTATGTACCCAAAACGGGCACCTCTTGACGAGCGAAATCAAACTATCGCATAACTCGGTGCAAGTAAATAGACTTGAGTACTAAACCACAAGGTCCCACACACGGGCAGCGCAGTGTTGGTCGTGTGGGCACCCCTATCTGTAGCCCTTCACGACGGATTCCAGATAGGCGTGCGGGGACATGACAGGAACTGGGCCACCCTCAAAGTCGCGCTCGTTGCGGGTAACGATGCAATCCACCTTCGCAGTCCGAGCCGCCTCCGCAAGTACGGCGTCCTCGTAGTCAGCAATGGGCGAATGGGCACCCATCAGACACGCCTCAAGACCCACGTCGACAACTCCCAAGGATTCCATTAGGATGTCGACCACCTGCACGCTACGCCGCTTGTCGTGATACACGTACCGGTTTGCGAGATAGAAGATGTCGGTCAACGTGGAGCCAGAAAGGCACAGATCAAGCTTGCCGCAAGACGCAAGAAAGAGCAGGTCCTTGGCCTCTTTTGCCCACGGCTCCCGATTTGCCAGAGCATCAAGCACCACGTTAGTGTCTAGGAGAGCCCCCACTTCTCCTCCCCCCGTATCGCACGCGCGTCCTCAACCGAGACGCTCGACGGAAGAATTCCAAACAGCGACCGCATGCGTTCGACCCGAGATGAGCCCGGGGCGGTGAGCCGTGCAACGGGAACGCCGTGCTTGCTGACGATGATGTCTTCGGTGGATGCGAGCTCCAGATAGCGTCCCAAGTTTTCCTTGAGTTCCGTAGCCGTGATGGTCATAGTTCCTCAATTCGTACGGTTCTATATGCAATATTCGTACGATTCAGATTATCTTCCGTACAAAACCTTAGCGCAAGAGCCAATGAGGTCACCCGATTGAGCTCGCGTGTTTGTACGCGTTTGCTGCACGGTGCCCGCTTCGGGCCCGCCCCGTTTGGTAGGGGCCTATACTTACTGCGTTTCTGTATGTTTTCCGCCAACCAGACATGAGAGGCCACCATGAGCTCCAGCGACCAGACCAACCGCCCGGTGCGCGTTCGCTTCGCGCCCTCGCCCACCGGCAAGCTCCACGTGGGCGGCGCCCGCACCGCCATCTACAACTGGGCCTTCGCCCGCGCCAACCACGGCACCTTCATCCTGCGCATAGACGACACGGACCCAACCCGCTCCACGGACGAGAACACCCAGATCATCCTGCGCGCCATGCGCTGGCTGGGGCTAGATTGGGACGAGGGCCCGGAGGTCGGCGGCGACTTCGGCCCCTACAAGCAGACCGACCGTATGGACCTCTACAAGGCCGCGGCGCAGAAGCTGTGGGACGAGGGCAAGGCCTACCCCTGCTTCTGCACGCCGGAGAAGCTCGCCGCAGACAAGAAGGCCGCCGAGGAGCGCCACGACCCCTTCCAGGGCTACCAGCGCACCTGCCGCGACCTTGACCCGGAGGAGGCCAAGGCGCGCATCGCCGCCGGGGAGCCCTACACCCTGCGCATCAAGGTGCCGCTGGACCGCGGCGACGTGGTGGTGCCCGACGCCGTGCACGGCAACGTCACCTTCAACGCGCGCGAGCTTGACGACTTCATCATCTTCCGCTCCGACGGCACGCCCACGTACAACTTCGCCACCGTGGTGGACGACGCAATGATGGGCATCACCCACGTCATCCGCGGCGACGACCACCTGTCCAACACCCCGCGCCAGATCATGGTGTACGAGGCCCTGGGCGCCCCCGTGCCCACCTTCGCCCACATATCCATGATCCTTGGTCCGGACGGCAAGAAGCTCTCCAAGCGCCACGGTGCCACCTCCGTGGAGGAGTATCGCGACCAGGGCTACCTGTCCGACGCCTTCGTGAACTACCTGGCTCTGCTTGGCTGGGCCCTGGACGGCGACACCACCATCATTCCGCGCGACGTGTTGTCGCGCGAGTTCTCGCTGGACCACGTGAGCAAGAACCCCGCCACCTTCGACTTCAAGAAGCTGGACTGGATTCAGGCGGAGTACCTCAAGGCCATGGACGACGCCACCTTCTCCCAGCAGTTCCTGGTGCCGGCACTGATAACTGCCGGGCTGGAGTCTGGCGAGGCCGCAGGCGTCTATGCCGCCCGTCCCGCCTGGTATGACCTGCTCTCCTCCATCCTCAAGCCGCGCGTGACCCTGCCTGCGGACGTGGTGGAGAAGGCCCGCTTCCTGTACCAGGGCGACGACGTCGAGTTTGACGAGAAGTCCGTGAAGAAGAACCTGGCCAAGGAGGGCACCCGCGCCTACCTTGAGGCGGCCCAGACCGCCCTGGCCGCGCTGCCGGCGGATGGTTGGACCGCTGCGGCCATCGACGGCGCACTGGAGCCCTTGCCCGACCAGCTGGGCACCAACAAGCGCAAGTTCTTCGGCGCCGTCCGCGTGGCCGAATGCGGCAACCAGGTGTCTCCCCCGCTGGGCGAGTCGCTTGAGCTGCTGGGCCAGGTCACCACGCTGACGCGCCTGCAGAAGGCCCTGCCGCTGGCGCAGTAAGATCCAGACCTCGTGCACGAAAATGCTGCCCCACAAGTGGAAGTCTCCATTTGCGGGGCAGCTTCTTGTTGGCATGCCATCAATCTCGCAAGAATCGCCATCGCGGTGGTTTCCGATACTTGGGAGGTGCCAAAAAGTGGCTCTTCGGTGGTTTCTGTGGGAGAGATTCCGGCATAGGCCCAGCTCAGCGGGCGAAAACAACGATCTGGAACTGAAACGGCCCCGGGAGGGGCCGT
>OMVJ01000029.1 GCA_900314495.1 uncultured Olsenella sp.
ACTTGTTGTCCTTGTCGTCGTCCACGACCTCGTAGTCTGCGTCCACCACGTCGTCGTCAGAGCCGCTGGCCTGCGCGCCGCCGGCGGGGTTGCTGGCCTGCGCGTTGGCATCGGAGTACACGATCTCTGCCAGCTTGTGGCCAGCCTCCTGGAGCTTCTCGTTGGCAGCCTTGATGGCGTTGATGTCGGTGCCGTCCAGGGCCTTCTTGGTCTCGGCCACGGCGTCCTCCACCATCTTCTTGGTGTCGGCGGGCACCTTGTCGCCAAGCTCCTTCAGGGTCTCCTCGGTGGAGTAGACCAGGGAGTCTGCCTGGTTGCGGACCTCGATCTCGTCCTTCTTGGCCTTGTCCTCCTCGGCGTGGGACTCGGCGTCCTTGACCATGCGATCGACCTCGTCGTCGGAAAGCGCAGTGGAGCCAGAGATGGTGATCTTCTGCTCCTTGCCGGTGCCCTTGTCCTTGGCGGTAACGTTCACGATGCCGTTGACGTCGATGTCGAACGTGACCTCGATCTGGGGCACGCCACGGCGGGCGGCGGGGATGCCGCTCAGCGTGAACTTGCCCAGGGACTTGTTGTCACGCGCCATCTCGCGCTCGCCCTGCAGGACGTTGATCTCGACGGAGGTCTGGTTGTCGGCCGCGGTGGAGTACACCTGCGTCATGTGGGTGGGGATGGCGGTGTTGCGGTTGATCATCTTGGTCATGACGCCGCCCATGGTCTCCACACCAAGGGAGAGCGGGGTGACGTCCAGCAGCACGACATCCTTGACGTCACCGGTGATGACGCCGCCCTGGACGGCCGCACCGTCGGCAACGACCTCGTCCGGGTTGACGGACATGTTGGGGTTCTTGCCGGTGATGGTCTTGACCAGGTTCTGGACGGCGGGCATACGAGAGGAGCCGCCGACGAGGATGACCTCGTCTACGTCAGAGATCTGCAGGCCGGCGTCGTGCAGGGCCTTGGTGACAGGAGCCTTGCAGCGGTCCAGCAGGTCGCGCGTGATGCGCTCGAACTCGGCGCGGGTCAGCGTGTAGTTGAGGTGCTTGGGGCCGGTGGCATCGGCGGTGATGAAGGGGAGGTTGATGTCTGCCTGCTGCGCGGAGGAGAGCTCCTTCTTCGCGTTCTCGGCGGCCTCCTTCAGGCGCTGCAGGGCCATGGGGTCACGACGCAGGTCGATGCCGTTCTCCTGCTGGAACTTGTCGGCCATCCAGTCAATGACGCGCTGGTCCCAGTCGTCGCCGCCCAGGTGGTTGTCGCCGTTGGTGGCAAGGACCATGGTGGCGCCGTCGGAGAGGGACAGCAGGGACACGTCGAAGGTGCCGCCGCCGAGGTCGAAGACCAGGACGGTCTGGTCGATGTTCTTCTTGTCCAGGCCATAGGCAAGGGCGGCAGCCGTGGGCTCGTTGACGATGCGCTGCACGTTGAGGCCGGCGATCTTGCCGGCGTCCTTGGTGGCCTGACGCTGGGCGTCGTTGAAGTAGGCGGGAACGGTGATGACGGCGTCGGTGACGGGCTCGCCTAGGTACTTCTCGGCGTCGGCCTTCATCTTGGAGAGGATCATGGCGCTGATCTGCTCGGGCGTGAAGTCCTCGCCGTCAACCTCGACGACGGCGCGGTTGCCGGTGCCGGCCTTGACGGTGTACGGGACGGTCTTCAGCTCGGAGCCGACCTCGTCGTAGCGACGACCCATGAAGCGCTTGATGGAGAAGACGGTGTTCTTGGGGTTGGTGACGGCCTGGTTCTTTGCGGCCTTGCCCACGATGCGGTCACCATCCTGACGGAAGCCGACCACGGACGGGGTGGTGCGGTCGCCCTCGGCGTTGACGATGATGGTGGGCTCGCCACCCTCGAGAACGGCCATTGCGGAGTTGGTGGTGCCAAGGTCGATGCCCAAAATCTTAGACATGGTTAGAATCCTTTCCGGTTGGCGCGTGGACGACCGAGGCCCTCTGCCCCTGCCGCGTTTGCGGCACCTTGCCGCCCCCGCGCGTTGCTTATCGGTGTGTATTGTTCCCCCTGTTTGCGATTCTATACATAATCTAAGTCTGCAAATAATAGATTTTTTGCTGGCGATGGCGATAGGGTGACGCAGTAACCTAGGAGCGTCAAGCTACGTCAACATAGGGAGACCCCATGAAGCTGCTCATTGCATCTGACATCCACGGCGCCGCAGACTGGTGCGAGCGCCTCATGGCCGCCGTCGACGCCGAGAAGCCCGAGCGCGTGCTGTTGCTGGGGGACCTGCTCTACCACGGCCCGCGCAACGACCTGCCACCAGACTACGCTCCCAAGCGCGTGATCGAGATGCTCAACGGCATCAAGGACCAGGTCATTTGCGTGCGAGGCAACTGCGAGGCGGAGGTGGACCAGATGGTGCTGGACTTCCCCTGCATGGCGGATTACTCCGTCCTGTGGGACCCAGACTGCGCAAACCCCGCCACCGGCGGGCGCGGCCGCGAGCTCTTCCTCACGCACGGCCACGTGTGGGGGCCCGGCATCCACAACTCCGTGGACAAGATGCCCCAGCTGCCCGCCGGCGCGGCCATGGTGTACGGCCACACCCACAAGAAGGTCAACCAGGAGAGCGCCACGCACCCCGGTATTTGGTGCTTCAACCCTGGCAGCGTGGGCATTCCCAAGGACGGCACACACAGCTACGGCCTGTACGAGGACGGCACCTTCCGCCACGTGGAACTGGGGTGAGACAGGGGGAGACAGGGGGACGGTCCTTTTGTCTCATTTGAGCGAGATACCAGAACCGTCCCCGCGTCTCCTACTCCAGGCCGTACTGGGACATTGAGCTTACTGCGCCGTCTTGGAAGCTGATGGTGCAGTTGGCGCCCAGGTCCGTGCCGCTCCACATATATATGTCGCTGGTAATGCCCATGAGGGAGGACTGAGTGACGAGCTCGCCCTTGCCACCAAAGACGGCGCAGACCTCGTCATACGACATTCCCGTTGTCACCTGCTGGTACTGGTCGTAGGTGACCTTCACGTCGTCACCGCCTCCAAGGCCCATCTCGGCCTTGCCCACGACCACGTCATCCTGAACCGTCACGTTCATGGAACCGAAGCCCTTGACGTCCCACTCGTAGAGGGTTGTGTTGCTGTCACCCACGCTCGTCTGCGAGCTGACCTTGCCCTCGGAACCCATAATGGCGACCACGTCCTGGTAGCTGGAGCCCATTTGGATGGAGAGGTACTTCTCCACGTCGGCGGAATCGTCCTCCTGGGCCTCCGCCTGGGCGTCCTGCTCGCTGGCGGGCGCGGTCTCCACCTAGGCCTGTTCGCTGCTGCCCGCCGAAACCACCGCAGAGGAGCCGGCGGCAGACTCCTGCGAGCTGCTGCCGCAGGCGGGCAGAACGCCCACGCACAACGCCAATGCCGCCGAAACAACCAGCACATTCATCTTCTTCATAGCGCATCTCCTCCACCAGCGGTTACGCCCGGGAATGGGCCTAGTGGAGGAGATTCTCCCAGTGGGTCGCGATGAGTTCATTAGCTCGTGGCTAACAAGCAGCCCCGTTAGACCGCAATAAACCGCAGGTCACAGCCCTTGTATTGCGCGAATTGCGTTCGCCGGCCAACGGCGCCACGGTGCCGCTGGCAAATTGGGAGCCACCGGCAGGCGCTTCAGCCCACAGCTTGCGCCGCGCCCGGGAAAAGAGTGCCCGCCGCGAGCATGAGCACTCCCGCGGCGCCCAGCAAGACCAGCGCCTCCAGCAGGCAGGTCACGGCCAGCCTGGCCAGCCGGCGGCCGAGCGTCCCCACCGCGGGGGAGTACCCTCCGCAGCGCAGCAGCATGCAGCATACTTCAAGCCCCGGCAGGCCGAAAACGCCCAGCCACATGGCAGCGTAGCCCAAACCAAAAGCGAGGCCACACGGTATGCTCCACCGGAAGTAGGGCGAGCAGCCCCCGCAGAATGCGACGGCAAAGAGGGCCACCACTGCCAGCACTACCACCACGAGAACCCTGCGCACACGCGAGGTGCAGGACCGCCAGCCACGCCAGACGGCACGCGGATTCGCCTCCCAGCCGGCCCACACGTCACGGACGTGCCCGCCAGGCGAGGGAGCGGCACCTGGCCCCGCAGTCCGCGCGTACGCGCCTTCCCCCGGCAGTGCCCGCTCCAGCTCCCGAGCAGACTTGTACCGCGCGCCTGGCTCGAAGGCGCAGGCCTTCTCCACCACCTTGCGCATGCGCGGCGGGAGCCCGTCAAGAGATTCGCCCTCCTGCGGCACCCGGCCCGTCAGCATGTATTGCAGCAACCTGCCAAGGGAAAACACGTCCGAGCGCACGTCCGTCTGGGCAAAGCCATACTGCTCGGGCGATGAGAACCCCGCCGTGCCCAGGCGCACCGTGTCAACCTTCTCGCTGGCAGCGTGCACCCGGGAGTTGCCCAAGTCCGCCAGGACGGCCCCGCGCGGGGAGACGATCACGTTCCCCGGGGCTATGTCACGGTGAATGATGCCCAGCTCATGCAGGGCGGCGGCCCCTTGGCACACGTCTCTTAGGATTGAGGCGGCCGCTTCCGGGGCAAGCGGGCCAGTACGCTCCACGAGCGCGCGCAGGCTCTCGCCCTCCACGAATTCGCTCACCGTCACAAGCTTGTCTGGCAGCTCGCGCACCTCGTACACGCGGGTCACGCGCGGGTGAACGACTCCCATCGCGCGCCGCCAAGCCTCCACGCTTGCCAGCTGCAGAGGAATCTCTTTCAGTATGAAGGGTCCCTGGTCCCCGCGCATGACGAGCTTGGTTGTCCCACCCGCGCTCTGTGCCATGGTGCGGATGGTCGCGAAGCCTTCCGTCCACCTCAGCGTCTGCAGCAGCTCGTCATCGGTCATGGCTATTTGATGCCGTCGGGGGCCGACAGCGGGTCCTGGCCAAGGCGCAGCAGAGTCTCGTCCGTTTGGGCCAGGGTCGCACCGTTCTGCATGCAGTAGGCGATGACGGCGTCTCGCGGAATCTTGACGTACAGCTCGGAATGGCCGGCCAGGCGCAGCAGGCGCTGGGTCTGCCGCAGGTTGCAGCGCAAGCCATATGCCAGCTTGATGGCATTGTCGCGCCCGACGTGCCGCGTGCCCGCGAAGATCTGGTAGGCAAACGTTGGGTTCAGGCCGGAAGATCGGATGACCTGGGACTTGGTGACACCGTTCTGTTGCAGCAGGTCATCCAAGTACTGCGGCAGCGACCGCTCCTCCGTGGGCGTGCTGGCCAGGTATGCCTCTGGGCTCGCCGAGGCCAGCAGGCGCGCCATGAGGTCCTCCGTGGAAAGGAGGTCGACGGCAAACGAGACGCCACGTGCGTCGGGCGTCGCGTCGGTGCGGGGCTGATTCTCGGGTCCTGCGTTGTCGTTCACCGTCAACCTCCCTCCGTGAGGCGCTTGGGTAAAGGGGCCCAAGCGCCTCGTCACTCATTCAGATGAGACAAAAGGTGCGTCCCCGTGTCTCACGTGAGACGCGAGAACCGTCCCCGTGTCTCGTGTCTCATTCGGCGGCGGCGCGGCCGCGGGCGAAGGCCTCCAGGTTTGCCTCGATGGTCTTGGGCGGCACGCGGTGCCTGATGGCGTCCTCCCACTCCTCCACCGCGAAGGGCAGGGCCGTGGAGAGCGCGCCCACCAGCACCACGTTGGTGGAGCGGGGGCTGCCGGCCGCACGGGCAATCTCGCCCGCATCAATCTTCACCGCGCCAATGGCGTCCAGCTTGCCGGGAATGTCCACCGGCATGGTGGCGTTGCCAATGTTCACCGGCACGGGCACGATGGTCTCGTTGTTGACGAAGAGCTTGCCGCCCTTCTTGAGGAACTGCTGGTTGCGCAGGGCCTCTATGGCCTCGAAGGCCACCAGCACGTCCGCGCAACCAGGGTCGCAGATCATGGAGTCCACGTGCTCGCCCATGCGGATGATGGTCGAGACGGACCCTCCGCGCTGGCTCATGCCGTGAATCTCGGACACCTTGACGTCCAAGCCTGCCTCGGAGGCGGTCATGGCCAGGATGTTGCCGGCCAGGATGGTGCCCTGGCCACCCACACCCACCAGAAGGACCGTCTGCGTGCCCTCCATGCGGACCTGCTTGCCGAGCTTGACGGTGGAAGACTCGGCCGATGCGATAGCGTGTGGCATGTTCTACGCCTCCTTGATGCAACCGAACGGGCAGACCTGCACGCACTGGCCACAGCCGATGCACTGCGTGGGGTCGATGACCGCATGGCCCGTCTCGTCCTTGCCAAGGGCCGGGCAGCCGATCTGGATGCACTGGCCGCAGCGACGGCACTGCTCGATGGAGGGCATGGGCTTCTTGGAGCGGTCCACCAGGCGGCAGGGCGCCTTGAAGATGATGACGGAGAGCCGGAGCGCACCTCCTTGAGGTTCTGCGCGTCCGCCTGGATTATCTCGTCCACGCCGATGGCCTGGCACAGGGCCACGAGGTCCAGCGGCTTGCCGGCCGGGCGGTCTAGGATGGAGGGCTTGTCCGCGGGGTCCGTGAGCGGCGAGACGCGCTTGCCCTGCTCGGAGAGGGTGATGCCGTTCACGGGGTTGCCCTGCGTGCCCGTCATGGCCGTGGTGCGGTTGTCCAAGATGCAGAGGGTGCCCTTGCCGCCGTTGTAGGCGGTGCCCAAGAGGCTCGTGATGCCGGAGTGCGCGAAGGTGGAGTCGCCGATGACGCCCACAACTGGGCGGCCGGTGCGTTCCTGGGCCTGGGCCAGCTCCATGCCGTGGCTCATGCTGAGCGAGGCGCCCATGTCGATGACGGAATCCACGGACTTGTAGGGCGCGACGGCACCCAGCGTGTAACAGCCGATGTCACCGGTGACTATCGCCTTTATGCGACGAAGCTCGCAGAAGACAAGCCTGTGCGGGCAGCCGGCGCAGAACGCGGGCGGGCGCGGCGGCAGGCCCTGAGCGGCATCGAAGTGCTCCGGCAGGGGCGCGCCGAAGCTGGCCTTGATCTGCCAGGGGAAGATCTCTCCAGAGCGAGGCAGGGGCTGGGCGGGCGGCTCGCTGAGCCGGATACCCAGGGCGGCTACGTGGTCGCGGAAGTAGAGGCAGGCCTCCTCAACCACGTAGACCTTGTCCACCTTGGAGGCAAAGTCCGCCAGCGCGCGCGGCGGCAGCGGCCAGGAAAGGCCCAGCTTGTATGTGGAGGCGTCGGGCAGTGCCTCGCGCACGTGGTTGTAGAGCGCGCCGGCCACGATGATGCCGACCTTGGTGTCGCGGTACTCGGCGCGGTTGAGGTCCGTGGTTTCCGCGTACTCGACCAGCGCGTCCTCGCGGGCGTTGGTCACGTTGGTGCGAGCCACGGCGTAGGCGGGCATCATCACGTACTTGTTGGGCTGGCTGGTGTAGTCGCGGGCGGCAAGCTCCGCGCGGGCGTTGGCAACCTGGACCATGGTCTTGGTGTGGGCGATGCGCATGGTCTCGTGCAGCATGACGGGCGTGTCGAACTGCTCGGAGAGCTCGAAGGCGCGCTGGGAGAACTCGTAGGCCTCCTGGGAGTCCGCACGCGAAGGCCGCGTAGTTGCGGGAGTCCTGCTCGTTCTGGCTGGAATACATGGACGGGTCGTCTGCCACCAAGAGCACCAGGCCTGCATTGATACCGGTGTTGGCCACACTCATGTACGGGTCCGCCGCCACGTTCAGACCCACGTGCTTCATGGTCACCAGCGTGCGGACGCCGCCCATGGCGGAGCCAATGCCCACCTCAAGGGCGACCTTCTCGTTGGGGGACCACTCGCAGTACACGTCCTCGTGGTGGACCAGGTTCTCGAGCGTCTCCGTCGACGGCGTGCCGGGGTAGCCGGTGCCGATCTTCACTCCGGCCTCCCATGCGCCCTGCGCTATGGCCTCGTTGCCGGAAAGCAGCTGTTTGCTCACGTTTCCCTCCCTATGAGACAGGGGGACGCACCTTTTGTCTCATTTGCATAAGACGACGCGCAAGGCTGGCGACACCCCCGTCGGCGCAGCGCGGCCTCCCCGCCGCGCAACATACGCGGTCCATTGTACGTCATGGGTAGCCATAGGCATGAGACACGGATGAGACAAGGGGACGCACCTTTTGTCTCATTTCTCAGCGGTCTCCGCGCCAACCCGACTTGTGTCGCCCCGCAGAGCAGGGGATTCTCTGTCCACCGTTATATGCATGCAAGTTTTCTGCGTGCTGGCGGGGCTCGGATTTCAGCCACCTTGGGTACGCCGTGCCATTCCAGGCGCACCATGTGCCCACCCATTCGACCGGTCCAAAACAGGGAGGGCATCATGACCAGACTGTCAAGAAAGTGCAGCTCAAGCAACATTTACCACGTGATGGCAAGGGGCGTGGGCAGGCTGATCATCTTTGAGGACGAGGCGGACCGCAGCAAGTACGTCCGTACCCTGGCTCGGTTCAGCAAGGCCTGCGCCGTCGAAGTCCTGGCCTGGTGCCTGATGGAAAACCATGTCCACCTGTTGCTTCACGGTGATTTGTCCGCCATTCAAGACCTTATGAAGAGGCTGGGCGACAGCTACGTTGCCTATTACAACGCCCACCACGACCGCGTTGGCCACCTGTTCCAGGGCCGTTTTGCAAGCGAGCCCGTTGAGGACGACACCTACCTCATGACGGTCGTGCGGTACATCCACCTCAATCCGGTTGTGGGAGGGCTGAGTCCCAGCCCCTCTTACGCGTGGAGCAGCTACAACGATTACGTGCATCCCCACGCGCACATGCTCACGCGCACCGAGTTCGTGACCTCGGTCTTTGGCGGGGCCAATGCCTTCGTGCGCTTTCACCAGGACGCAGACGGCGCGGCAGAATCGGCTTGCATGGATATAGACACTTGCTGCAAGAGGGTCACCGATGGCGAGGCAATTGACATCGCCCGAAAGGCCATGCGGGACCTCGCGCTTGCCGACCATGACCCAGCGACCATTGCCGCGCTTGACCGCCGGCAACGCGATTCCGTCTTGCGGCACCTACGCAATTCGGGGCTATCGGTGAGGCAGGTTGCTCGCATCACGGGAATTGGGCGGAACATCGTTGCGCGGGCGTGACGGCAGGGCAGCGGCAAGATCAGCCGCCCGCATGAAAAAGGGAGGCCGACGCGTGCGCCGACCCCCTGACTACTCATTCATATGAGACAAAAGGTGCGTCCCCCTGTCTCACCCCTGTCTCACCTACCAGACTCCTTGGCGACAAGGTGCTCGGCGCCGTAGGTACGGCGCAGCAGGGGCTTCTCGATCTTGCCCGTGGCGTTGCGCGGCACCTTGGCAAAAATGACCTTGCGCGGCCGCTTGTAGCGCGGCAGCTGCAGGCAGAACTGGTTGATGTCCTCCTCGGTGGTGTTCTCGTAGCCCGGCTTGAGCTCGATGATGGCCGCGGGAATCTCGCCCAGGCGCTCGTCGGGCAGGCCAATCACGGCCACGTCCTGCACCGCCTCGTTGGAGTTGAGGAAGTCCTCGATCTGCACGGGGTAGAGGTTCTCGCCGCCCATGACGATGACGTCCTTCTTGCGGTCAACCAGCCAGTAGAAGCCGTCCTCGTCCTGCATGGCCATGTCGCCCGTGCGCAGCCAGCCGTCTACCAGCGTCTTTGCGGTTTCCTCGGGGTCACCGTAATAGCACTCCATGAGGCCGGGGCCCTTCACGCACAGCTCGCCGACGGCGCCCTGCTCCACCACGGAGCCGTCCTCGTTGATGATCTTGCACTCCCAGCGGTAGCCGGGCACGCCGATGGCGCCCACGTGGTCCACGTTCTCCACGCCCAGGTGCACGCAGCCGGGGCCGGTGCTCTCGGACAGGCCATAGTTGGTGTCGTACTGCTGGTTGGGGAAGTAGGCCAGCCAGCGCTGGATCAGGCTCTTAGGCACCGGCTGCGCACCAATGTGCATGAGGCGCCACTGGTCCAGCTCGTAGTTCTTCAGGCGCAGGTCGCCGCGGTCGATGGCGGTCAGGATGTCCTGCACCCAGGGTACCAGCAGCCACACGATGGTGCAGTGCTCGCGGCTCACCGTGTCAAAGATGAACTGCGGAGAGACGCCGCGCAGCAGCACCGCCTTGCCGCCGCTGATGAGCGAGCCCATCCAGTGGAACTTGGCGCCGGTGTGGTACAGGGGCGGAATGCACAGGAAGACGTCGTCTGGCGTCTGGCCGTGGTGCTTCTGCTCCATTTCCGCGGCCTGGGTCAGGCTCTGGTGGTGGTGCAGGATTGCCTTGGGGAAGCCCGTGGTGCCGGAGCTGTAATAGATTGCCGCGTCATCGCTGTTGCTGAGGGGAATCATGGGGTCGCGGCTGCTGCAGAGATTTGCCAGCTCTTGGTAAGGCTCCGCCCAGGTGGGGCAGTCGTCACCAACGTAGAAGAGCAGGCGGCCGGGCTGGATCTGCGGAACGATGTTCTCCAGACGGCCGATGAACTCCGGCCCGAAGACCAGCACGTCCACGTCCGCCTTGTCCAGGCAGTACTTAATTTCGTCCGATGCGTAGCGGAAGTTCAGCGGCACGGCCGTGGCGCCGGTCTTGAGCACGCCGAAGTAGATGGGCAGCCACTCGATGCAGTTGTACAGAAGGATGGCCACCTTGTCGCCCTTGCGAATGCCGCGGCTGAGCAGCAGGTTGGCGAAGCGGTTGGCCTTCTCGTCGAAGACGGCCCAGGTGATCTCGCGCCGGAAGGGCTCGTCCTCCGTGGTCTCCACCAGGTCGTAGTCGCGCCAGGTGATGTGGCGGTTCTCCTGCCGCTGAGGGTTCACCTCAACCAGCGCGACCTTGTTGGGGTAGTTCTGCGCGTTGCGACGAAGGAAGTCAACAACGGTCATATCGGTATCGATGGTGGTGCTCACGATGGGTCCTCTCACGTGTGGGCCGCGCTGTTCCCGCGCGGCGGCCTAGCAAGCATAGCATGACAAAGGGGGACGTTTCCCCTGATGAGACAGGGGGCCGGTTCTCGCGTCTCATTGTGCGCAATGAGACGCGAGAACCGGCCCCCTGTCTCACTGGTCGCGGTACTCTTGCGGCGTGCAGTCGGCATACTCGCGGAAGCGCTTGTAGAACTGCGTCAGGTTGGAGATGCCGACCTCCCTCGCCACGTCGTAAACCGGCATCTTGCTGGACCTTAGCAGCAACATTGCATGACGCATGCGCTCCTCGTTCACCAGCTGCTTGAAGGTGCTGCCCGTGCCCTGCCGAATGGTGCTGGAGAGGTACGTGCTCTCGTAGCCCAGCGCCGCCGCCATCCGCCCCAGGTTGCCGTCTGCGTAGTTCTGCTCGATGTAGCCGCGAACGTCGCCGATGAGCGTGGAGTACTTCTCGTCCTCGCGCACGCGCTCCTGGTCGGACTCGTACGTACGGAAGAGGTGCGTGAGCAGCGCGGCAATGAAGTCGTCAATGATGTCTGGCGTGCCCGCGCGCGGGTCCAGGTGCTCGCAGAGTATGCGCTCAATGCAGGTACGTGCAAGCTCGTCGCCAGCCGTGCGATAGACCCGCCAGCCCGCATGGGAATCGCCGGGCGTGGCAAGGGCCGTTGCGAAGCTCGCGTGCAGGCGCGCAATGTCCGTCATCATGCGGCGCTGGAAAAAGCGGTCGTTGAGAATGATGTTGATGGCAATGTCGTCCGGCCCCGTGGGCAACACGCCGTGCGGCACGTGCCGGTCCGCCACAAAGCAGTCACCGGCCCCGAGCGTCACCGCACTGTTGTCCACCACCAGCCGGAAGTGGCCGGAATAGCAGTAGGTGATCAGAACGTACTGATATATGTGCTCCGGCACCGTTGCGAACTCCGACGAATGGAACGCAACGATGTGCTTGCGATCGCCAAAGCCGCGCGCGCTCGTGAAGAGGAACACCTCGCGCCCGTCCAGCTCCACCACGGGATACTTTTGGCGGAAGTGATCCAGAATCTCCCCGCCCGTATGGCGCGGCATGGCCTGGTCGGCGGCGCGCACCGCCGCGGGCAGTTCCAACGTGTTCACAACAACCCCCAGTCTTGCGC
This sequence comes from uncultured Olsenella sp., assembly GCA_900314495.1. GTDB lineage: Bacteria > Actinomycetota > Coriobacteriia > Coriobacteriales > Atopobiaceae > Olsenella_K. Next base: position 11,960 of record OMVJ01000029.1, read on the forward strand.
GTGGCGTCTAAAATTTTGTTAGTAAACTGCGCACCGTTTGACATTGCCGCAGTTGTGACACCAAGAATACATTTGTTGCGTAAACATTGGAACATCTAACACCCTTCAAGGCCGCGAGGTAACTATGGACGCATTCACGCATCACGCACAGTGGATTTCTGGCCCAGCCTACGAATATGGTCCCGATGACGCCGGCTACTACCAAGACCACCGCAACCACGTTCTTCTGCGAACGCTTGACCTTGCGAAGGTGCCAGCCAGCGCCCAGCTGCGCGTTGCGGTTCTGGGCTTCGCACGCGCGTACCTCAACGGCAAGCGCGTCACGACGGCGGAGCTTGTGGGCGATTGGACCAACTACACCAAGCTGGTGTACTTCAACGAGTACGAGGTTGCGGGTCTCTTGCACGAAGGTGGCAACGAGCTGCGCATCGAACTCGGAAACGGCTGGTACAACCCCTCCCCGCTCACCTTGTTTGGCAAGTACAACCTTCGGGAGCGTTTGGCGGAGGTCGGTACGCCCGCGGCTTTGGTTGAGCTTGTGACCGAGGACCAGGATGGCGAGAAGGCCCTTTTGGTCAGTGACGACAGCTGGACCTACACCGAAGGCAACCTCGTCTTCAACAACATTTACCTGGGCGAGCGCCGTGACCTGCGGCTGGTTGAGCCGGCTCCCCTGCCCGTGCGCGTGGTGGGCCAGAATAGCCGCACGCTTGCGCCCACCGTCGTGCCGCCAATTCGCCGCTTCCAAACGGTGACGGGCGTGGACGCGCGCGAGGTCCAGTTCCATGGCGAGCCGGCGCTGCTTGTTGACTTGCACGAAATGGTCACGGGTTTTGCATCGCTCAGCTTTGTCGCGCACGCCGGTGACGTGGTCACCGTTCGCTATGCGGAGGTCGTTGGCCCCGATGGCCTGCCCATCTTTGACAGCAACCACGCCGGCATGGTCGGCACCACCATTCCCCACGCCAAGCCAGACGGGTCGGACGTCGTCGTTCCCGGCGGCCCCGGCGCACCGGCAACCGGTACGGAAACCGATACCATCGTCTGCCGCGAGGGCGAGAACCACTTCGAGAGCGAGTTCAGCGCCCACTCCTTCCGCTACGCGCTTGTGACGGGCATTTCTCGCGCAGCCCTGCGCCGCTTCCGTGCAACCTACGTGCACACTGCGGTGGCCCCCGCGGGCAGCATTCGCACGGGCAACGCCTGGTACGACCAGATGATTGACGCCGCGTTGCGCACCAAGCTCAACAACATCCATGGCACTTGGGAGGACTGCGCCCGCGAGCACCTGGGCTACGGCGGCGACATGGTTGCCCTTGCTACCAGCAATTTGTTCACGTACGACGCCGGGCAGCTCATTGCCAAAGTGGTGCGAGATTTCCGCAACGACCAGACGGCTGCCGGCGGCGTGCCAGAGACCGCGCCCTACATGGGCATCCAGTCGCTTGGAACCGGCCAGGGCGGGGGCCCGCTTTTGTGGCAGCTGGCGTACCCCTATCTGACGTTCAAGGCATACCAGTGGTACGGCGCGCGCGACCTGGTTGCAAGCGAATGGCCATACATCTGCAAGCTAACTGACTACCTGCTTGGGTGGGACCCCGAGGAGCTGGCCGAGCATTGCCTGGGCGACCACGGCAGCATCAGCACAAAGAAGCAGGACGGCGGCGATTGGAAGGGCGGCACGCCAGACCGCGAATTCACCAGCTGGTGCGCGATTTTGCAATTTGCAGAACTTGGCAGCAAGCTTGCCGCAGTTGTGCAGGACTCTGCGGCGCAGGAGCGCTACGCGGAGGCTGCAGCTGGCCTTCGCACGCAGATTGCCGACCGCTTCCAGCATGCTGACGGCAGTTTTGCCGACGGCACGCAGACGTCTTACGCCTTCGCGGGCGGGTTGGGACTCATGGACCGGCAGGCTGCTGGCGATTCTCTCGCAAGCCTCATGCAAGCCGAGGGCAACGTGCTCAGCTGCGGCATTTTTGGTGCCAGCTTCGCATGGAGCCTCTTGCACCAGACTGGCCACGACGACGCGGTGGAGGCGTGGCTGAATCGAGAAGATTCCCCCAGCTACAGGCACATGCTGGCCAACGGCAGCGGTGCCTTGGCAGAGATGTTCGAGCCCACGGTGGACTCCTACAATCACGCCATGTTCTCCAGCTACGTGCAATGGTTCTACGAGGCACTCGGCGGCATCACCGTGGCCGACGATGCCGTGGCCGCCAACCATGTGCGGATCCAGCCGTACTTCTCGCACGACACCGACCGCATGGCTGCCACCTACCCCACACCTGCTGGCAACGTTACCGTGAGTTGGACGCGAGAGACGCCGGCTTCCGTGCAGCTGACCGTCACCATCCCCAGCGAAGTGCAGGCGGACGTCCAGCTGCCTGCCAACTATGTGCAAGCGCAGTACACGAGCCAAGAGCTTGCGGAAGGCTTGCAGCAGACTTGGCTCTTGAGCCTGCAAGACTAGCACCGCGAAGCCGGATGCGCCGGTACCGCACAATGCAGCGCGACCGTGGCCGTCGCCTCACTGGGGCGGCGGCCACTTCTTTGATACTCCGGAAGCCTCTTCCGCAGAATTCTGCCAGTCTTGCGCAAGAAAGGTCCATCGGTTGCCATATTTTGCCAGTCATCGGGACAGTCTTTGTCATTGTTGCAGGTATTTGACCCGATTATAGTTCTAACCGTCAAGAGCAAACGTCCACTACCCAAGGTAGTGGACACAAGCAAGAAAGTCTCTGGAAGGGGAGAACAATGGCAGATAACAAGCAGCTCGGAGCTGACATCCTGGCCGCAGTCGGCGGCAAGGAGAACGTCTCCAACCTCGCCCACTGCATGACGCGCCTGCGCTTTACGCTCAAGGACGAGTCCAAGGCCAACGACGAGCAGGTCAAGGGCACCGACGGCGTGCTGGGCCTGGCCAAGACCGGCGGCCAGTACCAGGTCATCATTGGCCCCAAGGTTCCCGAGGTCTACAGCGCCATCGTCTCGCTCGGCGTAGCCGCCGGCGGCTCCGTGGACGAGGACCTCTCCGCCGAGGATAAGCCCAAGGGCAAGCTCACCCCCAAGAAGGTCGGCGAGAACATCCTCAACTTCCTCTCCGGCTCCGTAGTCCCGCTGATTCCCGTCCTGATTACCGGCGCCCTGTTCAAGACGGTCATCTCCGTCTTCGGCTCCACGATGCTCGGCCTCGTCGCCGACGATTCCGCCTTCGCTTTCGTCTGCAACCAGGTCTACAACGCCGCCTTCTACTTCCTGCCGATCATCGCCGGCGTCTCCGCCGCCAAGTACCTGAAGGCCAACCCCTTCCTCGGCGCGCTGATGGGCGCCATCCTCATCGAGCCCAACTTCGTCGCCCTCTCCTCCGCCACCGAGCAGACCATGGCCTACAGCGTCTACGGCATTCCCGCGCCAACGCTTGGCTATGCCAACACCCTGATCCCGTCCCTGCTCAGCGTCTGGGCCATGAGCTACGTTGAGAAGTTCTTCAACAAGCACCTGCCCGAGCAGATCCGCACCGTCTTCGCGCCCTTCTTCACCTTCGTCGTCATGCTGCCCGTCTCCCTCTGCGCCCTGGCCCCGCTCGGCAACTACATGGGCACCGGCCTGGCCACCTTCCTCGAGTGGCTCGGCAGCACCCCGCTCGGCTTCCTGGCTGTCACCCTCATCGCAGCTACCTGGCCCATCCTTGTCATGACCGGCATGCACGTCGGCCTCGCCGCCATCGCTCTTGCCCAGTTCGCCCAGACCGGCCAGGACACCATGGTCCTCATGGCAGCCAACATTCAGAACTTCGTTGCCACCGGCGTCGCGCTGGCCGTCTGGCTGCGCCTGAAGGAGCCCAAGCAGAAGAACCTCGCCCTCGGCTACTTCATCACCCAGTTCATCGGCGGCGTTGGCGAGCCCCTGCTCTACGGCGTGTTCCTGCGCTACAAGCGCCCCTGGATTGGCTCCATCGCCGGCGGCGCTGCGGCTGGCCTCTACGGCGCGCTGACCCGCACCGTCCTCTACGCTCCCACCACCGGCATCTTCGCGACCCTTGGCTTCGCGGGCGGCTCCTCGATGAACTTCGTCAACGGCATCATCGGCACCGTGCTCGGCGTGGTCGTTGCCTTCGTCGTCACCTGGTTCTTCGGCCTCTCCAAGGACGCCATCGAAGGCAAGATGTAGGACAAAGGGGACGTTTCCCTTCTGACACACTAGCCCCCCTTGCTTGCCACCTCACAAACGGAAGCTTCCGTTTGTGAGGTGGCGTTCTTTTTTCGAAACTGCGCAGGTCAGAGGCAGCGTAGATTTCTACCCCACAAGCGGAGCCTTCCGCTTGTGGGGTAGACCCCTTCTCTTCTCGCAAGTGCAGCCTTTCGCGCGAGACGCCTTAGCTCTGTTGGGACGCCTCCACTTCCTTCTCCGTCGGATGCGGGTACAGCTTTCCCAGCAAGCGCATCAGCTCGGCAACCTCGTCCGGCTCGAGCATCTCTTCGTACTTCCGGCTCACGGACGTCAGCACATCACGCGCCGGCTCATACAACTCCTCGCCATGCGGCGTGAGCTTGAGCCGGTAATACCGCCTGTCCGTCTTGCTGCGAATGCGGTACACCACGTCGTTCGCAATCAGTGACTTCACCATGGCGGCAACGGTGGGGTTGGAAAGACCCAACTCCCGCTCCAAGGTTCGCTGGTACACGTCCTCGTCAGCGTGATCATGCAGGTAGCACACCGTAACCGCCTGCGGTTGGGACAGACGGTAGGGGGCAAGCCTATCGGTGATCTCGCGCAGCACGCTTCGGTCCACCACGTGCAGGAGGCGCGTCAGCATGCCAGACGCCGCGCCCCACATGTTCTCGGTAGTCATCAGTCGTTCTCCTTTCACCTAATATCGTACACGATATACCTAGCACCAGAGCGAACGCATCATTCGTTTTGAATCGTTTACACGCACATATCTACCGTTTATGGAGAGATTACATCGTATGCGATGTTTTCTCTTCCCAAATCCACATCGCATGCGATATATTGCCCTTGCCAAGGCGGACGGACACCCTGTCGTGAGCCCGCCGAACCAAGAGGAGAAAGGCATGGCGAAGAAGGATTACAAGGCGCTGGCCGAGCAGGTCGTCGAGGGAGTTGGCGGCAAGGACAATGTGAAGTTCGTGATGCACTGCGCAACGCGCCTGCGCTTCCAGCTCGTTGATGACACCAAGGTGGACGCCGCTGCCATCAAGGCCATCCCCGGCGTCATCGACCTGATCATTCAGAACGGCCAGCACCAGGTCTGCATTGGCCCCGATGTCACCAAGGCGTACGACGAGGTCGTAAAGATGGGCGTGGGCCAGGGCGGCGACGTGGCCGCCGACGCCGCAGACGAGGCACCCAAGAAGCCCATGGACCGCTTCTTTGAGGTCGTCTCCGGCATCTTCACCCCAATCGTCCCCGTGCTCATGGCATCTGGCATGGTCGGCGCGCTGGTCACCATCCTCAAGCTCTGCGGAGTCCTGTCCGAGACCAGCTCCACCTACTACATCCTCAACACCATCTACAACGCCGGCTTCTACTTCCTGCCCATCTTCGTCGCGTACACCTCGGCCAAGAAGCTCAACGCCAGCCCCTTCCTCTCCATGCTGCTGGCGGCGGTTCTGGTTCACCCCAACCTGGTGAACTTCGCCGGGCTCGACGTCTCCACGCTCGGCTTTGACGCACTCACCTTCCTGGGCATCCCAGTGCCGGCGGCCACCTACAGCCAGCAGGTCCTGCCCATCATCCTGGGCGTGTGGGCGCTCTCCTATGTGGACCGCTTCTTCAACAGGATCTTCCCCACCATCGTGCGCTCCTTCATGGCCCCCATGTGCACCATGCTGGTCATGGTCCCGCTCACGCTGATCGTCATCGGCCCCCTGGGCGCGCAGCTGGGCAACCTGCTCGGCTCGGGCGTCACCTGGATGGGCGATAACCTGGGCTTCCTTGCCGTCGCAATCTTGGGCTTCTTCACCCCCGTCATGATTGCCACCGGAACCCACTCCTTCGCCTTCCCCGTCATCGTCGCCTCCATCACCACCCTCGGCTTTGACCAGATCCTCATGCCCTCCATGCTCGCCGAGAACCTCGCCATGGCTGGCGCCGCAATGGCCATCGCCCTCACCCGCAAGGATGTCGACGAGCGCGGCGTTGCCATCTCCGCCTCCCTCTCCGCCATCATGGGCATCTCCGAGCCCGCCATGTACGGCGTCAACCTCCCCAGCAAGCACGGCTTCCTGGGTGCCATGATCGGCGGTGCCGTGGGCGGCGCCTTCGCCGGCCTCTTCGGCTTCCGCATGTACATGATTGCCTCCTCCAGCGTGGTGGGCATCCCGGCCATGTTCGGCGACCTGGGCATCTCCAATGTCCTGGTGGGCATTGCCACCATCGTCATCTCCTTCGCCGCCGCCTTCGTCAGCACCTGGCTGCTCGCCAAGTCCGGCGTGAAGGTCCCCTCCCTCAAGAAGACCCAGAAGGAGGCATAGCATGGCCGCTGTCGCTTCCACTACAGCCGCCGGCCACGGCGCCGGCGGCGCGGCCGCCACCCTCCCCGCCGACTTCTATTGGGGCGGCTCCACGTCCGCCTTCCAGTTCGAGGGCGGTGCCTCCGAGGGCGGCAAGGGCAAGAGCGTATACGACGTGCCCCTGCGCTCCGGCGCCAAGTTCGACACCGCCTCGGACTTCTACCACCACTGGCGCGAGGACATCGACCTCATGGCGCAGATGGGCTTCTCCGCCTTCCGCATGTCCATCAGCTGGACGCGCATCTGTCCCAACGGCGACAGCACCGTAAACGAGGAGGGCATCGCCTTCTATCGCCAGGTCTTCCAGTATCTGCGGCAGAGGGGCATCGCTCCCGTCGTCACCCTCTACCACTGGGACCTGCCGCTGGCCCTTGCGGGTAAGGAGGCCGGTTGGCTGTCTGACCGCACCGTGGATGCCTTCCTGGCCTACAGCCGCGTGTGCTTCGAACGCTTTGGCGACCTGGTCTGCGACTGGCTCACCCTGAACGAGGATAACCTCTGCACCATGCTGCCCGCCTTCCAGCTACTGGGGCCCAGCGCCTTCGGCCCCAATGCGCCGCAGGTCAGCGAGGCGGACACCTACCGCATCCTGCACAACACCCTGCGCGCGCACTTCGGTGCCGTCCGCCTGTGCCACGAGCTGTGCCCCGGCGCGCGCATCGGCTGCATGCTTGCCAGTTCCCTGGCCTACCCGCTCACGCCCGACCCCGTCGACGTGATTGCGGCCCAGCGCCATAACCGCAAGACCATGTGGGACTTCCTGGACGTCTGCACGCACGGGACGTACAACCCCCGGCAGGCGGCGGCCATGCTCGCGTCAGGCTTCAAGCCCAACATGCGTGGTGCGGACGGCACGCCCTTCTCCGCGGACGTCTACCACATGGACTTCATTTCCTTCTCGTACTACTTCTCCATTTGCCAGGCAGACCAGGAAAGCGCAGCCGCCGAAGGTGCGACGACGGTGCAGACCATGTACGCCTCGTTCGAGAACCCCAAGCTTGCAAAGTCCAGCTTTGGTTGGACAATCGACCCCACGGGTCTGCGCATCCTCATGAACGAGCTGTACGACCGCTATGGCCTGCCCGTCATGGTGGTGGAGAATGGCCTGGGCGTGAAGGACGACGTACTCACTGAAGACGGGCACGTGCACGACGACTACCGCATTGAGTACCTGCGTCAGCACATCGCGGCCGTGCGTGCCACGGTGCTGGAAGACCACGTTCCCGTGCTGGGCTACCTGCCGTGGGGCTGCATCGACCTGCTTTCCGCCAGCGGCGACCCGGCCAAGCGCTATGGCTTTGTGTACGTGGACTTTGGCGCGAAGGGCATGCCCCGCTACCGCAAGGACAGCTTCGCTTGGTACCAACACGTCATTGCCACGCGCGGCGCCGAACTGTAAGGGCCTAGCCCAAAGGAGGGACGAGATGTTCGTTCAAATGATCACCAACACGGCCAAGGCTGGCCACGAGAATGCCTACCTGGCTGCCTCCCAGCGCTTTGCGGCCGACATGGGCACCGTTCAGGGCTGTGTAGCATCTTACGTGTGGCAGGCGGTGGACGACTCCGCAGTTGTCGTGAACGTCAACCTGTGGGAGTCTGCCGAGGCTTGTGCGGCTGACGACGGCAGCGTTTTCTTGGCACACAAGGCCGAGCTGAAGCCGCACTTTGCCGGCAACGTCACCACAATGTACGAAGTGCGATAGCTGGCCGTGTCAAAAGGGTGTCAAAAGGGGACGTTTCCCTTCTGTCACGCTTCCAAGCTGGCCCCTAGTACGCTACCCCACAACCGACGGCGTTCGGTTGTGGGGTAGCTTTGTCTTGCGATAAAAGCGCTGGTAAGCGCCTGTGCGCCTCCTTACCCCACAAGCGGAGCCTTCCGCTTGTGGGGTCGGCCGGCAAGAGGAGACCCCCTGAGAGAAACGGCGCGCGTTCGCATTGCCTCGCCGTACAATGGGCGCATCGCAAGCCATTCCGAGGGAGCCCCATGTCCGCAACCCCACGCCACTTCAAGCGTTCCGCCCAACCACCCTGCGTCCGCGACGTTGCCGCCTGCCTCGGGCGCAACCTGTGGCAGGTGCTTGGCTACGAGATCGTCTTCAAGCTCGTTCTTGCATTTCTCATTCAGGCGCTCAAGCAGCTGTCTGGCACTTTGCTGTGGCACATCGGCCGCCCCGCGTTCACCAGCGGCGACCTCCCCTACCTGCTGCGCACTTGGGAGGGCTGGGGCCTCGCGTTGATCGGCCTTCTCGTGCTCATTCTGTACACCGTCTTCGAAATCAGCACCCTCGTGGTGCTTTGCGCCGCAACGCTGCACGGAGAAAGGCCCAGCGTCGGAGAGATCATGCGCCGTGCACTCGGCACGCTCAGGCAGCTCCTTACCCCGACTGGTATTTTGGTTGCACTTTACGTTGCGCTGGCTGGCCCGCTGGCGGGGGCGTCAATCGGCATTTCTCTGACGCAGAGCTTCTACATCCCGGATTTCATACTCTCTGTCATCACCGGCAACACCGTCCTGCGAGTTCTGTACACGCTTGCGCTGGTAGCTCTCGGCGCGCTTGGCTTTATCTACCTCTTTGCTTTCCACGGAATAGCGCTAGACGGCAGATCAATGCCAGAGTCGCTGGCGCGCTCGCACCAGATAGTCCGCGTCAGCTGGCGCGCGCTTCTGTGGAACCTGGTCAAGCTGACACTTGCCTCGATCCTGGCTTTTGTGCTGCTGTTCTTGGTCACTGCAGTTGCTCCTGCGCTCGCACTTGACCAGCTGCAACTTGGCACCAACGTTGCACGATTCTGGACGGTCTTCCTGATTCTGGTCACCGTTGTCGCCCTGGGCGCGCTTTACGTCTTGCTCACGCCGCTCACCATCATGCTGATTACCGCAAGCTACGAGCAAGCCTGCGGCAGGCCATGCGCATCTGCGCGTGCCAGCAAGCTGCAAGCCCGTCGCCAGAGAGCCGCCAGCGCGTTGGCCTGTGTCTGCCTGCTTGCGCTTTGCGCTGGCATCAGTCTGCTTGCCAGCAGCCATTTTGATGAGTTCTTTCCTGCCACAAGCACCACCCGCGTCATCGCCCATCGCGGCGCGGGTGTCTCTTCCTCGGAAAACACCGCGGACGGCATTCGCACGGCGGGACAGATTGGTGCCTATGGCTCGGAGATTGACATTCAGCGCACGGCTGACGGCGCCTACGTGCTGAATCACGATGCAGATTTCTCGCGCTTGTGTGGCGACAGCCGCAAGCCATCGGAGATGACCCTGGCAGAAGTCAAGCAGCTGCAGGTCCACAACGAGACAAACCCGCTGGCCCCAACCACCACCGTGCCGACGCTTGAGGAGGCCCTCGACGCCGCGCGCGACAACGTTCATCTTTTTATTGAGCTCAAGGGCGAGACTGCCGACCAGCAAATGGCCGAAGACGCGTATCGCGCGGTGGCGGATCGCGGCATGCTGGACCAGTGCGCGTTCATCAGCCTTGATTACGGGCTCATTGACTACCTGGAGACCGCTCACCCCGAGGCTGAGACCGGCTACCTGCTGTACCTGGGCTTTGGCGAGCTTGGCCAGATGAACTGCGACTTGCTGCTCGTGGAGGAGGAGACCGCGACGCCGCAGAACATCGAGCGTATTCACAGCGCGGGCAAGCAGGTTGGCGTGTGGACGGTAAACGACATGACCGATGTACTCACGTGCGCCACACGCGGCGCGGACTACGTGATCACCGACGAGGCGCAGGCGGCCGTCAACCTGCTGGCCATGCTGCACCAGCGCGACGACGCCCTGCGCGTGGCAGACACCCTCACCGCCTGGCTGTAATACGCGGGGCCGGTTCTTGCGTCTCATCCATGAGACAGGGGGACGCACCTTTTGTCTCATCCAGACGTGATGCCCGGCGAGAACGCCCTAGCGCGCCCCTCGACGCGGCACCCGTGGCGCACCCATGGGCGGCCCACCTCACAAGTGGAGGCTTCCATTTGTGAGGTAGCCTTCATCACGGCGGAAGCTTCCTGCAGCGCGACAATCACCGCTCGTGCAATCAAGAGCTCCCACCCGAATAACCTTCACGTGTTCTGGGCATATCTGGTTCTGTTATAGCCACGAAGTCGCACTTCGGCGCCACCCACGCGCCGCTCAACCATCCCTCGGAGGTCCTCATGCAGTTCCTGATCCTGATTCTGGTCGCGCTGGTCGTCAGCGCAATCGGCTTCCACAAGTACGTCTGGTTCATCAGCCTGGGCTACGGCTTCTCAATTGCCGCGCTCGGCGTGGCGCTCTTCATCATGTTCCCCGGCGCGACAAGCGCGCTCGACGTGCTCTTCCGCGTGCTGCTCATCGTGTACGGTCTGCGACTTGGCGGATATCTGGCATATCGCGAGGTCAAGAGCGCCAGCTACAACAAGCTCATGAAGCGCGAGATCAAGGGCAACAACCAGGTCTCCGTTGGCGCGCGCATCGCCATCTGGATTTCCGTCGGCATTTTGTACCCACTGATGGTCGCGCCCGTCTACTTCCGCCTGGCCAACGGTGCCGCCCCCAACGTCTGGGGTTGGGTCGGCCTCATCGTGCAGGCGGCTGGCATTTTGCTGGAGCTGACCGCAGACTTGCAGAAGCAGCAGGCCAAGAGGGCCAACCCGCGCCGCTTTGTGGACTCCGGCCTGTATAGCATCGTCCGCTGCCCCAACTACCTGGGCGAACTCGTCAACTGGACGGGCGTCTTCATTTCCAGCTTTGGCGCGCTGGCAGGTGGCTTGCAGTGGGCTTGCGCCATCATCGGCTGGATCTCCATCATCTACATCATGTTCGGCGGCGCGCGCCGGCTGGAGATGCGCCAAGACCGCAACTACGGCAAGGACCCCGAGTACCAGCGCTACTGCCAGACGGTTCCCATCCTGCTGCCCGCCGTGCCGCTGTACAGCGTGAAGAAGTACAAGTGGCTGGTGGCGTAGCCACAGGGACTGGGCCCCAGACTGACTAAGCGCTACCCCACAACCGTCGGCGTTCGGTTGTGGGGTAGCATTCTTTTCTGATAAGACCGCAGGTCGCAGGCCATGCGGAGCTTTACCCCACAAGCGAAGTGAGACTGTGTCTGGAAATTCCTGGTTTGAAAATGCAGGTTATGGGGCATACTCTTGCCTAAGAACGTAAGCATTTCTTACGATTGGAGGAGTAATGTCTACCGACATTCTGACCATGTCCTCAAAGGGTCAAATCGTTATTCCCTCAGAAATTCGCAAGAATCTGCAGCTCGATGCTGGTGATAGGTTCGCCGTGTATGCCCGCGACAACCTGATAGTCCTTAGCAAGATCCAAGTCCCGTCCGAAGACGAGTTGTCGATGGCGCTTGACGAGGCGCAAAACTGGGCTCGGCAGAACGGACTTTCTCCCAGTGACGTTGATGATGCCATTGCGTTCACGCGGTCTCGAGAGAAGAAGGCCTCATGAGAGTTGTCATTGACACAAACGTGCTAGTCTCTGGCGTCTTTTTCGGCGGCAAGCCCCGGCAAGTCCTGGAACACATATGGCACGGTGAAGCGGAAGTGTTTGCATCACCAGAAATCGTGCAAGAGTACGACGAGGTAGTGCAAGAAATGATCAAGCGTGGCCAAGGGCATCTCAAGCGAGATGCCCTTGGCATCTTCCTGAGCTGCGTAAACATGATTGAGCCAACCGCACCCGTGCAGCTATGTCGAGACCCGGATGACGACAAGTTCCTTGCATGTGCAGACACATGCCGCGCAGTGTACATCGTAAGCGGCGACAAGGACCTACTTGAGCTCAGCAGCTTCCACGATATTGAGATAGTCACGGCAGCAGAGTTTCTTGCGAGGCTCTGAAAGGGGCCGGCGGCAAACGATTCGAGTCTGGACCGACTTGCGGCCGCTACCCCACAACCGTCGGCGTTCGGTTGTGGGGTAGCATTCTTTTCTGATAAGACCGCAGGTCGCAGGCCATGCGGAGCTTTACCCCACAAGCGAAGACGCCATGGTGGGGTGGCCGTGCAAGCCGGGCGATTGACTGGCGGGTGCCTCTTTACAGCGGCCGGTTGATCGGCCCGCCGTCCAGCGCAAGCCAGGTCTGCGCAAGCTCAATCCAGCGCGCGGCCGCCGCGTTAACGTGGCGCGCCTCGGAAGAAGTCGTCTCGTCAGCCAGAGAAATGCCGTGCGGCCCGTTCTGGAACAGGTGAAACTCGCACTCCACGCCCGCGCGCATGAGCGCCGTCACGAAGTCCGCCGTCTCGTACGCGCGGAGTGTGTCATCAGCAGCCGTCTGCCACACAAAGGTGCGCGGCATGTCTGGCCGAACGTGTTTGCGCAGGTCAAGGGCGTCGTAGTCGGCCTCGCTAGGGTCAGCCTTGCCAAAGACGGCAAGCGTCTGCACCTCCGCCAGCTGCGCCAGGCTCACGCTGTTCGGGCCCGGCTCACCCGCCGCGGCTTCTGCGGCTGCCAGCGTATCTTGCACCAAGGTTGCCGTCACCATGGGGTAGCACAGCACAACGCCGCGCGGCTTGACCTCGCTGGCAGCAAAGTTGCCGCGCGCGAGCAGGTCTGCGTCATCCCAATGCTCCGCCAGCGACCCAACCACATGCCCGCCGGCCGAGAAGCCCAGCGCGTAAATGCGCGCGGCGTCGATGTCCCACTCCTCCGCGTGCCTACGCACGTACGCCATGGCCTGCATCAGCGAGAAAAGCTGCTCTGGGTAGTGCGATGCGGGGTCTACCTGCGGCAACTCGCCCGGCGCGGATGGCGCGCTCGTCACGTACACGGGGTAGCGCAAAATGAAGGCGTCGTAGCCCATGCCCAGGAAGCGCGCGGCTACGGGCTCCGCCTCGCGATGCGCCAGCTTCAGATAGGCACCACCCGGGCATATGACCATTGCCGGCCGCGTCTTGGTCGCGCGCGTGCTGATCTGGTTGTCCAGCACGAAGCACTCCAGCGTTGCGGTGCCGGATTCGTTGAGACGAACTATGTCATGAATCATGTTGAAGCTCCTTTTGTGGACTGGCGGAAGGATGAGCACCGTCCCCCTCAGTTCGCGACCGGCGAGTTATCCGACGGGTTATTCAAATGAGACAAAAGGTGCGTCCCCCTGTCTCATGGGGCTGCTCTGGCGGTAGGCGCGCGGGCTCTGGCCCACCATCTTAGTGAACCGGTATGAGAAGTTGCTCTCGCTGGAAAAGCCCACTTCGCGCGCAATCTGCGCCACGGGCTCATCCGTCTCGGCCAAGAGCTCGCGTGCCTTCGTTATGCGGTAGCGCAGCAGGTAGTTGTAAGGCGACGTGCCCATCTGCCTCTTGAACAGCCGCATGAGGTAGGAGCTGCTCACATTGGCGGCCCCGGCCAGGTCGTCCACGGTGATGTCCTCGGCATAGCGCTCCTCCACCACGCGCATGGCGCGCTCCACGGGCTCTGCTTCTGCACCTTGCAGCGCACTTTCCGCAAGCTCCAGCGCCATGGCAGAGAGCAGCTCGTGAACTGCAAGACCGGTGCGAAGCGTTGATGGCACGCTTTCGCGTTGCACGTTGCTCTCAATTTCCTGGAAGCACTTTCGCGCAAAACTCTCATGCAGCTGCACGGGAGCCAACGTTGGCAGGCCCATCAGCTGCCCAATTGCCGCAACCCCCGCGCCATCCACGTGCGCCCACAGGTGGTCCCAGCGCGCAGAATCCAGCGCCGTGCCATAGCTCTGCGGCGACCGGCAGTCCATGAGCAGGGCCTGCCCCTTCTCCAACCGCACCTCCTGCCCGCCCTGCCGCACCAAGCCCGCGCCGTGCAGCGTGTAGAACACGATGAACGAGTTCTTGTTGGACCTAGCTGTTGTGAATCCGCGCAGCGCATAAAAGCAGCCAACTTCGGTGCAGTAGTAAGGCTGCACCAGCTCCTGTGGGCTGGGCGTTGACCGCAGCCAGGTGCTGTTTTTCTCCACGTCCAAATTGTATTGGAGCACGGCGACTCACCCCCGTTCTGAGGCAGTTCGTTTTTTCGAAACTTTGCACCAGTTTAACGAATGGATTTCCCATAAAACAGCACGTAGTCTTGGGTGCAACGAAAAGCGAAAGAACAAGCCACTCATTCGAATGCGGTGCAACTGCACAGTGGGTGGCAAAGCGAGGGGGAGCAGCATGAGCGCACGGCATTTGGCAATTGACATCGGGGCGTCCAGCGGCCGCCACATTGTGGGCGAGGTCGTGGACGGCAAGATGCAGCTGACCGAGGTCTACCGGTTTGAGAACAAACTGGTGCAAAAGAACGGTCACCTCTGCTGGGACATCGACGCCCTTTTCCAGAACGTGCTGGCAGGCCTGGCTGCCGCACGCGAGCAGGGTCTGACGCCGGACACCATCGGCATCGACACCTGGGCCGTGGACTTCGTCCTTCTGGACGCGGACGGCAACCGCCTGGGCGACGCCGTGGGCTACCGCGACTCCCGCACCGACGGCGTCCGCGAGGAGCTGGAGCGCAACCGCGTGCTCAGCTTTGCCGAGCAGTACGCGCGCACCGGCATCCAATACCAGAAGTTCAACACCGCCTACCAGCTGTACGCCCTGAAGCGAGAGCACCCGGAGCAGCTTGCGGCCGCGGACAAGTTCCTCATGATCCCGGACTACCTCAACTACCTGCTCACGGGCGTCGCCGCCAACGAGTACACCAACGCCAGCACCACGGCGCTGGTGAACGCCGAGTCCCTGACCTGGGACAACGAGCTCATCTCTCGCCTTGGTCTGCCGCGCCGCATCTTCCAGACCATGCGCATGCCCGGCAGCGCGCTCGGCAAGTTTTCTGCGAGCGTCGCGGAGCAGGTGGGCTACAGCGCAACCGTCATCCTGCCCGCCACGCACGACACCGGCTCCGCTTGGCTGGCCGTGCCCGCCCGCGACGACCAGGCCGTCTACCTCAGCTCCGGCACCTGGAGCCTGGTTGGCACGGAGAACCTGGCCGCCATCACCACGCCGGCTTCCGCCGCGGCCAACTTCACCAACGAGGGTGGCTACGACCGCCGCTTCCGCTACCTCAAGAACATCATGGGCCTGTGGATGATCCAGAACGTCCGCCGCGAGCTGAGCGAACGCTACGGCGAGGCCCCCAGCTGGGGCAAGCTGGTGGAGGAGGCCGAGGCCGCGCGCGCCGCGGGCTTCGCCGCCCAGGTGGACGTGGATGACCCCCAGTTCCTGGCGCCGGAGTCCATGGTGGAGCAGATTCGCTCCTGCTGCGCCCAGACGGGCCAGCCCGTGCCGCAGACCGACGGCCAGGTCGCCCTGGTGGTGTACGACTCGCTGGCGGCAGACTACGCGCGCGCCGTGCGCGACCTGGAGGCCCTGACCGGCAAGCTATACACCAGCATCAACATCGTTGGCGGCGGCTCCAACAACCAGTACCTCAACCAGGCAACCGCCAACGCCTGCGGCCTGCCCGTCTTTGCCGGTCCCACCGAGGGCACGGCCCTGGGCAACCTCATGGTGCAGTTCATTCAGGCAGGAGAGTACGCGGACCTGGCAGCCGCGCGCGCAGCAATCAAGCAGAGCTTCGAAATCAAGGAGGTCCTTCCCTCATGCTAGTAGAGACCAAGGCCAAGGTCGGCGTCTTCTCCATTGCGCTCGGCGCCTACCTTCCACAGTTCCCCCAGCTCGTCCCCGAATTCGAGTCCCAATACGCAGACTTCAAGGCATCCCTGCCCACCACCGTGGAGGTCGTTGATGGCGGCCTCGTGACCACCAAGGAGGCCGCCGCTGCAGCTGGCGACAAGTTCCGTGCAGCCGACGTGGACCTCGTTTTCATGCAGCTGCTTACCTATGCAACCAGCTACAACATGCTGCCAGCCATTCGTGACCTCAATGTTCCCGTGGTGCTGGTTAACCTGCAGAAGGTCCGCTGCCTGGACTTTGCCACCGCCGGCACGGCCGAGTGGCTGGGCATTGGCTACGCGGGCGGCGCCGTGGGCGAGATGGTGGCCGACCTCAACCGCGCCGGCAAGCGCCACGCCGTCATCACCGGCGTGCAGGGCGACGACCCCGAGGTCAAGGCCCAGATAGAGGACTGGTGCCGCGCCGCCCAGGTCCGCCGTCGCTTCCGTAACACCAACCTGGCGCAGATCGGCCGCCCCTACCCCGGCATGATGGACCTCTACATCGACGAGACCAATCTCTACAACCGCATGGGCGTCTACACCAAGCAGTTTGACTGGGAGAAGATGTGGGCCATCGCGGACGACGTCACCGACGAGGCCGCCATTGCCGCCGAGGTTGCGCAGATTCACGACACCTTTGATGTGCTGGGCGAGTACGACGAGAAGGACATCCACGAGATGGCCCGCTACGTCCTGGCCTTTGAGCAGTGGGTGCGCGACGAGAACCTGGGCTTCGTGGCCAGCCACTACGACGGCTTTGCCCAGGGCAAGGCGGGCGTGCTGGACAGCATGCTGATCCCGGCCTTCTCCATGCTCATCAAGCAGGGCGTTGCCTGCGCCGTCGAGGGTGACATCAAGGTCGCCCTGGGTATGAGCATCATGAAGACCATCTCCGGCGCCTGCCAGCTCTCCGAGTTCTACACCTTCGACTTTAACGACGACGTGGTGCTCATTGGCCACTCCGGCTCCGGTGACGCGGACTTCTCCACCGCGCGCAAGGCGAGCATGGAGATCGTGCCCGTGTTCCACGGCAAGGCGGGCGGCGGCTTCCTCACGCGCTTCTACCCCAAGCCTGGCCCCGTCACCTACCTGGGCATCACCCAGGACGCGGACGGCCACTTCAAGTTCGTGGCCAGCGAGGGCGTCATTGAGGACGGCCCCACGCTGGGCAACGGCGACACCACCTTCCGCACGCGCTTCTCCATTGGCGCGCGCGAGTGGAACAACCGCTGGTGCGAGGCTGGCCCCACCCACCATTACGCCGCAGCTCAGGGCAGGTATATCGACACGATTCTTAAGGTCGCGAAGATTCTGGACGTGCCCGTGGAGGTCATCTGCAGGTAGGTGCAAGCGGGCGGCAAGCTCCCAGCAAGCTGGCGGCAAGAAGTGCGCCACGGCAGTTACGTGCAAGCAGCCGGAAAAGACCGGCAAGAAATAGGCAAGCGATTGGCAAGTTTCAAAGGTTGGCCCCGCGGAAGGGGCCGCAAGAGAGAGGCAAGAAAGATGGCAGTTGAGGATCTTGAGTTTGTTAAGGGCTTCTGCAGGATGTGCGATGACGGCTGGCTGCAGGGTTGGCACGAGCGCAACGGCGGCAACCTGACCTATCTGCTGGATGACACGGAGGTTGCAGCTGCCAAGCCGGAATTTGGCGAGCCCCGCGAGTGGGTCAACATGGGCGTAACTGACACCACGCTGGCCGGCCGCTATTTCCTCTCCACCGGCTCCGGCAAATATATGCGCAACGTTGCCGGCGACCCCGCCCACAACATCGGCATCGTGGAGATCAACGCCGAAGGCAGCGCCTACCGCATTGTTTGGGGCCTGCTCGAGGGCGCCAAGCCCACCAGCGAGTTCCCCAGCCACTACATGAACCACTGCGTGCGCTTTTCCGCCGACCCCACCAACCGCGTGATTTACCACTCTCACACCCCGGGCGTCATTGAGATGAGCTTCATTGTGCCGCTTGAGGACCGCGCCTTCAGCCGCATCCTGTGGCAGATGATGACCGAGTGCGTGGTCGTGTTCCCGGCCGGCGTGGGCGTGGTGCCTTGGATGGTCCCCGGCGGCGCGGACATTGCCAAGGCCACCAGCGACCTCATGAAGAAGTACACCGCGGCGGTTTGGGCGCACCACGGTTTGTTCGTGAGCGGCCCCGACTTTGATACCGCATTTGGCCTCGCTCACACCATCGAGAAGGCCGCCGAGCTCTACATTGCGGCGCGCGCGGCAAACGGCGGCTCCGACAAGTTCCTGAACGTCATTTCCGACCAGGGCCTGAAGGACACCTGCCGCGACTTCGGCATTCAGATCAACGAGGACTTCGTGGACTAGCGTGTCAATGGGGGACGTTTCCCTTCTGACACAAACCTAGCTCAGCCGCTGAGGCTGGCTCCGGAATTCATCGGAGCCAGCCTCGGTGCTGTTCGCATGACAAAAGAGAAACGTCCCCTTTTGTCACGGCTAGAACTTGTCGATCTCCTCGTCGGTGTCCGCGCGGAGCTTCTCAATCTCCTCCGGGATGCGCGTGCGGTCGTACGGCGTCATCTGGTACACCCAGTTGAGCCAGTTGCGGTACAGCAGGTTTGCGTGCGCGCGCCAGGTGAAGATGGGCTGGTTCTCCGGGTCGTCGTCCGGGAAGTAGTTCTCCGGAAGGTGGATGGGCAGGCCGGCGTGCATGTCACGCCAGAACTCGTCCGCCAGGGTGTCTCGGCCGTACTCAAAGTGACCGGTCACGTAGATCTCGTGGAAGTCGCGCGTGGCAATGAGCGCCGGGCCGCTGGTGAAGCCCTCAGAAAGAACGTGCAGCTCAGGGTGGTTGGCCAGCTCGCTCACCTCAATGGCGGCGTGGCGCGAGTGCGGCATGTAGTGCACCTCGTCAAAGCCGTTGGTGAGGAAGTTGTACTCGTCGCACAGGCGCTGCGGGAACACGCCGAAGAGCTTCTGCCCCAGCGGCTTCTTGGGAATCTGGTACAGGTGCCACAGGCCAGCGAGCGCGCCCCAGCACAGGAACATGGTCGAGAACACGTGCGTCTGCGACCAATCAACAATTTCGCAGAACTCGTCCCAATAATCCACGGAATCGAACTCCAGGTGCTCCACGGGCGCGCCGGTGATGATCATGCCGTCGTAGAACTCGTCCTTGAGCTCGTCGAACGTCTGGTAGAACTTGACCAGGTGGTCCTCCGAGACGTGCGTGGAGGTGTGGCTGCTCACGCGCATGAAGTCGCAGGTCACCTGCAGGGGCGACTTGGAGATGAGACGCAGAATCTGCGTCTCCGTCTCGATCTTCTTCGGCATGAGGTTGAGAATCACCACGTGCAGGGGGCGGATCTGCTGGCGCGTTGCCGCCTCTTCCTCCAGCGCGAAGATGCGCTCTCGGTGCAGTATTGTCTTCGCGGGAAGCCCGTCGGGAATGTTGATTGGCATGAAGCTTGCTCCTATCGGCACCTAGGTCGCAATTGCCTGGCGCCCGCTGGTAGGTGAGAAACAGATGAAGGCACGCCTTGCCGTGCGACTACGCCGCAGCAAGGCGCTTGGGCATTCGATCCATTCGCATCCAGCGCGTCATGCCTCAGGGCCTCCCAAGAACCGCAGCCGCACAACCGCGCGGCTGGTAACCATTTCATTAACAGCATGCCACAGTATATCAAGACCCTCCGCCAACGCCCGCGTTCTCATGCCAACGCCGTCAAACCGCGACGCGGGAGGCCTTGCGACAGGCAGGCCATGCAAGAACGCCCACCGCCACCTGCAATTTCTCGTGAGAAAGCCGAGCAAGCTGGTTCTTGGCCGTAAGATGCGTGATACTTAGGCGCATGGATACTTCAAAGTTTGCCGAGCTCGGGCTGAACGAGCACGTTCTTGAGGGCGTCGCCGCCCTCGGATTCACCGAACCCACCCCCGTCCAGGCGCAGGCCATTCCCGTGGTCCTGCAAGGCCGCGACGTTGTTGCCTCCGCGCAAACGGGAACCGGCAAGACGGCTGCCTTCGCCCTGCCAGTTCTGCAGGTGATTGCAGCTGCCTCGCAGGCGGCTCGCATAAAGCAGCAGGAGCAGTTTGCCGCGGATGCCGAGAAGGCCGCGCAGGAGGCTGCCGCGCGCGAGCAGCTGGCTGCCAGCGCCGAGCCAGAACCAGTGGCGGCGCCCACCGAGCCCGCCGCCGAGCACGAAGAGTCTGCCCCGCTTGCGCAAGAGCCCAACAAGGCGGCTGCCGCGCCAGCGCCGGAGGCCACTCCCGTGGCCGAGCCCAGCGCAAAGCCCAAGCGCAGGCGCCGCAGGCACCACAAGGCCAAGACGGCACTGGATCCGCAGCCGCTGGACACGCAGGAAAAGCCACAGGAACCTGGTGACGACCAAGCGGAGGATTCTCCTTCTGGCCCCGACGTCCTGGCCGACGCGGCGCACCCCGAGCCGTCCATCTCCTTCTCGCCCGAGGAGGGCTCGCCCCACAAGCCCAAGCGCCGCCGTCGCAACAAGAAGCGCAAGCCCAAGAACGCCGCCGCGCGTCAGGACGCTCCGCAGGCTCCCGCCCACCCCTTCGGTCCCTTTGCCCTGGTCATCACCCCCACGCGCGAGCTGGCGCAGCAGATTGACAACGTGGTGTCAGTCGTGTGCAAGCACACCGACCAGCGCGCCGTCATCGTTATGGGTGGCACCAAGTTCGACCGCCAGATCAAGGAGCTGCAAGCTGGCTGCGACATGCTCGTGGCCACGCCCGGCCGTCTGATCGACCTCATGGAGCACGATCACGTGGACCTCTCGCAGGTGCAGGTGCTCGTCCTGGACGAGGCGGACCGCATGCTGGACATGGGCTTCTGGCCCAGCGTCCGCCGCATTGTGGCCGCGTGCCCCAAGGACCGCCAGACGCTGCTCTTCTCCGCCACCATCCCGCCCTCCATCAAGGGCACGGTGGACGCCATGCTGCGCGACCCCGTCAACATACAGATTGCACGCATCGGCGAGACGGCCGACACCGTGGAGGAGCACCTCTGCCCCGTGACCCAGGGCCAGAAGACCCCGCTGCTGGAGGCGCTGGTCCGCACGTACGGCCCCGAGCGCGTCCTTGTGTTCTGCCGCACCAAGCACCGCGTGGACGA
Organism: uncultured Olsenella sp.; assembly: GCA_900314495.1. GTDB lineage: Bacteria > Actinomycetota > Coriobacteriia > Coriobacteriales > Atopobiaceae > Olsenella_K. The sequence goes on from OMVJ01000029.1 coordinate 33,207, forward strand.
CGTATCCAAGTTCCTTGGGAGCGCCGGCTTCGAGGTGGACGTGATGCACGCGGACCGCTCGCAGAAGGACCGCGAGCGCGCCCTAGCCAAGTTCCGCGCAGGCAAGTGCCAGATTCTTGTGGCCACCGACGTCATGTCCCGCGGCATCGACGTCAGCGGCATCGACGCCGTGGTGAACTTCGACGTCCCCATGGACCCAGAGGACTACGTGCACCGCATTGGCCGCACCGGCCGCGCGGGCCACACCGGCCAGGCCTTCACCTTCGTGGCGCCGGACGAGATCAGCCAGCTGCGCGAGGTGGAGTATTTCACTGGCAAGCTGGTGCCCACGTGGGACTTGGAGGGCTTCGTATACGATTCCGCGCGCATCGTCCCAAACGCCGACAGATCCACAAAGCGGCCGACGCGCACCATGTTCAGCGGCATGCGCTCGCGCGGCCGCGGCATCAGTGCCGGCAGGTACGGCCGGCACTACTAGGGAGCACGGCAAGGCCGCGGGACCGCGGGACCGCGGCTCTCTCGGCCCTGCAATCAATCCGCCGTTTGGATCATTCCGTTCGGGCCCAAAATCAATACGCCGAAGCGCGCGCTAGGAGGCCCGATTCCGGGGTCCTAGCTCGCACTTCGGCGTTATCAATGTTTGAACGAACGGACTGATGTTGGCAGTTCGGCGGACTGATGGCCAAACGGCGGATCGTTGAAGGTTTCCGGCCTCGCCGATGTATACGTAACCCATCGGCTCTCGGCGCTAACATGAATGCCTCCCTGTTACAATTCCGTCCACCGTTCTACGCGGAAGGGGTGGATGGATGACCAAAGAAGATGAGGCCGGGCCTGCCAAGACAACAAGTCTGGAAAGAGTGAATGCGGAATCTACGATCGCTCCTGCGTATGAGGTCACAATTCGTGACCTCATATACACTGTGCGAGGCGTACAGGTCATGCTGGACAGCGACCTCGCCATGCTGTATGGGGTGGAAACGCAGGCGATTAACCAGGGCGTTAGGCGCAACATGGAGCGGTTTCCTGAGCGCTTCTGTTTTCAGTTAACGCGCGAAGAGTTCGATTCTTTGAGGTCACAATTTGTGACCTCAAACGAGGAGGGCGGGAGAGGCGGGCGGAGGTACTTGCCCAACGTCTTCACGGAACAGGGCGTTGCGATGCTCTCGGCAGTTCTCAAGAGTAGCGCCGCAATTCAAACAAGCGTGCGCATCATGGACGCATTCGTCGAGATGCGCCACTTCATTGCCAGCAACGCCAGCATGTTCGAGCAAATCCGCGCCGTGGAATAGCGCCAACTGGAATATCAGAAGACTACCGACGAGCGCTTCGAGCGAGTCTTTGACTACATGGAGAGTCACGAGGCACCCCGCCAAAGAATCTTCTTCGACGGCCAGGTCTACGACGCCTTTGAACTGCTCATTGGGCTTGTGCAGCGAGCCAAGCATGAAATCACGCTGGTAGATGGTTACGTAGACGTCGGCACCCTCAACATCTTTGCCAAGAAGGCAAGCGGCGTGGCAGCTACCGTGTGGACGCATCCGCGCACTCAGCTCACCCAACGCGATATCGCCACCTTCAATGCGCAGTACCCCACGCTCGAAGTGCAGCACACCACGACCTTCCACGATCGTTTTCTCATTCTGGATGGGCGGGAAGGCTATTTCGTCGGCGCGTCGCTCAAGGATGCGGGCAAGAAGAGCTTCGCAATCTCGCGCATCGAAGACGCAGACGCGATTCCTGCCATTCTGGCAAGGTTGGAACGATAGGGCGTCCATCCGACTCCGCACGACCTGCGCACGGCAGACCACCCGTGCGCGAATTGAAGCGCCGCAATAGCAAGGAGCCGCAGGTACAAGGCCTGCGGCTCCTTTTGGCTTTCAGCTTTTCTTACACGGCAAGGCACCCGTGTGCCGGGGAATGACCCGTGCGCTGGGGCACCACCCTCGCGCGCAGCACGCAAGCCCTTACGCGTTGACGTCAGCGGTCTTGCCGCTCACCTCGGGCTGGTGCTTCTGGGCCTCGGCGTAGCGCTTGCGGCCAAGCTCGGTCCACTCGGGCTCCTCGTCGGGCATGGAGCCAGCCTTGGCGTGCACGAGCTCCTTCAGGCAGTTGTAGGCAACAATCACGCCCAGGACCATCAGCAGGATGGCGAACACCAGCTGCAGGCCCTTGGTGGCAATGACGGCGAAGCTGGCGTCCGCGGCAAGGGCGGTCACGCAGCCGATGGCGCTCATGGCCAGCGAGGTGAAGGTGCAGCACAGCAGGAAGGCCACGGGCACGTAGAGCATCCAGCCCTTGCGGCCGGTCGCCTTGCAGAAGACGGCGATGGTGATCATGGTCATGCCGCCCAGCAGCTGGTTGGACGCGCCGAAGAGCGGCCAGATGTTGAGGTAGCCGCCAAAGGTGAGCGCCAGGCCAACAAGCAGCGTGACGATGGTGGCAAACCAGGTGTTGGAGACAACCTTGTGGAAGCCACTCTCGGCCTTCTCGGCCTTGGCGTTGGCCAGGGCGTCATTGCTGGGAGCGAAGAACTCCTGGAAGCAGGTGCGGGAGATGCGGGCAACAGCGTCCAGCGAGGTAAGTGCCAGCGCAGAGACGTTCATGGTCATGAACACGGTGGCGAAGGTGTTGTTGAAGCCCATCATGGTCATGCCCTTGGCGATGCCAGCGGCAAAGATCTGGAAGGGGGTGGAGGCAACGCCGGCGTTGAGGGCGCCGGTGCCAGCGGTGTTCATGTCCTTGAACATGATGGCGGCGATGATGACGGCAAGGGAGCCGACGAAGGACTCGGCGATCATGGCGCCGTAGCCAACGGGCAGCATGTCGCGCTCGTCAGAGATCTGCTTGGAAGAGGTGCCGGAGGAAACCAGGCTGTGGAAGCCGGACAGTGCACCGCACGCAACGGAGACGAACAGCACGGGGAAGATGTAGTTGCCCTTGGCGGCAAGCGCGGACATCTGCTCGGAGGAGACGATGGCCGGGGCGGTCATGGTTGCCTGGCCGTTGAAGCCCAGGACGAAGACGCCCAGCACGGCGGCCACGATCATGGCGACCATCATGATGGCGGTGATGTAGTCACGCGGCTGCTTCAGCACCTGAATGGGCATGGCGGACGCGAAGACCAGGTAGAACATGACCACGGCGATCCAGCCGTAGGTGCTGAGGTAGATGGGGAACTGCATGCCCAGGAAGAACATGGCGAAGATCATGGCAACGGCCAGGACGAACTGCTTCCAGCCCTTGAGGTCGAACTTGCGGGAGACCCAGCCAAAGAGGATGGCGACGAAGGTGAAGAGGATGGAGATGGTGCCAGCCGCGCCGGAGGCGTAGGACTTGGCATAGTCAACCGCGCCGTCAGCGCCGACGGTCATGCCGAAGGTGCCGGCAACCATAGAGGTGAAGGCAGCGATGACGATGATGGTGAACAGCCAGGAAAAGATGAGGAAGAGCCTGCGGCCAGTCTTGCCGATGTACTTCTCGATAAGCTGTGCAAGCGACTTGCCGTTGTTCTTGACAGAGGCGTACATGGCACCGAAGTCATGGACGGCACCAAAGAAGATGCCGCCGACAAGAACCCACAGCAGGACGGGCAGCCAGCCGAACATCATGGCGACGATGGTGCCCGTGACAGGACCGGCGCCGCAGATGGACGAGAACTGGTGAGCGAACACAGTGAACCGGGATGCAGGAGTGTAGTCCTTGTCGTCCTGCATGCGCACAGCGGGCGTCAGGGCCTCAGGGTTAATGCCCCACGACCTCGAAAGCCAACGGCCATAAATTAGGTAGCCAGCCACCAGTACGACTGCTACGACGAGTATTGCAAGAACTCCGTTCATGGGTCAGACCCCCTTCAGAGGACCATGGGCAGCACGTCGTCCGCGCGAAGCATTGCGGCAAAGTTGGTTGTGGCAACTTCGTGACGTCCCGATATGCCGTCCGCCGAATAGTGAACGGGATAATATTTCCGCTGGCTTACGAAAGCGCCACCGTTCGCCGAGGGTTAACATGTGAGAAACTTTTGGAGAACGTCTTTGCAACACTTAGTTGTGTGCTTCAGGTCGCACTTGCATTAAAATAGTAAGTTTGAGCCAGCGCACCAACACGCGGGGTCAAAGCGTCCAAATTTGCACGGAAGAGGTCTGGTTTTGAAGCAGAAGCGTCCGTTTCCGCAGGTAATCGTTAGCAGCAAGGGCGCCCGCGCGCTGAAGGGCGGCCACCCCTGGGTCTTTGAGGGAGAGGTCCGCGGCCTGGCACCCTCCCCCACGGACGGCCGTAACTTGCAGAACGGTGACATCGTGGACGTATTTGAGGATAACGGCACCTGGCAGGGGGCCGGCCTCTACAGCCAAGAGAGCAAGATTCGCGTGCGCATAGTAAGCCGCAACGCCAACGACCGCTTTGACGAGGCCTTTTGGCGCCGTCGCGTCGAGTGGGCCTGGCAGCACCGCGTGACCGCCATGGGCGCCCGCGCCCTGCCCGGCTGCGAGCCCGACACCAACTGCTGCCGCGTGATCTTCTCCGAGGCGGACGGCTTTCCCGGCCTGACGGTGGACCGCTACGAGGACGTGCTGGTGAGCCAGGTGACCACCTTTGGCATGGACCACCTGCGCAACGTCATTTACCCCCTGCTGCTGCAGGTGTTTGCGGCCGACGGCCAGCAGATTCGCGGCATTTACGAGCGCAACGACGGGACCTCCCGCAAGCTTGAGGGTCTGCCCCAGTACAAGGGCTGGTGGCGCGGGGCAGACGGCACCGCGGAAGTGCCGGAGTCCGCCCGCGTCATCGCGCGCGAGAACGGCATCGCCTTCGACCTTGACCTTGAGAACTCGCAGAAGACCGGCTTCTTCCTTGACCAGAAGTACAACCGCCGCGCCGTGCGCCAGCTTGCGCGCGGCCGCCGCGTGCTGGACTGCTTCTGCCACGTGGGGCCCTTCGGCCTGAACGCGGCCGCCGGTGGGGCGGACTTCGTGCGCTGCGTAGACGTGAGCCAGACGGCAATTGACCTTGCCCACGCAAACGCGCAGCTCAACGGCCTGGAGCTTGCGGACGACGGCACGCCGCGCATGGGCTTCACCGCGGCCAACGTCCTGGAGTACCTGCCCCAGCTGCGCCGTGACCGCGCCTACCTGCGCCAGGAGGGCGGCCCCTTCGACCTCATTGTGCTGGACCCGCCGGCCTTCACCAAGAGCCGCTCCACCGTGGACCACGCCCTCAAGGGCTACCGAGAGATCAACCAGGCGGCCATGCAGCTCCTGCCGCGGGGTGGCTACCTGGCAACCTGCAGCTGCAGCCAGCACATGACCACGGAGCTGCTCAGCCGCGCCATCGCGGAGGCTGCCCACAACGCAAACGTGCAGCTCAAGCAGGTCGAGCAGCGCCAGCAGGCGCCGGACCACCCCGTGCTGTGGGGCGTGCCGGAGACGCACTACCTGGACTTCTTCACCTTCCAGGTGGTGTAGGGCGGGCCCTTCGCGCCGGCCGCCCAGCTGGGCCCTACCCGCGCTTCCTCCTCGCGCGGAAGAAGTCCCGCATGACCTGCGCGCATTCACCAGCCAGCACGCCGCCCGTGACCTCAAACTCGTGGTTCAGCCGCGGGTCGTGGCTCACGTCGTAGAGCGAGCCCAGCGCCCCGCCCTTGGGGTCCGCCCCGCCGAAGACGCACCGATCCACGCGGGCGTTGACCATGAGGCCCGCGCACATGAGGCACGGCTCCACGGTCACATAAACCGTGCAACCAACCAGCCGCCAGCGCCCCAGCTCCTGAGCCGCGCGCCGCATGGCAAGGAACTCCGCGTGGGCGGAAGGGTCCCCGTCCAGCTCGCGCCGGTTGTGGGCCCGCGCAATCACCCGCGGCTCAAAGCCCTGGCGCTGGTAGGGCTCGCGCGGGTTGAAGTCCTTCGCCCCGCGCAGCACGACCACGGCGCCGATGGGCACCTCGCCCTCCTCCGCGGCCGCACGCGCCTCCTCAAGCGCCATCCGCATGTAGCGCTCGTCCTCCGCACGCCGCGCGTCGGGCTCCCGCGCGTCGTTCCTGCTCGGTTGCGCGTTTCCGCTGGCCAGCTCACTCATGTTCTTCTCGCCTTCCCCGTCGACGGGCAGGTTTTCATGCGTTAGGATATGACAGCGACGTCGCACATTGCGGCGGCACTCCCTGGAGGGATGGCAGAGCGGTTGAATGCAGCGGTCTTGAAAACCGCCGGGCGGCCTTGCTGCCCCGAGAGTTCGAATCTCTCTCCCTCCGCCAGACGTCACACGCCGAAGGGCCCAACAGCCCTCGGCGTTTTTGTTTGAGCCTTGGGGCCCGTGGGTATACTGAACCCATGTTCGCGGCGCGCCGCCGCGTCCGTTCCTGCCCCGAGAAAGGACACCGCATGGTCATACTCATTGTCATCGCCATCGTCGTCATCCTCGTCGTCGCTTACGTCACGCTCTACAACGGCATCGTGCAGAAGAACAACAGGTGCGACAACGCCTGGCAAACCATTGATGCCCAGCTCCAGCGCCGTAGCGACCTCATTCCCAACCTGGTGGAGACGGTCAAGGGTTACGCCAAGCACGAGTCTGGCACCTTGGAGGCAGTCACCGCGGCGCGCGCGGCCGTGAGCAGCGCCACCACCCCCGAGGCCAAGATGGCAGCCTCTGGCGAGCTCACCAACGCGCTCGGCCGCCTGTTCGCGGTTGCCGAGGCCTACCCAGACCTCAAGGCCAACTCCAACTTCCAGCAGTTGCAGTCTGACCTCACGGATACGGAGAACAAGATCAGCTACGCCCGCATGAGCTTCAACGACTGCGTGCTTGAGTACAACAATGCAATCCAGACCTTCCCGGGCAACCTGGTTGCGGGCTCCAAGTTCCGCACCCGTCAGGGCTTTGAGGTGGCAGACGCCGCCGCCCGCCAGGCACCCAGCGTCAAGTTCTAGCCAACCCCGCAATCGCGCGCAAAGCTGGCCCCTGGGACGCATGCGCCCCAGGGGCCAGTCATAGGCAGGCGAGTGTTGGCGTATGCCCTCGCCGCAAGCACCATCTACCACGGGTTCCCACTCCCGGTGGCTACTCGCCTTTCTCGCGCTTCTCCTTGGCGTTCTTCTGCACCTGCTCGTCGACCTCCTGCTTGGTCTTTGCGGGGCCCTCGCCCCAAATGCCACTGGAAAGCCACTTGTCCTGCCACACGCCTTGTCGCTCTGCGCTCCTGCGGGCAGACTCCGCCTTGCCTCGCTCCTCGGCAGCAGCCGTCACGGCAAGCCTCTGAACCTCGGCCGCCGCGGCACCACCGGCTTCCGCCGCCTGCACCAGGCGCCTGAGGTGCCGGCGCCGCACCTGCCGTGCCACCCAGATCACGAAGACGATTGCGGCAACGACGTCGAGCCCTGCCAGGCCCCAGATGAGGTAGGACGTGCCGTGGTACACGAACGGCCGCACCAGAGCCTCCTGCCCGCCCTGCTGGGCCTGCTCGTTCAGGCCCAGGTTGAACGTGCGGGCCTCCAGCCAAACGTACAGCACATCCTTCGTCGCGCGGCGCAGCGCCGTGCGATACTCCTGCGAGTCAACAGGGCCTGCAAGCGCTCCGTCGCGGAAGACGCCGTCCATGTAGAGGTCCCCGCCGGCAAGCAGCGCCTGGTCGGCGTTCATGAACGTCTTGTGGTCGCAGTAGTCCGAGAGGACGGCGCCGCGGAAGCTCCACTCGCCGCGCAGCACGCTCATGAGCAGGGCGTGGTTGCCGCCCGCCCACGTCGCGCCCAGACGGTTGTAGGAGCTCATGAAGCCCGTCGCGCCGCCTTGCTCCACGGCAATCTGGAAGGGCCTGAGGTAAACCTCGCGCAGGGCCTGCTCCGTGAGCCACGTGTAGATGCCATCGCGGTTGGCCTCCTGCTCGTAAACGGCCAGGTGCTTTATGTAGCAGAAGGTGCCGGCCTGGCGGGAGCCAAGCTGCGTGTTTGAGCACATGATGCCGCTGAGTTGCGGATCTTCGGAGTAGTACTCGTAGTTGCGGCCGCCCAGGGGGGTCCTGTGCAGGTTCGTGGAAGGAGCATACCAGCCGTCCACGCCCAGGTAGGCGCACTCCATGCCAACCTGCCTGCCAATCTGCAGCGCAAGGTCCCAGTTCCACGTCTGCGCCACCGTCGTGGCGTTGGGGTAGCCCACGCCGTACCTCTGCTGGTGGAAGGAGCCTATCTGCGAGGAACCGTCAAGGTCTATGGTGCGCCACTTGCCCACGGAGCCAACCGCCGCAGAGTTGCAGTAGCCGTGCAGCACCAGCTTGGTCATCTCGTCGTCGGTGATCTGGTCCAGCACGTCTTGCCAGCGCACCGCGTTGTAGTCGCTGCCCAGCTCGCGGCCCACGATCGTCACGCCACCGCCGTTGCCCACGGTCAGCACCCGCACGGGGTTGCCCGTCGTCTGCGAGAAGGGCACGCCAGCCAGCGCCTTATCCCACTCGTTGCCCTCGAGCGTCTCCTCCGAGCCGACTGCCGAGGGGGTATACAGGTTGTACTCCTTGAGCCTCTCCGTCATTGCCCGGCTGTGCTCGCCGCGCGGGAAGGTTCCCGCAAAGTCCGCGCGCGTCAGCTGCCTGAAGGAGTTGCCGGTGTCCGAACCGTCTATGGACGCGCCGTCCTCGGCAGAATCGCCCGTGAAGCGGTTGCTGACCGGCATGCCCGTGCGCAGGTCCGCCCCGCAGACGGTGTCGGAGTCAATCTTGAAGGTCATCTGCGCGCTTCTGCAGTCCGCCAGCGTGTGGGCGTCGCGCTTGAGCTCCAACGTGTAGTCCCCGGCCTCCAGCTCGTACCCCGTAAACCCGTTGTGGTTGGCGTCGTAGCAGTCGTAGGAGGCCATGTCGTCCACGGGCAGAGCCAGCGTCACGTCCTGGTGCTCGCCCGGCTGCAGAAGCCCCGTCTTGGCGAAGTCGCCCAGCACGGTGGATGACTTCTCTATTCCACCGGGCGTGTAAGGCGGCGTGAAGTACAGCTCCACAACATCCCTACCTGCGACTTTGCCCGTATTCGTAACCCGTACGGTAACCGTCAGAACGTCGCTGCGTTTTACGTAGCTGCCCTGACGCTGGCTCAGGCCAATTACCTGCCAGCTGAACGTGGTGTAGCTCAGGCCGTAGCCAAAGGGGTATTGCACCACGCCGTCGTACCCTTGGCCGTGCTCGTTTTGGACGCCGTCCCAGTAGCCCTCCGCGTCCGCGGTCTCGTACCAGCGGTAGCCCACGTATATGCCCTCGGCGTAGTCCACGTAGTACACGGCAGTGTAGGCGGGGTTCGTACCCACATTCACGTTCTTGGTACCATCTGCCGGGTACATGCCAGCTGCATTGCGATAGATTCCCTCACCCTTCTCGCCCGCGTTCGCCCAGCTTGCGGCAGTCGAGAAGTCATACGCGTACGTGTCGGCCGTGCGGCCGCTTGGGTTGGTCTTACCCAGCAGCACGGAGGGAATGGCCTTCGCGCCGTCGCTGCCCGTGGCACCCACCAGCAGCACCGCACCGATGCCGGGCGTGGTCTCCAGCTCGCCCAGCTCCATGGCGTTGGTGGAGTTCACGAGCACCACCACATGCTTGTAGTTGGCGCCCACATAGGCCAGCAGGTCCTTCTCCTCCGGAGAAAGCTGCAGGTAGGTGCGGGTGGCGTCGGTCTTTACGTCCCCGTTCTTCTTGTTGACGCGGTACTGGTAGGTGGGGCAGTCGTTGGACTCACCCGTCATGCGGCCAAGCACGACCAGCGCGGTGTCGCTGTAGCGCTTGGCGTCGCTAAGCAGGCGGTTTGTGTAGTACGTTGAGTCGCTGATGTCCGGCTCGTACAGGCGGCAGAACTGCTCCGGCGTCGTCAGGAGGGAGCCCTCGTTGATGTAGGGACGGTCGCCCTGGAAGTCGCGGTACATGTCCGTCAGCTCGGTGTTGTAGCTAATGCCCGCATCCGCCAGCGCGCTCAGAAGATCCGTGCAGTCGCCCGCCACGCCACCGGAGCCGGACCCGCTGGTAACCCACTGTGTGCTGGCCCAGCCGAAGACGTTCACCTTGCTCGTGCCTGCAGGCAGCGGCAAGGTTGCGACACCATCCGCATCGGCCTCGTTGCGCAGCAGCACAATGCCCTGACCCTCAACCTGCTCCGCAAGCTTGCGGCCAGCATCAAACTGGGCCTGGGTCTCCTCCTCGCTCGCCTGGATGCGCGTGTTTGGCAGGAAGGAATCCAGCGTCTCGCCAAAGAGCGAGGCGGCGATGTTGGCCGCCACGACCACCGCGGCGAACAGGCCGAGCAGGACGTAGCCAACAATACGGAGCCGCGGGTGCCGTACCTGCAGCTTTCGCGCGGCCCGGCGAACGCGGTCGGCCTGCTGCTCTGGACTCAGCTCGCCCTTGGACTTGCCACGTAGAAACTTCCGCCCTGCCATGCCAACCCTCCGCGACCTGGCCCCTCGCCGCCAACTGCCTGCCAACAACCTGCAGGTGGGCTACTTGCTGGCCTTCTTGTACTCTTCCACGAACGAACCGAACATGCCCTTGGCGCTTCCCAGCTGCTTGCCAAAGGCCTTGGCCATGGCATCGCCGCCGGACTTGGATTTGCCGCCCTTGCCGCTGGCCTTCTTCTTGCTGGTAGCCTTCTTCTTGCTAGCGGCCTTCTGGCCAGAGGCGGCCTCGGCCTTGGCAGGCCCCTCGTCCGCGGCGGGTTCGCCGGCGTCCTCGGCGTGTTCCTCGTCCGCGGCGGCATCCTCCAGCTCGCTCACGGGCACGAACACGGTTGGCTCCGGCGCGGCATCCTCGCTGACCTCGCCGTTCAGCGCGCCGGCAACCTCGTCCGAGGCATCCAGCACCTGGCTCTCCACCTCAACCGGCTCCGGCTGCAGCCGCTTGGCCTCCTTTGCCTCGTCCTCCGCCTGCGCACCCTCGATTGCCTTCTGCGCCTTGCCAATGAGCTTGCCCAGGCCGAACGCGCCCTTGTCGATGGCAGTTCCAGCACTCGCGGCAAACTTCTTGCCGGCCTTTGCGCCCTCGTACTTGGCGCGCGCGTAGCCCTCGCCCGCCTTGGCCGCAAAGCCGCCGTCCAGCTCTGCATGCGCGGCCTCGGGCGCAAACAGGATGAAGCCGTCCTTGTAGCCGCGCAGCATGTCAGCCGGAATCTCCACGGTACCCACCAGCTGCTTGGAAAGGCCGCCGTCGCCAATGAAGAAGGTCTTTGCCTTGCCCGACTTGGGCGAGAACTCCACGTCGTCCACCCAGCCGAGGTCCTTGCCGTCCGTGGTCTTGGCGTCCATGCCCGTCCAGATGAGGCAGTGGTCCCAATCCAGGCCCAGGCGGTCGCGCGCGGCATCGTCCCAGCTCTCCTTGTCGCGCGTGGAGACCAGCCCAAAGTCGCACACGTCAAAGGAGTCGAACGCCAGGAATGCGTCTGGCACCTTCACCATGCTGGCGACGTCCGGCTTCTTAACCAGGAAGCCCACCACGTGCCTGCCCTTGGGGTCAAAGACCGTCAGGTGAATCTTGCCAACGTACGCCAGCTTGCTCTCGTCCATCTTTGTGGGATCGCCCTCCGCCTTGCGCTTGGGGCGGTAGACCTTCATACGTGACAGCTGGCTCACACGAAGCATGCAATCGTCCTTTCCAGGCCACCGCAGCCGAGAGGCGCAACGCGCCGCGGTCGCGGCCCTAATGAGCGTGGGGTGCCACCCGCAATGGGTGACACCCCTTCATAGTACCCACAATTGTCGGCGGGAATTCAGCTGCAATGCAGACACGAAACGCAGCGGTACCCGCGCAGCCAAAAACCTTGCGCTAGCAGCGCTACTCCTCCGTGCCAGGCTCCTCGGCAGCGGGCTCCTCGGCGGGAGCCTCAGGCGCGGGCTCCTCGGCAACGGGCTCGACCTTGGCCTCGACGTCGGCGGCATCTGCCGTGGGGGCCATGCCGGCCAGCGTCTCGCGCAGCTGATCCATGCGCTCGCGGGCAGCGTCCACCTTGGCGCGCAGCTCGTCCGTGGTAGCGCTTACGGGGCGAACCTCGTTAATCTTGTCCGCAACGGCCTTGGAGCCGTGCTCGTACGTGTCAACCGCGGTGTCCCACGCGTCGTTCATGGCGTCGGCAGCCATCGCGCGGCTCTCTGCACCAGAACGAGGGGCGAGCATAACGCCTACGGCAAAGCCGGCCGCAGCACCCAGAGCGCTGCCAACCGCAAAAAAGAGACCCTTGTTGCTCATGACGTCCTCCTGTCAGTCTTGGTCACTCGATCGCGCTCACCGCGCCAGCCGGGCCGCAATGCCGCCGGCACCCGCAAACTTATGCACGCAACCATTTAGAACAGTATATCCAGCGTGTAATGAATCAAAACCAACCTTTGGGCGGGCGTTAGAGAATCTTTTCCGAGTAGGGCTCGCCGCGGCCAAGGTCCTCCTGGTCCGCGTAGTCCTGCTCGTAGGCGTCGTCCGGGCCGTATTCCTGCCCGTCGTAGGGTGCCTCGTCGTCGTAGGGCTGGTCGCCCGCGTCCGAGGCGTCCTCGTTCGGCTGCGCGTCGCTGCTCAGGCCCTTGACCAGGCCGACTATGCCGCTCACCGTGGCGTCGATGTCCGGCTCCGGCTCACCGCCGCCGTTGAAGGCCCACTCCAGAATCCACTCCGCGCTGCTGAGGGCAGCCGCCACCAGCACGTCGTCCACGCAGGGGAACTGGACGGTGTACAGACGCTGCTCCAGCGGCCACGTGCGGCCGGCGATGACCTTGGGAACCAGGTTGGTGCGGGCCAGCAGCTCTATGGTCACGTGCTCCAGCAGGTGGGGCAGCTCCGTGTCGCCCATGACGTCGCGGAAGATGGCGCTGCGGTCGCCCACGCAGGCCTGCAGGGCCACGTCCGGCAGCAGGTTGTACACGCGCGTCGTGGCGTAGAGGTCCTCGCTGGTGCGCAGCGGCGCGTCAGCGGCAACGCGCACCGTCGCGGTAAAGTACTCGGTGCCAACCGTGACCTTCTCGATGTTCATGATCTGAGCCATGGGCCGGCTCCTTCCTCGATTTGTTACCAGCATTATAGGAGTGAGACAGGGGGACGCACCTTTTGTCTCATTCACATGAGACAAAAGGTGCGTCCCCCTGTCTCACGGCCCCCTGGCTCATTCCTCTTCGTCCTCGTCCGCGGGCTCGGTGCCCTCGTCCGCGGGCCGCGGCTCCTCGGGCGCCGTCACGCGCAGCATGGCCAGGCGGCGGCCACGCATGCTCTGCACGCGGAACTGCCAGCCGTCCTTCTCGAACACGTCGCCGGGGCGCGGCAGGCCGTCTGCAAGCTCCAGCACGAAGCCGGCCACCGTCTCGTACTCCTGGTTGTCGTCGATGGGCCAGCCCAGGTCAATGGCATCGTCCAGCGAGAAGCGGCCGTCCACCAGCCACTCGCGGTCGCTGAGCTGGGTCAGGTACTTGTTGTCGGGGTCGAACTCGTCCTCGATCTCGCCCACAATCTCCTCAACTATGTCCTCGATGGTCAGGACGCCGGCCGTGCCGCCGTACTCGTCCACCACGATGACCATCTGGTCGTGGCTGGTCTGCATTTCTTGCAGCAGAGGGATGATGTCCTTGGTATCAGGGACGAAGTCCGCCTCGCGCACGAACTCGCTGATGGGCTTGTCGCCCGCGCCCTCGTCAATGATGGGGGTGATTATGTCCTTGATGTGGGCGATGCCCACGATGCGGTCCACGGCCTCGTGGTAGATGGGGATGCGCGAGAAGCCGGTGCGGCGCATGACGGCCAGGACCTCGCTGGCGGTGCAGGTGTCCTCCATGGAGGTCATGTCCACGCGCGGCACCATGACCTCGCGCGCAATGGTGTCGCCCAGGTCGATGACGTCGTGGATCATGGACTTCTCCTGGTCGGAGAGCTCGTCCGAGTCCGTGACCATGTACTTGATCTCGTCCTCGGAGACGTCGTTGCGATCCTCCGTGGACTTGATGCCCAAGAGGCGCGCCAGGCCGTTTGCGCTGGCAGCCGTGAGCCAGACCAGGGGCTTTGCCACGTGCGAGAAGCCGTTCAGCACGCCCGCGACGCGCTTGGCCACGCCCTCCGCGTCCGCCATGGCGGCACGCTTGGGCACTAGCTCGCCCACCACGATGGAAAAGTACGAGACCAGCAGCGTGATGATGACGGGCGAGAGCACGCTTGCCACGCCCGCGGGCATGCCCAGGGACTCCATCCAGCCCGCGAAGGGATCGGACAGATTGGTGGCAGCAAACGCGGAGCTTGCGAAACCGACCAGCGTGATTGCCACCTGGATTGCCGCAAGGTAGGCATCGGGCTCGCCGCTCATCTTGGCTGCCAGCGCCGCCTTGCGGTCACCCTCCTCGGCCTCGTGGTCCAGCAAGACCTTCTTGGCAGTGGAAATGGCCATCTCTGACATGGAGAAGTAGCCGTTGACAAGGGTGAGAAGAACGGTGACGACAAGAGATATTGCTATGTCCATGCGCGGGGGCGCTACCTCCTTGGACGCGAAATAAACGTCATTAGTATACCCGCAATGGGGCAGTTGAGACTGGGTGGGGGGCCAACTAGCACAGGTTCTACGCGTGGGGGCGGGGCGCGGAAGCTGGGTTCAGGCCGCGATTTCCCCACTGGACCTGATCCTTGGCAAATCCCCTCGCTAGAGATTCCGACGAGGTCCCAAGATTCCGTACTGTCGCCGCCCGACCCCAAAGTCCTCAATCATCCCCGCGAACCTCACGAGCCTCACCGCACGGAGCCCGCCGATCTCTTCCTCCAGGCTGCGGGGAGGGTGCCTCTTTGCCGCCACGAGACGGCACACCACCGAGAAGACCTTCTCCGGGTCCAACTCTGCCACGCTCACGAGAAACTCATCGGGATGCTCAGCACGGATGCCCATTGGGTGGAGTATATCTGCCGGGAAGTCTTTCAAATTGTACGTAACTATGACGGGACACCCACCTGCCTTCGCCGCAGCAACTACGTGGAGATCACCCGGATCGGGAAGACCAAGAGCCGCAGGATATCCCGCATCCGCGTCCACCGTCGCGTGCGGGAAGGCAGACGATATCTCGGCGAGATACCTATCCGCCCACTCCCCCTCCCGGTGCATGCGCTGGAACGCCCTCTTCGCCTCGCCGAGCACCGCCCGCGACCAGCGTGGCTCGACGAGCCCTTCCTCAGCAAGCGTGAGAAATACGTCGGTCGCCCACGTTGAGACGAGGACGTTGGCATCAAGGAAGCACCTGGGCGCACCGGTCACGAAAGCCCGTCCAGGTAGGCGGCGAGCTCGGCGGCGTACCCGTTGCCGTAGAGCCCCGCCTCGTCGGCGAGGGCCCTGGCACGCTCTATGTGGGCACCCGCAGCTTTGCGACACTCGCGGTCGTAGACCATGAGATCCGAGAGCATGACATAGCGATGTCCGGAGGCCGCCCGCGACCCGCGTATCCTGCCCGAGTCTATGAGCCGGCCCACTGTCTTGGCTGAGGTTCCAAGGACCCGAGCCGCCTCACCCGTGGAAAGCTTCACGTCCGTGGTGGGCTTTGTCCCAGGCAGCAGACCGAGCGCCCACAAGACCATGAGCACCACCTCGTAACCTCTGTCCGTAAGGGGCGTCTCGTTGCCCTGGCCGTCCACCAGTTTGGGGGACGGGAGCACCGTCGTCACCGTACCCATGGTTGCCTCCTCCGCCTCGTCCCGACCGTCCTTGTACATTATAGCAATATCGGACATTTTGGACAATACGTCCGATATGTCCGATAAGGAAGGCACGCAACCCTCATCGTTCTCTAAGTTTCTCCTCGTCGTCTCTATCTACAGAGAGAAGCCCCTCTCTCGCCATCCACTGCTCCTGGGTTTTAGAAAGGTTACAGGAAGTCGCTAAGCCCAACGGGCAGCGGCAGTTGGCTCCCCAACGGCACGAGAGAAAGGGAGGGGGCACGCCCCTCGGCGAGACAGGAGAACCGTCCCCGCGTCTCCCCGCGTCTCACCGTGGCTATGCCGAGCGCACGTCCGCGTTCACCAGCTCGCGAATGCGCTCCGCCCTCGTCTGGCCGTGGGCCCTTGCCTTCGCGTCGAAGGCCTCCGCCACCGACTGCGCGACCCGCCCGGAGACGACCTGCGTCGGCTCGTCCACAACGGGCGGGCGGCCGAGCCTCACCGTGTGCCCCTCGGGCCAGTCGCCGGACTCGTATGCGGCGGCCGTCCGCTCGAGCTCGCCCTCCCCGAAGCCCATGAGACGTTCCATCTCGCGTGCGTCCATACCAGCCTCCTATAGTCCGCCTTGGCCCAGCTCGCGCAGGCCATGCTTGTACGCATGGGGATGAATGCCTGCCAGCTCCATTGTATTCATCCCGTACGTTTTGTATACAAAACTATCTTCAACCCTTCGCGGGGAATGGCCGCCCACCAAGCAATCGCCCCCTCTCACGCACCGAGCCCAAAGCCGTGCGAGGGAGCATACTCGGCAGGGCTTGCAGCAACTTGGCGGCTGGCGCGCACGTAGCTTGCGGTCTGCTTGCAACGGTTTGAGGGCGACTCAACAAAAGTGCAGGTAAAGCGGCCAGATTCGACGACACTGCCAGCATCCGACTGGCGTGCCGCCGGCGGTGCGCCAACGCCAGCCGAGCACATTTTCCACAAGTGGGCACAGTCTGCCACCGGGGTTTCCCTACCACGCAGGGGATTCCCTGCGGCAAGGTGCCCACGGGGGAGTCTCCGCACTCTGCTACGCCGCTGCTCGGCCGCACAAGAAGCGCGAGGCCGAGGCCCCTCGCGGCGACCCCATGCCCAACACTCATTCATATGAGACAAATGGTGCGTCCCCCTGTCTCATTCACAATGAGACGCGAGAACCGGCCCCCTGTCTCACGCACAGGGCCAGGAGCACGGGGCCCAGCCAAATGAGCGGCAGGGCGTAGCGCGTCAGGTCCGCCGGGGATGCCAGGAGCACAACAATCTGCAGCGCCAACGGCAGGAACGCCAGCTTGTAGCGGGACCTCGTTGCCACCGCCACGCACCAGGCCAGCGCCGGGATGCACCACACGTAAAGCGCCATCTGGTACAGCATCCACGCGAAGGGAGCGGAAGCGGCGTTTCTGTGCATCTGCAGCGCGGCCTCGCGCGCACCGGCAAGCGACTCGGGCTCCGAGATGTGCAGCTTGTACGACGCCAGGGGGTACACGTACGCCCGTGGGTACACGGAGACGACGCCGCCCCAGTCAAAATAGTTTGTGCAGGTGCCAAGGGTGGCCGCAAGGTACGTGCCAGGCCGGCGCAAGCCCATGGCAAGCCACGCGCGCGCGTAGCGCTCAAGATCCGCCCGCGTGCAGGTGTCCCAGCGGTAGGTGTACTTCACGCGATCGATGTTGCGCGACTTGTACCCCAGGGCAATGGAGTCGTAGTCAATCACAGCATCAATGGCCTCGCGCTCGTCATCCGTCACCTCGTCACCGTGGTACTTGACGAACCGCGCGGTCTGCGTAATGAGAGGACCCAGGGACTCCTGCACGCCACCGGGGGCAACGTCCAGCGCGGGGTAGGCGACCAGTGGGATGACCGCGAACATGGTGACAGCCGCCGCGACGCCAGGAGCCAGCAGCAAAGACAACCGCATCAATGAGCACCAGGTAGATGCAAGTTTTCTTGGTAAGTGCCAGCAGCACGCCGAGCACGATGCTGGCAGCAAGGTTGCGTCTGCCGTGGCGTTCTTTCGCGTAAATCTCCCCGTGGGTACGCACCGTCTCTAGCAGCAGGATTGCATAGGGAGGCATGAGGGTGAGATGCAGTGCATCTTTGAGCATGCTGAAGGCATAGATGGGATAGAAGGGCATGGCACAGAAGTAGACGAAGGCCGCAAGCCGCGCGCCATTCGGCACGCCGAGCTTGCCCACATATGCAAGCAAGCAGACCATACCCGCCGCCGTCGCAGCCATCTGCAAGACCGAGAACAGAAAGATGCCGGGATTGCATGAGCCTGTCAGCAGGTCGCTCCCCCGCGCGAAAAGGCCGTAGACCAGCGTGTCGAAAATGGGGTGGTGGTCCGTGAACTGGTGATTGGGGTTCTCCACCGGCATGCTGGAAACCGGCAGGTGACCGGGGTAGTTCTGGTTGATCATGCTGTAGGTGTCCAGCCCGAAGCGGCCGGGATACAGCGCGATGGCATACGGCAGCCAGCAAAGCAGCATGATGCCAGCGAACGTCAAGACGGAGCGACGCGTCAGCTGCGGGCAAGGACGGCGCCTGCCCTGTGCACGCTTGTGGCCAGCCAGGTGCAAGCCCGCAGCAGGAGTCGCGCCATCATCGGGCCGCTCGCGCAAGCGCAGTGCCAGCCAGGTGCATGCCAGCAGCAAGGCAAAACCCGCCGCCCACGCGATGCCGCCCACGCGCAGAAAGTTTGCCACGGTCGCAGGCAGGAGCTCGTTCTGGACTATGTCCCCGTACGCATAGAAAGCGGCGCCGACGAACGAAAGGACAGCCGCGCTGGCAAGAAGGGGGCCGCGCGCGACGGAACCGCAAGCGCACGCACCACTCGCGCGCGCCTGTTGCCCCGCCTCAGCTTGATGAGACACTAGGTGCGTCCCCCTGTCTCACTACAGGCCAAGGTAATCGCGCCAGTACTCCACGGATGTAAGCCGTTCACGCGCGGCGCCGTAGCTTGCGACCAGTTCGTCACGACGGGACTTGCACTCCGCCAAGTCCTTGTCGAAGCGGGCCTTCAGCGTCTGTGCGCGGCCAAGGTCACGGTCGCGAATCTCCGCGATCTTCATCTCTGGCACCACTGCAATGATGTGCTCCCGACCATAGATGAGGCCGTACTGATCGCTCCAGCCCACACCGTGGAGAACGACCGCGTTGCTTTCCGGCGCGCGGCGGTCGTCGCGGATGCGACCGGTCAACGCGGCCTCGTAGCAGTCGTCCAGGTCCTCACCCCAAATCTTGTGGGAGTGGTTGTAGGCCACCTGAGCTAGGTAGTTGCCAGCCTTGTGCTCGTAACGCGGCAGCGGAACCGGGCGCTCAATCTGCTCGGAATCGTAGTCATAGATGTCGATGCCAAAGCGCTCCAGCGCCTCGTCGCGCACCTGGGCAAGCGAGCGCATGTGCTCCTTGTTGCGGTTGGCATCCATGAAGCGTCTCTCCGCAAAGCCCTTCTGGGCAAAGTTGTCGGGACCCTTCAGGTAGTCCTCCATGGCCTCCAGGACCAGCTCGGCATCCGTGTAGTTGAACTTGCAGATTTCCAACTTAAAGCTGTGCTCAATCTCCACTAGGAAGTCCGTCATGGGGGCAACGCCCGTGGTTGCCTGGCCAATCAGGCCGTTGCGCATTGTCTGGTACCTCTCCACCGCGCCGTTGTAGCGTACGTGGAAAGCCTCATGCCAAATGCAAATGCCATTCATGGTCATGAACTTGGGGTGCGAGCGCATGCCATATTCCGCGTCATCAAACCGCACAAAGAAGGGCAGCGGCATGCCATTCTTGCGAATCATGGAAAGGGGGATACAGCAGTACCACCAGGCCGCATAGGTCTGAGCGATGTCTGGATACGTCTCAAGGTTGGGCGAGAAGGTCTCGTTGCCAACGACCTCACGTAGGAAGTTCATATGCAGGTGCGGCTTCACGCTCGTGTACGCACCGTTGAAGCTCATGAAGCCCAGATCCTCCCAACGCATGTCGGGCTGGCCGTAATTCATCATGGCACCAGAGACGAAAGCCTCCGCATACTCGTCGTTCACGATGCGCAGCAAGGCATACGTGCGCTTGATGGACTCCGGAGAGACCTCCACGTCGTCGTCCATGAGCAGCACGTGCGTGGCGTTGGCATCCATGGCACAGAGCATGGCGTACGCAAAGCCGCCCGAGCCACCCACGTTGTCGTTGGGGTGCACGGTCACGCCGTCACCAGAGAGCGCCTCCACGTCCAGCGTACGGCCATTGTCGATCACATGCATCTGGAAGTGATCCGCAATCTCCTCGCCAGACTGCAGAATCTGCCGCTTGATGAGGGCTATGTTGCGATGGATGTAGGCCTCCTTCTTGAAGGTGGTCGTACCCAGCACCAATTCCACGTCGCGCAGATGCGCGTCCTCAACCTCTGCCATGAAGTAGGCGTTGCGCAGCTGCACTGCGCCCTCGCAGTCAAGCGCAAAGGAGCAGAGAACGTCGTGCTCGCCCGTTGCAAGGGGAACGTCAATCTCGTACCACTCGTCCGTGGCCTCCACCCGTATGGCGGTGCCCTCCGTACGCTCCGGCTCAAGGTCATAGGCGTCCACGTGCGTCTGCTCAAACGTGACCGCCGCGCCGCGGACCTCCAGATGCACGGCGAAGCTCTTTGCCACGGTATAGCGCCGGTACTTCATGACGGAGAGGCCGTTGAAGAACGTGGTGAAATCGTAGGTACCTGCCTCCTCAAGCTCCCACGTGCCGCCGTCCACCGGCTTTACCGCACCAGAACAGCGCACGTACATGAGCGGCTCCTGACGGAAGGGACGCGACTCTTCAAGCAGGACATTGGCAATTTTGTAGCGCATGGGATACGCCTCTCTGGATTCGGGATGACGGGTTCCTTACGGCACGCTTGCCGCAAGTTCGCACGAGGAAAGATTAGCATCTTGCAGCAGTCTGCGCAGAAGGCATACACCACGGAATGCCGCCCCCAGGATGCCTGAGGCACACGCGGAGCCCCACCAACTGCCCGCTTTTCAGGCTGCATACATATACAATGGCAGGGTTACGCGCGCCAATCCCCGGAGGAACCCATGCCCACGCCCAAGGCTTCCGTTGTCATCCCCTGCTATAACGCGGAGAAGTATCTACCAGACACTCTGGACTCCGCCCTTGCCCAGACCATGGAAGACTTCGAAGTTGTGTGCGTGAACAACAACTCCACGGACGCGACGCCGCAGATTCTTGCTGAGTACACAGCACGTGACCCTCGCATCCGCGTTCTGGACGAATCCGACCCCGGCGAGGGCCCCGCGCGCGAGACAGGCCGTGTGGCCGCACGCGGCGAGTGGCTCTACTTCCTGGATTCGGACGACCTCATGCTGCCCGACCTTCTGCAGAAGGCAATCGCCCGCGGCGAGAACACAGACGCTGACCTGGTCATATTCAAGACCTTCACCTACAGCGACGGCATTGGCGAGACCATCCCCATCGAGTGGTCCTTCCAGACGGGCTGGCTCCCCTCGGACGACATTGCCTTCGACCCGCACCAGCACCCCGAGCGCATCCTCAACTCATTCCAGAACTGGGTGCACAACAAGCTGTTCCGCCGTTCCTTCGTGGATACTCGTGGGCTCGAGTTCCAGCGCGTGCATCGCACGGCCGACTTGCTCTTCACGTGCAGCGCGCTGACCGAGGCCACGCGCATCGCTCTTTTGCCTGAGTTCCTGCACAAGTACCGCATCCTCAACGCAAACAGCGCCATGGCTACAAGCGATTCCTTCCCGCTGGACTTCTATGACGCGTTTGTCGCACTTCGCTCGCGCTTGGAGGCGGACGGCACCTGGGAGCTGTACCACGACTCGTTCGTGAACTGGGCCATCCTGAGCGTGATCAGCAACGTGGAGACCGCCCATTCCTTTGACGGCTTCAAGACCATCATCGACAAGATGCGCAACGGTGGAGCTGACCTCCTGGACATTGCCACTTTCCCAGCAGAGAAGTGCGACGACGAATGGCGCTACCAGCGCATGCGCGACATTTTGGAACTCCCCATGGAGGACCTGCTCTGGACCCACTACGCTGACCTCAAGATTCGCCACGACGCGACGGAGCGTCACGCTTCCGACCGCCGTCAGTACGTGGCGGAACTGGAGGGTCAGCTCCGCGGCAAGGATGCGGAGATAGCAGACCTGCGAAGCCAGCTTGCCGCCAAGCAAGAGGAGCTGGCTCGCGAGGCCGCCGCGCTCAACGCCATCCAGCCCAAACGAACAGCCAGCTATCCCACAAACTCCAGCAGCCTGCGGGGAGAGAAGCGCTCGCGTACGGCAACCGACGGCACAATCTCGCACGGCTCTCGCACGAAGCTCGCATCTTCCTCCGTGCCACCGAACGCAGAGAGCACCCGCATGGACGTCGGGTCGAAGTAGTCCTCGCCAGCGATGGCTGGGTTTCCCGTCAACAGCTTCCGGCCATACGTCACGGCCTCCATGGTACGGAGCGTGGCATACGGAGCTGCGGAAACCGTAATCTCCAGCAGGCAGCGACTGGCCAGCACGTGACGCAGGTACTCGCGGTAGGGCATGAAGGTGTCGCGGCGCGCAAAGCCCGGCGCCTCGTGCCGCTCGCCGGCTGCAAGCTCTGCGCCAACACCCATGTCACCCTCGCCCACCAGCACAAAGTCGCACGTCAAGCCTGCCGCTCGCATGGTTTGGTACACCTGCCAGGCCTGTTCCTCACGCGTCTTGGTCTGGCCAAGGAAGCAGATGTCACTCGGCGGCAAGGGATCGCCCAGCAAGGCAAGCTCTGCCTCTGGCAGAGGGGAATAGCACAGCGGGAAGTAGCTCCAGCCAAAGCGTTCGGCATCGCGCTGCGTGCACGTAACAATGAGGTCGTACAGGTCCGCCACCGCGTCAATCCGCTGCTTCAGATAGCCGTTCATGCTGTAGATGGGATTCAGCACGTACATGACCAGCCGCGCCTTGGGGTAGCAAGAGCGCAGGCGCTCGAGGTACGAACGCTCTTGCCCCCAATCGCATTCAAAGAAGAGGAAGGTTCCAGCCCAGTTGCGGCCAAGATCCTGCCAGAGGGTATCCGCCGTGGTAGGACGGCCCCGCAGAAGCTTGCCGGCGGTGTGCCGCAGCCTGCGGCCAGCGCTCACCTCGGTAGTGAGCCCCTCCGTACGGAAGGGCGCCACAAAGACGTCGTCCATGCGGCGGAACTCGCTGTAGGCGGCGTCAACGTAGTCTGTGAAGTCCGTTCCAAGAACGACGTAACGTGGTTTCATTTCACATCCCATGCAGCTCACAATGCCCAAGCCCTCACAAGTATGGCATGGCCCAGCGTGAGAAACGCCACACTCGAACCCAAATCTTCGTACTGGGCTGCATGCTCGGCTACACTTGCAGAAGGCTCCTTATGCCAGTTCGTCCAAAACCTTGCGTGATGGGAAAGCCCATGCAGATAGAGTTCAAGGAAACCTCCCGTGGCAGGCACATGATCTTCGTGCGCGTCTTGCTTGATGAAGCCACCCAAAAGGCAGGCATTTCCGCCGTCGCGCAGACCGCAGGCGGCAATCCAATTCCCGCCAAGCTCATTGATCAGGGCGTCCCGGGTGAGCTTACGCTCGTGGTGCCGCAGCTCACCGTACCTCTTGTGGCCACGGTACGCACGGCCGACCGGACGGCTCAACTGACGATCGATCCCCAGCGAGCAAAGCGGGCGTCCCAGTTCAACACACTGCGTCGCAACCCGGCCGCCAGCCTCATTCGCAATGCGGATGACAAGGTACGCCATACGGCAGGCGCCATCTACACCACGGACGTGGTGCCCGAGTGGGTTGACAAGCAAATCATCGTGCGCGGCATGGCAGAGACCGTAGCGCCCGCCGACAGCGAAAGCGCGACGGGTCCCGTGGACGTGTTGGCGCTAGGAACCGATGGCACCCCCTACCCCGGCGCTGCCTGGACCAGCCTGGGGGACACCGCCAGCCACCCGGACGACGATCCGAATTGCGTCCACAGGCGGGTGGGTTTCTCGCTCAGGCTCCCACTCTTCGACGTTCCCGACGTCATTCTGTGGGCGCGGGGACTCCGCTGCGAAGACGGCGACGTCTTCCTCGCGCTTGCCGGAGATGACCTATGCCACCGCAAGGACGACTTTGCCGTCATGACCTGCCCCGCCATGAGCGACGCCGCCTACGACCACTGGTTCCGCACGCATTGCGCCACGCGCGAGGAGCTTTCCCGCCAGCGCGTCAGACGCTTCCCCGTTGAGCCCACGTTCTCGTTCGTGGTACCGCTCTACAAGACGCCCCTGAGCTTCCTGCACGACATGGCCACCTCGGTCTTGGGCCAAACCTACAGCAAGTTGCAGCTTGTCTTGGTAAACGCCTCCCCCGAAGAAGGAGGATTGACGGCAGCCGTCAGCAAGCTTGCCGCCACTGACGAACGCGTGTCTGTGGTCACCTTGGAGCAGAACCTCGGCATTACGGAAAACACGAACTTTGGCATCCAGGCCGCAAAGGGCGACTTTGTTGCCTTCATGGACCACGACGACACCATTGAGCCCGACCTGCTGTACCGCTACGTGGAGGGAATCAACCGTTACCCAGAGACCGACCTGCTTTACTGTGACGAGGACAAGCTCCGCGGCACCTCTTACATTGAACCCAACTTCAAGCCCGACTGGGACCCAGAAATGCTCTGCAGCCAGAATTACGTCTGCCACCTGCTCACCGTTCGAAAGTCCATTCTTGACACCCTGGAGCCAGCCACGCGCGAGTTTGACGGCGCGCAGGACCAGAACATGACCTTCCGCGTTGGCGAGCTCGCACGTAACGTGTACCACGCTCGCAGGGTCCTATACCACTGGCGCATCAGCGAGAACTCCACGGCAGTCGACCCCAACGCCAAGCCTTATACCACGGTTGCAGGCATCAAGTCCGTTCAGGGCCATCTCGACCGCACCGGCATTGCCGGCAAGGCCGGTCAGCGCGCGGACATCGCCAACGTCTACCAGATTTCCTACGAGCTCCCAGACCAGCCAAGCGTTTCCATTGTCATACCGAACAAAGACCAGGTTCCCGTGCTGGACCGCTGCCTGGCCTCCATTCGGAATCGGACGACCTACAAGAACTACGAGGTCGTAATCATAGAGAACAACAGCACAGACCCAAAGACCTTTGCCTACTACGACACCGCGCAAGCTGCGGACCCTCGCGTCAAGGTTGTTACCTGCCAGACTGACGGCACCTTCAACTATGCCCGCCTCAACAACTTTGGCGTTGCGCAGACAACCGGCGACTACGTGCTGCTGCTCAACAACGACACCGAGGTCATAAGCCCAGACTGGCTGGAACAGATGCTGGGCCCCGCCACCACTCCTGGGGTGGGCATTGTGGGCGCCAAGCTCCTCTTCCCCGACGACACCATCCAGCACGCCGGCGTCTGCTTCCACCGCGAGGGACCGGCCCACCTCGGCTTCCACCTGCCCAGAAACAGCCACGACTACTACCAGTATTACCTGGTCATGCGCGATTGCACAGCCGTGACGGGCGCGTGTCTGCTCACCAGCCGCAAGCTGTGGGACGAGCTGGGCGGCATGGACGAGAAGTACGCCGTCAGCTACAACGACGTCGACTTTTGCCTCCGCGTGCGGCAAAAGGGCCTGCGCGTGGTGTACCAAGCCGCCGCGGAGCTCTACCACTACGAGTCCATCACGCGCGGTGTGGTGAAGAGCCCCGCCCAGTACGAGCAGTGGATGATGGAGGAGGGCATGCTCAAGGCCCAGTACTCCCGCCACTACGCCGAAGGCGACCCTTACCAGAATCCCAATGTAGAGGGCTTGTGGCACCGCTTGCACTGGTAGTTTTCGTGCCCTCCCCAAGATGCCAACGAGTACGGGTATCATGGGCGGAGCTTCCGCAGCCGAAGGGTCAACCACATGAGAGTTCTTCTCGTCATTCCCGCTTACAACGAAGAGGAGTCCATCCTCTCCGTCGTGCAGACCGTGGAAAAGGCGGGCTACGACTACGTGGTGGTAAACGACGGGTCCACGGATAATACTCTGCAGGTTTTGCGTGACAACAACGTCAACCACATCAATCTCTCGCACAACCTGGGCATTGGCGGGTCCGTCCAGACCGGCCATCTGTACGCCCTTTCGCACGGTTACGACGTGGACATTCAGGTGGATGGCGACGGCCAACACGACATCAGCTACGTGCCGCGCCTGCTGGCGCGCATTGAGGCTGGGACGGACCTTGTGATTGGTTCGCGCTTCGTGGAACAGACGGACGGCTTCCAGTCCACGGGCCTCAGGCGTGCCGGCATCCGCTGGCTGCGGCACTGCATCCACCATGTGACTGGCCTCACTATCGTGGACGCCACGTCCGGTTTCCGCGCGTGTGACCGCAAGATGCTGCAGGTATTCTGCGAGCGCTACCCCTTCGACTACCCGGAGCCCGAGTCCATAGTCATGGCCTACCGCGCGGGCCTGCGCATCGAGGAGGTGCCGGTCAAGATGCGCGAGCGCCAAGGAGGCGTCTCGTCCATCAATCCCGCTAAGAGCATCTACTACATGATCAAGGTGACACTGGCCATCCTCATCGAGGGTCATCGGCACGGGAGGGACAGCTAGATGTCCGCCGTTCTCCATATAGTCCTCGTTGCCTCCGCGGTTCTCTTCCTGCTGGTCGTGCTGCGGCTCGTCTCGCAGGGAAAGCTCCTGCTCAAGTACTCCCTGCTCTGGCTGGTGCTGGGAGTTGTGGCACTGATCATCGCGCTCTTCCCCAGCGTTGCCGGATCGCTTTCCCATACGTTGGGTTTTGGTCTCACGTCCAACTTCGTCTTCTTCGTGGTACTGGCACTGCTCGGCGTCATCTGCATGGCGCTTACCGTAATCGTAAGCTGGCAGGCGCGCGACATCCGGAGCCTAGTGCAGCAGATGGCACTTCTCAAGAAGGAGCTACAGGAGGAACGCCACAACGGCCAGCGACCAGACGGGAGAGAGTCAACCGAGGACACCGAGTAGTTTCCCGCTCCCTACCGAGGCACCCCGCAGCTATGCCGCCAGCTGGGCTCTGACTGCAACCTAAGTGCTAGGCTTTCTTACAGCTTTGCAGTTAGCTTCGGAAGGGAGACTTCATGAGACATACTTCAGGCAAACTGATGGGTTGCATCACCGGGCTCTTCCTGGTGCTGTGCGTAGCCCTAGTTCCAGCCACCGCGCAGGCACAGGACATGTACCGCATGTACAACCCCAACTCTGGCGAGCACTTCTACACCGCTAACACCAGCGAGCGTGACGACCTCTATGTGGCAGGGTGGAACTACGAGGGAATAGGCTGGGTCGCCCCGGACTATTCCAGCACTCCAGTCTATAGGCTCTACTCCGGAACCGACCACCACTACACCGCAGACGCCAGCGAGCGTGCCTGGCTAATCTCCATGGGCTGGAAGGACGAGGGCATCGGCTGGTATTCCGACGACGCACAGTCAGTGCCCCTCTACCGCCAGTTCAACCCCAACGTGAACCCCAGCGCCCCGCGCAACAACTCCGGCTCCCACAACTACACCACCAGCAAGGCCGAGAACGCGATCGTGTCGGAAATGTTGGTGTAAGAGCGAATAGGCCCGATTGGTAAGCAGAACGGCCATCACCTAGAATCTGAGATCGCGACAAATCGGATTCGTG
>OMVJ01000014.1 GCA_900314495.1 uncultured Olsenella sp.
AATGTTCTTTGCGAAGCATACACCTGCCGCAAGAAAACTTACCTGCACAGCATGCGGATATCATGGATTCTGTGTGGAAGTGGCTGAGCGAATCGAAGAAAATTGAGTTGCGGGCAATGCCGCCTGCGCAGCGGTAACCCGAGACATGCGTGCGTTTGCCACCATGGGAATCACCATGGCCTGCGGCAGATGGTTGCGACCCATGAGCATCGTTACCACTCCCCGCTCCGCGAGCATGGCCTGACCCATGGTTGAGATTCTGATAGATGGCCCGTACGTGATGAGCAACTCCACCTGTTCCACCGGCACGCTGGCGGTGCCCGCTTCCTGCTCGATCACGAGCTGGCCGTCGTGGACGTGTACCTCCGCGGGATGCTCAATCGTAACGATGCGCATGCCGCTCTCCTTTACTCCCTCGATATGAAAAGGCCCCCTTCCGGGGGCCTCTGCACTTGGCTCTTTGCACGTTACCTGCGCTACTTTGCCAGGTTCTTCTTGTTAAGCGAGCGCGAGAAAATCATGAGCAGCAGCGCTAGCAGCACGCTGGTACATATCACGCAGTACGGCGGCACCTGGTCCGTGCCGGCCACGAAGTAGAGCGCCACGCCCAGCGCCACCTGCACCAGCAGCAGCACCGTGGAGAGCGTGACCAGCTTCTTGATGGTGTTGGGCACGTTGGCAATGAGCGCGCCCTGCACGCCCAAGTAGAGCGAAACCACGCCGGAAGCCACGGCAAAGCCGTACGCGGGGGCCATGCCGCTCACGAACAGCAGCACGAGGCTCACGACCGTGGCGGCAAGGCCAAAGATGAGGGTGACGAGCGCAAGAATCTTGATGCGCTTGCTATCTGCAGACAAACCGGCTCCTTTCGCCGCGTCCCGCGCGACCGACTGCGCGCGAGCCTGCCGAACGTTTCAACTGGCTTTTAGGATACCCGTTCATGGCACGAAACTTGTCGCGCCGCGGTCATTCGGCGCCATGCGCCGCTCATCGATGAAACAGCAAAAGGCTCCGGATTCCTCCGGAGCCTTGAACGTTTGGTAGCCCGTAGCAGATTCGAACTGCTGATCTCCGCCTTGAGAGGGCGGCGTCCTAAACCGCTAGACGAACGGGCCATATGTAAAAGCCAGCAAGTGGCTCGTCTAAATCATGGTAGCCCGTAGCAGATTCGAACTGCTGATCTCCGCCTTGAGAGGGCGGCGTCCTAAACCGCTAGACGAACGGGCCAAACCCTGCGAGGAAGAATGGCTGGGCCTGAGAGAATCGAACTCCCACTGACAGAACCAGAATCTGCTGTCCTACCGTTAGACGAAGGCCCAATTGGTGATCAGACCGAATGCAAGCGCAAATCTTGATTTTTTCGAATCATCGCGGATTTGTGGAGTGAGCATGAAGCCCCATGTCGTGTGGCACACGTGTATGGGGCCGGCGCACAGCTTGCGCGTCACTAGCAGCTACTTGGCAATCCCCTTTTCTGGATTTCGTGGACGGAAGGCTGGGCAAACCCAATTGGTGCCCAGGTAGAGCTTGCCAAAGGGATCCACCGTAGGAAACAGGGAGTCGGGTTCCAGCGCAAAGTTCTTGAGCTCGCACTCGTGCGGGTTGCGATTGGTAAGCGTGTAGCCCTTGTCGCACGTGCCAAAGAACTCGTCGTTCTTCTCGCTGCGCTCAATCTTCGAGAACAGGCAGTCGGTGCAGTGATACCCAGCCATGATTTGCCTCCCAAGCGCGGCGCGGTTTCACGGCGGACATCTTACTCCCCCGTCCAGGAAATCGCATCAAACACGCCCAGCCTTATCCAGAAAGGAACGAATTGCGCGTCATCTGTTCGGTGAGGGCCACCGTCGCACGGGAAGGCCAACGCACGACAGGCCATCCGGGTGCCGCAGCGGCACCCGGGCGTCTCATCCGCTCTCTGATGAGACGCGAGAACCGTCCCCCCGTCTCACACCCGTGGCATGCCGGAGTACTCCTCCAGCCATGCCAGAAGCGCCTCGCGCTCGTTGGGGACCACGCCGTCCACCACGGCGACAAGCATGGCGTCCAGGAAGACGCCAATGCCCGGCCCGGGACGCATGCCGAACTCGCTCATGAGGTCGCGCCCGCCCACCGCAAGCTGCGACTCCTTGAACACCGGCCCGCGCGAGACCTCCTCCCGCACAAGCGCGGAAATCTGGTCCAGCGTCTGGATGAAGCCGTACGCGCGCCACGACTTGCCAATGGCGTCGGCCCGCTTCAGGTCCAGCAACTCGTAGGTCAGGCGGGTCTCCTGGCCGGGGCACTCGTGACTGAACTTCTGCATGGTACGGCGTACCGACCGCTGCGTCGCAAAGACGCGGTGATCGTGATAGCGCACCAAAAGCCGCGCGGGCACGGCAACCTCACGCCGAACGGCCAGCCGCCGCATGATGCGGTCCGCCATGCTGGCACCCACCACGGGGTGCTTGAAGAAGTGACCGCCACCCTCCGCGTCCAGGCTGAAGCAGACCGGCTTGGCAACGTCGTGCAGGAAGGCCGCCCACTGAAGCTCCGGCCGGGCGAGCCCGCCCGTGAACTCCTGCACGCCCATGCAGACGCGGGCCGTGTGCTCCAGCACGTCATAGAAGTGGTAGGGGTTGTGCTGGTCAAAGCCACGCATGGCCTGCAGCTCCGGCAGCGCGGCGCACATGACGTCGGTCTCGTTCATGAGGGCCCAGCCCATCTTGCCGCAGCGCACGATGCCGTCCAGCTCTTGCCCAATGCGCTCCTGCGCAATGTAGGTGAGCTCAGGCGCGCACGCCACCAGCGCCTCCTGCGTGGCCGCCTCCACCGAGAAGCCCATGCGGGCGGCAAACCGCACCGCCCGCAGCACGCGCAGGGCGTCCTCCTCAAAGCGCTCCCGCGGCACGCCCACGGCGCGAATGACTCGCAGGTTGAGGTCCCCTTCGCCACCAAAGGGGTCCAGCAGGCCGCGCGTTGGGTGCCAGGCCATGGCGTTCACCGTGAAATCGCGGCGAGCCAGGTCCTCACGCACGTCGCGCACGAAGCGAACCTCGTCGGGGTGGCGCAGGTCAGAGTACGTGCCCTCCACGCGGTAGGTGGTCACCTCCACGGGCTTGCCGTCCATGACCACGGTCACGGTTCCGTGCGCCGTGCCAGTCTCGTGCACGGGGAAGCCTGCCGCGGCAAAGGCGCGCTCCACCTCCTGCCAAGGGGCGGAAGTGGTGACATCCACGTCGTGCCCGGGCAGGCCGCGCAGGGCGTCGCGCACCCAGCCGCCCACGACCCAGGCTTCCCAGCCCGCGGATTCCAGCACGTCAAGCGCCTTCAGGGCGTAGGCGGGGCAGGCGGCGCCCAGCCCGTCATGCGAAATGTGACTCAGCGCCAAAGCAACCTCCCCCACCTTCGCGGAAACAGCAGCAATCTTCGCCGCAAGTATAGCGCGGGGCGCGCACGCGGCGGGCAGCCCCGCCAAAGCGGTCGGCAAAAGCGCCCCGTGAATGCGCCTGTATGCGCCACGTCAAATCCCCGCATCGTTGAAGCCAGCTCGCCCCTGGCGCGGGAACGAACGCCGCCCGTGATAGACTTTTGAACTGTTAAGCAAACCTAACCCCACAGCACAAGGAGAACGCCCATGGACGAACCCGTGCGCATCACCGCAGACGACCTCGCCTCCGCCAGCGCGGAATTCAACGCCGAACGCGCCAACATCGTGGCCAAGAACGCCGTCACCTCTGCTGGCCTGCGAAAGGCCGCCCGCGTGCCGGAGGGAGTGGCCGCCAACGCCCTCACCTTCGACGTGGAGGTCACGCAGGGCGAGCGCTGCGACCAGAAGCGGTCCGGCCGCTGCTGGATGTTCGCCAGCCTCAACACCATGCGCTACCGTACCATCAAGAAGTACAACCTCCGCACCTTTGAGCTGAGCCAGGCCTACCCCCTGTTCTGGGACAAGCTGGAGAAGTCCAACTGGTTCCTGCAGAACATCCTGGACACGCTTGACGAGCCCCTCTCCGGCAGGCTGGTCTCCTACCTGCTGATGGATCCCATCGGTGACGGCGGCCAATGGGACATGTTCCGCTCCCTCGTGAAGAAGTACGGCGTCGTCCCCAAGGAGGCCATGCCCGAGACCGAGTGCTCCAGCAACACGCGCGAGATGGACAGCTGCCTCACGCGCTACCTGCGCGGATGCGCCAAGCGCCTGCGCCAGTCCCACGAGGCGGGCGTGGGTATGGACGACCTTCTTGCCATGAAGAAGCAGATGATGGGCGACGTGTACCACCTGCTGGCCACCTGCCTGGGCGAGCCGCCCGCCCGCTTCAGCGTGCGCCTGCGCGACAAGGAGGGCAAGCTGGCGCTGGCCGGCACCTTCACGCCGCAGGAGTTCTTTGCGGAGGCCGTGGGCATGGAGCTGGACGACTACGTGTCTCTCATCAGCGCGCCGACGGCAGACAAGCCCTTCGGCCACGTGTACACCGTGAGCCGCCTGGGCAACGTGGTGGAGGACGGCGGCGTTCGCTACCTCAACCTTCCGCCCCAGGAGCTCAAGCGCATGGCCGTAGCCCAGCTCAAGGACGACCTACCCGTCTGGTTTGGCTGCGACGTGGCCCAGAGCTACCTGCGCGACGAGGGCATCATGGACACGGCAGCGCTGGACGTGGACACGCTGCTGGGCTTCCCCGTGGAGGGCTGCATGACCAAGGCGGAGCGCCTGGACTACCACGAGTCCCTCATGACGCACGCCATGGTGCTGGAGGGCGTGAACCTGGACGCCGACGGCAGCCCCACCCTGTGGAAGGTGGAGAACAGCTGGGGCAAGGAGCACGGCCGCAACGGCTTCGACACCCTCTCTGACGCCTGGTTTGACGAGTACGTGTACCAGATCGTGGTGGACAAGAAGTACCTGACGGACGAGGAGCGCCACGCGTACGAGACCGAGAAGGCCACCGTGCTGGAGCCCTGGGACCCCATGGGGTCTCTCGCCCGCTGCTACGCGGACGCGCCTGCGGAGGGCGCCGCGGCTGACCCCGCTGCCATCAGCCCCGCCTGGGCCGCCGAGCAGGCGCAGGCCTTCCCCAAGGAGCGCGCCAACCGCGTGGCCCGCAACTCCGTCACCTACTCCAACGTGTTGGCCGCGGCGCGCGACGCCTCCCGCATGCGCACCTACACAGACACCTACGGCGTGGCCACGCCCAAGACCGGCGACGTGACCAACCAGCGCCAGTCCGGCCGCTGCTGGATGTTCGCCTCCCTCAACGTGGCTCGCCAGGCAACCATGAAGCTACTGGACGTGGACAGCTTTGAGTTCAGCCAGGCCTACGGCATGTTCTACGACAAGCTGGAGAAGGCCAACGCCATGCTGGAGTACGTGATCCAGACCGCGGACCTGCCCGAGGACTCCCGCGAGCTGGAGTGCATCTTCGACTTGGGCCGCTCCGACGGCGGCTACTACAACTTTGCCATGAACCTCATTCTGAAGTACGGCCTGGTGCCCAAGTCCGCCATGCCGGAGTCCGCCGCCAGCAAGAACTCGCGCGAGATGAACGCCCAGCTGTCGCGCCTTCTGCACAAGGACGCCTCCATCCTGCGCCACGCGCACGCGGACGGCGAGACGGACGAACAGCTGCGCACCCGCAAGGCGGCCATGATGGCCGACGTGCACCGCCTCCTCTGCACCTGCCTGGGAGAGCCGCCCGTGACCTTTGACTTCGAGTGCAAGGTGGGCAAGGACGCGCAGGTGGACGCGGCCAAGCTGAGCCCCGTGGAGCCCGCCAAGGACGCGAAGGCCGCCGATGCCGCAGCCGACGCCACGGAGGGCGACAAGCCCGCGGACAAGCCCACGCAGATCCTGCGCGACCGCGGCATCACCCCGCAGCAGTTCCGCGAGCGCTACGTGCCCTTCGACGCCGCGGACTTCGTGGACCTTCTCTCCATTCCCAACCGGCGCTACCCCTTCGGCCACGTCTATCACATCACCCTGCTGGACTACGCGGGCGCACCGGTCCCCAACCGCTACCTCAACACTGACCAGGCCGTGTTGGAGCAAGCGGCCATCGCCTCCCTCAAGGCCGGCGTGCCCGTGGCCTTTGCCTGCGACGTGCTGCAGGAGTTCCCGCGCCACATCAGCGACTTCAACTATGTTCTGGGCACCGACACCATGGACTTCGACGGCCTCTTCGGCATCGACTTCGGCATGTCCCGCCAGGACATGGCAGAGATCGGCGAGACCCGCCTCACGCACGAGATGACCCTGCAGGGCGTGGAGCTGGACGCAAGCGGCAACCCGCTGGCCTGGCGAGTGGAGAACAGCTGGGGCAAGGAGGCCGGCAAGGACGGCTACCTGATAATGACGGCGGACTGGTTCCGCACCTACGGCGGCAACGTGAGCGTGCGCCGCGAGTTCGTGCCGGCCGACGCCCTGCGGCTCTGGGACACCCTGCCCGCGGAGGACGTGCCGCAGTGGTCCGGCCTCGGCAGGTTCCTGGGCGCACGGGACTAGGACAGACAGCGCCGCGCAGACAGAGAAGACCGTGCGGGCGGCTCCGTCACCAGGGTCGGAGATCAGCTGGCCCTCGCCGCCCATGATTGCCACCACCTCCTCGTAGCTCATGCCTTCGGTGACCTTCTCGTACTGCTCTGCCGTCATGGGCGCGGCGGAGTCCGCACCCACCCCAAGCTGGGTCTTGTTGACCACCTTGTCGTCCATGAACATGACCTGCGCAATGCCCCAGCTGTCGTCCTCCCAGCTGTACAGCCGCGACTCCGTGCCGCCGGACTCGCCATGTTGGTTCTTGCTGTAAACGGCCTCCCAGGTTCCCGTCAGCGCCCCCTCGTCTCCGGAGGCACTCCACGTGCCATCGCCCTCGTCGCCCCACATGGAGCACGAGGCAGACCCGTCATCCCCCCAGGGTGAGCACGGTGTTCAGGCCAAGCGCTCGAGCCCTGTCATACGCGTCGGCATCCACCTCGTTGCCGCTTGCGTCGACCAGGCTTACCGCTTCCCACGTGCCGGCGAAGCCATCAGTCGCGGCTGGCTCGCCCCCACACCCGCCGATGGTGCACGCCAGCATGACGGCCCCCAACACGGCAAGCAACCTCTTTGCGAGGCCTTCCAGCTTCAGTTCGAACATCGCAGCCTCCGTCCATTCGGGTACGAAATCTTGCCCAAATGTAGGTGGCAGCGCGCGAGCAGACACTAGCTGCCAGCTAGGATTCCCCACGCGGCAGGCGTCTTGCCGTCCCAGCGGAAGCCATGGCATGGGGGGCACGGCACGAGGGGGCAGAAATCAGTGCTGGCAGCTAGTGCGGCAGGACGGGCTACGTCGTAGCATCCACGTCGACGGAGAGGACGAACATGAGCTCCACCACCGAACATCTCGAGCACCTGCTCGCACGCAAGCACCTGACCGCAGAGAGCGCGGTCCGCATGTCTGGCATCCCGGTGACGCGAGGCATGCGCATCTTTGGCTCGGAGTGCGCACCCCGCCGAGACGAGCTCCTCCGCATCGCCGCAGGCATGGCGCTGACCGCCGATGAGGCAAATGCGCTGCTGCGGGCGGCTGGCATTGCCCAGCTGGACCGCGACGTGCACAGGGATTCCGTCATAGGCCGAGGCCTTGACTCTGGTACGTCCCTGCAACGGCTAAACGAAGAACTGCGGAGGCTTGGCTTGGAGGGCATTCGGTAGGCGCGGGGACGGTCAAGCCGTGGCCAGCGACCATGGCTGCCGCATGACCAGGGCCATCCGCTAGAACTCTGCGAACCTCGGCTCGCCAACGGTGCACAGGTCGTCGCCGTTGGCGAGCTCCCTCATGGCCGCAACAAAGGCCTGCTCGTCCCCTGTGCGGAAGTTGGCCGTCAGCTGCACGTCCTCGGAGAAGATCGTGTCTCGCACCTTGCCGCGGCAGTCCGCCACAAGCCGCTCCACGCGTCCGTAGGCGGAGTAGGGCATGACCACCGTCACGCGCGTGACCAGGGTCATGGTCACCACCTTCTGCCCCGCCTGCGCCGCGGCCACGGCCTCCTGGGTCGCGGCGGTGTAGGCGCGCACCAGCCCGCCCGGCCCCAGCTTCACGCCGCCAAAGTAGCGCGTGACCACGCAGCACACGTCCTGCAGGCCCGCGCCGCGCAGCACCTCCAGCACGGGCTGCCCGGCGGTGCCCTGGGGCTCGCCGTCGTCAGACCGCTTCTCCCGCCCGTCGCTCAGAATCCACGCGGGCACGTTGTGGCGGGCGTCGTGGTGGCGCGCCCGCACGACGGATATGAACTCGTTGGCCTCCCGCTCGGACGTCACCTGGCAGAGCTGCGCAATGAAGCGGCTGCGCCTGTCCTCGAACTCCCCCTGCGCCTCACAGTCCCCGGCAAGGGTCAGGTACTCCGCCTTCTGCGCCAAGCTCTCCTCCTTCAACAACCGCTGTGCCGCAGCAACCACGCGGCAACAACGCCGCAACCACGCGGCCACCGCACAAACAAGGGCCGACGCCATGAAGCAGGCGCCGGCCCAAAACGCACCGTCCGATGCGCAAGCCTACTTGGTGATCTTCAGGACCTGGGTGCCGGCCTGGACGTCGCCCGAGCCAACGGGCTCCACGGCAGCGTAGTCGTCCGTGTTGGTGATGACCGTGATCACGACGTCGTTGTAGCCGGCGGCGGCAACCTTCGCGCGGTCGAACTTGAGCAGCGGGTCGCCCGCCTGGACCATCTCTTCCTTCTGGGTGTAGACCTCGAAGCCGTCACCCTTCATGTTGACCGTGTCGATGCCAACGTGAATGAGAACCTCCACGCCGTCATTGGAGAGCAGGCCCTGGGCGTGCGGCATGGCAGCGGTGATCTTGCCGGAAACCGGGGCGTACACGATGCCGTCCGACGGCTGGATGCCCACGGCCCTGCCCATGGCACCCGAGGCAAAGACGGGATCGGGAATCTCCTCCATGGGGATGAGCTTGCCCGTGGCGGCGGCATAGACGGCGTCTGCGCTCGGCGTCACGTCAAGCTTTGCAGGCTTGGAGGGCTTTGCCGGCTCCGCCTTCTTCTTGAACCTATCGAAAAAGCCCATCACGATCACTCCTCTTTCTTGCGCCGCACGGCATGCGACTATCCGAAAGCCTTGAACATCGTTCTAGTCTAGCAGCAATGTCTTACCCACTATGCCCAAAACGTGTCATATGGAAGGCAAACCAAAAGCCGAGCGCACATTTGTTGCCGTTGGATGCATTCCCGTGCAAGTTTGGCGCAAGCCGTGGCGCGGCGGGCGGCCACGCCGGTGGCCTGGGGGGTATTCCGAGCAGCGCGAGGTACCGGCTGTGTGCAAACGAAGGTTTCGACCCAGCGCGGCAAAACCGTGGTAGAATCGCTTCCGCGAAGTGGGCCAGACGATCGCGGGGCTTGCGTTCCGTATGGGACGTGAGTCATGAGGAAAGTCCGGGCTCCACAGGGCAGGAAGCTGGCTAACGGCCAGGCGGGGTGACCCGACGGAAAGCGCCGCAGAAAAGAAGACTCCCGCTGCCTGCGCAAGCAGGTGAGAGAAAAGCTGAAACGGTGGTGCAAGAGACCACCAGCGTCGTGGCAACACGGCGGCTTGGCAAGCCCCTTCCGGAGCAAACGCAAATAGGAGCCAGCCGGCGCAGCCCCGCCGCCCGCGGCTCGTCCGAACCCCATCCACGGCGTCCGCGGCTCGTCCGAACCCCATCCACGGCGCAACCGAGACTCGCCCGAACTTGGTGTACTCCAACTTCCGACAAAGCGAGGGCCGTTTCGGGCCAATCGTGTCCGAACTTGGTGTACTCCAGCTTCCGACCTGGCGAGGCCCATTTGGCGCCGATTTTGTCCGAAGCTGGTGTACACCGCAAACGGCAAGCGCGCGTGGACACGCCGTCATGGCCAAGCTACGCGCCGCCACCCCTTGCACGACGACGGAACGGCAACTGTGCACAAAAAGATGCCGCACCCCAGGCTGGGACGCGGCACCCACATGTTTGGCCAAAGCTTTACGAAGCCCTACCCCACTGCCATTGCGGACCACGGCGGGGCGCTCACTCGCGCGGTGCCCCACCCGCAGCAGACCGGAAGCTAGTCCAGGTCAGAGAACTCCTCGCCTGGCTTGGAAGCCATGGGAGCGGTTGCGAAGGGGGCTGCGGGCTGCGCGGTGGCAGCGGGAGCCTCAGGCGCGGCGGCGGGGGCGGGAGCCGGCTGGGCGGGGGCGGCAGGAGCGGGCGCTGCCTCCACGGCGGCGGGGAAGACGGAGTCAGCGTCGTCCATGAAGTGCTGCAGCAGCTTCTTGTACTCGGCGCGGAAGTCCTCGCGGGACTGCTTCAGTCGGTCAATCTCGTCCAGCTCGTTCTGCTTCTCGGCCAGGGCCTGGCGAATGACCTCGCGGGCCTTCTGGTCGGCCTCGTTGCGAATGCGCTCGGCGTTGTCCTTAGCGTCGGCAACCAGCTTGTCGGCGCTCTTCTGAGCGACGATGAGGACCTGGGAGATCTGGTGCTCGGAGGCGGCCATGTCAACCGTGGAGGTGCTGGCGGCAGGCGCGGGAGCCGCGGAGGCGGCGGCAGCGGCCCTGGAGTTGGCCTCGGCAGCCTCGGCCTCGGCCTCGGCGACCTGCTGCTGCAGGACGGCGACCTGCGCCTGGGAGGACTGCAGCTGGGACTCGCTGGTGTTCAGGCGGCCCTTGAGGTCGGCGATCTTCTGCAGCATGGAGTCCACCTCGGTGGAGAGCTGCTCCAGGAAGTTGTCCACCTCCTCGGTGTCATAGCCATGCTTGGACGGGGAGAACGTGAGTTGTTCGATATCTGCAGGAGTGATAGCCATTTCTTGTCCCTTTCAACTGTACGCAGAGCGTTGCTTCCAGATTCTACAACCTCGCCTCGCACAAGTCTGCGTCATATCTTGCACGAGGCGCAACCACATACCCGCAACGCCACCCGGTGGCGCGCGCAGCGGGACCTACAACAGAACGAGCAGCCTGACCACCAGCCTCAGAGCGAGCTCCAGCGCGATCATGGCAATCCAGGGCGAGAAGTCGATTCCCCCCAGAGGCGGGACCCAACGCCGGAAGAGGTTCACGTACGGGCTCACGAGGCTGTCGATGGCACCCTCCACATCCTGCAGGATTCCGCCGTTGGGGCGCGGAAACCAGGACATGATGCACCAGACGAGCACAAGAATCTCGTAGAACTGGACGAGCCCGTTCAGAAGCCTGATGAACGAATACATGACGAACGACAGCCAGCCTTTCTAGTTGCCCGCCAGCTCGCGCGTGCGCGCGAGCGCGGCGTCAACCGCCTCGTAGGAGCCCTCCACAAGCAGGGGCTCCAGCTCATACAGCGCCGCCGCCGTCGTGCCGCCCGGGGACGTAACCTTCTCCACGTACTGCCTGGGATGCTCCCCCGTCTGCAGCAGCGACTTGGCGACGCCCAGCATGGTGGCCTCCACCATCTCGCGGCAGGCGGAAGCGGGAAGGCCCGCACGTATGCCCGCCCGCGTGAGGGCGTCCACGAAGAGCGCGAAGTAGGCGGGGCCGCAGCTCACGACGGCACCCTCCGCGTCCAGCTGGTCCTCCCGCATGACCTGGGCGGAGCCCAGCGCGGCGAAGACGGACTGCACCAGCTGCACGTCGGCGGGAGTGGCGGTGGCGGCCGGCGCAAGGGCCGTGGCGCCGGAGAGCACCTGGATGGGCAGGTTGGGCATGGCGCGCACCACGCGGGAGCCGGGCATTGCCGCCTGCAGCGTCTTGAGGTTCACTCCCGCGGCAATGGAGACGACCAGCCTGCCGGCCAGAGCCTCGCTCAGCCCCTCCATGACGGCCCCCAGGACCTGCGGCTTGACGGCCAGGATGACCACGTCCGTCTGGCGCGCGGCCAGGTCCGCCGCGTCCGCGCAGACGACGCAGCCCAGCTTGGCCAGCGGGTCCGTCTTGTCGGTTTGATGGTCGCACACGTACACGTTGGCGGCGGGCAGGGCGCCCGACGCCACCACGCCGCGCGCGATGGCCCCTCCCATGGAGCCCGTGCCGACTACGCCGATGGTTGCGGTGATCTTCCCCATGGCTAGGCCTGCGCGCTTCCGTTGGCGATGAGGCGCTCCACGTCCGCCCTGTTGAGCTCTATGCCGGCGGGCAGCACCGCGAAGGTGGTGGCGTCGATCTGCTGCACCTGGCCGTCGATGCCGAAGGAGAGGCCGAAGCAGAAGTCCAGGATGCGCGTGGCCACGGAGCTGGGAATCTGCGAGAGGATGATGACCACGGGCTGGTTGGTCTTCACGCGGCGCACCACGCCCTGCACGTCGTCGTAGGCGGCGGCGCGGAGCACGTACGGGGGCAGCTGGCCGGAGGCGTTCATCTTTCCGGCCCCGTCGTCGCGCGTGGCGTACGCCGGGCGCGCGCCGTCCTCGCGGCGGTAGCTGGGCGCATAGCCCGCGTCGTCCAGGTTCTGGCCCTCGTAGCTGGTGGGGCCGCCGGCGTTGTTGCTCACCGGGCGACCGGAGCGCGTGTACACGGAGACGGACTCCGCCTCCGGGCGCGGGGTGTTGCCCAGAAGGCCGCTCCCCTGCTCCTCGGGCTCGTCGTCATAGTCGTCCTCGTAGTAGTCGTCCTCGTAGTAGTCGTCGTCGTTCGAGTTCTTGCTCCCGAAGCGGTCGCGCAGGTTGTCCAACAGGCCCATGGTCTTGCCTTTCTCCTATGTGCTTTCGCGTCTGTCGTGCGTTTGTGCTGCGTGCGTTGTCTTGCGTGTTGCGAGCCCCGTGCCGGGTTCCCGGCCTAGGCCAGTGCGTAGTTGGGGTCGAAGACGGTCCGTCCCAGCCTGACCAGGGTGGACCCCTCCTCGACGGCAATCTGGAAGTCGTCGCTCATGCCGCACGAGAGGATGGGGAGTTCAAGCCCCGTCCTTCCCCGCAGCTCCACCTCCAGCTCGCGCAGGCCGCTGAAGGTGCTGCGGGCGGCGTCCGGGTCGTGCGCGGGCGCCATCGTCATGAGGCCCATGAGCTCCATGTTGGGAAGCCCGGCCAGGCGCTCCGCGGCCTCCCGCGCCGCGTCGGGCGTGAAGCCGGACTTGGACTCCTCGCCCGAGACGTTGACCTCGATCAGGAAGCGCGTGGTCACGCCGTGGCTGACCGAGCGCTTGCTGATGGCGTTGGCCAGGTGCTCCGATGAGACCGAGTGGACCAGCGCCACCTTGCCCACCACCTGGTTGATCTTGTTGGTCTGGAGGTTGCCGATCATGTCGAAGCGGGCGGCAGCCATCTCCGGGTGCTGCGCGGCACCCGCGAGCTTACGCGTCAGCTCCTGTGGGCGGTTCTCGCCGAAGGCGCGGTAGCCCTGCCTCCAGGCGCAGAGCACCTCGTCCGGCCCGACCGTCTTGGAAACCGCGAGCAGCATGACCTCGCCGGCATCCCTGCCCGCGCGGGCCGCGCTGGCCTGGATGCGCTCAAGGATGCGCGCGCGGCGCTCCCCCAAGAACTCCTCGTACCTCTGTAGATCCTCAGCGGACATCCGCATCAGCTCCGTTGCGTCTTGTCCCCCGCTTGCGCGGGCCTTGCTTCCACCGGCGGCACGAACGCCAGGGCGCCGTGCCTGCCGCATGCGCCACCCTCGGCGCGATACGAAAAGAACCTACCCGTGCTGGAGGCGGTGGATGCGCTCACGGAGGCAATCTGCTCCGAAGCAACACCTTCCGCCGCCAGCGTCTGACGAATGCAGGCCTCCAGGTCCAGGTGGCGGGGCGATGCCTCCGCGACGGGGCCGAACTCCGCCACGAACCTGTCCATGAGGTCCTGCGAGACCTCGTAGTCCGCGGCGCCGATGTGGGGCCCCACGTAGGCCCGCACCTGGGACGCCTGCGCGCCCGCTGCCTTGCACAGGACGCGCAGGGCCTTGGCCGAGATGTGCGCCACCGTGCCGCGCCAGCCCGAGTGGACGACCGCGAAGGCGCTCCGGGCCACCAGCACCACCGGCACACAGTCCGCGAAGCACAGCAGTACAGGCACGCCGGCGGCCGTGCAGACCACGGCGTCGGCCCCCTCGCGCGCCTCCTGCTGCGCGCGGGACACCTCCCGGGCGTCCGCGGAGGCCACTACCACCACGTGGTCGCCGTGCACCTGCCTGGGGTTCACGAGGTTTGCCGCCAGGCCCTCGGCACCAAGCGCGGCCAGCGCGCGACGGCGGTTCTCCGCCACCGCGGCCGCATCGTCGCCGCAGGCGTCGCCCAGGTTGAGCGACGCGTATTTCCCCGTGGAGACACCCCCCGTCCGCTCCGTGTAAGCGAACGTGACCCCGCCCGGACGACTCTCGTCGCCGATCAGGGTCACGCCATGGGAGGTGAATCTGCTCAGCCCAGGCTCACCCATGCTCAGCGCCTACATGCGCGTGCTGCGCTTGAGGAAGTCGGGGATGTCGAACGAGTCGTTGCCGTTGGAACGGCCCGCGGAGGCCGGACGGGACGCCGGGCGGGAGGGCTGGCGGGTGCCGGGGGCCTGCGTGCGGGTGGGCGTGGGGCGCGTGCCGGCAAGCGGCGTGTTGGCAATGGACTCGGGGTTGTTGACGTTCTCGTCCGAGAAGCCGGTGGCGATGACGGTGACGCGCACCTGGTCGCCCAGGGACTCGTCCACGACGGTGCCGAAGATGATGTTGGCGTCGGGGTCAACGTTCTTGGCCACGATGTCTGCCGCGTCGTTGATCTCCTGGATGCCCAGGTCCTTGTTGCCGGCAATGGACAGCAGGACGCGGGTGGCGCCATCGATGGAGCTCTCGAGCATGCGGCTGGAGATGGCCTCCTCGGCGGCGTCGGCGGCGCGGTTGTCACCGGAGGCGACGCCGATGCCCATCATTGCGGTGCCGGCACCCTTCATGATGGTGCAGACGTCGGCGAAGTCCAGGTTGATGAGGCCGGGAACGGTGATGAGGTCCGTGATGCCCTGGGTGC
This sequence comes from uncultured Olsenella sp., assembly GCA_900314495.1. Classification (GTDB taxonomy): domain Bacteria; phylum Actinomycetota; class Coriobacteriia; order Coriobacteriales; family Atopobiaceae; genus Olsenella_K. Next base: position 14,889 of record OMVJ01000014.1, read on the forward strand.
CCTGGCACAGCACGTCGTCGGCCATGCGGAAGGCCTCCAGCATGGTGGTCTTCTTCTCGGAGAGGTCCAGCAGGCGGTCGTTGGGGATGACGATGAGGGTGTCAACGTTGGCGGAGAGGTTCTTGATGCCCTCGGACGCGTTGGTGAAGCGCTTGCGGCCCTCGAAGGTGAAGGGCTTGGTGACGACGCCCACGGTCAGGGCGCCCACGTCGTTCTTGGCGATGTCCGCGACCACGGGGGCAGCGCCGGTGCCGGTGCCACCGCCCTCGCCAGCGGTGATGAAGACCATGTCGGAACCGGCGATGGCAGCCTTGATCTCGTCGCGGGAGTCCTCTGCGGCCTCAGCGCCGACCTCGGGGACCGCACCGGCACCAAGTCCCTTGGTGATGTCCGTGCCGATGTGAACCTTGATGTCGGCGTTGGAGAGGGCCAGCGCCTGCGCGTCGGTGTTGACGGCGACGAACTCGACGCCGCGGATGCCCTCGTCGATCATACGGTTGACCGCGTTGGTGCCGCCGCCGCCCACGCCAACGACCTTGATGACTGCCAGGTAGTTGCTCGGGATGTCGTTCTCGTTCATTGTTCCTCCTTGTGGCGACGGTCTGGGGCCTGCGCCGATTCCCTTTCGGTACTTGTTCGAGTGTGCTGCGTGTGATTCGTGTACGTGCGTGGTGCCTTGGTGCGGTAGTGCTGGTGCGGGGGTAGTGCGTTTTTGGTGCGATGGTGGTGCGTTTGAGCTGCGTTGGTGGTTCGTTTGTGATGCGTTCTTGCTGCGGTTTTGTTGAGAACGCCGAGGTAAAACCCTCAACCTCAGGTCAACCTCAACGCCTCTCACAAAGCGCGTAATAATTGCACGCCCAAAATCCTGCGTCAAGACATTTGTTGAAATTATGGAACGCGCAGGTAGATGGGGTTGTCATCACGTGTTGGGAATCTAAATCTCAACTTGAGGTTTACCCGGCCTCCACCCCTGCTTGAGGCTTCAACCCTCAAGCGCCAAACCCTAAAGGCCAGAGGCAGCCTCGTCGGAGGCGGCGTCCGCCGACGCGTCACCAGAGTCTGGCGCACCGTCCCCCGCGGAGTCCTCGTCGTCCTTCAGGGTGAAGGTGTCGGCATAGCCGTCGCCGTCAGTGTCCAGCGAGGTGTAGTTGTCCACGTAGCCGTCGCCGTCCTCGTCCACCATGGTGTCGTCGCCGGAGATGGTGGACGTGAAGGCGTTGGTTCCGTCGGCCTCGAAGGAGGACGTGCCGGCGGCGCCGGTCCCCTGCTGGATGTCCTGCGAATCCAGCCGCCGGTAGGTTGGCTTGGCGGGCGCACGCACGTTGATGAAGCTGATCTGCCCCTGGTAGGTGCTGAGAATCTGCCGTACCGCGGACTCCTTGGAGTCTGCGTTGGCCGTCGTCCCCAGCGAGACCTCCACGCCGCTCGAGAGCGTGCACGAGAGCGCGTCCGCGCTGGGGGCCGAGTAGCTGGCCACCTGCCCCGCAAAGTCGTCCGGGAACTGCCCCTGCAGGGACTCCACGGCGAGTATGGACTCGTCCGTGCACTCGCTGCCCGCCACGGGGCTCACGCTGGAGGGGACGTCGGAGACCAGCACGGCGCCCATGGAGCTGGCTATGCCCAGGGCGGCGTCCGCCGTGGAGAGGCCGTCCGCCACGTCCACCCTTACGGGCTCCACCCAAACGTTGTCCGCGCCCAGATACCAGGCCATGTTGCCGGAGCTCATGACGACCACGTAGCCAATCTTGCGCTCCACCACGGTGACCTTCAGGGTGTCGGGGAACTCGCGCGAGATCACGACGGTCCCCACCCACGGGTTGCGCCTCAGGTTCTGCGTGATGCGGTCCGTGTCCACGTTCAGCAGGGTGGCACCCTTCTCCACCGCCGCCAGCTGGGCGATCTTCTGGGCGCTCACGTGCTCCGTCTCGGCCGCGTCGATGTGCTCTATCTGGAAGGCGGACGTGCGTGAGAGCGCGGAGACCCCCACCACACCCACGATGAGCAGAATGGCCAGGACGCTCACCACGATGATGAGGATCCTGACGAGCTTCCCGCCGTCCAGCCTCTTGCCGCGGGACGCGCCCATGACGGACTCGTCCACCTCCAGCCCGTCGCTCGGCAGGCCGCCCTTGGGGACCCCCCGGCCATGAATCTTGCCAGAGAGGCCCCTCAGGGAGGTGCCCACCACGCTGGAGCCCCCCGCGGACTTCTTGTTGGGCTTCTTGAACGGAAATGCCATGCTCTCGTTCGCTTCCGGTGCCTACGGGCCCGCCGGCCCCTAGGCCTGCTTCTGCTGGCGGGCCTTCATGGCCTTGATGAAGGAGGGGCCGATGGAGGTGACGTCGCCCGCGCCCTGGGTAATCACCAGGTCGCCGGGACGCACGATGTCGCACAGGTGCTCCACCAGCTCCTTGCGGTTGGGGATGTAGGTGACGTCGTCCACGCCGCCCGCGGCCGTCACCTTGTTGGCCACCGTCTTGCCCGAGATGCCGGGAATGGGCATCTCGCCGGCGGAGAACACGTCCATGACCAGGAGCACGTCGCACTTGTCGAAGGCGTGGGCGAACATGTCCTGCAGGGCCTCCGTACGGGAGTAGCGGTGGGGCTGGAAGACGGTGACAATGCGCCCGAACTGCAGGTCAGACGCGGCCGCCAGCGTTGCCTGGATCTCCGTGGGGTGGTGGCCGTAGTCGTCCACCACCGTGACGCCCGCGACGTCGCCCACGTGGGTGAAGCGGCGACGGGCGCCCTTGAACTCGCTCAGGGCCAGGGCAGCCTTGTCAACGGGCAGGCCCAGCACGTCGGCCACGGCGATGGCCGCAGTGGCGTTGAGCACGTTGTGCCGGCCAGGGTTGGACGAGATGGTGACGCGCGCCCGCGCGCCGGAGGGGGTGGTCACGCTCAGGTGGCTCTCCAGCTTGTGGTGCGTCTCGTCCTCGGTGCACACGTAGTCGTTGTCCGCGTTGAAGCCGTAGGTGACGACCCTGCGGCCGGTGGAGCGGGCGAGCTCCGCGTAGTGCGGCTCGTCGCCCATGATGACGACCGTGCCGTCCTCGCCCACCAGGCTCATGAACTTGCAGAAGGTCTTCTCGATGTTCTCAAGCGTGCCGTAGTGGTCCAGGTGGTCGGCCTCAATGTTGGTGATCACGGCGATGTGGGGGTCCAGGTAAAGGAAGGATCCGTCGGACTCGTCCGCCTCGCACACGAAGTAGCCACCGTTGCCGTTGCGACCGTTGGTGTCGTAGCCCTCCACCACGGCGCCGATGAGGAACGACGGGTCCAGGCCCAGCTTGTCCAGCATGGTTGCCACCATGGAGCTGGTGGTGGACTTGCCGTGCGTGCCGGCAACCGCCACGGTGGTGGCGCCGGCGCCCAGGGCAGCCAGCATCTTGGCGCGCGGCCACACGGGAATGCCCAGCTCGCGGGCGCGAACCAGCTCCGGGTTGGTCTCGGGGATGGCCGTGGAGATGACCACCACGTCCGGGTCCTCGCGGTCGATGGTGGAGGCCTCGTGGCCTATGTGCACGTCCACGCCCGCGGCCTCCAGCTCGCGCACGTAGTGCGACTCCTTGAGGTCGGAGCCCGTGACCTTGCAGCCGCGCTCGTGCAGCACCAGGGCGATGCCGCTCATGCCGGCCCCGCCGATGCCGATGAAGTGCACGCTCTTGAAGCCGTTCTCTTGATTCTGGTCTGCCATCTCAAACCCCCCAATGGGTTGAAGTCCGTATGTGTACGTATGTGTGCGCGTGGAAGCCACGCCGCTACCTCAGCGCCGCGCTCTCCACCTGGTCTGCCAGGGACGCCGCGGCGCGGTCCTGGCCCAGCCCCCTTGCCGCCGCCCGCATGGCGTCACGGCACTGGGCGTCGTCCACCAGGCGGAGCAGGCCCTCCGCAAAGGCGGGAGTGTCTATGTCTTCGTCCTTGAGCAGCACCGCGGCGCCGGCGTCCACCAGGTAGCGCGCGTTGGTGGTCTGGTGGTCCGCCGTCGCCAGCGGGTACGGCACCAGCATGGAGGGCACCGCAAGGGCCGCGATCTCCGCGATGGAAGAGGCTCCAGCGCGCGAGAGCACCACGTCCGCCGCGGCCAGCGCCTCGCCCATGTTGTCTATGTAGGGCATGACGCGCCAGCGCGCCTGCTCCTCCTTGGTGAGGGCCAGGGAGGCCACCACGGGCTCGTAAAGGTCCTTACCCGTGGAATGGACCACATAGACGTCCGGGCGGCCCAGGAGCTCGCCCTTGAGGGCCACAAGGCCCTCGTTGAGGTGCTTGGCACCCAGGGAGCCGCCAAAGACCAGGAGCATGGTCTTGCCCTCGGGGACCCCGAAGGCCTGCCTGCCCGCCTGGCGGCTTGCGTTGATGACGCTCCTGCGCACGGGGTTGCCCGTCACGACGACGGCGGTCTTGGCACCGATGTGGTCCTTGAAGGCCGCCATGGCCTGGGGAAGCGAGACGCACACGGACGTGGCGCCCTTGGCTGCCGTCTTGTTGGCCAGCCCGGGGACGGAGTTCTGCTCGTGCAGCACGTACGGCACCTCGTGCCTGCGGCACCACGACATGAGCGGCATCTCCACGTAGGCGCCGAAGCCCACCGCAACGTCCGGCGCACCCGAGGCCCTGAAGTCCGCATCCAGGACGCCCTCCGCGCGCCGCATGCGCACCAAGGCGGAGACGACCGTCCAGGGACGCGCGCGGTCGAAGCCGGTAACGCGAATGGGCTTGAAGTCGAAGCCGGCAGCGGGTACGAGCGTGCCCTCCAGCTTCTGCGTCTGGCCGAAGAACGTAACGTGGTGGCCGCGCTCCCTCAGCTCCTCCGCCAGCGCGAGCGCCGGGTTGATGTGTCCCGCTGTACCACCGGCGGCAATGGCGACCTCGAGCTTATCTGCCACGCCTACCTCCTTCTTTCCTCACGGCGACGGCCCCTCACGAGGGTGTCGCTGGTCCTGAGCCTGTCCGCGGGATCCTGGCCGGCAAGGCCGACCCGCCCATGGCGACCACTGGCGGCCGCCCCTGGCTGGTAGCCGCCCTCCACCACATGGAGGTGGCTGCGCCCCGCGCGCACATCCACCCCATTATCGCTTGTGGGGGCGGAGGAGGGGCGCTCGCGAAGGTTCGTCACGTACGCATCACGCCCCTGAACGCGCGCCGGGGAGCCCGTCAGCCGGGCCGAGCGCGGCATCGCCTCCCCCGCGCGAGACAGGCCTACGTCGTGGTGGTAGCCGTAGGGGTCGTCCTCGTCCACCACGCGCAGGGTCTGGCGCCTGCGGTCCGCCGCCGTCTGCGGCAGCTCCGAGTGCATGGAGACGGAGAGCACCAGCCCCGCCAGCATGAGGCAGGCCGTGATGGAGGAGCCGCCGTACGAGATGAAGGGCACCGGCTTGCCCGAAAGCGGGAAGATGCCCAGCACTCCGCTCACGTTGATCAGGAGCTGCACCAGGTAGAGCGTGGTGCAGCCTCCCGCGATGAGGCGGCCCGAGAGGTCCGGCGCCTGCTCGGCAACCTTGTAGCCCGCCCAGCACAGGAGCCCGAAGGCGACGAGCGTGGCCACGGTGCCCACCAGGCCCAGCTCCTCCCCTATGACGGCGAAGATGAAGTCGTTGTGGGGCATGGGCAGGTACGAGTACTTCTGGTGCGAGAAGCCCAGCCCCGTGCCCAGGAGCCCGCCCCGGGAGAAGGCGTAGAAGCCCTGCATGAGCTGGTAGCCCGCGTCCAGCGGGTCCTCCTCCGGGTGGAGCATGATCTCCACGCGCTGGCGCGAGTAGTCGTCCCCGAAGACCAGCAGGAGTGCGCCCAGGGCCAGGGCCAGCGCGGTGCCGGCGATCCACTTGCCGGGCACGCCGGCAAGGTATGCCATGGCTATGAGCGTTATGCCCACTATGCCCGTGGTGCCCTTGTCGGGCTGGAACAGAATGAGCGCGACGGGCAGGCCCACGAAGAGCGCGCCATACCCCGCGGCATGCATGAGGTCCATGTCACCGTCCTGCAGGTACCGCTCTATGAGGTTGGCAGCGGTGAAGACCACGGTCACCTTGGCGAACTCCGACGGCTGCATGGTGTAGCCGCCAATGTTGAGCCAACGCGTGGCACCGTAGGCGCTCGCACCCCTGAACTTCACCAGGACCAGGAGGACCGTCACGGCCACCCACGCCAGGGCGAGCAGGATGCGGTAGGCCCGGCTCCTGTAGTCCAGCGCGGCAAGGACCACCGCCGCGACGGCACCAACCAGCGCGAACGTCGCCTGCTTCACGCCGTAGTAGTCCGCCGCGATGTCCTCCGCGTTCAGCGCGATGATGGAGGACGCGGAGTAGACCATGAGTATGCCGAAGAGCGTGAGCCCCAGCACCGTCACGGCGAAGACGATTCTCGGCACCATGATGCGGGCGGGCACGCCCAGGATGGCGCGCTCCCCGCCCGTGCCCCTGCTCCCCCTCTGCCGCACGCGCGCGCCGGCGTACGCCACTAGCGGATCGCCCCCGCGCCCAGCATCTTGGAGGACACCAGGTCCTTGAAGACGCGGCCGCGCTCCTCGAAGCCGCTGAACTCGTCGAAGGACGAGCAGGCAGGCGAGAGCAGCACCGTGTCGCCGGGCTCCGCCACCGCAATGCCGGCGTCCAGCGCCTGCGCCATGTGCGGGGCGCGAAGCACGCGGAGGCCCATGTCTGCGCCCGCGTCCTCCATTGCCTTCGCCATGCGGGGCGCGGCGTCGCCGTAGCACACCGCCACCTTGCAGCGCGCCGCCACGGCGTGCGCCAGGCTGCCCAGGTCGGTCCCCTTGTCGTGCCCGCCCAGGAGCACTATCACCTTGCCGGGGGTGAAGGCGGTGAGCGCCTTCTCAACGGCGTCGGTGTTGGTTGCCTTGGAGTCGTTCACGAACTGGACGCCGCCCATCTCGCCGCACGGCTCTATGCGATGCTCCAGGGCTCGGAATGAGAGCAGCCCGTGGCACACGGCCTTCTCGGCCACGCCGACCTCCAGTGCTATGACAGAGGCCGCCAGCGCGTTCTGCAGGTTGTGCTCGCCCTTGATGGGCAGGTTGCCAACGGAGACGAGCTCGTGCTCCACGCCGTCCAGGCGCACGACCAGCCTGCCCTGGCGCGCGAACGCCGCGCAGGTGGTGCCGGGGTCGGAGTGCACGTTGAGGTGGCACACGCGCAGGCCGCGGCCCTCCAGCCGCGCGATGATGGCGCGGCACCACTCGTCCTCGTCCGAGACGACGGCGAGGTCGGACGCCGCCAGGTTGCGGAAGACCTTCTCCTTGGCCGCGGCGTAGTTCTGGAGCGTCTTGTGCCACTCCACGTGGTCGGGCGTCACGTTGAGCAGGCAGGCAACGCGCGGGTGAAGCCGCCGCGTAGTGGCCAGCTGGAAACTGGAGAGCTCCGCCACGAACCAGGTGCCGAAGCCGCGCCCGCCCACCTGGCCGGTTGCCACGGTGCCGATGTTGCCCACGGTCTGTGCGGAGAGGCCGTCGGCCCGCAGCAGCTCCGCCGTCAGCGTGGTCGTGGTGGTCTTGCCGTTGGTGCCGGTGATGGCCACCCAGCGGTCCGGGCTCTCGCGCCAGGCGAACTCCGGCTCGCCGATGACCTCGCTGGCGTGCTCCCGCGCGGAGGCGAAGAAGGCGGAGAACTCCGAGATGCCGGGCGAGGCCACCGCGAGGTCGTAGGAGCCGTCCAGCTCCTCCGTGCCCACGACGACGCGCACGCCACGCCCCTGCAGCCGCTCTGCCTCCTTGCCCATCCTTGACTTGCCGCCGCCATAGACGGTCACCGAGTCCACGCGGTTGCCGAGCTGGCCGGCCAGGTAGTCGGCGACCACCACTCCCGTCTTGCCGATTCCCAGCACGCAGACGTTACCCAAGTGCTCGCGCGACTGTCCGTCGACGGGGTTCCCATGCACTGACATAGCTGCCTCCTTGGCGCTGACTTGCGAATGGCTAGCGAAGTTGGAAGTACAGGGCGAAGCCCAGCGACGCGAATGCCGCGGAGACGATCCAGAAGCGGATGACGACCTTGGTCTCGCTCCAGCCCTTCTTCTCGAAGTGGTGATGGATGGGCGCCATGAGGAAGACGCGCTTCCCTGTGGACTTGAAGCTCACCACCTGGATGATCACGGAGAGGGCCTCCGCTATGAAGAGGCCGCCCATGATGAGGGAGGTGACCTCCGTCTTGGTGAGCACGGCCAGGGCGGCGAAGGCGGCACCCAGGGCCAGCGAGCCCGTGTCGCCCATGAAGATGGAGGCCGGGTAGCAGTTGTACCAGAGGAAGCCCACGCAGGCGCCCGCGATGGAGGCGGCCAGTATGGCCAGCGAGAGCTCGTCGTAGTTGAAGGCGACCATGCTCATGACCAGCATGACCACGAGCACCGTGCCGCCCGCAAGGCCGTCCAGGCCGTCCGTAAGGTTGACGGCGTTGGAGAGGCCCGCCATGAGCAGGAACACGAAGAAGATGTAGAGCCAGGGGATGTTCAGGCTGCCGCCGCCCACGCTGAGGGTGGTGGTGAGCACGCCCAAGTCTATGGTGAGGCCGCCCGGGAAGCGCACCAGGGGGTCTATGCCCACCCAGTTTATGGCCGCCAGGCAGAAGACGACGGAGATGGTGACCAGGCCGACCATCTTCTGCGTGGGCGTGAGGCCCAGGGAGCGCTTGTGGGCCACGGACTCTATGTCGTCCAGGAGGCCCAGCGAGCCCGTCACCAGCATGGCGAGCATGGCGCAGATGAGGTCTGGCGTCCACGGGGACATGATGGCGCAGGTAACGACCACCGCCAGCAGCATGACCACGCCGCCCATGGTGGGCGTGCCCTGCTTCACGAGGTGGCGCTTGGGGCCGTCCGCCCTGACCTGCTGGCCGATCTTCTCGTGCTTCATGAGGCGGATGAAGAAGGGCATGAGGACCATGACGACTATTGCCGCGAGGCCCGCCGAGAGGAACACCTGGTAGGTTGGGTATGCCGGATTGCCGATCATCTGCTGAGAACCTCCTTGGCGAATACGTCCAGACCCGCCGCGCGGGATGCCTTCACGAGCACGAGGTCGCGCTCGTCGAAGACCGGGACCATGGTTTCCACCGCGCTCCGCACGTCGGGGAAGGTCTCCAGGTGGTCCTCCGAGAAGCCCATGGTCCTGGCGGCGAAGGCCATGGTGGCGGCGTCCTGGCCGCCGATGATCACCAGCAGGTCTATGGGCTTGGCCGCGGCGTAGGCGCCAATGTAGCCGTGCAGCCGCTGGGCCTCCTGGCCCAGCTCGCCCACCTCGCCCAGGACGGCGACGCGCCGGCCCTCGCACCGCATGGAGCAGAGCACGTCCAGGGCGGCGGCGATGGAGCTGGGGCTTGCGTTGTAGGAGTCGTCTATCACGCGCGGGGTGCCGGGCCTCTGGACGACCTCCAGCCGCATGTGGGTTGCCCTCATGCGCTGGATGGCGGCGATGGCGGCGGCGCGGTCCACGCCCAGGCGCCACACGATGCCCATGGCCGAGAGGAAGTCCGACACCATGTGCCTGCCGGGGACCGTCAGGCTCACGTGCTGCCCCAGGCCGTCCGGGAAGGCCACGTCAAAGGAGGGCAGGCCCTCCTCGTCTATGCGCACGTCCTGGGCGCGCACGTCATCCTGGCGCGAGTAGCCCACGCGCAGCACGTCCACGCCCGCGGGCGCGGCGAACTCATCCGCAATGAAGGGGGCGAAGTCGTCCTCCCCCGTAAGGACCAGGCAGGGCAGGACGCTGCCGTCCGCCTTGGGCTCCATGCCGGCCAGGACCTCCGCCTTGGCGCGGGCGATGTTCTGGCGCGAGCCCAGGTTGCCTATGTGGCTGGTGCCCACGTTGGTGATGACCGCCACGTTGGGACGCGCCGCGCGGCTTATGCGCGTAAGCTCGCCCGCGTGGTTCATGCCCATCTCCACCACAAGGAGCTGGGCGTCCTCTGGCGCGGCGAAGATGGTGAGGGGCACGCCTATGAGGTTGTTGAAGTTGCCCGCCGTGGCGTGCACCCGAAGGCCGGCGCCCAGGCCCGCGGCAAGCATCTCCTTGGTGGTGGTCTTGCCCACGGAGCCCGTTACGCCCACCACCGTCCACTGCGGGTTGCGGCGGCGCCACTCACCAGCCAGGCGCAGCATGAACTCCTCGCCGTCGTCGGCCTGGGCACGCATCACGGCGGCGCCGCTGGCCTTGGCGACGGAGAGCAGCTCCTGCGTGGGCTCCGCCGTGAGGACCACTGCCGCGGCCCCGGCCCGTACCGCCGCAGGAGCGAAGTCGTTGCCGTCCACGCGCTCGCCGGGGAAGGCCACGAAGAGCGACCCCTCCCCCACCTTGCGCGAATCTATCTGTACGTTGGTGACGACCGTCTGGGCGGGCCCCGCAACCAGCGTCGCCCCCGTTGCGGCGGCAACGTCCCCAACCGCTATGCGAATCATCCAATCACCCCTCGCAGCCTAAGACTCTGGCTGTACCCCCCTGTCAGCAAGGGCCTCACTCATGATAGCCGAGAAGACCGGCGCCGCGGAGGTTGCCGCGTGCTCGGAAGTCTCGTATAGGCCGACATAGCATAGCACCTGGGCATCGCCCGCCGGCCCGTATCCGATCATCGACGAGAGGTACTTGCCCTTGACGTAGCCGCCCTTCTCGCTTGCCTGCTCGCCGGTGCCGGTCTTGCCTGCAATGTCGTAGCCCGTCACCTGCGCCTCCACGGCCGTGCCGTCGGTGACCACGGTCCGCAGCATGTCCGTGACCTCCTCCGCCGTCTGGGACGAGACCGACTGCCCCACGCTTGGCCAGTCCACGGCCTTGCCGTTCCTGGACACCAGGAAGTGGGGCGTGCGCAGCGTCCCTCCGTCCGCGATGGAGCCCACGGCCTTCACCATCTGCACCATGGGCACGGCCAGCCCCTGGCCGAACGACATGGAGCCCAGGGTGGAGCCAACGTAGTCCTGCAGCTGCGTTACCAGACCGGCGGACTCGCCCGGGTAGTCAATGCCGGTGGCGGTGCCAATCTGGAACTTGTTGACGCCCTCCGCAAAGGTCTGGGCGCCAATGGCGTCCTGGGCGACGGTCGCGGCGCCCGTGTTGGACGAGCGGCGCAGGATCTCGCGCAGGTCCATGCGCATGGTCTTGCTGCGGTCGTCGTCGTCCTGAACGATGTCGGAGCCAACCACCACGGTCGGCGGAACGCTGAAGGTGGTGTAGGTGTCCACGGAGCCCGACTCCAGGCCGATCGCGGCCGTGAGCACCTTGAAGATGGAGCCCGGCTCGTAGGAGGACGAGACCAGCTTGAGGTTGAAGGCCTCCTGGGAGGCGTCGACCGTGTCGTTGAGGTCCAGGTAGGGCGTGGAGCAGGCGGCCAGGATCTCGCCCGTGGAGGGGTCGGTCACCATGCAGAAGCCGGACTCTGCCTTGTAGGTGCTCACGCCCCCCTGCACCTGCTCCTCCGCAACCTTCTGTATGTCCACGTCAAGGGACACCACCAGGTCGTCGCCGTCCACCGGCTCCTTTATGGATGTGTTGCCGCCCGCGACGGGCGTGCCGTCGCGGCCCGAGTCCTGGGAGATGCTGCCGTCTATGCCCCTGAGCAGGTCGTTGTACTGCAGCTCCAGACCCGTGAGGCCGTTACCGTCCGTGTCCACCATGCCTATGACCTGCCCCGCGATCTGCCCGTAGGGGTAGACGCGCTTGGTGGCCTTCAACAGGTAAATGCCCGTGCAGCCCGCCTCCCGCAGCTTCTTGCGCGCCTCCTCGGCCTTCTCTTTGTCGGCCTTCCTCACCAGGTAGGCGAAGGAGGAGTCCTGCTGCATGGTCTGCATGTAGGCGCTGCCGTCGCTGTTGAACTCCTCCGCAAGGATCTGGGCGGACACGGCGGGCAGGTTCACCTCCTGCGGGTCGCAGTAGATGTCGTAGCACCCCTCGCTCATGGCGAGGATGTTGCCGTTGCGGTCGTAGATTGTGCCGCGCCTGGCCTGAAGGGCCACGGGCACGCCACGCGTGTTCTCTATGCTGCTGAGGTCCACCACGCGCACCGCCTGCAGGGCCACCAGGCGTGCCGCCATGCCCGCCAGGGCAATCATCAGGATGACGAAGATGACCTGCAGCCTGCGCGCGCCCGGCCCGAACATGAAGCCGGTACCGTCCTCGCGCGGCACCCGCGAGCCATACCTCGTACGAGAGGCCTCGTCGTACGAGGCCTCTGCGCGGTCACGCCGCCTGCGGCGGCTCTGTTCGTGTCTGCTTTCCACGAGAAGAAGCTTAGCGCCCGGGCGGGCTACTCGGCGTAGGAGTCGTAGCTTTGCGCAGCATCCCCAGAACCCTCCGGGGATTCGAATGCGCCTTCGGAGTCTGAGTCCTCATAGTAGTAGGACCCATCCCCCTCCGAGAAGTCGCCCTCCGAGGACTCCTCCCCCTCCGCGGCAGACTCGTCGGTCGCGGCCTCGGCAGGCTTGGCGGCAGTCATGGCCGCGGCGCTGTTGGCCTCCGCGTAGGTGGAGGACGAGACCGCCTCCGTGCCCGGCGCGTACACCATGCCGTAGTTCTGGGTGGCAATGCGAATTATGCGGTCCGCGCTCCGCAGGAGGGACCGCTCGGACGCAAGGTCGTCTGTGAGGGACTCCGCGTCGCGGATGTCCGAGCTCAGCGACACGTTGTCCTCCATGAGGGCGACGGCGGTGGTCGTAAGGGACACGCGAATCCACCCGATGGCGAACAGGAACACGAGCGCGCCGCACACGACGGCGGCCCGCACCAGGAACTCGCGGGACACGCCCCTTCTGGCGTCCTCGTCCAGGTGGCCGCCCTCGACCACGACGAACGGGTCCTGCCAGGCATCCTGCCTGGCGGCCTCCCGCCGTGTGAGGTCAAAGGCCTCTGATCCCTGGTACCTCATCGTTCCCGTCCTGTCCTGGGAATTACCCAAATCGTTTGTGCTTCGAGGGTGGTGCGTTTGAGCTGCGAATTGCTGCGGTGCTGGTGTGACGGTCGTACAGTTGCGGTTCGTGGTGGCTGCACACGGCCCTGCGGCCGGATGTGCCACACCTATGCGTCGGTGACGTCGAGCTTGACCGCCACGCGCATGAGGGCGCTACGCGCCCGGGGGTTGGCGCCAACCTCCTCGTCGCTGGCGACGAGGGGCTTCCTTGTCTTGACCTTGACTATCGGCACATGCCCGCACACGCAGGCGGGAAGCTCAGGCGGGCAGATGCAACCCTGCGAGAGCTCACCGAACACGTGCTTGACGATGCGGTCCTCCAGCGAGTGGTACGAGATGACGCAGATGCGCCCGCCCGTGTTTGCCCACCGGACTGCCGCCCGCAGGCCCCGCTCCAGGACGTCGAGCTCCTGGTTGACCTCAATGCGCAGGGCCTGGAAGGTCTTGCGCGCAGGGTGGCCGCCGTGGCGGCGGTCCTTGGCGGGGATGGCGCGCTTGATCACGTCCACGAGTTGGAAGGTCGTCTGGATGGGGGCCTTCTCCCTCGCGCGCGCGATCTGGCGGGCAATGCCCTGGGCGTGCTTCTCGTCCCCGTATACGCGCAGGACCCGGGCGAGGTCGACTTCGTCGTAGGTGTTCACGACCTCAGCGGCGGTCAGGGTGTTGTTCCCCGGGTCCATGCGCATATCAAGCGGGGCATCCTCGTTGTACGAGAAACCCCTTTCGGGAATGTCCAGTTGGGGCGATGAGACCCCAATGTCAAAGAGGAAGCAGTCGACGCCGGGCACCTGGGCCTGAACGAGAAGATCGTCCAGGTCGCCGAAGTTGCCCTTGAGGAAGCGGTGAGCCGCCTCGGGCACCTCGCGCTCGAAGCGCTCCCCGGCGGCCGCCAGCGCCATGTCGTCCTGGTCAATGCCCAAAGAAAGCCCCGCGGGCGCAACCCTCCTGGCCAGTTCGACCGAATGGCCCGCACCCCCCAGGGTGCAGTCACAAACGGTCTCCCCCGGCTGGGGGTCGAGCTCGCGGAGCACCTCCCCGAGCATGACCGGCACGTGCCGATATTCGCTTGTCAAGCCGATCACTCCCTCGCACTAGTCATCGAAGAGCAGGCCGTCCAGGTCGTTCTCGTAGCTCTCCTGCTCCTCCTGCCACCTCTGGGTGTTCCACACCTCGAAGTGGTCCCAGTCGCCGATCACCGTGACGTCCTTGACCAGGCCCAGGCCCTCGCGCTTGCCCGGCTGGTAGGAGTCGAGCTTGCCGAGTGCGATGCGCCCAGCCGAATCGACGTCAAGCTGAACCGTCGAAGCCGAGATTCCGCGCCTGAGCCTCACGTCCTTGCGGCTTCGGGCGTCAAAGTGATGCCCGTCGCGCTCGAACAGCGACTCCACCCACGCGCGGTAGTTCTCGGGAGTGAATCCGTACAGGCAATCGTTGAAGGGGATCAGGCAGACGCTTTCGCCAAGCTCCTTGCGGAAGTCCGCCGGAAGCGTGAGACGAAGCTTGGCGTCCAGATTGCAGCGCTTGGCGCCAAACATGTCCCCTCCTCCGGAATCTGCGGGATGGTCCCTCCCCCGACCGCGTGCTGAAAACTATAACACCTTGCCCCACATTCAAACACTTTGCCCCCAAACTGACTCATGAACGGTCGCGCGAGGGCCTCGCGACACCACGAGATGTTGTGGTTGGCGCATTTCGAAGACACAACGCCCCAGCAAATTTCCCCTGCGCTGGTTGTGACGAATTTATGGAGGAGGCTTGAAGGAGGCGGCGGGGCCGGCAACGGGATGCCCAAGCCGCCGTGACCGCGTTGGCACTCCCGTATTCAACACTTACATCTTTGATGTGTTTTACCCTGTTTAACGTGTATTTTTCAACGCGGTAGCATTCGTCTGTGACCGCAGCAACGGTGCTTGTCTGCCGCCTTGGGGCGCACACGGCTGCGGAGTGGAAGTATCCCGCCGGAAAACACGTAGCAGGCCGCCCTGTGGTGGGACGCCGTCCCACCCTGACGTGGGAGGGAATCCCAACGCTCGCAGGCGCAATCCCCAACGGAATTGGACATCAACTGCCCCGCCGATAACGAACCTGGCATGCGCTACTGGGGGCCCATCGGATTCTTGTACACCTCAAAGCCCCCGAGGTCCCGTTATCGTTCTTCAATCCTGCGGAAACGCAGCACGCCAAGACCACAAACGGCTTTGAGGTGTACAAGATTTCCTGACCCCTAAAGTACGGGCACAAGAAGTCGGCCATCGCATGTCCTGCGGCCTTCTTTTTGTTATCGGTTGCGTCTATAACTGGCGGAGAATCCGTCCAAGCAAGCTGCGACACCTGCCTGGAAGGCACCTAGGGTGCACTCGGGTGAACGTGCGCGCGCGGGTGCGCCGTCAGGTAGTCCCACCTCACGTGGGCGCGGTCCACGTGCGAGTATATCTGGGTGGTGGAGATGCTGGAGTGGCCCAGAAGCTCCTGCACCACCCTCAGGTCCGCCCCGCCCTCAAGCAGGTGCGTGGCGAAGCTGTGCCGCAGGGTGTGGGGGTGAATGCCCTCTATGCCAACGTATGAGCCGTACTTCCGTACGATGGTGTCAACGGACATGCGCGTCAGCCTGCCGCCCCGGGCGTTCAGGAACACCGCGGACTCCGGCCGACCGGCCTTCAGGAGCTGGGGGCGCCACTGGCCAAGATAGGCCTCCACGGACTCCTTGGCGCTGCCAAGCAGCGGGACCACCCGCTCCTTGGAGCCCTTGCCAAACACCCGCACGACCTCCTCCTGCAGGTACACGTCTCGCACGTTCAGGCCGCACAGCTCAGACACCCTGAGCCCGCAGCCGTACAGAACCTCAAGTATCGTGCGGTCGCGCTGGCCCGCGGGCGTCTGGGGAAAGCTCTGGTCCAGCAGCCGAGCCGCCTGGGAAATAGATATGACGTCAGGAAGCCTCTCCGGCTTCTTCGGCAGGGGCAGGTCTGCTGTCGGAAAGTTCTGGGTGATCTGCTCCGTAACCATGAACCGATGGAAGCCCTTGACGGCCGAAAGCGCCCGTTGCACGGAGGAGCTTGCCTTGCCCTCGTCCACGAGCTGGGCGGCAAACCCCTCCACGTCCTGGCGGGTAACGTAACCGGGCGCGGTCACGCCGCGCCCGGACAGGTATTCAAGGTAGCGGGCCAAATCGCGCCCGTATGCCTCTATGGTGTTCTCAGAGCTGCCGCGCTCGATTATCAGGTACCCCAGATACTCGTCGCGGGCCTGGGCAAGGTCCATGAGCAGGCCAGTCCGCCTAGTCGGGGTTCACCTCGTGACGGTCAACACCCTCGTGTCGGGCGATGGCGGCACGAACGAACTCGCGGAACAGCGGGGAGGGATTCGTGGGACGGCTCTTGAACTCCGGGTGCGCCTGGGAGGCAACGAACCAGGGGTGCATGTTCTCGGGAAGCTCCACCATCTCCACCAGGCGCTCGTCGGGCGAGAGGCCGCCAATGACAAGGCCCGCCTCCTGCAGCTGCTTGCGGAACGCGTTGTTGACCTCGTAGCGGTGACGGTGACGCTCGTAAACCAGGTCCTCGCCGTAGGCCTCCTTGGCCAGCGGCCCGACGACCTTGCAGGGGTAGGCGCCAAGTCGCATGGTGCCGCCCTTGGCGTCGATGTCCTTCTGGTCGGGCATGAGGTCGATGACCGGGTACTCGCAGTCGGGGGCGAACTCGGTGGAGTTGGCACCGGGCATGCCCGCCACGTTGCGTGCGAACTCCGCCACGGCAACCTGCAGGCCAAGGCAGACGCCGAGGTACGGGATCTTCTCCGTGCGCGCCTTGGTGGCAGAGAGGATCTTGCCTTCCACGCCGCGCTGGCCGAAGCCGCCCGGCACGAGTATGCCGTCCGCACCGCCCAGCACCTCGTTGATGTTCTCGGGCGTGAGCTCCTCGCCGTCCACCAGCGTGATGTTGACGTGGCGGCCATAGTAGACGCCGGAGTGGTGCAGGGCCTCGATGACGGAGAGGTAGGCGTCGGGAAGCTGGGTGTACTTGCCCACCACCTTGATCTCCGTAACGTCGTCGTTGGCGTTGGCGCGGTGCATGCGGTCCGTGAACGAGACCCACTCCGTCATGTCACGCTCGCGCGGGTCAAGGCCGAGCTTCTCGCAAACCTTGAGGTCAAAGCCCTGGTCGGCCAGGTGCATGGGCACGTCGTAGATGGAGGGGCAGTCGGAGTTCTCGAAGACGCAGTCCTCCGTCACGTCGCAGAACTGGGCGATCTTGGCACGGATGGGCTCCTCCACCTCGTGGTCGGAACGGCAGACGATGAAGTCCGGCTGCAGGCCCATGGAGCGCAGCTCCTTGACGGAGTGCTGGGTGGGCTTGGTCTTGACCTCGTGCGCTGCGGCGATGTAGGGCACCAGCGACACGTGGATGATAAGGACGTTGCCACGGCCCTTCTCCTTGCGGAACTGGCGGATGGCCTCCACGAAGGACTGGCCCTCGATGTCGCCGATGGTGCCGCCGAGCTCCGTGATCACGACGTCGGCCTGGGTCTGCTCCTCGATGCGCAGGAAGCGAGACTTGATCTCGTTGGTGACGTGCGGGATGACCTGCACGGTGCCGCCCAGGAAGTCGCCGGCGCGCTCGCGGTTGATGAGCGTCTGGTAGATGAGGCCCGTGGTGAAGTTGGACTGGCGCGTGAGGTTCTCGTCGATGAAGCGCTCGTAGTGACCGAGGTCAAGGTCGGTCTCCTTGCCGTCCTCAGTCACGAAGACCTCGCCGTGCTGGAACGGCGACATGGTGCCCGGGTCAACATTGAGATACGGGTCCGCCTTCTGCATCATGACCTTGTAGCCACGTGCCTTCAGAAGCCGACCAAGCGAAGCGGCAGTGATGCCCTTGCCAAGGGACGAGACAACGCCGCCGGTAACGAAGATGTGTTTGGTGATGTGCTGGGCCACTGTACAACGACCTTCCCGTATGGAGTCCTGCATCTCTACGGGTCTTCATGATACAGCCACGCAGAGACAAATTCCCGCTCGTAAGCTTTCAAACTTAATCCCGCCATTACACGAACACACGGAACGCCCTTGGAACCAACGACCGAGGCGCGACCCTAGGGCTGGCCGCCCGCCTCCTCCAGCATCCCGCGCGCATGAGCGAGGGATGCCTCGGAGTCGTCACCGGAGAGCATGCGAGCGATCTCCCTCACGCGCTCCTCCCCGGCAATGGGCCGAATGTGCGTCTCCGGCACGGCGGCGTCCGACTTGGAGACCACGTAGTGGTCCGCCGCCATGACCGCGACCTGCGCCAGGTGCGTCACCACGATGACCTGGTGCGTCTTGGCAAGGCTTGCAAGGACTCGCGCCAGCGCCACCGCCGTGGCACCGCCCACGCCGGCGTCAACCTCGTCGAACACCAGCGTCTCAGTGGCGTCCGCCTCCCCCAGGACCACCTTGCAGGCAAGCATGACGCGGGACACCTCGCCTCCGGAGGCTATCTTGCGCAGGGGGCGCGCGCTCAGCCCGGCCCCGGGCCGGTACATGAGCTCCACCTTGCTGGGACCGACGCTCGTCCACTGCTCCCGCGGCAGGCGCTCGCTGGCAACTTCCAAGCGGGCGGTGCCCATCTCCAGGAAGCGCATCTGCTCGGTGACCGCCTGGGCAAGCCGTGGGGCACCCTCGTTCCTGACGGCGTCGAGTGCGTCCGCCTTGCCGGCAAGAACGGATTCCGCCCGCCTCAGCTCTTTCTTCGCCTTCCTCAGGAGCTCGTCGCCGTTCTGCGCGGCGTCAACGACTGCCGCTGCCTCCTCCCGACGCCTGAAGACGTCGTCCATGCCAGGGCCATACGCGCGCATGAGCCCCTGGAACTGCGCCATGCGCGCCTGCAGCGCCTCCAACTGCTCGGGGTCAAACTCCACCGAGTCACGGTAGTCTCGCAGCTCCGACGCCACGTCCTCGATGTCTATGAGTGCGCTCTCGAGGGACTCTGCATAGTTGCCAAGCGAGGAGTCGAACCTTGCCGCCTCCCGCAGGGACGCGATGGCGGACTGCAGCTCGTCGGTCACGCCCTCATCGCCCACGAGCGCCTCTCGGGAGCCCTCCGCCGCCCGGAGCAGCGCCTCCGCGTGCTCGGCCCTTGGAAGGGTCTCCTCCATCTCCTCGTACTCGCCCTGCTTTGGGTTGACCTCGTCGATCCTTCGGACGATGAACGCGGCCTCGTCCAGCTCCTCCGAGGCGGAACGGCGCATCTCCCTCACGCGCCTCAGCTCCCGCTCGGCGGCCTTGCATTCCTTCAGCGCGGCGGCAAACTCCTTGCGCGCGTCCAAGGCGGTCTGGCCCAGCCAGGAATCCACCAGCTGCACGTGGCTGGCAACCTGCAGGAGCTTCTGGTGCTCGTGCTGGCCGCAGAGGTCAATGCTCGAGCCCACCCCCTCTGCCAGCTCCCGAACGGAGGAGATGTGCCCGTCAATGGAGACCCTGCCACGCCCGTCGGACGAGACCCTTCGTTGCACGACCGTTCCATCCGGGTCACCGTTCCGCAGGTAGAAGCGCCCCTCCACGCATAGTGCGGGGGCGCCCTCGCGAACGGACGAGGCGTCGGCGCGCTCTCCCATGAGCAGCTTGATCGCAGAGAGAAGCGCGCTCTTGCCGGTTCCCGTCTCGCCCGTCAGGACCGTGAGGCCGGGCCCGGGGTTGATGGTCGCGTCGTGAATGAGCGCGACGTCCGAGACGTGGAGTTCATCGATCATTACTTGCCCGCCTTGCCGTAGAACACCCGCGAGACGGAGCCGTAGAAGCCCTTGTCACTGTAATCCAGCAGCAGAATGTCACCCTGGCCGCGACGGACGGTGGCCCGCCTGAGTGTGGCACCCTGCCCCAGCGGCTGACCGTCCGCAAACACGCAGCGCTCTGCCGGCCGATCCTCGCTCATGGTGACCTCCACGACGTCGGTGGGAGCGGTGAGGAAGGCGCGCGCCATGATGGTATGGGGAGCGATGGGAACGCAGAGCATGCCCGCGAACTCCGGGGTCACGATGGGACCGCCCGCGGCGAGCGCGTAACCGGTGGACCCGGTTGCCGTGGAGACGATGAACCCGTCGCCGCGCAGGCGGTCAATGTAGTTGCCCGAGACGTCTACGTCGAACTCGATGACGTCACCTCGGCTGCCCCGGGTAATGGAGACCTCGTTCAGCGCGAACTGATGCGCGATCGTGGTCGACCCGTCCGGCCAGTCCAGCTCCGCCTCCACATCCAACGTTGCCCGGTGAGAAACGTGCATGCCGCCCGCGAGGGCATCACCCACCGCAGAGAGCATCTGCCCGGGGCCGGCGCTTGTGAGGAAGCCCAGGTGACCGTAGGAGATTCCAATGAGCGGGACCTGCGTATATCCAATGATCCGCGCGGCGCGCAGCAACGTCCCGTCACCGCCGAGCGACACCACCAGGCCGTAATCCTTTATGTCAAAGTCCTCCGAGGGCGCCTGGCTCCCCTTTGCCGCAATAAGACACTGCACGCCGCGGTTGCCAAGCCAGCAACTCAACCGATGCGCATCCGTGATGGCATCCCCGCGGGAATAGTTGGGAACGACGAGCACCTTCATTGGAACCACCTCCGGCTTCGAATGCCCCGAGTATACCATGCTGCGGGCCAACCGTACAAGTGTTCGCCAACAATACGAACCCTATTTGGCAACAGCTCCATCGTACACAACGGAATGCAGATCAAGGTCGTGATTGGCGCCACCCAACACCCCAAGCAACAGGTACTCTACGTTGCCCTTGTGCCCCGTGATGGGGGACGGGCACGCACCCCGCAGACCAAGGCCAAGCTCCACGAAGGAAGCGGCCACGTCCTTCAGCGCCTGCAGCCGGACGGAGCTCTCGCGCACGATGCCGCCCTCCCCCACCTGCTCGCGGGGGGCCTCGAACTGCGGCTTGACCAGGGTGAGGAAGGAGCCTCCGTCCCGCAGCATCTCTCTCACGGCGGGAAGGACGGTCGCGACGGACGTGAACGAGACGTCGCAGACCGCCAGGTCGATGGTACCCGCCCCGCCAAGCCGCGGCACGTCCACCATGTTGGTGCGCTCCAGGAGCGTCACGCGCGAGTCCTGCCTGAGCGACCAGTCGAACTGCGCGTACCCCACGTCCACAGCCAGGACCGTGGCGGCGCCACGCCGCAGCAGGCAATCGGTGAAGCCGCCCGTGGAACAACCCACGTCCAGGCAGGCACTACCCGCGGGGTCAACGCCAAACGCCTCGAGCCCGCGCTCCAACTTGAGACCGCCGCGACTCACGTAGGGCAGCTGGCCACGCACGTGCAGGAAGATGCCGGGTTTCACCTGCTCTCCCGGAGCAGCAAAGCGATGGTCCGTGGTAGAGACGTCACCCGCCATGACGGCCCGCATGGCGTCGTCGCGGCTGGCAAAGAAGCCCTGGGCAACCAGCTCTTCGTCCAGGCGTCGCCTCCCGGCAGAACGGCCGCCCCTACCGCGGCTTGTCATCGGCAGCGTCCTCCTGTGCGGCCGCGGCTGCCTCCTGGGGCGACACCTCCGCGGTGTCCACCATGTCAACGGCCTTGGAGCCCAGGGCAATGGCCTCGTCAAAGAGGTCGAGGGACCTCTCCAGCGAGACGCCCTTGTCGCGCACCTGACCCACAATCTCGTCCAAGCGGCCGGAAATCTGGTCGAAGGTAGTGTATTGGGAGGTGTCCACCTTTGCCATGGCTACTCTACCGTCTCGGTTTCCCCGGCGGCAAAGCCAGGCTCGTCCGCGGCGTCTTCGCCCTCGTCCCAAGACGCGGGAACGTACGCCTCGAAGCCACCATCATCCGCGTCGGGCCAGCCGGCCTCGGCATCCTGTTCGAAGGCCCCCTCTGCCTCAGGCTCATCGCTGGCCTCGGGCTCCGGCTCGTCGGGAATGGCCTCGCGCGCCTCCGCAACGACGTCAGCCCCGCCGTCCATCTTCCTGGCAACCTTACCAAGCAGCCCGTTTATGAAGCGTGATGACTCAGCCGTGCCATAGGCCTTCGCAAGCTCAACACTCTCGTCAATGGTGACCGCAACGGCCACCTCGTCCACGGCGAGCATCTCGTACAGGGCAAGGCGCAGGAGGTTCCTGTCAACCGCCGGCATGCGCCTGATGCTCCAGTTGGTGGAGGTCATGGCAATGATCTTGTCCAAGTCGGAGCGCATGGCGTCGGCACCACGCGCCAGCATCTCACCAAAGGGGTCAAGCGGACCCTGCGAAAGCGCATAGTTACCCGCTAGCACGTCGTCAACGGTACGCCCCGTCGCCTCCGCCTGGAACAGAAGCTGAAGAGCCTGGCTGCGCGCGAGCGTGCGCCCATAGAATTCCTTTGCCACTCGGTGCTACTCCTTGGGGAAAACGAGGTTGTCGATGCAGACGTCAACGGACTCTGCCGGGACGCCAATCTGCTCCTCCACGGCAGCGTTGACGGCCTGCCGAACGTCGGCGGCAAGCTTCGTGAACGGGTAACCGTAGAAGACGGACAGGTGAACGGAGACATGGAGCTTTCCGTCCTCCCCGCTGCACTCCACGGTGGGCATGCCCGTGGACGTCTTGGGTGCGAAGACGGAGATGAGGCTCGAGGCAAACACGCCGTTGCCGACCGATGCCACGCCTTCGACCTTCTCTGCCGCAGCGGTGACAATGGCCCTCACGACGTTCTTTGAAATCCCGATGCCAGAGATCACGAGCTCATTCTGTTCCATGAGCATTCCTTTCGTAGCGGCGAGGAGCACCCCGTCGACCATCAATTCAAGTCTTCAGTATAAACGTTGCGTGGCACGCGGCCAGACGCCGAACCGAAAGCACGGCAGAAAAGACCGCCCGCGTCACAGGAAGGCGCGGGCGGCACAAAGAGCGCTGAGTTCCGAGCTAGACGCGGGAGACGAACTTGCCGGTGCGGGTGTCAACCTTGATGCGCTCGCCCTGGTTGAGGTACATGGGAACCTGCACGGTTGCGCCAGTCTCCACGGTTGCGGGCTTGGTGCCACCCTGAACGGTGTCACCCTTGAAGCCGGGGTCGGTCTGGGTGATCTCCACCTCAACGAAGATGGGAGGATCCACCTCGTACAGCACGTCGTTAGCGTACTGGAGCAGGCAGGTGTCGTTCTCCTTCATGAACTTGGCGTTGTCGCCGATGAGGGCCTCCTCCACGGGAATCTGCTCGTAGGTCTCGGAGTCCATGAACCAGTAGGCGTTACCGTCGTTGTACAGGTACTGCATCTCGCGCGTGCGCATGTTCACGCTCTCGAAGTGGGCAGACTGCTGGAAGTTCTCCTCGTTCACACGGCCGGTACGGATGTCGCGATACTTGGTGCGCACGTAGGTGTTGCCCTTGCCAGGCTTGACGTGCTGCGCCTCCAGAATGATGCAGTCCTTGCCGTTGATGTTGACGCCAAGGCCCTTCTTAAGATCGGTGATGCCCAGAGCTGCCACGAAAATCTCCTTCACTTGCGCCCACGGGGTGGGCGAGAAAACACATACGAGGGATAGTATAGTCCAATGCTGCCACTGCACGCGACCGCCAACGAAGGTCCACATCCGGCTCAGTTCTTGCGCTGGAACACGTCCTTCAGCTTGCCGCCGTAGAACTTTGCCACGTCCACCATGTTCTGGGACCTGAGCAGGCGGTCGGCGGGAACGTGCTCCCTAATGGCCCGCAGCGTAGCCTTGTTGTCCCGAGTGGAGAAGGCATAGTGGCCGTTGTGCAGCGTGAAGACCACCCAGCGGTTGATCCTCTTCCCCACCACCGAGGCGGAGATGTAGTCCACCTCCGTCCAGGGTATCTGGATGTAGTCCTTGGCGTTCTTCTCGTTGTAGTACTCCAGGGCCTTGTTGCCCACCTGCATGAAGCCGAATGACCCAAGCCCCAGGAAGGATTGGGCCTTCACCTCGTACTCTACCTGGTCGTTCTGCGATGGCGCAGCCTCTTGTCCGGTGACCAGTCTCATAGAAACCTCCGTTGGAATGAAAGTGGGTCGCACCCGCCAGGGGATGCGACCCACTCAGAGTAAACCGCTACAGCGGATTACCGCAAGGCATTACATGAAGCCGAAGAAGCGGCCGCAGATACCGACGGCGAACAGCGCGAGGATGATCACGATCGGGGAGACGTTCTTCTTCAGCAGCCAGCAGCAGAGCATGGTCAGGCCGACGGCGGCCAGGCCAGGAACCAGCTGGTCCAGGTTGCCCTGAAGGGTGGTCACCTTTGCCTGGTTCAGGCCGGTTGCGCCGAGGGAGGCGTACTGCTCGAGGGCAGACTTGATGCCCTCGGTACCAGCGGGCAGGGCATCCCAGTCAATGTAGGCGCCCTCAGACTGCTGCACGGTGGAGACGACCGGGGTGAACTTGATGGACACCCAGCGCTCGACCAGTGCGCCGATGATGAACATACCCAGGATGGAGGCACCCTCGGTGATCTTGCCCAGCATGCCGCCGGAGAGGTCCTTGGCGATGGAGGTACCCACGTTGTAGCCAAACTCCTGCGTGTACCACAGGAAGGCCATGCGGATGATGTTCCATGCGACGAAGAACAGGATGGGGCCGACGATGCTGCCGGAGAGGGCCATAGAGGCACCAAGGGCACCAAGGATCGGGCGGATGGTGAACCAGAAGACGGGGTCGCCGACGCCGGCGAGCGGGCCCATCATACCGACCTTGACGCCCTGGATGGCGGCGTCGTCGACGGCGGCACCGTTGGCACGCTCCTCCTCAAGGGCGAGCGTGACGCCGATGACGGGGGCGGAGACGTACGGGTGCGTGTTGTAGAACTCCAGGTGACGCTTCAGGGCCGCGGACTGGTCCTCCTGCGAGGAGTACAGAGCCTTGATCGCGGGGATCATTGCGTAGCACCAACCGCCGTTCTGCATACGCTCGTAGTTCCAAGAGCCCTGCAGGAACTGGTGGCGCCACCAAACAGCCAAACGGGTCTGCTTGGAAAGCTTGATTTCTTCTGCCATGTTTTCACACTCCTTAGTGGCTCAGGGATTTACTCGTAGTCGTTCAGGATGTCGCCCAGCGGGTCGGCAGAGCCGCCGCCGTTGCCGGAGCCAGCCTGCTCCTTGGCGTAGTCCTTGAGACCAAGGTAGATGAGGGCAAGGCAGACGCCGATGACACCAAGGGCGATGAGCGTGAGCTGGGAGATGGCAGCGACAACGAAGCCGAGGGCGAAGAAGGGCCAGGTCTCGTTGGTGGCCATCATGTTGATGACCATGGCGTAGCCGACTGCGGCGACCATGCCACCGCCGACGGCCATGCCGCCGGACAGCCATGCGGGCATGGCATCCAGGACGGCCTTGACGGCGTCAGCGGGGATGAAGCACAGGGCGGCAGCGGGGACGGCGATGCGTACGCCCTGCAGGCAGATGGCAGCGATCTGGATGGCGTCGATGGTACCCATCTTGTCCTGCTCGGCCGCGGCGTCCATGGCGTGGACCATGGGGATTGCGATGGTACGGACGAGCATGGTCAGGAAGAGGCCAGCGACGGACAGGGGCACTGCCATGGCGATGGAGGTGTTGATTGCGGTGGTGGCGTCAGCGCCGGTGTTGAGGGCGATGACCATGAGGATTGCGGAGGCAACGGAGGCGAGGGCCGCGTCAGGGGCGACGGCGGCGCCGACGTTTGCCCAGCCAAGCGCGATCATCTGGAGCGAGCCGCCCAGCATGATGCCCTCAGTGGGGTGACCGGTCACGATGCCGATGAGCGTGCACGCAACCAGCGGCTGATGGAACTCGAACTCGTCGAGGATGCCCTCCATGCCAGCGAGGAAGGCAACGAGCACAACGAGAATTACGTTGAAAAATGGCATTTTTTCCCTCCCCTGTTACTGGTTCTGAGCGGCGAGCTCGGACTTGGCCTTGCTGATCATGCTGTCGAAGTTCTCCGGCGAGTCCGCGGGGACCTTGCGCACGTCGAACTCCACGCCATGGGCCTTGATCTTCTCGAGCGTGTCGATGTCCTCGGGACCCATTGCGATTGCGTTGGTCACGACGACCTTGCCGACAGAGTGTGCCATGGAGCCCAGGTTGACCTTCTTGATGTCAACACCGCCCTCGATGGCGCGGAGCAGATCCTGCGGGGTCTCGAACAGGAGCATGGCCTTGGTGGCACCAAAGCGCGGGTCCTTGGAGACCTCGATGATCTTGCTGACGGGAACGACGTGGGCCTTGACTCCTGGAGGCGCGGCCTGCTCGATCATGGACTTGCGCAGGTCGTCGTGGGCGACTGCGTCGGAGCACACGATGATGCGGTCCGGCTGGGTCATCTTGGTCCACGTGGTCGCAACCTGGCCGTGGAGCAGACGGGTGTCCACGCGGGCAAGCACAATCTTGATGTGGCCGTCGCCCAGGACGGTTCCCGGCGGGATGCTGCCCGTGGGCACCGCAGCAGGCGCCGCAGCGGGAGCCGCCGCAGCGGCATCCTCGGGCTGGAGGCTCTCCGGCTTGACCTTCACGCCAGCCTTTGCCTCGGGGTAAATCTCTTGCGCGACAGCGACCGCCGTATCGGCCCCCATACGAGCCCCGTAGGCCGAGACAAGCATGGGCAGGCTGAGGCCGGTGACGGCGACCCAGTCTTCCTTCTTCTCCTCGTCGAGGATGCGGGAAATCTGGTTGAACGGGGTGCCACCCCACAGATCGACGAGGAACAGAACGTGCTCCTGGTCGTCAAAGGTGGCAATTGCATCGAGCAGCTTCTTGTGCATGTCGTCAGGGCCCATGTCAGGCGTGAGCACGACTGCCGCGACGTTCTCCTGCGGTCCGAAGATCATGCTGCCCGACTCCTTGATGCCCGCGGCGAACGCGCCGTGGCTTGCCAGAACAATGCTTACCATCCAACTCCCTCCTTCACTTTCTCTTGCCTTCCAACAGAACTGTGCAGGCTGTGGTCACAATTTCTACGGCTTTGTTCCACAGCTCCTTCACACGCGCTTCATTATAGGGCGATGTGTAACGCACCCGCAATACGATTTGTACATTTTTTTCGGGTCTTGATTATTGACTCGCATGACTAGTTGGTGTGTGGGAACGTTCTCAGCATACGAGTGCAGAGAATTGCTTAAGCATTCCGTAATGAGACGGCTCCATCGGTTTTCAACTCGGCGAAGGCGTGTCTACTCCCCCACTATTTGTAGCTCGTGGGTGGACTGCGTGAAGCGCTCGTAGCCCTGCTCGGTCATCACACCAAAGTCCTCTATGCGCACTCCAAAGCGGCCAGGGAGGTAAATGCCAGGCTCGTCCGTGATGACGGCACCCACGGGAATCTCCCCCGTGTACCTGCGGCCAAAGTAGGGCATCTCGTGAATCTGCAGGCCAACGCCGTGGCCAAGGCCGTGCTTGAAGTAGTCACCGTAGCCGGCGTCCGTGATGGTCTTCACGGCCAGGTTGTGGATGTCCCTGCCAATGCAGCCAGGCTTGGCGGCCTGGCCGCAAACCTCGTTGGTGTGACGCACAATGTCGTACACGCGGCGCTGCTCCTCCGTAGGCTGGCCCACGCACACGGTGCGCGTCATGTCGGAGTGGTAGTCGTGGTAGCCGGCGCCGTAGTCCATGACAATCATGTCCCCGGGCTTCACCACGTAGTCGCTGGGACGGGCGTGGGGGTTGGCACCGTTGGGACCCGCAGCCACGATCGTCTCGAACGAGAGGGCGTCCGCCCCGTGCGAGAACATGTAGTTCTCCATCTCGTTCTTGATCTGCATTTCGGTCATGCCAGGCTTGATGTAGCCGCAGATGTGGGTGAAGGTGGCGTCGGTTATGCTCTGCGCGTGGCGCATGAGCTCAATCTCCTCGCTGTCCTTCACAATGCGGAGCTTGGCTATGTCCTCGTGCATACGGGGCAGCATGGGGGCCACGGACGCCTGCGCAAGCTCGTGGCAGAAGTCCTCGTAAAAGGCCAGCGTCAGCGAGTCCTCAACGGCAACCACGCGGGACCGCGCCTCCACGACGCGCTGGGCAGTCCAGTAGGCGGGCTCCACAATGTCCATGTCAATCTTCCAGAGGGTCGCGTCGCCCATGCGGTCCAGGAACATGCCGTAATAGCGCGAGTCAGTGTGCAGCCACAGGGCATCCGCGGTAACGAAGGCCGTGTGGGCCACCTCGTCGTCGAAGACCCGCTGCGCCCCGGTCAGCCACCTAAGGTCGGGGTTGTTGCGAATGACCACGGCATCGTAGCCGCGCTGGTCCATGAGGGCGCGCAGGCGCGCGACCCTCTCCACGTACACGCTCATGTCTGGCATGCTTTCTCCCATCGGGTCGCAGGCTGCGGCCCCACTCCTCTTTGCGTCACTTTACGGATGACGCCCTGCAGGCACTACTCCGTCGCCGCCTCCGTCGCATGTGCGGAGCACCAGGCGTCGGTGTGCTCGCACAGCAGGTCGTCGTCCACCGCCGTAAGCCTCACGCGGCCTATTGCCTGCGGAAGCTCCAGCATGAAGCGGTTGGTGCGACGGAAGCACTCCTCCCTCAGCGCCTGGCGCATCAGGCCTGGCTCCACGTCGCAGGCGGGCGTCTGGCCCAGGCCCAAGGCCTCCAGCAGGTCGTCCTGGGCAAACACGTCGTCCACTGGCAGCCTGCCCATGCCGGCAGACACGCGGGCGAAGAAGCGCAGGCCCTCCGCCAACAGCATGGAGGCGGGGACGCCCGCGGGAACAAGCGGCCTCATCGCACGCACGAACGTGCTCCCGTACGAGACGGACTGGCGCAGCGCAATGGAAGTGCTGGAGACCAGCCTGCCACGGCCCTTGACGCAGTCCCCCAGAACGGTGACGAGTGCCTGCACGTCTCCCGCCATGAGGTCTTCCGCGTTGTCCCACAGGCGCGAGAACTCCTTCTCGCCCGCGGCCATGGCCGTCGCCACCATGATGCCGCGTGCCAGGCGCGAGGTTTCCGCATCCTCATCGCGAGAAACCACGTCGGTATCGCAGAACATGCGACGGCAGGAGGGGCGCCCCTTCACCATCTGCGGCAGGCCGGCGCAGTCCAGCGCCCGCGGCGTTGCGGCAGACTCCACGAAGGCATCCAGGTCCATGGGGTACAGGGCAAGCGGCATGCCGCCGCACCACACGTCGCAGGCGAAGGAGGCAACGGACAGAAGGCCGACCGAGCCCGCGGCAAACACCACGTCGTCCTTGGTGATGTGGGCATGGCCCATGGCGGCAAGGAGGCCGGTGGCGCTTTCCATGCATGGTTCCTGGGACTCCGAGACCCAATCGGTGACCTTGTAACCGCCGCCGATGAGCCCCCGGCGCACCAGAACCAGCACGTCCTCCGGCAGGTCCGGCCCATAAACCAGCAGGCAGCGGGGGTCCTTGCCACTCACACCCCGCATGAAGGTGGAAATCTGGTCCGTCGCGCCCGCGCCGATGCGCACGTCCACGGAGCCACCGGGGATGGATACCCATTGCCTCGCGATATCGGGTCCGTCCGTCATAGAAGGCCCTCCTCCCACAGCAGGCTCCCCGCTTCCTGGGCAACCTGGCCAAAGTCCTTGTTCCTGATGTTGATCACGTAGTCCGCAACCTGGGCGAAGAGCGGACGCCTGTGCTCGTACAGCTTGCGGGCCTCCTCGACGGTGCGGAAGTCGGGGCGCTTCTCGGGGTGCTGGATCTGCCGCAGGGAGTCCTCAAGCGAGCCGTCAAGGTACACGACAACACCCATCTCGTGCATGAGGTCGCAGTTGGCGGGCCGCTCCACAATGCCGCCCCCGCAGCTTACCAGCAGGGACTTGCTCCCCCGCAGACGGCGCAGCACCTCCGTCTCCGCGTCGCGAAACGCAGCCTCGCCATCCTCGCAGAAGCACTGGCTGACCGACTTGCACAGCAGGCGCTCCGCCATGCGGTCCGTGTCCACATAGCGCCGACGGTACAGCCGCCCCAGGTTCCTGGCCAGCGTCGACTTGCCCGCCCCAAGGAACCCTACGAAGAAGATGTGATCGCACCCGTCGTGAGTGATGTACCCCTCTGTCATGACCGCCTAGAAGATTTCCCGCCTACGTGTTCAACGGGGTCGATTCTAGCACCCGCGCCATACCCCGCGAAGAGTCCGCGGGGCACACCACGCTCACCACAGAAGTCACGCCGCGGGACACGGCGGGCTAATCGGAAGTACTGGCACCGTTGACCGCATTCAGATGCTCGTCGTACGTCTCGGAGAACACGTGCTCGGAGTCCGTGATCCAGAAGTACAGGTAGTTGGTCTCTGCGGGCGCGAGCGCAGCCTGGACGGACGCCAGGCTGGGGCTGCAGATGGGCGTTGGCGGGAGGCCCTTGTACAGGTAGGTGTTGTAGGGGCTGTCGGTCTGGAGGTCGTCAGCCGTGACCTCCCCACCCGTCACATAGCCCATGGTCGCATCACTCTGCAGCGCCATGCCCGCCTTCAGACGGTTGTAGAAGACGGAGGCGATCTTCACCCTGTCGTCGTCGTTCAGGGCTTCCTTCTCGATGATGGAGGCAAGCGTAAGCACGTCATAGTCCGTCATGGTCACGCCGTACTGGTCCTTTATGGTGGCCTCCGCCGTAGCGAAGTCCAGCGATGCGACCTCGCTCTGGTACTGGTCCAGCATGGCGCGAATGGCGTCGTCCGCGGTGGGAGACTCCTTCGTCAGCTTGTAGGTCTTGCCGAAGAGGAAGCCCTCCAGCGAGTCGTCCTGCGCTGCCGAGAGGAAGGTGTAGTCGGCAGAATAGTTGGACGCCTTTGCCTGCGCCAGGAAGTCCTCCTGGGAGATTCCCAGCTGGTCGCTCAGGGTCTCCGCAGTCTTCTGCACCGTGAGGCCCTCCGCCACGGTAACCTGGCCCTTGGTGGAATTTGGCCCCGCAACCAGCTGCTTCACGACGTCCGAGGCGTCGGACCCGGTCACGAAGTCGTACAGGCCGCTCTTCATGCTTGACTCGGCGCCCTGGGCCTGAACGGCCTTGTTGAAGTCGTTGCCGTTTGTGATGACGCCGTTCTCCAACAGGATATTCAGGACATCACGGCCGCTCGCACCGTCCGGAATCTCGATAGTGACATCCTGGCCCGGCTCCACGTCAGTCCTGGGGGCAATCTGATCTCCCAACAGGTAGCGACGGGCAACGAAGCCGCCGCCCGCAAGCACCACGGCAAGGATGACCAGCGTCACCACCACCGCGCGGCGGGAGTACGAGTTCTTCTTCTGGGGGGCGGCGTGCTTGCCCGGAGCATTGCGGCGAGCCTTGGCCTGGGGTTGCGCGGCATGTGCGGCCCCGACTGCGGGGGTGGTACGCACCGCCTGGCTCGGACGCGCCGCCTTGACGGGACGAACGGCACCCGTAGCGCCCGAGACGGGCCTCGTGGCCTTGGTGCTTCCGGCCGACGGGCGGGCAGAACGCGCCTCTGCCGAGACGGGACGCGCCGAGCGCGTGGTACCAGTGGGACGCTGCTGCGTGCGCTGCTGGGGCCTAGACGCACCTTGGGAGGCCGCATGGCTGGACGCTTGCTGCCTTGAGGCCGCCTTGGGCTGACGCACCGCGCCACCCTTGGAGGCGGTTCCGCGCGCACCCTGAGCCACCCTGCCAGTTTGGGAATTCGCCAGGCGCACAGACCCAGTGGAACCCGCGGTGCCAGCCTGCTTTGGGCGCGTGGCCTGCCCTTGCTGTGCCGAGCGCCGCCTAGCGGGCTGCGGCTGGGACGTCCTTCTCTGTGCGCGGCCATGCTCCTGCGCCTCGCCCGAGAAGTGCACGCCCCCCTGCTGGTTTCCGTTGTGAGTAGCCATGGTACATCCTTCTATGAGCGCCTGGCATCAAGCCAAGACTGCAAGAACAGCGAGGCAGCGACCATGTCCACCTTCCCACGCATATTCTTTTCGCTGAGGCCTTCCTCCCGAAGGATACGCTTGGCCTCTGCGGACGAGAGACGCTCGTCCCAAAACTCCAGAGGAAGACCGCAGGAGTCAGCTATGGAGCGCGCCTGGGTCATTACCCTCTGGGCTTGGGGGCCATCTTCCCCCGCCATGGTCTTGGGCCTGCCGCACACCAGAACGTCCGGCTCGTAGTCCTCCAGTACGCGACGGAAGGTGCGGGCTCGTTGCAACACCTCGTTGGCAGGGAGCACGCACACGGGGGAGGCAATGGACCCAGACGCATCGCTCACGGCAATGCCGATGCGCTTCTCGCCTATGTCCAGAGCCAGTGCCCGCATGCGCGCCCCCAGTAAGATTGGTGGTTGCCGCTAGGCGCCGAGCAGCTCGCGCGCGGCGGCGAGGGCGTCGTCGATGCCAGCCGCGTCCTTGCCGCCCGCCTGCGCCATGTTGGGCCTGCCGCCGCCGCGGCCGCCCACCTTGCCCGCAATCTGCTTCACTACGTTGCCCGCGTTGAAGCCCGCGGCAACAGCGGCGTCCGTGCCGGCAGCAAGAAGGGCCACCTTGCCGTCGGGTGACTGCGAGGCAATGACGCAGGCGCTGGCCTCGCCCAGCTTGTCGCGAAGGGTGTCCCAGGCGCTGCGCAGGTCCTTGCCGCCCAGGCCGTCAATGCGCGCGACAACGGCCTTGTAGCCGCCCAGGTCAACGGCACCGTTCACGGCATCGCCGATCTTGTTGGAGGAACCGCCGGTGACGGCGGCCTGAAGCTTCTTCTCCGCGTCCTTGAGCTCGCCCTGCAGCTGCTCCACGCGCGAGGCGACGTCTGCGGGACGGCACTTGAGGGCGGCCGCCACCTCGTCGAACTGCGCAAGGCGCTCGTCCACGTACTCGATGGCACCCATGGAGGTCACGGCCTCAATGCGGCGGGCGTTGGAGCCCACGGACCCCTCCGAGACGATCTTGAAGAGGCCGATCTCCGCCGTGTTGCGCACGTGGGTGCCGCCGCAGAACTCGCGGCTGAAGGGGTCCATTGCCTCCTCGCCTACGGAGACCACGCGAACGACGTCGCCGTACTTCTCGCCGAAGAGGGCGGTCGCGCCCATCTCCTTGGCCTCGTCAATGCTGCAGACCGCGGTGACGACGGGCTTGGCGGCGAAGATCTCTGCGTTGACCATGCCCTCCACGCGGTCCAGCTCGTCCTTGGTCATGGCCTCGAAGTGGGTGAAGTCAAAGCGAAGGCGGTCGGGAGCCACCAGGGAGCCGGCCTGGTTCACGTGGTCGCCCAAGACCTTCTTGAGGGCGGCGTCCAGCAGGTGGGTGGCCGTGTGGTTGCGGCGAATGAGCTCGCGACGGCCGTGGTCAACCGTGGCGGTCACGACCTCGCCCAGGCGGAACTCGCCCTTGTCGACCACGCCCACGTGCGCGACCAGCTTGTCGTGGTGCTTGGAATCGTTGACGCGGACGGAGCCAGAGAGGGTCTCCAGCTCGCCGGTGTCGCCAATCTGGCCGCCCATCTCGCCGTAGAAGGGGGTCTTGTCCAGCACGACCTCCACCTCGTCGCCCTCGATGGCGTAGTCCACGGACTGGCCGTCCTTCACGATGGCGACCACGCGGCAGCCGCGGGTGCGGTCCTTCTCGTAGCCAACGAACTCGGTCTCGGCAATGCGGTCGTTGAGGGAGGTCCAGACGTCGTTGAAGGTGCCCCAGGCGTCGCGATTGGCGCTCTTGCGGGCGCGCTCCTTCTGCTCCTCCATTGCCTTGTTGAAGGCGTCCATGTCAACCTGGTGGCCGCCGTCGCCCGCAATCTCGCGCGTGAGGTCAATGGGGAAGCCGTAGGTGTCGTGCAGCTTGAAGGCAACGTCGCCGCTCAGGACCTGACCCTCGCCCAGCTTCTGCAGCTCTGCGGCAAGCAAGACCTCGCCCGCGTCCAGCGTGCCCGAGAAGCGCTCCTCCTCGGCGTTGATGATGCCGTCGATGAGGGCCTGGTTCTCCGTCAGCTGCGGGTAGACGGCGCCCATGAGGCGCGTGACCTCGTGCGCGTACTTGGTGAGGAAGGCACCCTTGATGCCCATGAGGCGGCCGTGGTACACGGCGCGGCGGAGGAGGCGGCGCAGCACGTAGCCGCGACCCTCGTTGGAGGGCAGGATGCCGTCGCCGATCATGAACGTGACGGCGCGGGAGTGGTCGGCCACGATGCGCAGGCTCTTGTCCGTCTTGCCGGAGACGTGGTACTCCACGCCTGCCAGCTCCTCGCCAAGGCCAATGAGGGTGCGCAGGACGTCGCCCTCGTAGTTGGAGCCCTCGTGCTGCATGATGGCGGCCATGCGCTCCAGGCCCATGCCGGTGTCGATGTTGCGGTGCGGCAGGTCGGGCAGGGAACCGTCCTCCTGACGGTCGTACTGGGTGAAGACCAGGTTCCAGAACTCCAGGAAGCGGTCGCCGTCGTCGCCGGGCTTCTCGCCCTCGAAGTCGGGGCCCTGGTCAAAGTAGATCTCCGAGCATGGGCCGCAGGGGCCGGTGGGGCCGGCCGCCCAGAAGTTGTCCTCCTCGCCCAGGCGGGAGATGTGGTCGTACGGGACGCCCTGGGCGTGCCACAGCTCAATGGCCTCGTCGTCGTCCTCGAAGACCGTCATGTACAGGCGATCCTTGGGAAGGCCCAGGTGCTCGGGCTCCGTCATGAACTCGTAGGCCCAGGCAATGGCGTCGGCCTTGGAGTAGCCGCCGAACGAGAAGTTGCCCAGCATCTCGAAGAACGAGAGGTGACGGGCGTCACCAATGTTGTCGATGTCGTTGGTGCGCAGGCACTTCTGGCAGGAGCAGGCGCCAATCTCCTGCATGGTCTTGGAGCCCTGGTAGTACTCCTTGAACTGGTTCATGCCGGCGTTTGCCAGCAGCAGGGACGGGTCATCGGGGACGAGCGAGGAGGAGGGGTAGAGCTTGCAGCCCTTGCCCTCGAAGAACTTCAGGAAGTCCTCACGAATCTCCGCCGTAGTCATGGTCTTGTAGTCTTCAGTGCGCATGGTTCTCCTAGGTCCTTAGGCGGCGCGTCGCGCCACATACGTTTCTATGATAGGACTTTTGACCAACGTACACGGCGTGACATGACACGCATGAAGAGTTCAAGCAGCCACCCCAGCCAAGATCTAAAGGTCCTCTCACACGTTTGCGCGAAGAACCTGAAGGGCATCGCTGGGCATGAGGGCGGGTACAGACGCCTTCCTGAGCAGCTGCGCGTCGCTAGTCACCAAGTAGTCGGCATTCGCCCTTTTG
Organism: uncultured Olsenella sp.; assembly: GCA_900314495.1. GTDB lineage: Bacteria > Actinomycetota > Coriobacteriia > Coriobacteriales > Atopobiaceae > Olsenella_K. The sequence continues at coordinate 49,868 of OMVJ01000014.1, forward strand.
GCCGCGGCAAGAATCAAGTTGTCCTCAAAGTCCTGATTCACCGAACGATACTTTGCGGCAAACCACACATCCGATTGGTCAGCCCCCACGGCAGTAGCGAGCTCACGCATGTTATTGATGCAGCCCCAAGACAACTCATTAATGCTCGCCGCCAAGGCGTCATCCACCACCCTTCCCTCGCGTCGGTAGATGGACTTTGCACTTCGTCCAATGAGATAGAACACATCTTTTATGGAGTTCGTGGCATAGAGAATGGTACAACCCCTGAATAGGCACTCTTTCACCACGCTCGCGGCAACATCATGTCCTTTGCGCCACCCCAAGTAGTTGTCGAGCCAGACGTTCGTATCAAGCAGAAGGACCAAGCCGTCAGAGTCGCTCATTCGTCCCCCTCCGCGTAGCGCTCAAGATACTCTTCGTCCCACAACTCGTCGACCGTCGGACCATCCTCGCCGGAAGGCAAGGCTATGCCTTGGCTCAAGAAGAAGTTCTCAAACAGATTGGCACCCTCGTCAGCCAGCTTCACCTTGTCCGAAGGTTCATATGTTGCCGAGAGAAGCTCTCGCAGGACCTCCCTCTTCTCTGCTCCGCCACTCGCAAGGTCATAGAGTTTTCTGACAGCTTCTGTTGCTGTATAGCCAATCGAAGCGAGAAAATCATCTCCACGTCGTTTTTTCTCAGCGTTGATTCGTACATTCATCTGGGTCATCGCGGCAGTCATGTCATTCTCCTTGCTATCATAACGACGTGATTGATATACAACATATCACGACACATGATATCAAGCAAGGATTGGCAACGCGTAGCCAATGCTGGCCTACCTCACGCCTGCCCAGCTTCATCATTGTGGTGCCGCGCGCGCCTGCTGCGTTCGCGGCGTCTACGCAAGAACACGCGAACAGCATCGGGCCAGGAAAGCTTTACGCCCTCGGGCTTCTCCGCAGTCGCGGGCCGCCACGGCTCGTCGGAATCCACCAGAAGCGTGCTGTTGAAGAACTGGTCGTCGTCAAGCGCGTCAAACTCGGGCTGGATGTTTCCCTCCCCGTCGTGGAAGGGCGTGGACTTGAAGAGCGCTCCATCGTACGAGACCAGCTGCCTGCCCGTTCGCTTCTCGAAGTAATAGACGAAGACGCTGCGGATGGCGGCCGTGAGCGGTATGGCAAGGGCCATGCCAAGAATCCCACCCAGCGAGTTGCCCACGATGAGGCCCACCAGGGAAAGGATGGGGTGCACCTGCACGGACGACTGCATGACCAAGGGTGACACCAGGTTGTCCGTCACGTTCTGGGCGATGACCGAGACGACGATGGACGCAAGGGCCAACATGGGACTCTGCGAGAGCGCCAGCAGGGCTGCAAGAGCAGCAGCCAGCCACGGCCCGATGACGGGCACGAAGTGGAATATGCCCACGGTGATGCCCATGAGCCCCGCAAAGGGGTGCCCAATGAGCATGAACCCCAGGAAGGAAAGGAGACCACCCACCGTGGAGGTGATCACGATGCCCCGCATGTAGCCGCCCATTGACCGGGTGATGACGGCCAGGAGGATGGATGCGTCATGGCTGCGGCTCGGGCCCACTATCTTGTACAGCTCACGCGCAATCCTTGGGTAGTCTTTGGCAAACCAATAGGCCAGCACGAGGCCCAGGAAGATGATGAAGATGTTGTTGACCGTGGCCACCACGTTGCTGACCAGGCCAGACGAGAGCTTCTCCGCGGCGTTGGACGCCGCCGTCGTTCCCAGGCGGGAGAAGGCGTCAACCGCCTGATCCAGGCTCTGCTGCACGTCTGCCGTATCCGCCGTACCGTTGTGCTCCCAAAAGCTGGCGATGGCGTCCTGCACCTGCTGGGCGTAGGACGGCACGTTCTTCAGGACCTCAATCAGCTGCGTGACGAAGGGGGGACCAAGCAGCGCGAGTACGGCAATGAAGACCGCCAGCACCACGACAAGCGCTATGAAGGCTGCCAAGGCGCGCCCCACATGGTGGCGTTCCAGCGCGTTGGTGATGGGACTCATGATGAAGCCAACCACCACACCCACCAGCACGAGCTGCAGCGCCGGGGCAATCAGGCCCAGGAGCCGGAGCACAATGATCACGAGGACAATGCAGCCGATGCCCGCCCAGGCACGCATGCCAAGGCGCTTGGCCGTTTGGACTCCCCTTTGCTGATCACCGTCCATCGTCGAGTGCTCCCATCGCCACGCGGCAGTCATCCACGCCAGGCAAGATGCGCCAACCCTAGTGCATGAGGCCTTCCGGATCGATCTTCTCCTGCACCTTTTTGAGCGTACGCCTGAGCAGGCGCGAAACCTGCACCTGGGAGACGCCCAGCTTCTTGGCAATCTCCACCTGGGTCAGGCCGTCAATGAAGCGCATGCGGATGACCTCCTGCTCGCGCGGAGAGAAGTCCTTGATGGCATCCTCTATGACCATGCGGTCGTCGGAGGAAGCCAGGTCCTCGTCCACGGTGGCGTAATGGTCAATCACGGAGGGCGTCTCGTCGTCCTCGTCGCCACCGCCCGCCTCCAGCGGCACGGACGTGTAGGCGGAGGAGGACTCCATTGCCTCCAGCACCTCGTCCACGCTTGCACCAATGTGGCTGGCAATCTCCTCCACGGAAGGCGAGCGCTGCAGCTCGTTCGTGAGCTCGTCAGTTGCCTGGTTGACCTTGGAGGAAAGCTCCTGCAGCCTGCGCGGCACGCGCACGGACCACCCTCGGTCACGGAAGTGACGCTTGATCTCTCCCATGATGGTAGGCGTGGCATACGTGGTGAACTCAAGCCCGCGCGAGGGGTCAAACCGGTCGATGGCCTTGATGAGCCCGATGGTACCCACCTGCACCAGGTCTTCCAGCGGCTCTCCCCTGTTCTTGAACTTGGAGGCCAGGAAACGAACGAGGTTGAGGTGGTTGACTATGAGCTGCTGGCGGGCCTCCTCGTCGCCCTCCTCCTTGTAGCGACGAAAGAGCTCCCGCGTGCGGTCCTTGTCCCACGCAAGCTTGTTCTTGGAGGCGCGACGTGCCAGCCTCCTCTGCGCCTTGGCCTCGCTGCTTCGCGCGTCCAGCGTGCGCGTCTCCAGCTCCTCCGGCTCGGTCTCGTTCTGGCTATCGGGCATCCTGGCCTGCCGTCCTCTTCACCACGTGAAGATTCGTGCCGTCCTCAGACACCTCGTACTCGTCGCACACGGCGGAGAGGAGCAGCTCGGCAAGGTCCAGGGACTCCAGGAGCTCGTCGTCCTGCTCCACGGCCTCGCTGTCACCAAGCGAGAAGTCCATGACCATGGACCCGTTGGCAAGCGCAAACGAGATGTCGCACTGCGGCGGACGCGTTGCGCATGCGAACACGAACGCCTCCTCGGCAGCCATGCGAACGTCCTCAACGTTGTCCACGCTCATCTGGGCCACAACGGCAAGGTTGGACGCCATCATTCGCACCGAGCGCGCATACGCCGCCTCGGCGGGGACGCTCAACGTAACGGTCTGCTGCTCCATGCCACCCACTACTCCGCACTCTTCTCGTCCGAGTTGTTCTCGTCATACGTGACGTAGCCCTGGCTGGCATTCTTGGCGGGCTCTTCCTTCTGGGGAGCCGGCTCCTCGGCGGAAGCGGGTGCGGTCTCACCCTCCAGCTTCTGCTGAGGGGCACCCTTGCCCCTGCCAGATATCTTGCCAATGACGCCCGCCACGCTGTTTGCGGTGTTGTCCGCCACCTTGCTGACCGTGGTGGTCACGTTGGACGCCGTGTTGGTCATGGTGGAGACGTCCGAGAGGATGTCGTTAAGGCTTGCCATGTCCACCGTGGCCACGTCCACCGCGGTTCCCGCCTTGTCCAGCAGGGGCTGCACCTGCTTCACGGCTGGCTGGAGGTCGTCCATCATGCCGTCAACCTTCTGGATGATTGGCTGCATCTGCTCGATGGTGTCGTTCGCGTTCTTGGAGACCTCCTCCACGACGGCACGGCTCTTCTTGAACAGGAGGCCGAGCTCGACCAGCGCGAAGATGCCGGCAATGACCAGAATTATGAGGAAAATCTGCAGGGGATCCATTTCCAAGTCCTTCCAGGGACGTCTTCCAACGGCACCTCGGCGCCAACATTAGCAACCATTTTACCCATTCACGTGCAGCATCATTCAGGTCTGGCGCAGATGGCCTATTGGTGGCCGCCCGCACCCTCCGCGCGGTCGCGCGCCGACGCCTCTATTCGCCAGGACTCCCAGCCGCGGGTGGGATGCCAGAAGTCACCGCGGTGCAGCCCGTCGGGCAGGTACTGTTGCTCCACCCAACCCGTGGGGTAGTCGTGAGGGTACAGGTAGGGGCCGTAGGACTCAGACCCTGGGCGGTGACGGTCGCGCAGGTTGTTGGGAACCTCCCGGCGCGGACCCTCCCGAACCTCCCTCAGGGCGGCATCGATGGAGGCCTCGCACGCGTTGCTCTTGGGAGCCAACGCGTTGTAGATTGCCGCCTGTGCCAGGTTTATGCGGCATTCTGGATAGCCGATGACCTCCGCCGCCTTGAACGCCGCCTCTGCAACCATCAGCGCCTGCGGGTCTGCGTTGCCTATGTCCTCGCTCGCGCAGATCATGATGCGCCGGGCAATGAACTTGGGGTCCTCGCCCGCGTCGATCATGCGCGCCAACCAGTAGACCACGGCATCCGGGTCGCTCCCCCGCATGGACTTGATGAAGGCGGAGATTATGTCGTAGTGCATGTCGCCGGACTTGTCGTACGCCAAACCCGCCCGGGGGTTGGCCTCCAGAACATGCTTCGCGGTGATGGCCAACGGGTGCGCGGGGCTCGCCTCCGCAGGGTCGCCCGTGGGAAGCGCCATCTGGCTCGCCAGCTCAAGTGAGGTCAGTGCCGCGCGCCCGTCGCCTCCGGCCAGCGTCACAATCTCGTTCAGGGCGGCCTCATCCAGCGTGAACGCACCCGCCAGCCCGTCCTTGGACTCCACCGCGCGCCGCACCAGGGCTCTAACGTCCTCGTCCTGCAGGGGTTCCAGCTCCACCACGCGAGACCTGCTTATGAGCGCCTGGTTCACCTCAAAGTAGGGGTTCTCCGTCGTCGCGCCAACCAGCACCACCGTGCGGTTCTCCACCGCGTGAAGAAGCGCGTCCTGCTGGGAGCGGCTGAAGCGGTGAATCTCGTCCACGAACAGAATCGTCCTGCGACCGCTGGAGAGCAGCCGCCGATCGGCAGCGTCAATCTCACGCCGAAGGTCTTTGACCGTGCCCGTAACGGCAGACACCTCAACGAACTCCGCGTGCGTGGTGTTCGCAATGATGCGAGCAAGCGTGGTCTTGCCCGTACCCGCCGGCCCATACAGAATGACCGACGACAACGTGTCGTGCTCGATGGCACGCCGCAGCCACGAGCCCTCCCCGACCGCACGCTCTTGCCCCACATAATCCGCCATGGTTTGGGGGCGCATGCGCACGGCCAGCGGGGCATTACGGTTCCGCTTGTTGCGCTCCTGGGCGCTGAACAGGTTCTCCACGCTAAGCCCTCACGCCGTCGAAGTAGCCACGGTGCGGGAAGAGGTCGCGCGCGTCTGGGAACAATGACTCGCACGCCGCAATGAAGTACTCGTCCGTCATGGACGAGATGTAGTCCACCACGCACATGTCGGGGTTGGCCTCCCAGTCGTAAGCGCGGCCGTACGGTGCCAGGTGGCGCTCCAAGGGCAGCACGTGGTGCTGGAAGACGGCCGCACCCTCGTCGCCGGCGGCAAGGGCCTTCAGCTCGTGGTCGTACAGGCGGGCGAACATGTCGCCCACCTGCTTGCCGAAGTCGCTGTTGACCTCCGCGGAGCCGTAGATCTTCTCGTAGTTCTCGCGCTTGGCACGCTTGAGCTCCAGGAAGCCCTCCTCGCTCATCTGGATGCAGGACTTGCCAACGCTGTGCTCAACAACGTCCGCGATGAAGGCCGAAAGCGCCCAGGCGTTGTAGGCGCCACCCAGGCCGTCGTCGAAGGACTCCTCCGTGCAGATTCCAGACCGTATGGCGTCCTGCCGGTCCTTGCCCACGTAGGCAATGATGTCCGAGATGCGCACCACGCAGCCTTCCAGCGTCATGGGCCGCAGGTGCCCAATGGCGTCGTCACCGGACTCCCAGCAACCCCGGACCACACGGTCAAAGGTGTCGAAGTCCTTGAGGCCGCTGGTCTCGAACACCTGCTGCTCGAACTCCCCGTTGTGGCAGATGACGCCGTCAAGCGTCTGCAGCGCCAGGTTGCGGCCATAGGTCACGTCCAGCACGCGCACGCTCTGCACGTTGTGGAAGAACCAGCGGCCAGTGCGCGCATGGAACACGTCGTTCAGGTAGCGCTCCCCGGTGTGGCCAAAGGGGGTGTGGCCAATGTCATGCCCCAGGGCTATGGCCTCAATGAGGTCCAGGTTCAGGCCCAGCGCGCGGCCGATGTCGCGCGCCACGCGGGCGACCAGCTGCACGTGCAGACCGCGGCGGGAAAGGTCGTCGTTGGCACGGAACGAGAACACCTGCGTCTTGCCGTCCAGGCGGTTGTAGGCAGGCATGTGTACTATCTTCTCCGCGTCACGCACGAAGGCGGGGCGCAGCAAGGTATCACGGTCGCGCTCAGCCGGGTCGCGCCGAATGGCCGACGCGTTCTTGCACGCGAAGGGGCTGAGCTCACCCTTGGAAAGAATCTCTTGCACGCGCTCGCTTGCCTGGGGGGAGAGTTCCCCCCTGAGGCCGGGCGCCATCTTGTTGGTGTTGGTTTGCATGCACGCTCCTCACGTCGCGTGTGTGGTAGTTTTCTTTGCCGACTACCCTACCGCAAGAGGGGGACATGTGTTCGAATTTGTGGAGACGCCTCCACAGTCCTGTAAAACTGCGGGCTCAAGGCCTAGGACCGCGCGTCTGCCTCTGCGTCCACGCCGCGCTCGCCAGGGTGCGACGCGCTCACGAAGCACTGCTCCGTCGCAGCGTTGGTGGTGAGCCCCAGCGACTTCTGCAGCTTGAGGGACGCCTTGTTGTAGGGGTAGACCTCCGTCCAAGGCGTCTGGCCAAGCTCCAGGCAGGCGTTGATCTTGGTCGCCTCCAGCGCGCGGCCCCAGCCGCGGCGCCTATGTCCCGGGAAGACCTCCAACATGCCGATGGAACCCTCGGGGTGCTCGCCCACAAAGCCCACAAGCTCCTGTGAGTCTCCCTCGCCCTCGAAGGCCCCGAAGAAGGCACCCTTGGCAAGCAGGGCCTCCAGCTCCCCCGCCGCAAGCCATTGGGCAAAGGCGTAGTGCTCGCGAACCTGGTCTGCAAACTCCACGCTCAGGGGGCGAATTCCCTCCGCAAGCTTGGCCGCGACCTTGGCCGGTCGGTCCTTCTGGTACACGCACAGGTGGTAGGGGTCCACCACGTCAAAGCCCATAAGGTCCATAACCGCGCGTTCCAGCCCCGGCTCGCACACCGTGACCAGGGTCGGCTCTGCCAAAGATCCCAGCACAGCCAGGCCCAGCTCGTGGTCGGGCGCGTAGATTACCTGGTTGCCGTCGGTCACGCGTGCGAGCACGCAGCCCTCGTCCGCAAAGAGCACCTGCGCCACCCCGCGGCGAATCTCCTCCGCAAGGGCGAACGCCCTCAGGGGGGCGCCCTCCAGCACCTGCAGCGCCCGGGAGCGGCGTTCCTCCGCGCTGGTGAACAGGGTCTGGAAGGCCACGTACAGCCTGCCCGCCATCTGCGCCGCACCGGCAGCGTTGGGGTGGTCCTCGTCCGAGAAGTACGCCCCGTCGTGGTCCACCAGCTTTGTGCCCTTGGCAACGCGCATTTGGCCGTGGGGCCGAACCGCCCGCGCAATCATGCGGTTGACCTCCGAAAAGCAGCTGCCCGCATGCGTGGGGAAGGTGGCCTCGTCGTGCCAGAGGGGCTCCGCCACCACGGTCGGTACGTCCGGCCACGCGCGGGACACCTCGCCAAGGAAGAGGGACACGTCCCGCTCCGTCCGCGTGACGCCGCACGGCTCAAAGCGGTAGTTGGTGCCGTACTCAACGACTATGCGCGCCGGGCTCACCAGCTCGTCAAGGCCAGTCACGCTCCCCTGCTGAAAGACCTGACCGTACAGGCCCTGGTTCAGCACGTCCATGCCCAGACGCTCCGCCAGGCGCACGGGAAAGCTCAGCGCGGGGTCGTCGCAGGTGAAGCCCTGCGCAATTGAGTCACCCAGCACCAAGAGGCAGGGCCTTTGCTCCACGGGCTCCAGGGTCAGGCCGTCCGTCCAAACCGACCCAACGGAACACCCGCGCAGGCAGGGAAGCCAGATGGTCACCTCGTGCAAGGCGCCGAAGCCAGGCAGCGGCGGCATGCCGTCCGGCCCCTCCCCGGGGTCAGACAGGTTGAATATGACCAGCTCCGTGCCGGCGAGCTCCCGAAGCCCCGGGAAGCCCTTGCCCAAGGTGACGGGGAATCGCACCGGCAGGTGGCGCCCGTTCACGTCACACGAGACGCCGTCGTGCATGCCGCGGTGGGGAACTCCCTCCGCGTGGTCCAGCTGTGCCCTCGTTCCGCGCGGCTCCGCGTCCATGCGCAGCGAGAGAGCCACCTCGGAGCCGTCCGTCCTGAATCGCAGGCACACGCCCGCCGTTGACCGCGCCATCTGGCGGAAGAGGCCCGGATGCCAGGCCATGCAGCTGGTAAGGACGCGCATCTGCCCCGGCGTGAAGCGCTGCGGGCGCACCCAGCCGCCTGGCTCGCGCGTGGTGCCCACCACGCCGTGGAGGAAGTCCCCCGCCGAGGCCCGCGTGAGCAGGTCCCTGTCCTCCGCCGAACCAAGATACTCGAGCAGTGCCATGCGGTGTTCCCCTACGTCCTAGCCTCGCGCCAAACCCATGCCAGCCAAGTGCCGAAAAAGCGCCTGAATCCTGAACATTCTACCGATTGCCAGGCCTGCGCCGCAATTCCGCATGCCATGGGCACAACCCCCCGCAAACGCCGCGCGGGCTCGCCCTTAGTCCAAGTCGGTCCCGTCGGAAGCGATGACCTTCTTGTACCAGCCAAAGCTCTTCTTGCGGTAGCGCTTGAAGGTGCCATTGCCCTGGTTGTCGCGGTCTACGTACACGAAGCCATAGCGCTTGGCCATCTCGCCGGTGGAGGCGCTCACCAGGTCTATGCAGCCCCAGGTGGTGTAGCCCCAAAGCTCAACGCCGTCCTCGTTGATGGCCGCGTCCATGGCCTTGATGTGCTCGCGCAGGTAGTCAATGCGGTAGTCGTCAATGACGGTCTTGCCGCCCTGGCCGTCGTCCACCAGCTCGTCCTTGGCGCCCAGGCCGTTCTCTACAATGAAGAGCGGCTTCTGGTAGCGCTCGTACAGGGAGTTGAGCGTGATGCGCAGGCCCAGCGGGTCAATCTGCCAGCCCCACTCGCTGGTCTTGAGGTAGGGGTTCTTTGCGCTGGCAAAGACGTTGCCCGAGGTCTGGTTGACCTCCTCGTGCGTGGTGGCGCAGCGGCTGGAGTAGTACGAGAAGGAGATGAAGTCCACGGTGTTCTGGCGCAGAATCTCCTCGTCGCCTTCCTCCCAGGGAATGGTGCAGCCCTCGCGCTCAATCTGCTTCAGGGCATAGCGGCTGTAGTAGCCACGGGACTGCACGTCAATGAAGAAGTAGTTCTCGTCGTCGCGCTGCATTGCCTTCCAAACGTCAGCTGGGTCGCTGGTCAGCGGGTAGCAACGGCCGCCTGCCAGCATGCAGCCAATCTTGTTGTCTGGGTCAATCTCGTGACCAATCTTGGTTGCCCAGGCGCTGGCCACAAGCTCGTGGTGGGCGGCGGTGTACTTGGCCTGCTGCTCGTTCTCGCCTTCCTCGAACATGAGGCCGGCACCCATGAAGGGCAGCGCCAGAATCATGTTGATCTCGTTGAAGGTGAGCCAGTAGTGCACCAGGCCCTTGTAGCGCGTGAAGAGCACCGTCACCAGGCGCTTGTAAAAGTCGATCAGCTTGCGGTTCTTCCAGCCGCCGTACTCCAGAATGAGGTGCATGGGGCAGTCGAAGTGGGTGATGGTCACCAGCGGCTCAATGCCGTACTTGTGGCACTCCTTGAAGACGTCCTCGTAGAACTTGAGGCCCTCCTCGTTGGGCTCCTCCTCGTCACCGTTGGGGAAGATGCGCGACCACGCGATGGACATGCGGTAGGTCTTGAAGCCCATCTCGCCGTAGTAGGCAATGTCCTCCTTCCAGTGGTGGTAGAAGTCCACGCCCTCCAGCGCCGGGAAGTAGTGCTCGTCGTCAATGGCGGTGATGTGCTTGTGGCCCAGCATCACCGGGAAGCGATCCTCGCCGTGCGGGCAAACGTCCACGTTGGCAAGGCCACGGCCGCCCTCCTTGTAGCCACCCTCGCACTGGTTTGCGGCCGTCGCGCCGCCCCACAGAAAGCCCTTGGGAAATGCCATGTTGGTCCCCTTTCGTCTGCGTTTGCACAGCTCGTGCCGCGCCCTTTTCCATGACAAGCATAGTCGAGAAACGCCGCACATCCACCTCCCGCACCACCCGGCGGAACAGGCTGGAACGCGAGGCGCCCGCGGTGCAAGCACCACAACAGGGCCTACTCCCCGTCCGCAGCCTCGCGCACGCAGGCGTATGCCACAAGCAGGTCCTCCAGCCGCCAGCGCGCATTGGCTGGACTCGTGGAGGGCAGCTGCACGCACGGCATGCCAACCAGGGGCTCCACGTAGCGGCGGTACATGCGCGCGGCCGTGCCACCGGTGCAGAAGACCGCGCGTATGCCCGGCGCCACGCCCAACACGCGGGAGAGGTCGTTGGGTACTGGGTCGCGAATGCTCGCGTCAGACGCTCCAATGATGGCGCAGGCCAGCAGCGTGTCGTCTATGGCCACATGGCGGCGCCGGCACAGGTCGCGCTTGCCCTGGACGGTTGGTGGCACGTCCTCGCCCCAAAGCCCCGCCAGCACGCGCCAGAAGCGATTCTGCGGGTGGCCGTAGTGGAAGCCAAACTCGCGCGACTTGGGGCTCGGCATGGTGCCCAGCAGGAGCACGCGCGCGTCCGGGTAGACCACGGGCGGCAGTGGATGCTCTATGCGCTGCGGCTCGCCCTTGGGAGGTGCCGCCACGCTACTCGCCCTCTTTTACCTCGGCGTAGAACTCCTGCCCGTCGTCCAGCCGCAACATAAGGACGCGGCCCCAACCGGCGCCGCCAGCGGCACCGCAGTCTATGGCCCACCTGTCGGCAACCCCTCCGGTTGCCTCGCAGGCACCCACGCGCAGCATCTGGCAGCGGCCATCCTCGTCCCGCGCGGGACGGTCAATCACGTCGGCAAGCGGTTCCACGTAGGGAACGGGCGTGTGGCCGGCAATGACAATGGGCCCATCGCCGCTCTGGTCCAGAAGGCCCGTCGACTGGCCCCAGAAGTCCTCGCGCATCCAGAGCACGTCCTCCGCGTCCTGGGACTTGAGCAGCGCCTCCACAGAGGCCTCGCTCCAGCATTTGCGCGCGCTAAACCCATACGGACGCAGGCCCGCGTGCACCAGAATGTACATACGCCCGCCAACGGTCACGTAACCAGAAAGCGGCAGGGCCTTCGCCCACGCGAAGACGTCGTCGTACTCCGCGGGGGTCAACTTGTCCAGCTGCTTCCAGGTGGGCGCTCCCCCGTTGATGCCCCAGTTCAGGCCCGACATGGAGTCGCGCAGCTGAGGGTCAAGGTAGGAAAGCATGAGGTCCTCGTGGTTGCCCATAAGGACGTGCACGTTGGGAATGGAACGGACCGTGGAGATGACGCCCAAGGGGTCGGGGCCGCGGTCAATCATGTCGCCCAGGCACCAAACCTGGTCCTCGTCCAGCGGCGAGACCTCAAACAAGAGGCGCTGCAGCGTCTTGTTGTGGCCGTGCACGTCCGAGAACACATACGTCGCCATGAGCGTCCCTCCCTTGGGAAGCAACCATAACTCAAAACGGGGCGGCTACACAACCGCAGCCGTCCCACGTGCGCAGATTCGCATTCGTTCCTAGTGACGTGCCCTCGACCGCACGAACGCGCGCCTGTACCACCAGGCCGGAGGGGACCCCACCTCCACCACGCGGCCCGGCCGGTGCCCGCCGCGCTCGCATGCCCGCACTTCCGTCTCGATCTGCGCCATGCTTCTGTCGAAGCGTCCCTTCTTCAGCCGGCACTCCCACACAACGATGACCGTCCATCCCGCGGCAACAAGCTGGGCGTTGTCGCGGGCGTCACGGGATTGGTTGCGCGCGAACTTCTCGCGCCAGAACTCCACGTTCGTCTTGGGAAGGGCAAGGTTGCAGTGGGGGCATCGGTGCCAAAAGCACCCGTTCACGAAGATGGCGACCCTTCGCCCCGGGTAGCAGATGTCCGGCTTGCCCGGTGCCTTCTTCCAGTGCAGCCGGTATCCCGAGAGGCCCGCCTCGCGCAGCGCGCGACGCACCTCCAGCTCGGGCTTCGTGTTCTTGCTCTTGTTTGCCTGCATCACGTGATGCGTGGCAAGGCTTACCTCAGGCATGGGTCGCCAGCCAGGCCTTTGCCGCACGGGAGCACCCGCAGCTCACTCGCCACGGGCCATCTCCTCCGCGTCCCTCACAATGTCCTCCGGCGTGAAGTGGTATATTTTCAGGAACTCGTCCGCGGGAACCCGGTCCAGGAACTCCTTCTTGCCACCGTAGCAGTTCACCCGCACGTGCGTCTTGCCGTAGTAGCGCGCCACCTTCTCGCCAAAGCCGCCGCACAGTATGCCCGGCTCCAGAGTCACAACAAGGTCGTGAGACTTCGCCAGCTGGTCCAGCAGGGGCTCGTCAAAGCTGGAGTAGTTGAGAGCCTCCACAACCGTGGCCTCCACGCTGTCGCGCTCCCTAAAGAGGTCCGCCGCCTGGCAAGCAAGGTCTATGGTCGCGCCAATGGAGAGTATGGCCAGCTGCCGCCCCTTGCGCACCACGTGCCAGGCGCTCGGACGCTCTGGGTCAAACCCACAGCTGCCCGCAGAGATGAGCAGCTCCGGCACGCGGATGACCACCGGTCGCTCGCGCTGGTCGATGGACCACTCCAGCATGCGGAGGTACTCCTCCTTGGTTGCCGGCGCCAGGCACGTGAGGCCCGGGACGTTGCCCGTTGTCACAATGTCCGTGGTTCCGGCGTGCGTGGCATCAATGTCATAGAAGCCCGCACCAAACACCAGAATCGTGGCCGGGCAACGGTTGAGGCCCAGCTCCTGAATAAGCTGGTCGAACGACCGCTGCAGGAAGGTGGCCATTACCAGGAACACCGGCTTGGCGCCACCACGCGCTAGGCCCGAAACGAAAGCAACCCCGTGCTGCTCCGCAATGCCAACGTCCACGAACTGCTTGCCGCACGCAGCCCGGAACTCCGGTGTGAGGCCAACCCCACCGGGAGCCCCCGCGTTAACGGCGACGACCGAGGGATCCGCCGCCATCTTCCGCGCCAGCAGGTCCCGCGTGAGAGACTGGAAGGTCTCCCCCTCCGGGGCATGCCAAGACTGCGCGTGAACGGAGTGCGCCTCCTCCTTGTGCTCCTCCGCCCAGGCAAGCCCCTTGCCCTTCAGGGTATGGATGTGCACCACAATGGGGTGATCAATGTCTTTGACCTCGCGAAACACGTTGACGAGGGCCTGGACGTCGTTGCCAGCCTCCACGTAGCGGTAGTCCAGCCCCATGGCGCGGAACAGGTTGTTGGAGGATTCGCCGTTGGTGCGGCGAAGCTCCGCCAGACCGTCGTATATGCCGCCAGAGTTGGGCGCAATGGACATCTCGTTGTCATTGAAGACAACAATGAGGTTGGATCCCACGACCGCCGCGTTGTCCAGCCCCTCGAAGGCCTCCCCGCCAGAGAGCGAGCCGTCACCCAGCACGGCAATCACGTTGTGGCGCAGGCCCAACAGGTCCCGGGCCTTGGCCATGCCACACGCCAGGCTCACCGCCTGCGAGGTGTGGCCAGCGCGGAAGATGTCGAATTCGGACTCGCCGGGGTTGGTGAAGCCGGAGAACTCGCCGTAGTGGGCCGAGTCAAGGTAGGCGCGCTTGCGGCCCGTCAACATCTTATGTGCGTACGACTGGTGCGACACATCAAAGATGAGCTTGTCCTCAGGCGTGTTGAACACGTAGTGAAGGGCGATGGCACACTCAACAAACCCAAGGTTGGAGCCCATGTGCCCACCCGTCTGGGTGACGCACGCGATGAGGGCGGAACGTATTTCGGAGGCCAGGCCCGAAAGTGCGGAAACGGGAAGCTTCCTCAGGTCTTCGGGGCTGTTGATGCCCGCGAGGTACTCCGTCATGAACGCTCCGTCCTCCCCTCTCACATTCGCATGCGCCACTGTGCGCCGCCTTCCCCAAGGCATCGCACTAGTCTAGTATGCGTCATCACGGCAAAATAGCAAATGGCCTAACCGCCAATGGGCTCATTGTCTCCCATAAGAAGTCACAAATCGCCCGGCAGCCCCATGCTAATCCGTCGGCTCCCCAGAGAAGTTCAGGCCCCGGGTGATCTGCCGCGCGGCGGCCTCGTCAAAGCCGTCCGAGAAGAACAGCTCAAGGGCATCCTGCACGCGCCTAAGCGCCGTCCCGTACAGGTCCCAGAAACTCTGCGTGGACACCGCGCCGGTGAAGGGGTTCTTCCAGCCCAGGTGGTCACGGTTGTCGAAGTCGCTCGTGTCGGACTTGCGCGGCAGGTGCGCCATGGCACGGTACAGGGAGTACCTGTTGCCCATGATCGGCATCTCCAGCGTGGAGAGGACCGCACCCTTGGCAGACTCGGGGTCATAGAAGGCACGCTGCGTCAGGCGGAAGCACTTCACCGCCATGGGGAAGACGGCCTCCCGCTCGTCCCCGCAGTCCACGGGGACGGCGAAGCCCGCATAGAGCTTGCCCACTATTCCGAGCACCTCGTCCCGGGCGCGCAGGACGCGCTCGTGGGGGCGGTAGGTGTTCACCGTCTGGTGCATGTGGTCCCACAGGACCATCTCGTCAAAGTCACGCTCAATCTCCGCGTGAACGGGGCCTTCGTCGGTGCGGTCAAGCCCGGGCACCCCCGCGTCGCTCAGCCCAAACTGCCAGAAGTACACAAAGGGGTGCATAGTGGAGTCAAGCAGGTAATGGCACAGGAAGCCGGCGGCATACGCCTTGCCCACGCCCCGCTCGTCGCTTGGAAGCCCGTCCACCGCGCGACGGAGGGCCAGCAGCTCGGCCGTGGGCCCGTCATGGTGCATGACGTTGCCCAGCTTCTTGCACCCCTTCGGCAGGAACGGGTCAAGGAAGAGGTAGAAAAGCGGGTCGGGGCCCTGGTTGCCCAAGAGGAACGCGTCGCGCTGGTCGGACGTCAAGAGGTCAACCACCTGCATGGCATCTCCGTATGCGTCCTGGCCAAAGAAGTCGTGCGTCAACATTGCCGGCATAAGAACCCCTTCCCGTCGGTGCGCCCGGCTGGGGCGAACCCCTAAGCGCCATACCCCTAGGGTACCCACAATGGCACGTGGCGTAGTCACTTTACCCGAACGTTCACCGGCGGAATGGCAATCCCATAAGAGGGGCAACCGCCAGCTCCTCCTGCCACGCATAAGCGCAAGGAGCGGAGACAAGGAACATTCGGGCTTCGTAAGGGCAACGCCAGCAGGGTAGGTCGTCCGGTACCGCCCGCGTAGAATTGAATATGTTTGTGCGTAAACCAACATAAAATTGTCCGCATGACCAGAGTGACCGAACCTGCATGCACTGCGACCAAGGGGGACATATGGCAGGCCAAAAGCTCAGCAAGGCAGAGAAGAGCTGGATCGTCTACGACGTGGGCAACTCCGCGTTGGTGCTTCTCGCCACAAGCGTCATTCCCATCTACTTCAACAGCCTGGCGGACGGCCCCGCCCTGGTTGCCTGGAGCTACGCGGAGACCGTGGCGTCGCTCGTCATTGCCCTGCTCATGCCCGTGCTGGGCTCCATCGCAGACATGCAGGGAATGAAGAAGAAGTTCATCCGCGCCACGGTGGCGGCTGGTGCCGTCGCCACCGTGGCCATGGGCTTCTTCACGGATCCCAGCGCCTTCCTCTTTGTGTACGTCATCTCGTCCATCATGCTCAACACGTCCATCGTCTTCTACGACGCCCTGCTGGTGGACTGCACCACGGACGAGCGCATGGACAACGTCTCCAGCCAAGGCTACGCCTGGGGCTACATCGGCTCCTGCGTGCCCTTCATCGCCTGCCTGCTCATCGTGCTCAACGCGGACAAGCTGGGCTTTGGCATGCAGGCTGCCATGAAGATCGCCTTCTTCATCACCGCCGCCTGGTGGGTGGCCTTCACCGTGCCCATGATGAAGAACGTGGAGCAGACCCACTACAAGCCGCGCGAGGAGCACGCGGTCTCCAACGCCGTGCGCGGCATTGGCACCACGCTGAAGAAGATCTGGCGCGACAAGACCCTGCGCACCTACATGCTGGCCTACTTCTTCTACATCGACGGCGTGCACACCATCATCAAGCTCGCAACCAGCTACGGCTCCGACCTCGGCATTGAGGGCACACAGTTGGTGCTCGCCCTGCTCGTGACCCAGTTCGTGGCCTTCCCCTCCGCCATCATCTACGGCAAGCTGGGCGGCAAGGTGGGCACCCGCAAGATGATCCTGGTCGGCATCCTTGGCTACACCTGCATCACGTGCTACGCCGCCTTCCTGCTGCGCACGGCCGTTGACTTCTGGATTCTTGCCATTGCCGTGGGTCTCTTCCAGGGCGGCATCCAGGCGCTCTCTCGCTCCGAGTTCGGCAAGCTCTGCCCCAAGGAGCACGCCAACGAGTACTTTGGCTTCTTCGACATCTTTGGCAAGTACGCCGCCGTCATGGGCACCTTCATCGTGGGCACCATGACCGCCGCCACGGGCTC
>OMVJ01000031.1 GCA_900314495.1 uncultured Olsenella sp.
CGCCCGTCAGGTCGGCGTTAAGTACATCGTCGTCTTCCTGAACAAGTGCGACATGGTCGACGACGAGGAGCTCATCGACCTCGTCGAGATGGAGACCCGCGACCTCCTGTCCGAGTACGGCTACGACGGCGACAACATCCCCATCGTCCGTGGCTCCGCTCTGGGTGCCCTCAACGGCGAGCAGAAGTGGATCGACGCCATCGTCGAGCTCATGCACACCGTTGACGAGTACATCCCGACCCCCGCTCGTGACGACGAGAAGCCGTTCCTGATGGCTGTCGAGGACGTCATGACCATCTCCGGCCGCGGCACCGTCGCCACCGGCCGTGTCGAGCGCGGCGTTCTGAAGCTCAACGAGCCCGTCGAGATCGTCGGCCTGAAGGAGACCCAGAAGTCCACCGCTACCGGCATCGAGATGTTCCGCAAGACCCTCGACTTCTGCGAGGCTGGCGACAACGTGGGCATCCTGCTCCGCGGCATCCGTCGTGAGGACATCGAGCGCGGCCAGGTTCTCTGCAAGCCCGGCTCCGTCACCCCTCACAAGCAGTTCACCGGCGAGATCTACGTCCTGACCAAGGAGGAGGGCGGCCGTCACACCCCGTTCTTCTCTGGCTATCGTCCCCAGTTCTACTTCCGTACCACCGACGTCACCGGCGACATCACCGAGCTGACCGACAAGGACGGCAACAAGGTCGAGATGGCCATGCCGGGTGACCACGTCACCATCAACTGCGAGCTCATCAAGCCGATCGCCATGGAGGAGGGCCTGCGCTTCGCTATCCGCGAGGGTGGCCACACCGTCGGCGATGGCCGTGTCTCCACGATTCTTGACTAGTTCTTCCAGCTAGTTCACTTGGGCCCGGCGCCTCACAAGGGGTGCCGGGTCTTTTTTGACCCGCAGAAGGCCAGCCCGCGCAGGGTGGCAGACCCTGCTTGCGCGGGAGGCCAGACCCCGCCCGCGCAGGAGCGATCGGGCTTCACCCTAGCTAGCACCGCCGCGCAGCGCGGCCACCATTTTTGGTGGTTTTGTCAACGCGCCCATGATCTTGGAATCGTTGTTGACACGAGGGGCTTTCTGCGAGTATCGTTATCCACCGCGCCGTGATTCACGCGGCCAGGCAATACAGGAGGACTCATGCGTACACTGGTTACTCTCGCATGCACCGAGTGCAAGCGTCGCAATTACACTATTACCAAGAACAAGAGCAATAATCCCGAGCGTCTCGAGATGAAGAAGTATTGCCCGTGGTGCCGCAAGCATACCGTGCACAAGGAAACGCGCTAGTATAGTTTCCACAAACACGCCAGTAGCTCCAATGGTAGAGCGGCGGTCTCCAAAACCGTTTGTTGAGGGTTCGAGTCCTTCCTGGCGTGCCAGCTAACACCACCGGCTTTCCTCGTTACGGGGTGAGCCGGTTTCCATGAATAGGGGAGCAATCCAATAGGGGAGGATCCCCGGGAGGTTCAGAGGATGTCCAACAAGGAGCGCAACAAGAGGTCCGCTCGTAAGGCCCGCCAGGAGGAGCGCAAGCGCCTCGAGGCGGAGCATGCCGCCTCGGGCCACGCCGCCAAGGCGGAGGAGGCCCCCAAGTCCTCGCTCTTGAAGAAGGCCTCCTCTGACTCCGCCGCGGCCAAGCCCGCCAAGGCGGAGAAGGCCAAGAAGCCGGGCCGCATCAGGTCCTACTTCACGGCCGTCAAGACTGAGATGCACCAGGTAACGTGGCCCAGCCGCACGGAGCTCAAGAACTACTCCTTCGCGGTCATCGCCATGCTGCTGGTCTTTGGCGTCTGCGTCTGGGCCGTGGACAACGGCTTCGTCGCGCTCATCCTTGCGTTCACGGGTCTGAGGGGGTAGCACATGGCTAAGCGTTGGTTCGTTCTGCACACCTACTCTGGCTACGAGAACAAGGTCAAGACCGACCTTGAGCACCGCATCGAGACCTTTGGTCTTGAGAACGAGGTCGACGACATCCAGATCCCGACCGAGGAGGTCACGGAGATCAAGGATGGCGGCGAGCGCAAGACCAAGGAGGCCAAGGTCTTCCCCGGCTACGTCTTGGTGCACATCAACTGCGTCAACCGCAAGGTGGACGACAACACGTGGGACGTCGTGCGCAACACCAACGGGGTGACGGGTTTCGTCGGCATTGACGGCAACCCCGTGCCCCTCTCCCGCGACGAGTACAACAAGATCATGCGCCGCACGGGCAAGGGTACGGCAAGCGCCGCCCCGGCGCCCAAGCGCACGGCCACCAACCTGGAGGTCGGCCAGTCCGTCAAGGTCGTCTCTGGCCCGCTGGCAGACTTCGACGGCCAGATCTCCGAGGTCATGCCAGAGGCGGGCAAGGTTCGCGTCATGCTCACCATCTTCGGTCGAGAGACCCCGGTGGAGCTCACCTTGGACCAGGTCACGCTCATTGGCTAGCACTTTGCTTTGGTATTTCCTGCTGGCTCCCGCATCGGTGAGGATAGCTTCTCGGGCGTCGGCGCGAATATAGCTCGTTCTTTGTTCGGTTTAATTGCCATTACGTAGGAGGCTCACATGGCAGCCAAGAAGAAGGTTGTGCACTTCATTAAGCTTCAGATTCCCGCCGGCCAGGCCAACCCGGCTCCTCCCGTCGGCCCCGCGCTCGGTGCCGCCCAGGTCAACATCATGCAGTTCTGCCAGCAGTTCAACGCTGCTACCAAGGACAAGGCCGGCGACATCATCCCCGTTGAGATCACGGTTTACGAGGACCGCTCCTTCACCTTCGTGACCAAGACCCCTCCCGCGGCCCAGCTCATCAAGAAGGAGCTCGGCCTCAAGAGCGGCTCCGCCGTTCCCCAGCGCGACAAGGTCGGCCAGCTCACCCAGGAGCAGCTCACCAAGATCGCCGAGATCAAGCTCCCCGACCTCAACGCCAACGACCTTGAGGCCGCAAAGAAGATCGTCGCCGGCACCGCCCGCTCCATGGGCGTCACCATCGCCGACTAGCGCCTGCCCGAGCAGCGCACATTCGAGCAGCGCACATTGTTGTTTGCGCTCCTCCGCACCCGGTGGGGGAGCGTGCTATGTGGGAGGGCAACGGCGCCCGTTGACCACAGGAGGTAAGAAAGCATGCCGAAGCACGGAAAGAAGTACAACGCCGCAGCCGAGAAGGTCGAGAAGAAGCTCTATGCTCCTATGACCGCCGTCAAGCTGGTCAAGGAGCTGGCGCCTGCCAAGTTCGACGAGACCGTTGAGGTCTCCGTCCGCCTTGGCGTCGACACCCGCAAGGCCGATCAGAACGTCCGCGGCTCCATCTCTCTGCCCAACGGCACCGGCAAGTCCGTCCGCGTCGCCGTCTTCGCCGAGGGTGCCAAGGCCGAGGAGGCCAAGGCTGCTGGCGCAGACATCGTGGGCTCCGACGACCTGGTTGCAGAGATCCAGAAGGGCAACCTGGACTTCGACGCCGCCATCGCCACCCCGAACATGATGGCCAAGGTCGGCCGCCTGGGCCGCATCCTCGGTCCCCGTGGCCTCATGCCCAACCCCAAGCTGGGCACCGTCACCATGGACGTCCAGAAGATGGTCAAGGAGCTCAAGGCCGGCCGCGTTGAGTACCGCGCCGACCGTTACGGCATTTGCCACGTGCCCCTGGGCAAGGTCTCCTTCCAGCCCGAGCAGCTGGTGGAGAACTACGGCGCCCTGCTGACCGAGCTTCTGCGCGTGAAGCCGTCCAGCGCCAAGGGCAAGTACGTGAAGTCCGTTACCCTGTCTTCCACCATGGGCCCCGGCGTCAAGGTTGACCCCGCCGTCACCCGCGACTTCATGGCGGAGTAGCCTGAGTAGCAGATTCCGGCAATTCTGAACTTGGAAGGGCCTGGTGCAGATGTCTGCGCCAGGCCCTTTTGGTTTCGTGCGAGGTGGGTGGCTCGCTCGAGGGCCCCGAAGCGACGTTCGGAGCCACCGAAGGGTCTGGGGATGTGCCCGACCGATAACGGGAAAACGAGTGTGTACTCAAGGGGTCCGGCAAAGTTGTACACCTCAAAGCCGATTGGGCTCAAAATGCGCCGCCCTGGCGGCCCCTCAACTGCGGAAATGCGACGGCGAAAAGTGCGACGGCCGCTTGAGGTGTACAACTTTTTGAGGAGGGTTGAGTATCCTCCCTGGCGGCCGTAAGCCCGGATGCCTTTGGGGCCCAAATCGTTATCGATTCAATCAATAGCAGCGCTGCAAGCGCGCCCTTTAGGGGGGCGTGTCACGCGATTCTGCGCCGAAATCCGACGACGTTGCTACCTCAGGCGCCTCTCCAGCCGCTTGCTCACGGCCACCAGCACCATCACGATCACGTAGTAGACCACGGCCACCACCAAGAAGGGCTCGAAGGCGCGGTAAGTCAGCGCCTGCACGCTTTGCGCGGCGCGCATCATGTCCATGAGGCCGATGGTGGCCACGAGTGAGGAGCTCTTCAGCACGGTGATGACCTCGTTTACCAGCGCGGGAGCCACGGACCGCAGCGCCTGGGGAATGACGATGCTCGTCATCATGGTGGGGTAGCCCAGGCCGATTGCGCGTGCGGCGTCGTACTGGCCGCGGTCCACGCCCTGGATGCCGCCGCGCACCGTCTCGCTCACCGTGGCGGAGCCGTTGAGCCCCAGCGTCCACACGGACGCGGCGAACATGCTGGTTTTGTACCCCGTGAGCTGCGGCGTTGCGAAGTAGGCAATGAACAGCAGCACAATGAGGGGAATTCCGCGGAAGATGGACGTGTAGAAGTCCAGCACCGCGCGCAGGGGCCGGCAGGGCAGAACCTTGAGCACGGCAATCAGGAAGCCAAGCGCAAAGGCGATGAGCAGGGCGACCCCCGTCACCTCAAGGGTGACGGCGAGGCCGCTCCAGAACATCTGCGCGTACGGCTCCACCACCGTGAAGTTGAGCGAAGTCATGGCCACCTACCTGCGAGTTTGGTGCTAGCTTGGCGCGAGTTTGCCAGGGGTGGGCCAGCACCGGGCCGCCAGCCAGCCGTCAGTCCGCCCGCGGCCGCGTGGCGCACTAGGCTCCCACGCCCTCCGTGGCGGAGCCGGCGGCGGAGTAGTCGTGGCCCCACTTGAAGTCCGCGCCCACGAACTGCTCAATGTACTTGTCTATGGTGCCGTCCTCCAGCATCTGGCCAACGCACTCGTCGAAGGCTGCCACGAAGCTGGCACCCTTGGTGGCCATGATGCGGTAAACGCCCACGTAGTCCTTGGTGGCGTCGCGGTCCAGCAGGCCAAGGGACAGGCCCGGGTTGGCGTCGCGCATGGACTGGCCCTCCGCGCCGTCGCACACGTAGGCGTCAATGCGGCCGGCCAGCACCTCCTGCAGGCACTGGTCGCCACCGTCGTAGGTGTGGATGTCAGCGTCCGGCACGGCGGCTGCCACGAACTTGTTCTGCACGGTGCCCGTGGTCACGGCAATGGACTTGCCGGACAGGCCGGCCACGTCCGTGACCTCGTCGCCCTTTGTCAGGACGCCAACCAGCGGCTGGTAGTAGCCACGGGTGAAGTCGTAGGTCTGCTCGCGCTCCGGGTTGGAGCTCATGGCCATGGTGAAGGAGGTGTCGCTGGACTGGACGGACGCCAGCGTGGCGGCAAAGTCCTGGGCCTCAAAGTCGTAGCTGAAGCCCAGGCGCTTGGCCATCTCGTCCGCGATGGCAATGTCCAGGCCGGTCACCTTCTGCGAGCCGTCGGACTGGGCCTCAAGATAGCGGTAGGGGGCAAAGGCGTCGTCGCCAACGAAGGTCAGCTTGGTGCCGGCGGGGGAGCTGGCGCCGGAGCCGGCCTCCTGGGCGGAGCCGGCCGCGCTGCCCGTGCCAGCCCGCTGCGAGCTGCCGCAGCCGGCCAGGGACAGGGGAACGAGCGCGCTTCCCGCGGCGGCAAGGCGCAGGAAGGAGCGGCGATTGAGCGAAAATTCGTGCATAATGATCTCCAATCCATGCTTTTCAGCGCCGCACCATTGTAGCCGTCTGTAATGCCCGTAATTCACTAGGAATTATATGCGGGCCCTCGTGTGCTCACTGTGTGAAGAGGGCGCACGTCCCGCCGCAAGCTTGAC
Source organism: uncultured Olsenella sp. (assembly GCA_900314495.1). Taxonomy (GTDB): domain Bacteria; phylum Actinomycetota; class Coriobacteriia; order Coriobacteriales; family Atopobiaceae; genus Olsenella_K. Next base: position 6,056 of record OMVJ01000031.1, read on the forward strand.
ACCCGCGGGCGGGGCTGCAATAATACTCAACGCTCAATCGAGCAAACTGCAAACTGCACGTCCGCTGCCAAAGACAGCCGGTGCCGCAAGGCTCAAAGGGGTTTCCCGCCTGCCGAGGTGGTCTAAGAGTCACAACCTCTAAGACTCCGTCTTGGCTGCGCCAAGCGGGGTCTTTTTTCGTGAAGGCCCGCCCGCGTCGGCGGTTCGTGCCCGAACGCAAAACAAGGAGGTGTATTTCATGCCCAATCAGTCCAATATCGATATGCTCGCCAAGGTTTCTGCCTCCATCGAGAACTCCAAGGGCTTCTTCGTGGTTGACTACCGTGGTCTCACCGTGAAGGAGACCCAGGACTTCCGTCGCGCCCTGACCGAGGCCAACTCCCACATGAAGGTTTACAAGAACAACATCGTGAACCTTGCCATGAAGAACGCTGGCCTGCCCGACCTGAGCGACAAGCTTGCTGGTACCTGCGCCTACGTCTTCTTCGAGAACGACCCGGTTGACGCCGCAAAGGTCATCAAGAAGAAGTCCGAGGAGCTCAAGAAGATCGAGTGGGTCGCCGGTCTTGCCGACGGCGAGGCCCTGGACGCAGACCAGGCCAAGGCCTACGCAGATCTCGCTTCCCGCGAGGAGCTCATGGCCCAGTTCGTCTACGTTGTCGCCAGCCCGCTCCGCGGCATCGCTTCTGTGTGCGCCGGCCCCGCCCGCGGCCTCGTTACCGCGCTCGACGCCCTCGCAGAGCAGAAGAACGCTGCGTAAGCAACCCCGCACCACCCGCGCAACCTGCGCGGCCAGTACGTCTTGCACCACCCGCGCATCCAGCGCGGCCCGCGCATCCAGCGCAAACACAAAAACTTTCAGAGCGCCCGCGCCGGGCGCCCGACCTAAAGGAGAATTGACATGGCTGTCACCAAGGAAGAGATCATCGAGGCCCTCAAGGAGATGCCCGCCCTCGAGCTTTCCGAGCTCGTTCACGAGCTGGAGGAGGTCTTCGGCGTTTCCGCCGCCGCCCCCGTCGCCGTCGCCGCTGCTGCTCCTGCTGCCGCTGCCGCCGAGGAGGAGGAGAAGACCGAGTTCGACGTCAACCTCGACGACTTCGGCGCTCAGAAGATCGCCGTCATCAAGGTTGTCCGTAAGCTCACCAACCTTGGCCTGAAGGAGGCCAAGGAGGCCGTCGAGAAGAAGGGCACCCTGCTCCAGGGCGTCAAGAAGGACGAGGCCGAGGCCGCCAAGAAGGAGCTCGAGGAGGCCGGCGCCACCGTCTCCATCAAGTAAGAAACCTTACTTGGACAATGCGCCAATCCTGGGGGCCAGGCGAGAGCTTGGCCCCCTTTTTGTGTCAAAAGGGGACGTCACTTGGGGACGTTTCCCCTTTGTCACGCCACCCGGACGCGCGCTACGACACGTATGTTGTGGCACGCGTGTTGTTGGAATCGAATAACACGCGCGTGGTGAGGCTGGCCGCTACGCAACTGGGGTAATAGCATGTGCGTCGCATGGCACGCGTGTTGCCGAGCGGGAATAACACGCGCGCCACAACACGCGTGCGGGGCCACGGGCGTGGATCCGGTGCAGGGCGGCTCGCGCCGCGCGGCGCTTCGCAGAGGAATGAGACGCGAGAACCGTCCCCGTGTCTCGCACACAGCGTCTTCACATTCGCCAAAAGGCGATTCTGCAGGTAAAAGGCGGTAATATCTGAACCTAATAGAATTTCTCGTGCATGTCAAGGCTTTACATTGACCTCGACCTGGGCATTGGCTAGATTATTAGATTGCGACAAATGCCGCTTTTTACTTTTTTGAAGGAGGAAATGCCTGGTGACTACCGCAAAGTCTTCCCTAGATGCAAGCCAAGAGGAGAAGCGCACGCGCGTGAGCTTCAGCAAGATCCCGCCCGCGATGGAGCTTCCCAACCTCATCTCGGTCCAGAAGGAGTCGTTCGAGCGTTTCATGACGGAGGGCCTCGCTGAGTCCTTCGCAGAGTTCTCGCCGATTCAGAATTCCGCCGGCACCATGGAGGTCACCTTCGGGGACCACACGTTCGGCGAGCCCGCGCACACCATTGCGGAGTGCCGCGCCAAGGACATCTCGTACCAGGCGCCCCTCTTCGTGTACGTGCGCTTCGTCAACAAGGAGACGGGCGAGATCAAGGAGCAGCTGGTCTTCGTGGGCGACTTCCCGCTCATGACCAAGCGCGGCACCTTCATCATCAACGGCACCGAGCGCGTGGTCGTCTCGCAGCTGGTGCGCTCGCCTGGCGTGTACTTTGGCAAGGACATGGACAACGGCGTGGAGGTTCAGCACGTCCAGTTCATCCCGGCCCGCGGCGCCTGGCTGGAGTTCGAGGTTGACAAGCGCGGCCACCTGGTTGTCTCCATTGACCGCAAGCGTCGGCAGTCCGCCACGCTGCTGCTGCGCGCCCTTGGCATCGCGGAGACCGACGACGAGATCATGAACCTCCTGGGTGACTCCGACGTCGTCCGTTCCACGCTGGAGCGCGACACCGCTACCACCCGCGAGGACGCCCTGATTGAGATTTACAAGCGCCAGCGCCCCGGCGAGCCCGCAACCACGGACGCCGCCAGGTCCCTGCTGGAGGGCCTGTACTTCAACAACCAGCGCTACGACCTGGCCCGTGTCGGCCGCTACAAGGTCAACAAGAAGCTGGGCCTGGACGAGGACGCCACGGAGCGCGTGCTCACCCAGGAGGACATCGTGGCGGCCATCCGCTACCTGCTGGCCCTGCACGAGGGTGACTCCACCAAGAGCTACGACGACATCGACCACTTTGGCAACCGCCGCGTCCGCACCGTGGGCGAGCTGGTGCAGAACCAGTTCCGCATCGGCATGAGCCGCATGGAGCGCGTTGTGCGCGAGCGCATGGCCTCCCAGGACGCGGACGACATCACGCCGCAGTCGCTCATCAACATTCGTCCCATCGTGGCCTCCATCAAGGAGTTCTTCGGGTCCTCGCAGCTCTCGCAGTTCATGGACCAGAACAACCCCCTGTCCGGCCTCACCCACAAGCGCCGCCTCTCTGCCCTGGGCCCCGGCGGCCTTGCAGGCCACAAGTCCGGCTCCAGCCGCCGCACCAACGTGCCCACCGCCGTGCGCGACGTCCACAACTCGCACTACTCCCGCATGTGCCCCATCGAGACGCCCGAAGGCCCCAACATCGGCCTCATTGGCTCGCTGGCGCTGTTTGCGCACGTCAACGGCTACGGCTTCATCGAGGCGCCCTACCGCAAGGTGGTGGACGGCCGCGTGACGGACGAGGTCGTGTGGATGACCGCGGACGAGGAGGAGAAGCACAACATCGCCCCGGCCAACACCCCCATTGACCCCAAGACCGGCGAGTTCGTGAGCATTGACGAGAACGGCGAGATCTTCAAGCCCGAGCGCGTCATCGCCCGTACCACGGACTTCGACGGCTCCTTCGGCGCTCCCGCCCAGGTGGACGTGGCAGACATCGACTACATGGACGTGTCCCCGCGCCAGATGCTCTCCGTGGCGGCCAACCTCATTCCCTTCCTGGAGCACGACGACGCCAAGCGTACCCTCATGGGCGCCAACATGCAGCGCCAGGCCGTCCCGCTGATCCAGACCAGCGCCCCCTACGTGGGCACCGGCATGGAGGCGCGCGCCGCCCTGGACTCCGGAGAGATTATTGACGCAGACCACGCCGGCACCGTGACTGAGGTGGACGCCGCGCACGTGGTCGTCACCGACGACGAGGGCAACGCCGAGCGCTACGACCTACCCAAGTACGAGCGCTCCAACCAGAGCACCTGCATCAACCACCGCCCCATCGTGCACGTGGGCGAGCGCGTGGAGGCCGGCCAGCCGCTTGCCGACGGCACCTCCATCGACCACTCCGAGCTGGCCCTGGGCCAGAACCTTACCGTGGCCTACATGCCGTGGGAGGGCTACAACTACGAGGACGGCATCATCGTGTCCGACCGTGTGGTGCAGCAGGACCTGCTGACCTCCGTCAACATCTCCCGCCACGAGATCGACGCCCGCGACACCAAGCTTGGCCCGGAGGAGATCACGCGAGAGATCCCCAACCTGGGCGAGGACATGCTGGCCAACCTGGACGACGACGGCATCATTCGCATTGGTGCCGAGGTCGGCCCCGGCGACATCCTGGTGGGCAAGGTCACGCCCAAGGGCGAGACTGCCCTCACCGCGGAGGAGCGCCTGCTCCGCGCCATCTTCGGCGCCAAGGCCCACGACGTGCGCGACACCTCCCTCAAGATGCCGCACGGTGCCTACGGCCGCGTTGTGGACGTGGTTCGCTTCAGCCGCGAGGCCGGCGACGACCTGCCGCCCGGAGTGAACGAGCTGGTACGCGTCTTCGTGGCCCAGCGCCGCAAGATCCAGCAGGGCGACAAGATCTCCGGCCGCCACGGCAACAAGGGCGTCGTGTGCCGCATCCTGCCCGTGGAGGACATGCCCTACATGGCCGACGGCACCCCCGTTGACGTGCTGCTTGACCCGCTGGGCGTCCCCTCCCGTATGAACGTGGGCCAGCTGCTGGAGTGCCACCTGGGCTGGGCCGCCAGCCACGGCTGGGACACCAACAGCGCGGACTCCAAGGAGTACGTGCCCGGTCCCATGTACGTCTCCACGCCCGTCTTTGACGGCGCCACGGACGTCGAGGTTGCGGAGGCCATCCGCCGCACCAACATCAACCTCATCAACAAGGCCATGGTCCAGTACGGCGAGCACATGAACGCGGAGTTCGTGCCCCAGCTCAACGAGCGCGGCAAGACCACCCTGTACGACGGCCGCACCGGCGAGGCCTTCAAGAGCCAGATCACCGTGGGCACCTCCTACATCCTCAAACTGGGCCACATGGTGGACGACAAGATCCACGCGCGTTCCACCGGCCCCTACAGCCTGGTCACCCAGCAGCCGCTGGGCGGCAAGGCCCAGTTCGGCGGCCAGCGCTTCGGCGAGATGGAGGTGTGGGCACTGTACGCCTACGGTGCCTCCAACGTGCTGCACGAGCTCATGACCGTCAAGTCCGACGACACCGAGGGCCGCGTCAAGACCTACGAGGCCATCGTCAAGGGCGAGAACGTGCCGCAGCCGGGCATCCCGGAGTCCTTCAAGGTTCTTGTGAAGGAGATCCGCTCCCTGGCCCTGGACATCGAGCCCATCAAGTACCGCGAGGTCGTCAAGGCCGACGCCCCCAAGCCCGCCGAGGAGGAGAACCCCGTGGAGGCCTTCGCCAACATGGGCTCCACGGACGACCTCATCGGTGACGCCGTCGCAGCCGGCAACGCCCAGGACGAGGTTCTCCTCGGCACCAACAACGACTAATAAGGAGTAGCGAACGTGGCAGATTTCGATACCACTGAATTCGACGCAGTAAAGATCTCGCTCGCCTCCGCCGATCAGATCCGCTCTTGGTCCCACGGCGAGGTGAAGAAGCCCGAGACCATTAACTACCGCACGCTCAAGCCCGAGAAGGACGGCCTGTTCTGCGAGAAGATCTTCGGCCCCGTCAAGGACTGGGAGTGCGCCTGCGGCAAGTACAAGGGCATCCGCTTCAAGGGCATCGTGTGCGAGCGCTGCGGCGTTGAGGTAACCAGCGCCAAGGTGCGCCGCGAGCGCATGGGCCACATCGAGCTCGCGGCTCCCGTGAGCCACATCTGGTACTTCAAGAGCCCCACCAGCTTCCCCTTGGCCCGCCTTCTGGACATCAAGTCCAAGGACCTGGAGAAGGTGCTCTACTTCGCCAGCTACATCATCACCGACGTTGACACCGAGGCCCGCGAGGCAGACGCCGAGGACCTGAAGGAGGAGCTGGCGGCCGACCTTGAGGAGCTGGACGCCGAGCGCGACGACGAGATTGCCCGCGTCCGCGAGCAGGGCCAGCAACCCGAGGGCGAGGAGTTCTCGGACGTCGAGGTGCTCTCCCAGGACGAGGTGCGCGCCACCATCGCGGACCTCGAGGAGGAGTACGAGGAGGAGAAGGCCCTGCGCAAGGAGGCCTACGACGCCTTCATGCAGCTGGAGGAGCGCCAGCTGGTCTCCGACGAGGCCCTCTTCAGCGAGATGCGCCGCTACTACCGCATCTACTTCAAGGGCGGCATGGGCGCGGAGGCCATTCGCGAGCTGCTGCGCGGCGTGGACCTTGGCCAGGAGGCCGAGGAGCTGCGCCGTGTCATCGCCGACGACACCTCCCAGAAGCAGAAGCGCGAGAAGGCCGTCAAGCGGCTGGAGATTGTTGATGCCTTCCTCAAGGGCAACAACGACCCGGCCAACATGATCCTGGACGTCATCCCCGTGATCCCGCCCGACCTGCGCCCCATGGTGCAGCTGGACGGCGGCCGCTTCGCCGCGTCGGACCTGAACGACCTGTACCGCCGCGTCATCAACCGCAACAACCGCCTGAAGCGCCTGCTTGACCTGGACGCCCCAGCCATCATCGTCAACAACGAGAAGCGCATGCTGCAGGAGTCCGTGGACGCCCTGTTCGACAACGGCCGTCGCGGACGCCCCGTCACCGGCCGTGGCGGCAGGCCGCTCAAGTCCCTGGCCGAGGCCCTCAAGGGCAAGCAGGGCCGCTTCCGCCAGAACCTGCTGGGCAAGCGCGTTGACTACTCCGGCCGTTCCGTCATCGTCACGGATCCGCACCTGAAGCTGCACCAGTGCGGCCTGCCCTCCGCCATGGCGCTGGAGCTCTTCAAGCCCTTCGTCATGCGCCGCCTGGTGGAGCTTGGCAAGGTGGAGAACATCAAGGGCGCCAAGCGCGCCATCGACCGCGGCGCGCCCGCCGTGTGGGACGTCCTGGACGAGGTCATCAAGAACAAGCTGGTGCTGCTCAACCGCGCACCCACCCTGCACCGCCTGTCCATCCAAGCCTTCGAGCCGGTTCTGATTGAGGGCAAGGCCATCCACCTGCACCCGCTGGTGTGCGCCCCCTTCAACGCAGACTTCGACGGCGACCAGATGTCCGTGCACGTGCCCCTGTCCACGGAGGCCCAGACCGAGGCCCGCGTGCTCATGCTGTCCAGCAACAACCTGCGCTCGCCGGCGTCCGGCAAGGTGCTGACCGTCCCCTCGCAGGACATGGTCTTCGGCACCTACTTCCTCACGTCCGACAAGTCCGGCGTTGAGGGCGAGGGCCGCGTCTTCGCCAGCTTCGAGGACGCCATCCTTGCCTACGACAACCGCGACCACCTGGACATCCAGGCCAAGGTCAAGGTGCGCGTCACCGCCGCGGACGCCAACTTCAAGTCCAACGGCAGGCTCTACTTCCGCACGCTGGAGGGCTGGGGCAAGCCGGTTGACTACGACGTCACGGACGGCGCCGTGCGCATTGACACCTCCGTGGGCCGCGCCATCTTCAACAGCCAGTGCCTGCCGGCCGACTACCCCTTCATCAACTACAAGATGAGCAAGAGCGACATCGGCAAGCTGGTCAACGACTGCTGCGACCGCTACTCCACCTCCGACGTGGAGCCCATCCTGGACGCCATCAAGCACACCGGCTTCCACTACGCCACGCGCGCGGGCCTCACCGTCTCCGTCTGGGACGCCGTCATCCCCGAGGACAAGCCCCAGATGCTGGACGAGGCGCAAGACAAGGTCGACGAGATTAACGAGTACTACGAGGACGGCTTCCTGTCCGAGCGCGAGCGCCACGCTGAGGTAGTCAACGCCTGGACGGAGTGCACCGACGAGCTGGGCGCCAAGATGCTGAACGGCTTCGCCGAGGACAACCCCATCTACATGATGGCCGACTCCGGCGCCCGTGGCTCCAAGACGCAGCTGCGCCAGCTGGCAGGCATGCGCGGCCTCATGGCCGACATGTCCGGTGACACCATCGACCTGCCCATCAAGTCCAACTTCCGCGAGGGCCTCATCCCGCTGGAGTACTTCATCTCCACCTACGGCGCCCGCAAGGGCCTGGTGGACACGGCCTCCCACACGTCCGACTCCGGCTACCTCACCCGCCGTCTGGTGGACGTGGCCCAGGACGTCATCGTGCGCGAGGAGGACTGCGGCACCGACGAGGCCGTTCACTACGACATCGTCAAGCCCGGCGAGACCGACGTGGACACGGACCTCATCGGCCGCTGCACCCTGCACGACGTGGTGGCGCCCGAGACCGGCGAGATTCTGATTCCCGCCGGCGGCTACATCGAGTCCAAGGCGGACCTGGAGCGCCTGCGCGACGCCGGCCTCAAGAAGGTTGAGCTGCGCGCCCTGCTCACCTGCAAGTCCAAGTACGGCGTCTGCCAGAAGTGCTACGGCTGGGACCTCTCCACCCGAAGGCCGGTCAACATCGGCACCGCGGTGGGCATCATCGCGGCTCAGTCCATCGGCGAGCCGGGCACCCAGCTCACCATGCGCACCATTCACTCCGGCGGCGTCGCCGGCGCTGACGACATCACGCAGGGCCTCCCCACGGTCGCCCGCATGTTCGACGTCGTCGGCAACGTGAACGAGAAGATCCTGGGTCGCGCGGCAGACCTGGCGTCCGTCTCGGGCATCCTGCGCATCACGCCCGAGCAGACCGAGTACCTGCTGCAGATCCTGGACGTGGACGACCCCACCCGCGTGCTGGTGGAGAAGCGCGTCCCCGCCTCCGTGCGCTTCATGCCCGGCATCGAGGACAAGTGCGAGGTGCGCGCCGGCGACCAGATCACCTTCGGCTTCGTGAACTTCCGCAAGCTCCGCAAGCTGACGGACATCGAGTCCACCATGCACACCTTCGTCAAGTCCGTCAAGGACGTCTACACCTCCCAGGGCGTGGACCTGAACGACAAGCACATCGAGGTCATCGCCCGTCAGATGCTGCGCCGCGTTCAGGTTACCAACCCCGGCGACTCCACCTACCTCTTGGGCCAGTACGTTGACCGCTACGTCTTCGCGGAGACGGTGCGCAACATCACGCTGGCCGGCGGCCAGGCCCCCGAGGCCGAGCCCGTCATCCTTGGCACCCTCAAGGTCGCGAGCTCCATCGACTCCTGGCTGTCCAGCGCCTCGTTCATCCGCACCGCCGGCGTGCTGACGGAGTCCGCCATCGAGGGCGACGTCGACCACCTGCTGGACCTCAAGTCCAACGTCATCGTGGGCAAGCCCATCCCCGCGGGCACCGGCCTCAAGGCCTACCGCAACGTCAAGCTCACCTACCATGGCAAGAAGATCGACGGCCCCACGTCCCCCATGGCCAAGAGCCTGCCCGAGTGGGCGCCCGACAGCCTGAAGGAGATCGAGGAGCAGCTGCCCAAGCAGCTGGACTGGGTGGGCGACGACTACGCCTACGGCGGCGTGTACTCCAAGAACGGCCGCACCCTCAGCTCCGAGGACGCCAAGCTCTACCTGTTTGACGACCTCGGCGTGTCGCAGCGCTGGACCAACAAGTTCAGCGAGGTGGGCATCGAGACCGTGGGCGACCTCATTGGCAAGACCGAGGACGACCTGCTGCGCATTGACGGCATTGGCGCCAAGGCCATCGAGGAGCTGCGCGACGGGCTGGAGGCCCGTGGCCTGCTCTACATCCTGGAGCCGGAGGAGGACGAGGCCGACACCGAGGACCTCTCCCAGCTGCTGAACATGGTCTTCTCGCCGGATTCCGACGACGTCATGCTTGGCACCGCGGCCCCCGCGCGTCACCACTACGACGATGACGAGCTCATCGGCGGCAGCTCCACCGTGGAGGACGGCGAGTCCGACTCCGCCGGCGACGACGTGATCAACGAGGACCTTGGCTCGCTGGACGACCTGCTTTCGCAGGTGGTCCGCCGCGAGGACGGCCTGGACTAGCGTGACAAAAGGGTGACAAAAGGGGACGTTTCCCTTTTGTCACATGCGAATAAGGACTAAGAAGAGGCCCCCAGCCATTGCGGCCGGGGGCCTCTTTGTGCCGCGCCTTTGCCGTGCCTTTGCCGCGCCTTGTCTCAAACTCCGGCGCCAGCTCCCGTTGCCAGCCCCTCCTTGCATGGGCCCGCCTGCGCGAGGCCCTTTTTGCCATGGGATATAGGCCAAAAGCTATGCTCTGGCCATGCTCGATAACCAGATTGGCCGCTCATACTTTGGGGAGGCAAGAAAATTGACAAATCCGATGCATGCCCTTTTGCAAAATCCCAGTTCGCAAAAACTGGGATGGCCCGGACTTGTCAATTTTTCCGAGGCCCTAAAGTAGCGACTCCACTCGCGCCGTGCCCGAAGACCGTGATGGCCAATTGCGCTATCGAGTTTGCCGATAGCAGCCCGAGAAATCGTTCCAAACCACTGCCCAGGGGGCACAGAATTGCTCCAAACGAGAGCCCTGCCGAACGGCCTGACCGTTCGGCAGGGCTAAAGACTGCTTCTTGCAGTGGCGCGCACTGCCGCGGGCGCTACCGGCCAATGACCAGCGGCGAGATGTGGTGCGGCGCGCCGTTCACGTAGAAGGACGAGACCTCGCCCCGTACCAGCGGTTTTGCGTACTGGCGGAACTTCTCCGTCACGCCCATGCCGTCGCCGCGAATCCACTCGCGCGGCACCTTGCGCTCCTTGTTGGCCACGGCCGACACGTCCGCCAGCTGGTACTCCACCACGTAGGGCTGGCTGTAGCGGCGCACGATGCCGGGCATCTTGCCGGTAAGGCCCTCGAAGGCCGCGCGCACGCCCACGCCGCCTAGGGTGTAGGCCTCCTGCAGGTCCGTGCCAGATGCCAGGTGGTTGGCACACCGCTGCAAGGTGGAGAGCTCGATGGCGCGCGTCTTCACGCCCAGCCGCTGCGCCGTGAGCGTGGCCAGGTAGCGGCTGGTGCCGCTGAGCGCAGCCTCGTGCCCAAATGCGTCAAGCTTGGTGACACCCGTTGGTGCCTCGCACATGAGTGTGCCGTCGGGCCGGCGCGCGCCCTCGCTCACGGCCACGACCACGGACTTCATGTCTTCCAGCAGCTCCGCGATGCGCTCCATCAGCGCGTCCTCCGTGACGGGGGACTCCGGCAGCAGAATCAGGTCCGGGCAGTAGGCGTTGCGCTGCGAGGCCAGGCAGCTGGCGCCGGCCAGCCAGCCGGTGTTGCGGCCCATTATCTCCACGAAGGTCACGTTCTTGAGGTCGTACACGCTGGAGTCGCGGCCAATCTCGGCCACCGTGGAGGCAATGTACTTGGCCGCGCTGCCGTAGCCGGGCGTGTGGTCCGTGCCCTCCAGGTCGTTGTCGATGGTCTTGGGCACGCCAACAAAGCGGATGGGGCTCTGCTCGCGCGCGCCGTACGCTGCCAGCTTGGAGATGGTGTCCATGGAGTCGTTGCCGCCTATATAAAATACTGCGCCGACGCCGCGCTCCGCAAAGAGCTTGAAAAGCCGCTGGTAGGGCTCCTCGTTCTGCGCTGGGTCCGGCAGCTTGTAGCGGCAGCTGCCCAGGAAGCTGGAGGGCGTCTGCTGCAGCAGCTGCAGGCTCACAGGGTCGCCCAGCTGCCGGTCAAGGTCAATCAGCTTGTCGTCGAAGAGCCCCTGCACGCCGTAGCGCATGCCCAGCACGTTGGCGCCCAGGCTGCGCGCCGTCTCGTACACGCCGGCGAGGCTGGAGTTGATGGCGGCGGTGGGCCCGCCCGACTGCCCGACAAGTACGGTGGTGTTCCAACCCATGGTGACCTCCAAGGGGACGAAGTTTGAGGGACGAAGTTGAGAACCACCCCCAATTCTAGCGTGAGACACGGGGACGCACCTTTTGACTCATGGCCATGAGTCAAAAGGTGCGTCCCCGTGTCTCATGTGTCAAAAGGGAAACGTCCCCATCTGTCACGTCTCATGTGTGCAAGCTATGCAAAATGGATACGCCCGGAACCGTGGCGTTTTGACAACTGCGCGAAAGGCGGGTATTGTCTCTTCCGCGTGACCGTAAGAGGGGGAGGACTGTGCCTCGCCCAAGTGCAGCACAAAGACTATCCGGGGAGGCGGTGCTGCGTCGCCCCTGATGCATAGGTGCTCGCGCACCACCATCCGCAAGTTCTACGAAGGAGAACAGTTTTGCCTACCATCAACCAGCTCGTTCGCCAGGGTCGCACCCGCACCGCGGCCAAGTCGAAGAACGCCGCCCTGCAGCACAACCCGCAGAAGCGTGGCGTCTGCACCCGCGTGTTCACCACCACGCCCAAGAAGCCTAACTCGGCTCTTCGTAAGGTCGCCCGTGTCCGCCTTGTCAACGGCATCGAGGTCACCGCGTACATCCCCGGCGAGGGTCACAACCTGCAGGAGCACTCCATCGTCCTCATCCGCGGCGGCCGCGTGCGTGACCTCCCCGGTGTGCGTTACAAGATCATCCGCGGCGCCTACGACTGCGCTGCCGTGCAGAACCGCAAGAAGGCTCGTTCCCGTTACGGTGCCAAGAAGCCCAAGGAGTAGCATCCGCGGCTCAAGGCCCAGGCCCGCAAGGCCCAAACGTTCGGAAGCAAGCTCAGTACTACTTAGAGGAGATTACATATGCCGCGTCGTGCAGCAGCAAATCGTCGTGAGGTCCAGCCTGACGCCGTGTACAACAACCGTCTTGTGACCCAGCTCATCAACAAGGTCCTGCTTGACGGCAAGAAGGCCACCGCGGAGCGCATCGTCTACGGTGCGTTCGACATCGTGCAGAAGAAGACCGAGCAGGACCCCCTGTCCGTCTTCAAGAAGGCCATGGACAACATTCGCCCCACGCTGGAGGTCAAGCCCAAGCGCGTTGGCGGCGCCACCTACCAGGTGCCCATGGAGGTCAACTCCCGCCGTGCCACCACCCTGGCCATTCGCTGGATGGTCAACTTCAGCCGTGCCCGCAAGGAGAACACCATGGCTGAGCGTCTTGCCAACGAGATTATCGACGCATCCAACGGCGTCGGCGCTTCCGTCAAGCGTCGTGAGGACCTCTTCAAGATGGCCGAGGCCAACCGCGCGTTCTCCCATTACCGCTTCTAAGCTTGGAGGCTTGTAGCAATGGCAAAGAAGAACAAGTACGACCTTCATAAGCTTCGCAACATCGGCATCATGGCCCACATCGACGCCGGCAAGACCACCACTACCGAGCGCATCCTCTACTACACCGGCAAGACCCACAAGATCGGTGAGGTCCACGACGGTGCTGCAACCATGGACTGGATGGTTCAGGAGCAGGAGCGCGGCGTTACCATTACCTCCGCGGCTACCACCTGCTTCTGGAAGGACCACGTCATCCAGATCATCGACACCCCGGGCCACGTTGACTTCACGGCCGAGGTCGAGCGCTCCCTGCGCGTCCTTGACGGCGCCGTCGCCGTGTTCGACGCCGTTGCCGGCGTTCAGCCCCAGTCCGAGACCGTGTGGCGCCAGGCTGGCAACTACAACGTCCCCCGCATCGCCTTCATCAACAAGTTCGACCGCGTGGGTTCCGACTTCTGGCACGCAATCGAGACCATGAAGGAGCGCCTCGGCGCCAACGCCGTTGCCGCCCAGGTTCCCATGGGCTCCGAGTCCAACTTCTGGGGCCTCATCGACCTCGTTACCATGACCGCCTGGGACTTCAAGGAAGACGCCAAGGGCATGATTTACCCCGAGCCCATGGACGCCATCCCCGCTGAGTTCGAGGACATCGTGGCCGAGAAGCGCGAGGAGCTGCTGGACGCCGCCTCCAACTACGACGACGACCTCATGGAGCTTGTGCTCGAGGAGGAGGAGATTCCGGTTGACATGCTGAAGGCTGCCATCCGCAAGGGTGTCATCGCCAACGAGCTCAACCCCGTCTTCGTCGGTTCCGCCTACAAGAACAAGGGCATCCAGGAGCTGCTGGACGCCGTCGTTGACTACCTGCCCAGCCCGCTGGACATCCCGCCCGTGGAGGGCACGGACCCCAAGACCGGCGACACCATCACCCGCAAGGCAGACGTCAGCGAGCCCTTCTCCGCCCTGGCCTTCAAGATCATGACGGACCCCTACGTGGGCAAGCTCACCTACTTCCGCGTGTACTCCGGTCACGCCGAGGCCGGCTCCTACGTGTACAACGTCAACAAGGACGACCGCGAGCGCCTCTCCCGTATTCTGGAGATGAACGCCAACGACCGCGTTGACCGCGAGGCCTGCTCCGCTGGCGACATCGTTGCCGCCGTGGGCTTCAAGAAGACCTTCACCGGCGACACCCTGGCCGACGAGCAGCACCCCATCATCCTTGAGTCCATTGAGTTCGCGGCCCCCGTCATCGACGTCGCCGTGGAGCCCAAGTCCAAGGCCGAGCAGGACAAGATGTCCGTTGGCCTGCAGAAGCTGGCCGAGGAGGACCCGACCTTCCAGGTCCACACCGACCAGGAGACCGGCCAGACCATCATCGCTGGCATGGGCGAGCTGCACCTGGAGATCATCGTTGACCGCCTGCGCCGCGAGTTCCACGTTGAGTGCAACGTGGGCAAGCCGCAGGTTGCCTACCGCGAGACCGCCGGTCACGCGGTCAAGGGCTGCCAGGGCAAGTTCGTGCGCCAGTCTGGCGGCCGTGGCCAGTACGGCGACGCCGTCATCGACCTGGAGCCCATGGAGCCCGGCTTTGGCTACGAGTTCGTGGACGCCACCGTGGGCGGCTCCGTGCCCAAGGAGTACATCCCCTCTGTTGACAAGGGCATCCAGGAGGCGCTGAACTCCGGCGTCATCGCGGGCTACCCCGTCCAGGACGTCAAGGTCACCCTGGTGGACGGCTCCTACCACGAGGTCGACTCCTCCGAGGCCGCCTTCAAGGTCGCCGGTTCCATGGCCATCAAGAAGGCCCTGGAGATGTCCGATCCCGTCCTGCTGGAGCCCGTTGAGTCCGTCGAGGTCGAGACGCCCGAGCAGTACATGGGCGACGTCATGGGCAACCTGTCCAGCCGCCGCGGCAAGATCGAGGGCATGGAGGACCGCTCCAACACCAAGGTCATTCGCGCCAAGGTGCCTCTGGGCGAGATGTTCGGTTACGCAACCGACCTTCGCTCCCAGACCCAGGGCCGCGCCTCGTACACCATGCAGTTCGACGCGTACGAGCCCGTCCCCAAGGCCGTTCTCGAGGAGATCAAGAAGAAGAACGCCTAAAGAACGCCAGCGTTTGTAGTTGTAAGTAGCGAGCGCCTAGCGCTCTTTGATGGAGGTACCGAAAGTGGCAAACCAGAAGATCAGGATTCGCCTCAAGGGCTATGATCACGAGGTCGTTGATCAGTCCGCGAAGCTCATTGTGGACACCGCGCAGAAGACCGGCGCTCATGTCTCCGGCCCCATCCCCCTGCCCACCGAGCGCAACCTTTACACCGTCATCCGCTCCCCGCACAAGGACAAGGACTCCCGCGAGCAGTTCGAGATGCGCACTCACAAGCGCCTCATCGACATCCTGGAGCCCAGCTCCTCCACGGTTGACTCGCTGATGCGTCTTGACCTCCCCGCGGGCGTTGACATCGAGATCAAGCTCTAGGGCAGGCTTCCGGCGCCGTTGATTGCACGGCGCATAGCACTACCAGGGCGCGGCTCCTTGCGGGGCCGCGCCTTTGTCTTGTGCGAACTGGCCCGCGGCGTGCCCCGCCCAGGCTTCCCTGCCCGGGTTGCCCTGTTCGGATTGCCCTGTCTGGCCGCCCGTCCGAAGTTGGTGTGCTCCCACTTCGGACAAACTAGGCACCCAAATCGGCCTGGTTCCGTCCGAACTTGGTGTACTCCGCCTTCGGACGCGTGGAAAACCGCGGTTTACTGCCACGTCGGCATTCGGAGTACACCAACTTCCGACAAGAAAGCCTCCTAATGGGGCCCAAAATGTCCGAAAGCGGAGTACACCAACTTCCGACGCCAGCCCCGGGCCTCCGATGCCAGCTCCTCGGCCTCCGACGCCCCCCCCCGGCCCCGCCCGCCGCGCCCCATGTACACGCCCGGCACCGCGGAAAACGGAGCCGCAGGTCAGCGGCCCCGCGCAAACCCAAAAAAATCTTGCGAAGACATTGTGAACACGCCCACATGAGTGTATTCTAGACAGGCTGCTGAAATGTGGCGTTAATCTCTGCTGCCGCGAAGCGCCAACGCGCCCGCCGCAAAGACCGCCGCACGTAAGCGCAAACACAGGAATGTGGTCCGCTGGGGAAGGCAAAGCGCCTAGGGTCCCATGACCACCGAGGGTTAGGAAAGAGCATGGTCAGCACGATTCTCGGCCGCAAGCTCGGGATGACGCAGGTTTGGGACGAGGACGACAACGTCGTGCCCGTCACCGTCATCCAGGCCGGCCCCTGCACGGTGTCGCAGGTCAAGACCAAGGCTACTGACGGCTATGATGCCGTTCAGATCGGCTTTGGTGACATCACCGCCAAGCACGTCAACAAGCCCATGGCTGGTCACTTCGCCAAGGCCGGCGTGGAGCCCATGCGCTACCTGCGCGAGGTCCGCGTTGAGAACGGCGAGGAGTACAAGTGCGGCGACCAGGTTACCGTCGCGGACTTCGCCGACGTCAAGTCCGTTGACGTCATCGGCACCTCCAAGGGCAAGGGCTTCCAGGGCACCATCAAGCGCTGGAACTTCTCCCGCGGCCCCATGACGCACGGCTCCCGCAACCAGCGCAAGCCCGGCTCCATCGGCCAGTGCGCCTACCCCGCGCGCGTCCGCAAGGGCCTGCACATGGCTGGTCACATGGGCGACGCTCGCGTGACCGTCAAGAACCTCAAGCTCGTCCGCATTGACGCAGAGCAGAACCTCATGCTCGTCAAGGGCGCTGTCCCCGGCGGCAAGAACGGTCTCGTCCAGGTCCGCATGGCCTAAGGCCCACGTCAAACAAACCTTTAGGCTAACAAGGAGGACAGAATGTCCAACGTAGAAGTTAAGAACGTGGAGGGGCAGAAGGTCGCCGACCTTGAGCTCGCCTCCAGCGTTTACGGCATTGAGCCGAACATCCCGGTGGTGCACCAGGTCGTGAAGGTCTACGAGGCCTCCCTGCGTCAGGGTACCCACTCCACCAAGAACCGCTCCGCCGTCTCCGGCGGCGGCGCCAAGCCCTACCGCCAGAAGGGCACCGGCCGCGCCCGTCAGGGCACCATCCGCGCTCCCCAGTGGGCAGGCGGTGGCGTCGTCTTCGGCCCCACCCCGCGCTCCCACGCCCAGCGCATCAACTCCAAGATGGTCAAGCTTGCCATGAGGTCCGTCCTCTCCGGCAAGCTGGCGGATTCCGAGCTCGTCGTGGTTGACTCCCTGGAGTTCGAGAAGCCGTCCACCAAGCAGGCCAAGGCCGTCATGAAGGCCCTGGGCCTGGAGGGCAAGCGCCTCACCATCGTCGTTGACGACGAGAACGTGAACGCCTTCCTCTCCTTCCGCAACATCCCCGGCGCAGAGGTCATTGGCTGCAGCGAGGCCAACACCCGCTGGCTCATTGACAACGGCGCCCTAGTGCTCACCTCCGACGTCGCGAAGAAGCTCGAGGAGGTGCTCGCATAATGAACTCCGTCTACAACGTGATCATCCGCCCGGTCGTCACCGAGCGTTCCTATGACCTCATGGAGCAGGGCAAGTACACCTTCGAGGTCGCCCGCACCGCTCCCAAGGAGGAGATTGCCGCCGCCGTGGAGAAGCTCTTCAACGTCCACGTGGTCAAGGTCAACACCGTCAACGTCAAGCCCAAGAACAAGCGCGTCCGCGTGGTCGAGGGCAAGACCCGCCAGTGGAAGAAGGCCATCGTCACCCTCGCTGAGGGCGAGACGATCGAGATCTTCGCCAACAACCAGGCTGACGCCGAGTAGTTGGTAATCCGCCCGCGCCTCCTTCGCAAAGGGGGAGGCCGGGCTGTCGTGCCGCGTGGTATGGATACGCGCGGTTCCGTGGTAATCCGGTGTCGCCGCACCAATCCCTGAGCGCGGCGGCCAACGGACAAAGAAAGGGAAAGTAATGGCAGTTAAGCACCTCAAGCCAACGTCCGCCGGTAGGCGTTGGCAGACGGTCTCCGACTTCGCGGAGATCACGGCCACCAAGCCCGAGAAGTCCCTTCTCGAGCCCCTGCCCAAGAAGGCTGGCCGCAACAACAACGGTCGCATCACCACCCGTCACCAGGGCGGCGGCCACAAGCGTCAGTACCGCAAGATCGACTTCAAGCGCCAGAAGGACAACGTGCCGGCCAAGGTCGCTACCATCGAGTACGACCCCAACCGTTCCGCCCGCATCGCCCTTCTGCACTACGTTGACGGCGCCAAGGCCTACATC
>OMVJ01000035.1 GCA_900314495.1 uncultured Olsenella sp.
CTTGCGCTCGGGCGATCACGACTACGTGATGAACATGGCCATCGCACAGGGTCGCGCTGGTGCGCAGATACTCGACGTGAACGCCGGCCTTCCCGAGATAGACGAGCGCGCCGTGATGTGCCAGCTCGTTTCTGAGCTTCAAGGCGTGAGCACGCTGCCCCTGCAGATTGACGCAGCAGACCCGGCGGTCATCGAGGCAGCCGTGCGCAGCTATCCCGGAAAGGCGCTGGTCAACTCCACCAACGGCAAGGCGCAGACCATGGCCGACGTGCTGCCTATCGTGAAGCACTATGGCTGCGCAGTGGTGGGTCTTACGCTCGACGAGGATGGCATCCCCGCTACGGCGGAGGGACGTCTCGCGGTTGCTCGCAAGATTGTCCGCGAGTGCGAGCAGCTGGGCATCCCTCGTCACGACGTGGTCATCGACTGTCTCACCATGGCCGCCTCGACCGACCAGACCCAGCCCAAGGCCATTCTTGACGCCATACGCCTGGTCAAACAGGAGCTGCCTGGTGTGCGTACCGTGCTTGGCGTGAGCAACGTCAGCTTTGGCCTGCCCTTCAGGCCGCTTGTGAACGGGACCTTCCTTGCTGCGGCCTTCTCCGCGGGCCTTGACCTGGCCATTATCAACCCCTGCCTCACCCGCATGATGGACGTGGTCGACTCCTGGCGTGTGCTTTCCGGCGAAGACGAGAGTGCCCAGTACTTTGTGGCCAACTACGCCGAGAGGAGCGACCGCGCCCCGGTTCCGGCATCGCCTGGCGAGAAGGCCGCTACGCCCTCGGCCAGTGCTTCCGCTGCACCAGCCGCAGCGCCCGCCGAGCCCGCAGACCCCGCCGCCCGTGCCCGCGAGCTGGTGCTTGCTGGCCGCAAGGGTCCCATGCCCGAGGTAGTTTCCCAGGTCATCGCCGAGCACGATCCCATGTACGTCATCAACGAGGTCCTGATCCCTGCGCTTGACGTGGTGGGCGAGCGCTTCGAGAAGGGCATCTTCTTCCTGCCGCAGCTCATGGCCTCGGCGGAGGCGGCCAAGGCCGGCTTCAACACCCTGCGCGAGCTGGACGCCGGCGCTGGCGCGGACATGCCGGCCAAGGGCAAGATTGCGCTTTGTACCGTAAAAGGCGACATTCATGACATTGGCAAGAACATCGTGAAGATGCTCTTGGAGAACTACGGCTACGACGTGGTGGACCTTGGGCGCGACGTGGACCCTCAGGCCTTCTGCGACGCCGTGGTGCGCGACCACATTGAGCTCGCGGGCCTCTCCGCGCTCATGACGGCAACGGTGCCCGCCATGGCAGAGACCATCAAACTTTTGCGCGAGCAAGCCCCTTGGTGCAAGGTCATGGTGGGTGGTGCGGTCCTTAACCCAGAGTACGCGCAAATGGTGGGCGCGGACTTCTACGCCAAGGACGCCAACGAGTCCGCCCGCATTGCCGGCGAGGTGCTGGGGTAGGGGCGCCGGTGACGGCGTGCGCCGCTGCGACCCAGGCCGATGCTCGCTGTGCTCCCACCTGCTCCGATTCCACCTGCCGCGACCTTGGCCGCCAGAGTGCGCAAACTGTGGAATGCGCGCTACGGCGGGTGGAGAACGGGCGGCTCGCGTACATTCCATGTAATGTACGTGCTATCAAGCCAGTTGGCGCAGTGTTGTTTGCATGGCGTGCGCGTTGTTGCGCTCTGGAAGTGCGCAATCTGTGGTTTGCGCACTGCTGCGCCAGTTGGCGCAAGGTTGCGGCGCGTGTTGGTGCGTCTCGCTAACACGCGTGCTGTGACGCGTGTTATTGTGCGGCGCTAACACGCGTGCTGTCAGCGCGACGTGCTATCAGGCCAGTTGGCACTGGTTTGCTCGCACAGCACGCGTGTTGTTGCTCGCCGCTAACATACGTGCTGTGGCACGTGTGTTGTTGGCCGCCGGTTCGCGCCGCCCGCGTCGCGTCCGCCCGCCCCCGCGCCCGCCCGCCGCGCCCCCGCGGCTACAGGGGCCGGCCGCCCTGTCGCGCCGCTCCCCGCCTTATGCAAGCCGCCCTGAGCAGGGCGCGCTAAACTAATGCCATCTACGGTTCTCTTCGGAGGCGGGGAAAGGAAGTTCTCCTATGGCAAACGTTCCGGCACCTATTGACATGACCAAGACCCCTGAGTGGGAGGCCCTTCAGAAGCACTACGACGCGCTGCAGGGCAACATCAGCCTGAAGCAGTGGTTCGCGGATGACCCGGACCGCGTGAAGAAATACAGCTTCGACCTCGGTGACCTGCACTTTGACCTCTCCAAGAACATCATCACGGACGAGACCGTCCAGGACCTCGTGGCTCTGGGCAAGGCCGCCGGCGTGGAGGAGCGCTTCCAGGACATGCTGCACGGCGTGCACATCAACACCACGGAGGACCGCGCCGTCCTGCACACCGCCCTGCGCCGCCCCAAGTCCGACGAGGGCAAGTTCATCGTGGACGGCCAGGACACCGTCAAGGACGTGCACGAGGTGCTGGACCGCATGTACGCCTTCGCGGACCGCGTTCGCACCGGCGAGTGGAAGGGCGTCACCGGCAAGGCCATCAAGACCGTGGTTTCCATTGGTATCGGCGGCTCTGACCTTGGCCCGGTTATGGTGTACGAGGCCCTCAAGTCCTACCCGCACGCGGTTGACGTCCGCTACATCTCCAACATCGACCCCAATGACGCGGCCGAGAAGCTCAAGGGCCTGGACCCGGAGACCACGCTCGTGATCGTCGTCTCCAAGACCTTCACCACGCTGGAGACCATTACCAACGCGACCGAGGTCAAGACCTGGCTGCTCCAGACCCTCAAGGAGCAGGGCGCCATCGACGGCTCCGACGAGCAGAACGCCCAGGCCATCCTGCACCACTTCGTGGCCGTCTCCACCAACCTGGAGAAGGTTGCCGAGTTCGGCATTGACCCGGCCAACGCCTTCGGCTTCTGGTCTTGGGTCGGCGGCCGCTACTCCGTGGACGCCGCGGTGGGCTTCTCCCTCATCATCGCCTACGGCAAGGAGACCTTCCAGGACTTCCTGGCCGGCTTCCACGAGGTTGACGAGTACTTTGCCAACACCCCGCTGGAGAAGAACGTCGTCGCCCTCATGGGCCTGATCAACGTGTGGTACGTGAACTTCTTCAAGGCCAAGAGCCACGCCGTCCTGCCCTACGACCAGTATCTGCACCGCTTCCCCGCCTACCTGCAGCAGCTGACCATGGAGTCCAACGGCAAGTCCACCCGCTGGGACGGCACCCCCGTCACCACCGAGACGGGCGAGATCTTCTGGGGCGAGGCCGGCACCAACGGTCAGCACGCCTTCTACCAGCTCATTCACCAAGGCACGCAGATGATCCCGGCCGACTTCATTGCCTTCGTCAACACGCCCAACCCCACCAAGGTCGGTGACCAGGACATTCACGAGCTCTTCCTGGGCAACTTCCTGGCGCAGACCAAGGCCCTGGCCTTTGGCAAGACGGCCGACGAGGTGCGCGCCGAGGGCACGGCCGAGTGGATGGTTCCCGCCCGTTGCTTCACCGGCAACCGCCCGACGACCTCCATCTTCGGCAAGGCGCTGACGCCGCACACCGTGGGCAACCTCATTGCCGTGTACGAGCACATCACCTTCGTCGAGGGCACCATCTGGGGCATTGACTCCTACGACCAGTGGGGCGTGGAGCTGGGCAAGCAGCTTGCCAAGCAGATCACCCCTGCCTTCCACGACGACGAGGCTCTGGCCAAGCAGGACGCCAGCACCCAGGCCCTCATCGACTTCTACCGCGCCAACCGCCAGTAATGAGACAGGGGGACGCACCTTTTGTCTCATCTGAATGAGACAGGGGGGCCGGTTTCCGCGTCTCACCCCCGCGGTCAGTCCCGCATAAGGATGGCCCCGACTGCACGGCCCCGACTGCGCCCTCGCGCGGCCGGGGCCGTTTGCGTTTCGCCCCCTGCTGCATGAGGACGAGAGATAGCGGCTGGCTTGAGTGGCGCAGAGCCTGCCCGGCACCCACCCCTTCGAGTAGGAAAAGGTGGACGTGCCGGGACCGCGGTACAATAGGCGAATCGCGCCCGGAAGGAGTTTCCCAAGATGGCACAGGCCCCGCACAGGTACCCCGTTGGCATGCAGGTGTTTGAGGACATCCGGAAAGGTGGCTATCTCTACGTAGACAAGACGTCCCATATTTGGGGGCTGCTTCAGGCAGGCGGAAAGTACCGCTTCCTCTCACGCCCGCGGCGTTTTGGCAAGACGCTGCTCGTCTCCACCATGGAGGCATACTTCCGGGGTCGGAGGGACCTCTTCCGCGGGTTGGCCTTGGAGCGGCTGGACGCGCGGGAGGAGTGGCCGGCGCACCCGGTGATACGGTTGGACCTCTCCACGTGTAAATCCACGAGCGAGGAGGGATTGGCTGCCGAGCTCGACATGGTCCTGCGCCGCGTGGAGGAGGTGTTCGGGCGCGAGGAGGGCGTCAGCGGCTGGTCGCCTCGCGTGGAGTCGCTCATTCGCCGCGCGGCGAGGACCAGCGACCAGGGCGTCGTGGTGCTGGTGGACGAGTACGACGCGCCACTGCTGAACGTGATGCACGACCCGGACCGCCTGCAGCGATTCCGCGAAATCATGCGGGAGTTCTACTCACCCCTCAAGGCGTGCGAGCCGTATCTCTCGTTCGTGTTCATTACCGGCATCAGCAAGTTCAGCCAGCTCAGCATATTCAGCGAGCTCAACAACCTGGTCAACGTGAGCATGGACCCGCAGTTTGGCGGCATATGCGGCATCACGGCCGAGGAGCTGGATGGCCCGCTCGCGCCTGACGTCGCTTGGCTCGCGGGCGAGCTGGGCATGACGCCCGCCGAATGCCGCGAGCAGCTGCGCAGGCGCTACGACGGCTACCGCTTCACCCGGGAGCCTGCCGAGGTCTACAACCCGTTCAGCCTCGTGGCCGCGTTCGACCGTAGGGACCTCGACTCCTACTGGTTTGGCTCTGGCACGCCGACCTCGCTCGTCAATATGCTGCGGCGTACCGACGTCACTGTGCCGGAGCTGGAGGGTGTACGGGCGCCTGCGTCAGCCTTCGATGCGCCGACCGAGGCCATGGGTGACCCGATCGCGTTCATGTACCAGTCGGGTTACCTCACCATCAAGGGCTACAGCGAGCGGACGCGGACCTACACGCTCGGCATTCCCAACGCCGAGGTCGCCGAAGGTCTCTATGAGTCCCTGCTGCCGGCCTACACCGGCAAGCCTGCCAGCGCGACCGGTGGCTTCGTGGCGGACCTCTCGGACGCGCTGTATGTGGGCGATGTGGATCAGGCCCTGCGCCTGTTGCGCTCCTTCCTCGCCGGCATCCCCTACGACTTGGCGGCCAAGGACGAGAAGGCCTTCCAGGCGCAGCTGTACCTCGTGTTCAAGCTGGTGGGGGCCAGCATTCGGACTGAGGTTCGGACGTCGACCGGCCGCATCGACGTGGTGGTGGAGTCTCCGGGCGCGACCTACGTAATGGAGCTCAAGTACAGAAGGGCCGGCGAGAAGCACCCCACCTCCGCCGACGCCCTCGCGCAGATTGACGACAAGGGTTACCTAATCCCGTTTGCAGCGGGCGGGAGGCCCGTGGTCAAGGTGGGCGTCGTCTACTCCGAGGACGTGCGTACCATCGACGACGACTGGGCGATCGAGCAGGCATGAGTCTGCCGCACCGCAGTCGCAGGTGACGCGTGGTTGTGAATTGACCCTGACGTGAAGAGCCGGGCCGAAGGCATCCTCAGCGGCCTCTGGCCCGCTTGAGCGCTGCCACGGAATAGTGGTTACGCGCGCACTCGCGTATGTAGAACAGGAGCTCGTCTCGGGTGGTGGTACCCGAGAGAATGGTGATATGGTGCGTGAAGCCGATTGTGATGAATGCCTTCGAGAGGCTCTCGTCCAGATTCGGCAGCTGCAAGTGTCGAATCTCGCCGGCTCCATCGCTCCCCAATTCGTCAGTCGCAACTGACGAATTTCCATTTGGGGTGAGAGGCAGCACCGCTGGGGCCCAAGCCTCGAAGAAGAGCCTCATATTCTTCAAGTTGGTTGCCGAGAACCCCCTCAGCCCCGGCAGCTCCTTTTGCAGCTGCGCGCTGATCGCATCGATGGCGCCGGTGCCCCACTGGCCCGCGCGCGAGTTCTGAGATATGTACCCACCGATTGAGTAGTACAGCGCGAGCTGCCGCGCGTTCACGCTCTTCGCAGCCTCGTATTGGCTGCGAAGAATTGCAGACTTGATTGCCCGCACCGCCTCTGAATAGTTCGCTAACTCTGCCATGAGCCCCGCCCTTCCTAGAGATATTGGTGAGGGAACACTCTACAAAGCATGTGGGACATGAATTGCGCGCGAAGCAAACGCGGCTGACGAGACGCGAGAACCGGCCCCGTGTCTCACTGGCAGTTGCCCACGTGAACGCGGGGCAGGTAGCGGCGGGCGACATCGGCTAGGTGGTACACGGTGGGCACGGGCGTGGGGCCGCGGTCCTGCATGCGCCAGCGGGGGAAGAAGCGCGTCACGTGCAGGGTGATGGGGTTGCCGGCGGTAGGCAGCCCCGCCAGCCAGCTGGCAATGGACGCTATGTCTTCCTCGCGGTCGTTCTCGCCGGGAATCACGAGCGTGGTGACCTCCAGGTGGCAGCCAGGCTCCGCGGCAAGGCGGGTGATGGTTGCGCGAACCGCCTCGAAGTTCCCTGCGCACGAGTCATAAAACAGCTGGTCAGGACCCTTGAGGTCGATGTTCGCGGCATCGAGAAGCCCCGCAAGTGCATCCACCACGCCAGCCGACGCGCACCCGTTGCTCACCAGTACGTTGGCCAGACCCGCCGCGTGGGCCAGCTGCCCGCAGTCGCGAACGTACTCCCAGCCCACCAGCGGCTCGTTGTAGGTGTAGGCCAGGCCGATCATGCCGGGGTCCTCCGCGTGCAGCCGGCGCGCGGTGCCCACCAGCTGCTCCGGGGTGACCTCGCGCCAGCCGACGCCGTCCTCCACGGCTTGGGAGATCTGCCAGTTCTGACACCAGGGGCACCGCAGGTTGCAACCGTAGCTGCCCACGCTGAGTACCGTCGCCCCTGGGCGCCAGTCCGCGATGGGCTTCTTCTCTATGGGGTCCACTGCCAGCGAGGTCAGGCGGCCGTAGTTCTGCGCCACAACTGCCCCGTCGCGGCAAACCCGGGCCCGGCAGAGGCCCGCCTGCCCCGGCGCCAGGCGGCAGCGGTGGGGGCAGACGTCGCAGGTGATGCGGGGTGCGGAAGTACCAACGATGCTCATGATTGCCTCCAGCCGATGACTTTGAACGAAGAATGCCTGGTCAAACAATCGTCTTGAGAGTGTAACACAAAGCATATACAATGAAATACGAATTGCGAATCACGCAGAAGGAGCCGACATGGCGAAGACGGACGTCATCAATGCGAGAATCGACCCTGACGTGAAGAGTCGAGCCGAAGGCATCTTGAATGCCCTTGGCATGACCGCGTCGAGTGCGATCAGCATGTTCTACAAACAAATCATCCTCCACAACGGGCTGCCCTTTGATGTTGTGTTGCCTCCGCACAACGTGGGCGCCATGTCCGCCGAGCAGCTCGATGCCGAGCTCGCTGCGGGGTGGGCGGACGTCCAGGCTGGCAGGGTCCGTCCCGCTTCCGACGTTTTTGCTGACATTCTCGGCGAGTGAGCATGACATCGTACGAGGTTTGTGTCGCATCGGAAGCCGAGCGCGACCTGTGGGACACCTATGAGTACATCACCACGAGACTCAAATCCCCGCGCGCGGCACGTGGACAGTTCGCTAGGATTCGCGCCGCAATCGAAGGTCTCGCGCAGATGCCAAAGAGGTTCCGTGCCTACGATCGGGAACCATGGCGCTCTCGTGGGATGCGGGTGCGCCCAGTAGATAACTGCCTCGTCTTCTATGTCGTGGATGACGCGGAGCGAAAGGTCACCGTGGTGCGGGTGACGTACGGAGGCATGGACGTGGACAGTGCGCTGGAGCGTATGGTAGACGTCTGATTTTGGCTGGCGTCTTCCTGGTTCACGTGTGCCTCACCACCTGGAACCGCTCCAGGTGGTAGTCACCGTCCGCCAGGTCGATGTGCCCCTTGCGCGCGGCAATGCTGACCTGCTCGTCCACGGTGTCGATGCCGTCCAGGTCCGGCAGAAGCAGTCCGCGCCTGCCGTCGTCCGTGCTCACGATCACGCCGTAGCGCCGCACGTCCAGCTGGGACTCATCCGCGATGGGCTCCGGCGCGGTCAGCACGTCCACGTCGTACACCAGCTCCGGCAGCTCCTCGGGGCGCACGCGGTGGAAGCGCGGGTCGCGCGTGCCGGCGGAAATCGCGTTCGCGCAGATTTCTTGCGCCAGGCTTGCCTGCGTGGGCAGGATGGTGCCGATGCACCCGCGCAGCTCACCGTCAATCTTCAGGCTGACGAAGCAGCCCGCGCGCGTGGCCAAGAGGTCGCTGGGCAGCCCCGCTGGCGGCGAGATGCGCCTGCTCTCGCGCACGTACGTCTCAAGCGAGGCGCGTGCCAGCCGTACCAGAGGGTCCTCCGCGGCCTTGCGCTGGGCCAGGTCCGCTGCGTGTGCTTCCTCATAAAGCCGCAGGTAGCGGCGGGTGTCATCTGAACCTTCCGCCCCCGTGGGCGTGAAGGAGGCCACGCCGTAGCCCACGCCGAAGGGCCCCTCGTGGGAGAGGAGCTCCGGCCTCACGGGCGTGCCGTCCAGGGCGCCGGCCATAATCTGGAAGCTGCGCAGGCCGCATTCCGCCGCGCGGTCCGCGAAGCCGCGGTCCATGGTCAAAAAGTCCAGGAAGTCGCCGGACGAGAAAATCCGGCAGATCTTCTCGTCGAACTCCGGCCCCTCCGGCGCGAAGCCATACGGCCCGCTGGCCAGCAGCTTGTGGGAGAGGTCGCCCGACGCCACAAAGACCACGCGCCTGCCCAGCTGCGTCGCGGCGTCGCGCAGGGCCATGCCCAACTGGTAATGAACCGCAGGAGAGAGGCCCGAGAGCCCCACCCTCACCACGTGCGGCCTCGGCACTCCGGCGGGCCAGGCGCCCCAAATGAAGTGCAGAGGAATCATGGTTCCGTGGTCCAGCTGCGGCTCGCGCTCGTAGTCCGTGCCAGCGGAAATGCCTCGCTCCCCGCAGAGTTCCGCCGTGCGGCCAGCCAGCTCCTCGTCGTAGCCGCACTCGTAGCGGGCCTGCGGCGCGCGGAACCGCGCAAAGCTGCCGCTGGCCCCCGCCCCCGGCGAGATGTGGTTGTAGTCCCGGTACATGGTCGTGTGCGGCGAAGAGATGACGACCGTCTGCGGCGCGAGCTCCGCAATGCGCTGGCCCACCTCCTGGTAGGCGGCAACGGTGGCGGCAATGCCGCGCTCCTCCCCCTTGCCCACGGCAGGGATGATCAGGGGCGGGTGCGGAACGGCGAAAGCGGCAAGAATCGGCATAGGAATCCCCTCCTTGCGCACAGCGTAGCGCGGGCGGGCGCGCCGCGGGGCGAGGAGGGGACGGGGGTGCTACTTGTTCTTGCGAGCGGCGCGCTTCTTGCTTGCGGGCTGCGGCTCGTGCGCGCGCAGCAGGGTGCCCAGCGCGTTGTAGTTGTTCAGGCTCAGGGTGCGGCGCGGGAAGAGGGCCAGGCGCTGCTGGCCAAAGTCTGCCAGCATGAAGTCGGAGTTGCTGCGAACGCGGCGCAGGTCCGTCAGGGGCCACGCCTCCGTGCGGATGCCGGGCACCACGGTCACGACCTCGCCGTCCGTCACATAGAGCTCGCGCGGCAGCTCGCCGTCGCTCATGGACTGCACGTCGTACCCGTGTTTGCGCAGGTAGCGCAGCTTGAGCTTGTTGAGGTTGGTGGTGGCGCTCATGGAGAGGACCGCCAGGCACACCAGCACAATGGCGACGGCGAGCGAGACCGGGTTGCCGGGGAAGGCCCACAGGTCGCCGATGATGAGGCCGCACAGCAAGAACGAGACGATGGACATCCTACGGTCCGCGTTCTCCGGGCCCAAGAGCAGGGCCATCTCGCTCACAAGGTAGTCCGAGAGCTCGTAGGCGCAGGTGAAGCGAACCTCGCCGTACTCGTCCTCCACCTGCTTGGCGCGGGCCTTGCGCTCCTGCGTCTCCAGCTGCTGGGCCTGCGCGCTGGACTTGTCGGTCTTCTTGGCCATGGGGCCTCCCGGTTCCGTATGGGTTTGCCGGCGCGGTGGTGACTCCCGCGCGGGCAACTGTGAAGAAGCTGTGGTGCAAAAACAAGCGGTGTCAATAGTACCGCGAAAAGCCCCCGCCGCGAAGTGTGCGGCATGTGGTGGCGCGGGGATGGCCGAACGCCCACGGAGAAACTTCGCCCGTCCGCGTGGAACGAGTGAAATTCCCACGGGGGAACGGGCATTATAACCGTGCGCAGAGGCGCGCCCAGCAAGACTCGGCCGGGGCGTGCTCCAAGCGACTTTCTTCCAAGTGGAGGCCTCAGACGTATGTCCGGGGCCTTCGTCTAGTTTGGAAGGTCTTGCGCGTGGGCGCGTCGCGGCTGCCGGGGGCCGGCCGGCCGTGACGCGCCGCCTGCGACGCGCGATTTTCTTGCGCCGCCGGGTGCTAGTCTGCCAGCAGCGGCTCCATCTGGAAGCTGAGGCAGTTCACGTACCCCCGGTTGGTCAGCCGCAGCTCCGGCACGCAGGCCAGCGACGTTATGCCCATGGTCATGAAGGGGCTGGGCATGGTGCAGCCCATGTCCTTCCAGGCCTGCTCAATGCGAGAGACCTTCTCGGCCACAACCTCCACGCGCTCCGTGCTCATGAGGCCGCACACGGGCAGCTCCACCAGGGCAAGCACGCGGCCATCCTGCACGGCCACCTCCCCGCCGCCGCACTGGGCCAGGGTCTGCGCGGCCAGGGCCATGTCCTCGTCGTTGTCGCCCATGACCAGCAGGTTGTGGGCGTCGTGGCTCACGGTCTGGGCCAGCGCGCCGTGTATGCCGAAGCCGGTGACGAAGCCCTGCGAGTGCACGCCCTCCGCGCCGTGGTGCCGGTCGAAGACGCAGATCTTCAGGATGTCGGCGTCGTGGTCCGCGCAGAGCACGCCGTCCCGCACGGGAACCTCGCGCACCACGTCGTGGGTGATGGTCTCGCCGGGCAGGATGCCCATGACGCGCACGCGCGCCGTGCCGTCGGGCAGGTCCACGCGGGTCTTGAAGGTCTCCGCCGTGGGCTCCAGGCCCAGGTTCATGGTGTGTGTCATCCAGTCCGGCCATTGGTAGGGCTCAACCTCAAAGAGTGCGCGGCCGTCCTGGGCCACCAGCTGGCCGTCAATGAACACCTGGTGGGCGCGGAAGTCCCTCAGGTCCTCCAGTAGCACGATGTCCGCGCACTTGCCGGGCGTGATGGAGCCCATCTCGTGCCCCAGGTGGAAGCACTCCGCGGTGTTGATGGTGGCCATCTGGATGGCGGTCACGGGGTCGCAGCCAAGGCGCACGGCCTCGCGCAGCACGCGGTCCATGTGGCCGTCGCGCACGATGGTGTCCGGGTGGCAGTCGTCCGTGCACAGGGTGCACAGGCGCGTGTCCACGCCGCTGGCCAGCAGCTGCGGCAGATAGCCGGGCAGGTTGAGCCAGGCGGACCCAAAGCGCAGCTGCACGTACATGCCCATGCGCAGGCGGGCGATAACGTCCTCCGGCCGCGAGCACTCGTGGTCCGCGCTGATGCCCGCTGCAATGTAGGCGTTGAGGCCGCGGTCAGTCTCCGGAATGGTGTAGTGGCCGGTCACGGCCTTGTCCGCCTTGAGGGTCTCCTGCACCTCGCCCAGGGCGTTGTCCTCGCCGCCCAGGATGCCGGGGAAGTTCATCATCTCGCCCAGGCCGACCACGTTGTCCCAGGTCATGGCCTCGGCGATGTCCTTGGCAAAGATGGCGGAGCCCGTGTCCTCCACGCCCTGCACCGCGGGCACGCAGGAGGGCGGGGTCATCATTGCCTTGAGGGGCACGCGGCGGGCGTCCTCGAACATGCAGCGGGCGCCGGCCAGCCCGCGCACGTTGCCCACCTCGTGCGGGTCCGCGAAGATGCCGGTTGTGCCGTGGGGCACGACGCCGCGCGCGTACTCCGCCACGCCCACCATGGAGCTCTCCACGTGTATGTGGCTGTCCATGAAACCGGGCGCCGCGTAGTAGCCCGTGGCGTCCACAACCTGCGTGTCCGGCCCGATGCAGTGGTCTGCCGTGTGGCCGTCCAGGCCCAGGTAGGCCACGCGGCCGCAGCTGATGGCTATGTTCGCGTTTTCCAGGACCTCGTGCGTGGTCACGCTGACCAGCTTGGCGTGGCGGATAACCACGTCCGCCGGCTCCTGCCCCTGCGCCACGCGCACCAGCTTGCCGTTGCATTCCCAAAGGGGGACCTTGCAGAAGGCGTTGATCATGGCGTGCTCCTCTCTTCGCGCGTTCGTTTGGCCCATTCTAGCCGTGCGGGCCGCGGGTGGGTGTGGCTCGCTCCGCCAGCGCAGTACCCAGGGGCCAGGCTTCCACGCACGGGTGGCTTGGCGTGTGCAAGTTTTCGCGGCCTTCTCGACAAAACTGCAGGTAGAAGCCCTGACGCTTCGCGCGGCTTTCAGGTTGTCTTACACGGTGGGCCACCCGTGCGCAGGCGGCGAACCGTACGCAGGTGGGCCACCCGTGCGCAAGCGGTGGCGCGCGCGGGCGGGCGCGTACCCGGCGAACATGCCTACCAATAGCGGAAGGAATCGTCGACGATGTGCTGTCGGAGCTTGGCGCGGGCCCCGCGACTTTCGGTCGTGTCCACGGGGAGCGGGAACTGGAGTATCTCTGCAATCTCTTCGGCAATCTTGCCGAATGCGGTGGCGTTTCCCATCAGGTCCGGTGTGATTGAGATGACACGCCAGCCGCTGGCTTCAAAGGCCTGGGCGCGCAAGGTTGTGCTGATGCGACGTTTCTTGTTCCTTGCGTGGTGCTTGTCGCTGTCGTATTCGACACTACCTTGAAGTCGGGCCAGCAAAGATCAGGTATGAGCCAATCAACGCCGGCGAGGCGCGTGCCGCGCGGCGACAAGTTGACCTTGCGGTTGAGGTAGGGCAGCGGGAGCGCGTAGCCACCAAGCGCCGCGGGGAGGCAAAGCAGCATGGTGAGGGCCGTCTCGCGCGGGGAGCGGGAACCTTCGAGTACCCAATCGAGCGCCTTCGAGGCCTGTGTGTAGCCTGGCATTCCCTTGCAGCGCTCAACGAAGGCCCGCAGCCGGCCGACGTCCGTCACGGGCACGCAGTAGTCGAACCCGTCGGCATCTGGGTCCTGCCTGTCGGTGCCTTTGTGGCCCTGGTCGGGCAGAAGATAGTAGCCTCCGCACAACTCGTAGCCGAAGGCGATGAGGCGCCATTGGGGCAGGTACGAGGCGAGCAACAGAAAACAGAATTCGACGGTCGCCACGTATACGTGCGGCGCGAGGCGTCGGAAGCATTCTGAGGTCGGGAGTGGACCCGCCCATACGTGCGGCACCACGTCTGAGGATCGGAAACGCGCGCTGCGCGACGGGACAAGGATATGAAGTGGCTTTGGCTGAGTGGCGAGAATCGGCTGCTCAAGGAGTCCGCTTTCCGCAAGCTCGCGCTTGGTGGTCGGCGTCGTCGCAAGAGACGTCACTGAGCACCTCCGCCTCTCCTCGAACCCGTGGAGAGCGAGGGTGACCCAGATGAGCCAGCACGATATGTCGACGATGAAGATATCCATGCGTCCGACTGTACGAGGGGCGGCTTGCAGGAAACTGCATCTGGCTGGCGGGAATCTTGCACGCGATGGACGTTTCCGCAGGTGGGGTAGGGCGTGAAGGGTGCCATGCGTGTCCGCGCGTTATCGGGAGCGCCATGGAAACCACATGATGCTCGCGTTTTCGCACGTGACTGGTTGGCATGCGGCCCGACGCACGGGTGCCGCGGCGATGTTCGGCCGAGCGCACGGATGCCCGCCCGTGTAAGAAAACCTGAAAGGCTGACGGAGTGGCAACGCTTCTACCTGCGCGCTTGTCCCTGCTCGACAAAAAAGGTGCGCACGGTAGGGCTACCGTGCGCACCGAGAAGCGCGAGAGTGACACCGAAGATCCCGAAGCGGCACCGAGAAGCGCCCCGCGCTACGCGGCGCGGCGAGCGGCGCGGCGCGCGTACCACACGGACACGGCTAAGCCCGCCACGGCGATGCCGGCCGCCACGGCCACCGCCTGCGAGAAGCCCGTGGCCTGGGCCAGCGCAGCATCGGCGCCGCTCGCGGCCGCGCCCTCCGCGCCAGCGGTCAAAAGGCCGATGAAGAGCGAGGGACCAAAGCTGGCCGCCACCATCTGGAAGGAGTTCAGGAGAGCGGTGCCGGTGCCCTGGTCCTTGCCGGGCAGGGTCTTGAGGCCGGCGGTCTGGGACGGGGACAGCACCAGGCCCACGCCCGCGTACACGATGACGGAGCAAAGCACCACGCCCACCACGGAGAGCGAACCGCTGACCAGCGAGACCAGCACCTGGCCAACCACCACGAGGGCAAAGCCCGCGGGCAGCAGGGGCCACTCGCCGGCGCCGTCCATGATGCGGCCGCCCGCGATGGAGGTGATGGCGTTGACGAAGATGGCGGGGAGGATCAAGAGGCCCGCCATCAGCGCGTTCATGCCCGCGGAGCCCTCGTAGAAGAGGGGCAGCAGCACACTCATGGAGAAGGTGGTCATCATTGCCACGACCACCAGGATGCAGGAGGGCCAGAAGTCCAGAGATCCCATGGGGCGAAGGTCCAGCAGGGGCTGGTCGAGCGAGAGCTCGCGGCGGGTGAAGACGGCCAGCACCACGACGGCGGCCACAACCAGCACCAGTGCGGTGACGGGCGCGCTCATGACCAGACCCATGCCGTACACGAAGAGCACCAGGCCCACGGCCATGAGGATGACGGAGGGCACGTCCAGCTGCACGTCGCGGGTCTCGCCCACGTTGCGCACGGTCCTCAGCGCGACGGCGGACGCGACAACGATAGTGACCACGGGGAAGACGAAGATGGAGCGCCAGCCGAAGAAGGTGTCCACCAGGCCGGAGATGACGGGGCCGAATGCGGGGCCAAGCGTGATGCAGGCGCCGCCGATGGAGAGGTAGAAGCCCACCTTTTCGCGCGGGGCCAGGGCCAGCACGGCGTTCATCATGAGCGGGAAGAAGATGCCGGAGCCCACGGACTGGATGATTCGCGCAGGCAGGAGCACCCAGAACGACGGCGCGACCATGCAGACCACGCCGCCGGCAACGATGCAGGTGGCGGCGATGGCGAAGAGCTTGCGGGTGGAGAACCGCTGGGACAGGAAGCCCATGCTGGCGGTCATGATGGAGGTCAGAATCATGTAGCCGGTGATGAGCCACTGCGCCGTGGTGGTTGCCACGCCGAAGGCGCTGGAGATCTCCAACAGGGCGACGTTGATGATGTTCTCGTTGAACGCGGAGGCAAACGCGACCACGTACAGCACCACGAGCATGGCGATGTTGCCGGAGCCGGCGGCGGGCGCTGCGGTGGCGTGCGCAGTGGAGGCGGGCGCCTTGACGGCGATGGTTCCGGCGGACTTGCTGGTTTCTTGCATGAAAAATCCCTTCGAACGACAAACGGCCGCACGCAGGGACAAGTGACGCTAGCAGCAAGAATGCAGGCTGCCCCGGTGCGGGGTCAATCGGACTTACACCGCAGGGCAGCACATTGACTGAGGGAACTATAGTCCAGCGGCTCGTGTGTCGGCTCGCAGCAAGAAACGGGTGCCACAGAAATCCCACGAGGGTGACCCATCCAGTCCCTACGCCGAAAGCCGCACGTTCGCGCGCAGCATCAACTCGTTCCGAACGGTTGCGGAAGAGGCAATTGCCCTCATCAGGTTGTCGGCAACCTTGGTCTGCACAATGGTGCCGCGCTCCCACCTGCACACCGTAGGGCTCGAGACCCCCAGCACCTTCTCGAACTCCTTCTGCGTCAGGGCAAGCGACTCGCGCAGAGCGCGAATCTGCGCCGGCGCGAGCAGTTCGTGAGCCTTGCGGTACCTAGAAGCCAAAGCCTCCCCGAGGCGGGTGGCCTCTGTCGTGCTCATGGTTACCTCACCGCAATCCTCGCAGACGTAGTGCTCGATGCCCGCGACGGTGAATGTGTCACCGCGGAACTCCTCTGTTATTGGTTCGTTGGAGAGCCTTATCCGCTCGCTCCCACACTCTGCGCACCGCATAGTTTTCTCCTTCAATGGATTGCCCCGTCCCAGTTCATAGACCATATCTGGACGTAAGCGTTTGAATCGTCGTCAATGAAGAGCTTGACGTACCAGTCTTCCGAATCCCACCTGACGTTCCTATGGATGTCGGCCAATGCCCCCGCGACAGTGGTTGGGCATTAAGTGTTCGACCCCGCCTTCTGATGGTATGATAGAACAACTGTTCGTACATTACAAGAGATAGATATCTCGTTTTCGAGTGTCAGTTGAAGAACGCAAACGCAGGGAGGAGGGGCAAGCTTCGAAGGGAGCTTCATGACGGCAGCAAGCAGGGCAATCGCGGCGTGACTTTGACGTCGGCACCCCGCCCGGCTACGACTCCTGCGCACGGTAGCCCACCCGTGTGCAGTCTTCCCGGGTTGCGTGGCATATCGCCGCAGGTCAGAGGCTTGCAGCGATGCTCGGCTTTCAGGTTGTCTTACACGGTAGCCCACCCGTGCGCCAGGGCCGTCACGAGCCCGTGTTGGTGCCGCGCCCGCCGTGCGCTCCCCGCCCTTGCTTGTGGCAGTTTTGTGGGTGCTTGCGGTGGCTCGCAGGCACGCATATACTATTCCTCCAGCGCATTCGGTGGGTTCGGGCGACGTTACACTTCGAACCTGGTCAGGGTCGGGAGACAGCAGCCATAAGAGCCTCTGGCGGGCGTCCGTTCCCATCGAGTGCGCTGAGTGAGCCCTACGGCACTGCGCCGTGGGGCTTTTTGCTTGCCGCGCCTACCCGGTGCTGGGGTCACGCCCGCGCTGTACCCGTTCTCCTTTCGGCGGAATTGCACGCGTTGCCAGAATTTGACCTGAGTTTCGGGGCACCATTTCTGTATTGAGCGGCGGTCTTGGGGCGAAGGGAAGCGGGCATGGCTGAGCAAACAAGGGCGACGGCGGGACCCGGCACGTGGGCGGATGACCAGCTGGCCGCAACCGTGGAGAAGACGCTGCGGCCCATGTCGCTGCGGCAGAAGTGCGCCTTCCTGGGCGGCGCGACGGCGTTTGGCACGCGCCCCTACCAGTCGCCGCAGGTGCCGCGCATGCAGTTCTCCGACGGCCCGCACGGCATGCGCCACCAGAAGCAGGGCAACCACCTTGGCCTCGGGGAGTCCGACCCGGCAACCTGCTTCCCAACCGCCGTGACCGTGGCAAACTCGTGGGATCCGTCGCTGGGGGAGGACCTTGGCCGCGCACTGGCCGAGGAGGCGGCCAGCCAGGGCGTGGGCGTGGTGCTGGGCCCCGGCCTCAACATCAAGCGCAGCCCGCTTTGCGGCCGTGCCTTCGAGTACTTCTCGGAGGACCCTGTGCTTGCCGGCAAGATGGCTGCCGGCTACGTGCGAGGCATCCAGTCCACGGGCGTCTCGGCCTGCCCAAAGCACTTTGCCGTCAACTCGCAGGAGACTCGCCGCCAGTCCAGTGATTCCGTGATTGACGAGCGCACCCTGCGCGAGCTGTACCTGCGCGGCTTCGAGATTGTGGTCCGCGAGTCTGCGCCAAAGTGCCTCATGACCAGCTACAACCGCGTGAACGGCACCTATGCCAACGAGAATCCCTACCTGCTGCAGCACATTCTGCGCGACGAGTGGGGCTACCGGGGCGCCGTCGTGACGGACTGGGGCGGCTCCAACGACCACGTGGCGGGCGTTGCCGCGGGGTCTGACTTCATGATGCCCGATGCCGGCTTTGCGGAGGCGGACGAGCTGCTGCGCGCGGTCCTGGGCGGCCGCCTGAGCGAGGCCGTGCTGGACGCCCGCGTGCGCGAGGGCCTGACCTTGGTGTTGGGCACAGCGCCGGCGGTTGCGGTCGCGCCTGCCACCTTCGACGTGGAGGGCCATCACCGGCTGGCGCAGCGCATTGCCGCGGAGAGCATCGTGCTGCTGAAGAACGAACCGCAGGTAACAGGGGGTAACGCGGCCACGTGGGACGGCCACCCGATTCTGCCCCTGCGCCCGGGCACCCGCGTGGCCCTGGTGGGGGACTTCGCCGCGCACCCCCGCTACCAGGGGGCGGGCTCCTCTCTTGTGCATTGCACCAAGCTGGACACCCTGCTGGACCAGGTGCGCGATTCCGGCGAGCTGGAGCTTGCGGGTTACGCGCAGGGCTTCGAGCGCACGGGCAAGCCCAACCAGGCGCTGGTAGAAGAGGCCGTGCGCCTGGCGCGGGACGCAGACGTTGTGCTGGCCTGCCTTGGCCTGGACGAGTCCCGCGAGACGGAGGGTGCCGACCGCGAGAACCTGCTGCTGGGCTCCAACCAGGTGGACTGCCTGCGGGCGGTGGCGCGGGAAAACCCCAACGTGGTGGTGCTTCTCTCGGCGGGCGGCGTGGTGGAGACGGACTGGGCAAAGGACGCCCGCGCCCTGGTGTACCTGGCGTTGGGCGGCCAGGCGGGGGCAGCCGCGGCATACGACGTCCTGCTCGGCCGCACCAACCCCAGCGGCAAGCTTGCGGAGAGCTGGCCCTGGCACCTGAGCGACACGCCAACCTACGGCAACTTCCCCAGCCTGGCGCGGACGGCGGAGTACCGCGAGGGCCCCTACGTGGGCTACCGCTACTACCACTCCGCGGGGATGGGCGTGGCCTACCCCTTCGGCTTTGGCCTGAGCTACACACGCTTTGAGTACCAAGGGCTGAATGTCGCAGAAAACGGTATGAGTGTCTCGTTTTGCGTGACGAACGTCGGTGACGTGGCAGGTGCAGAAGTAGTGCAGGTGTACGTGGACGGGCCGCGGGGCGGCGTCTTCCGGCCCACCCGCCAGCTGGCCGGCTTTGCCAAGGTGCGCCTGGAGCCCGGCCAGACCAAGCGCGTGACGGTGGCGCTGGACCGGCGCGCGTATGAATACTTCAACGTGCGGACGGACACGTGGGAGGAGGACGCTGGCACCTACCTGCTGTGCGTTGGCGCTTCCAGCGAGGACATTCGCCTGACCGCCGCCGTTGTGCGCAGGGGCACGGGCGCGCCGGACCCCTACGCGGGCGTGGACGTGCGCCGCTACCAGACGGCGGACGTGCGCAACGTGCCGGCCGCCGCCTTTGCCGCCCTGCTGGGGCGCGAGCTTCCCAGCCCCCGCATACCCATCGACCGCAACATGTGCCTGCGGGACCTCAACCACGGCCGCAGCCCCGTCTTCTGGGCGGTTTGGGCCGGCCTCACCATGGCGGAGAAGGCCGCCCAGCGCCGCGGCAGGCCGAACACGGGCCTGGAGTTTGTGTACAACATGCCGCTGCGGTCCTTCTGGCAAATGAGCGGTGGCCGCATCAGCCCCTTCATGGTGGACGGCCTGGTAAACGAGATCCGTGGCCTCTGGGGCCTGGGCCTTGCCCAGTTCGCCCTGGGCTTCCCCGTAAACGCTGCCCGCAACTTGGCATGGTCCTGCAACCTTGCTGCGACTGACCTGGCAGCCGAGCCCGGCAGCTCCCGCGCCGGCGCAGGCGGGCTTGCCTGGGTCCCCCTGGCCTGGCCCGGCCGCCCCGTGGCTGCTGGCTAACGAAGCGGCAGGTCAGCGCACCCGTTGCCCGGTGGCCGCGGCGCGCGGTCCGCATTGGCCCCGCGCCGCCCACGCCGGGCGCAAGCCCCATGGGCATTCGTGGGTATACTTGACCCCGTGTCCCCGCAGCACGGAGGTTGCCCATGGAATCCCTCTACAGAAAGTACCGCCCGCAGACGTTCCAGGACGTCGTGGGCCAGAAGCATGTGGTGGAGACCCTCGAGCGCGCCGTGGTGGAGGGCAAGACCAGCCATGCCTACCTCTTCTGCGGCCCGCGCGGCACGGGCAAGACCACCATGGCCCGCCTTCTGGCCAAGGCCCTCATGTGCGAGCTTGGCCCTGGCCACCTGCCCGACGGCACCTGCGAGCAGTGCCAGCTCATCGCCAACGGCGAGCACCCGGACGTGTACGAGTTGGACGCCGCCTCGCGCACGGGCGTGGACAACGTGCGAGAAGAGATCATCAACCGCGTGAGCTACGCGCCAGCGCGCGGCCGCTACAAGGTGTACATCATCGACGAGGTCCACATGCTGACCACGGCGGCCTTCAACGCGCTGCTCAAGACCCTTGAGGAGCCGCCCGAGCACGTGGTCTTCGTCCTCTGCACCACGGACCCGCAGAAGATTCCCGCGACCATCCTCTCCCGCGTGCAGCGGTTCGACTTCCACGCCATTGCCAACGACGAGATGCAGGCCCGCCTGGCCTATGTGTGCGAGAACGAGGGCTTCACCTACGACGAGGCCGCGCTGGAGATTGTGGCCCGCCACGCCCGCGGCGGCCTGCGCGACGCGCTTTCCTCCCTGGAGCAGCTCTCCGTCTTCGGCGACGGCAGCATCACCCTGGCGGTGGCCCAGGACCTGCTGGGCGAGGTGCCCGGCTCTGCCCTGAGCAACGTTGCCAACGCCATGGCCTCCCGCGACGTGGCCACGCTCTTTGGCGAGGTGGCCACGCTGGTGGATGGCGGCCGTGACCTGCTGCAGTTTACCCGCGAGCTTGCGGCGCACATGCGCAACGTGTACGTGGTGGCGGCCGTGGGCCCCAAACCGGGCGTGGTCTCCGCCTCCCAGGACGAGCTTGCGGCGCTGGGCCAGGAGGCCCAGGCCTTCGGCTCCGTGGACCGCGTTGCCCGCATCCTGACCATCCTGGCCGACGCGTCCGCCCAGATGCGCGTGGCCACCAACCAGCGACTGGTGCTGGAGGTGGCGCTCACGCGAATCTCCCGGCCCCAGGCGGACGTGACGCTGGACTCCCTGGCGGAGAGGGTCGCCGCGCTGGAGCGGCAGGTCGCCCTGCTCTCGCAGCCCGGGGCCAGAGGCGCTGCGCCGGCGGCGGTGGCTGCGGCGAGTGCGGCACCGGCCGAGGCGGTTCCCGCGCAGGTGGCGGCTCCGCAGCCGGCTCCTGCGCCTGCGCCAGCGCCAGCGCCGC
>OMVJ01000037.1 GCA_900314495.1 uncultured Olsenella sp.
CAAGCCGCGTCAGCAGGTAGATGGGTCATCGTCCCGGCCATCCACTTAAGGGTAGGTCCTACGATCCCACCCCCTGACAACAATTATCAGTGCAGGTAGACGGCTTGCTCCAAAAGTGCCTCTTCCCCACCGTGGTAGATGGCACCCGACGCCGCCGGGGTGTCCGAAAAAAGTGCAGCTCAGAGGGGGTGCGCGATTCTGCCGCTCCCGGCAGAATCGCGACCAATATCCACAAGTCCCAGAATCACGACTGGGGGGTCCCGGCGGGCGCGCACGGGACCGCAGCACCGGCCGGAATGGGGCGCAGAAGGGCAGCCCCATCGCGCATCGAATGACGGGGGTGCATGATTCGCGGCCAAGGTCGGCGTTGTCCGTGGGTCGCCATGGCAGCGTGAGGAGACGCGCATCTGGCCAGGCGCTCGACGCACGGCCGGGCACCCGTGCGCAGCCAGCAGGCGCCTGCCGGCGCATCGCCGCAGGTCAGAGGCTTGCCCGCCCGAATGGCTTTCAGGTTGTCTTACACGGCAGGGCACCCGTGCGCAGCGGGGTGCGGCCGAATTGCGACGCGTCGTCACATGTGATAGCGCGTAATCGTCTTCCAATCATCGGGGAAACCCATCGCCGCATAGAGTTCTGCACGTCCCACGGCCCGGTTGTCCCGCAGATAGCGCTCGATGAGTGCGGAAAGCCGACGCTTAAACGCGAGGAAATCCGAAGAAGGGAGCAAGTAGCGTAGCGCAATGACGCAGCCGAACAGATCGCGCTTGCCACACGCGTACTCTTGGCCCTTCTTGGGCAACTTGAGCTTAGCGTGCAGGGCAGTGTCTGGCATATCCGAGTAGGCTCGGTGCGAGGACAGCCGCTCACCATGCGCGCAGACGTTGCGAAAGAGTACGAGGTAGAAGACCATATATGCAAGCTCGCGTTCGTTGACGAATGCGAACGCCTTAGCCACGGCAGCCTTGTCTGCCGGCGCGAGGAATGAATACATCATTGATGCCTGGCCAAAGGTAGCCGCGCGCATGATTACCCAAAGTGGCACGTTGTGATGCTTCCTCCGACAATGCACAATGTAGGCATAGTCGGTATTAACATTGGCCAAGCCATCCAAGGTTGCGATGAGCTTGGCCACCTGATCGTCGTATGTAAGAAACTTATCGGACAAGTCACCCCCAAGAGAGGCATGCAGATAAAGAAGAGGAGGACCCGAAGGCCCTCCTCCCGATTCCAGGCTTCGCAGGTATCTGGAACCTAATCGGTTCGCACATTGTGACGCCTCTTGGGGGTGCTGTCAATCCAAAGGACTCTCGGGCGCAAAACGTCGGGAAACCGGCGGGCCCGCGCAGCTCACGGCTCGGCACCCGTGCGCGGCGGGGCAAGGCCGAGGGTGGAGTCACACAGCGAAAGGCCCGCCTCCCGCCAATGAACACGCCTCGACACCAATCGGGGCACTTAAGTTTCCATTTTCGCCCATTTTCACGCGAGGGGGCGTCTTGTCCTTGCAGGCTATCTGACCTGCGGATTCTTATTTGCGCCCCATTTTCATGGGGGACGTGGGCGCCGCTGGGAACGCCCGAGGGGGAATCCCGGGCACCATGACGCAACAATCCGGCGCGGATTGTGGCGTTACGGTGGCGAGCTTCGTCCGCAGAGCGCGTGCTGCCGCATGGGCCGCGGTGCCGATGCGCGCTGCGCCGCCGGCAATCGCGGCAGCGGGACTCGGCCCTGGACCCTCAGTCGTGATTCTGGACTTTGTGGATACTCGTCGCCTGAGAATTTGCGACAAAGCCGCAGGTAGACGGTCTGCTCCAAAAGTGCCTCTCCCCCACCGTGCGAAATCGCACCCGACGCCGCCGGGCCGTCCGAAGAAAGTGCAGGTCAGAGGGGGTATGCGATTTTGCCGCGACCGCCAAGATCGCGACCAATATCCACAAGTCCCAGAATCACGACTGGGGGTCCCGGCGGGCACGCGCGGCGCCGCAACGCCGGCCGAAATGGGGCGCAGAAGGGCAGCCCCATCGCGCCTCGAATGACGGGGCGCATGATTCGCGGCCAAGGTCGGCGTTGTCTGGGGGGGTCGCCATGGAAGCGTGGGGGGCTCGCGCATCCGACCAGGTGCTCGGCGCACGGCCGGGCACCCGTGCGCAGTCGACAGCCGCCTAGCGTAGCATCGTCGCAGGTCAGGGGCTTGTCCGCCCGAATGGCTTTCAGGTTGTCTTACACGGTAGGGCACCCGTGCACGGCCGCCGCGCGAC
Organism: uncultured Olsenella sp.; assembly: GCA_900314495.1. Lineage (GTDB taxonomy): Bacteria > Actinomycetota > Coriobacteriia > Coriobacteriales > Atopobiaceae > Olsenella_K. Next base: position 2,256 of record OMVJ01000037.1, read on the forward strand.
TCTCAGGTTTGACGTCCTCCCGCCCGTCGTAGCCGTCGTGTCCCGTCATGAGCGGACCCGCATGCAGGGGAATGTCGTCGAGGCCGCGATCCAAGAGCCCCGGCGATGCTTCTGTGGGCAACCGTCGATACTGGACTCCTGGCTATGGAAGACCAGCGTGATGCCGCAGTACTCAGAATGGCCTCCCTGACCACCAGACTCGTCCACAAAGATGCTCAGCTCGCTCAAGACTCCCCCTAGAGCGAAAGGCGCGGAAGGATACCCCTCCGCGCCCATCTAGGTAGAGCAGATGCGGGGAGACGCCTCCCCGCGACTTGGAAGACCCGCCTTGCGGCGACTCTGAACCTTTGATACCCCTGAACGCCGCTTCGTATACGAGCGGCGTCGTACCAGAGCCACAAAGGGGCCGGGCACCCAGCGCGGATGCCCGGCCCATCGTGTTGCACTTGCGGAGACCAGCTGCGCGCTCGCGACTACCCCTGGTGACGCAGGCGCCCTGCGCGGAGGCCCGCCAGCGCCACCACAACCGCGCTGGCACCCGCCGCCACGAACGGCGCCACTCCGCAGCTGCCCGTCTTGGGCAGCACATAACCTTGCTGCTTCTTGGCCTGGTTGGTCACCGTAATGATGCCCGTCTGAATGCCATCGTTGTTGGTGTAGATTACGTCGTAATCGTCGCCCGGATTCTCTTCTTCCACGCGATAGAAGTACTTGTTGCCGTTGGTGTCGGTGGCGTCGAGGTTGTCCCAGTTGTGGGTCCAGCTGTTGCCGGCGTTCAGGTTAACGGAATCGCCAACCTTGGTGCGGCTGGTGGAGCTCAGCTCCATGCTGCCAGCAGTGTAGTCCGTCACCGTAATGCCTGCCTTGTTGCCCACATCCGTCGAACGGATAGTAATCGTTGCAGCGCTCGAGTTGAGATAGTCGCCGGGTACGGTGAACTCATAGGTTCCGTTCACAAGATTGAAGGTCGTCAGCACCTGATTATTCACCTTCACTTCAAACGGGTGCTCGTTGTACAGGCTCACCTTGATCTTCATCGAGGTGCCGCGCTTGATTACCTGCGTTGTCGTTTCAGTCTGATACCAAGTATCAGTCCCCACACCCTGGTCTTTCTGACTCGTTCCGCGGCTCACAATCGTCACCGCACAAGAGTCAGCCGCATTCGGCTGCTGTGTGTAGCGGTACAGTCCCACCTTCACGCTGGCGCCGCTGGGGGCACTCGCCGGCGTACCATCGGAGTTAGCCCAGGCCTTCTTGACCGTCACGCGGGTATACGTGTTAGGCACATAAATGATGCCGCCACTGTTCTTGAAGAAGGACACGTCGGACTGTTGCAGGCCGCCAATCTCATTGCCATTGGCATCCGTCTTCTTGGCACCGGCACCCTGCGATTGCGACCAAGAGCTGCCAGCGTCAGTTGTCTTGCCATTGAGCGTCGAGCTCATCCAGATGAAGTAGTGCGGCGTGGCATCCTTTTTGTAGCCTTCTGGCGCCGTGGTCTCGATCAGGCGATAGAGAGTATCGGTCGACAGCTTGTCCTTGTCGACGCCCGCCAGGTCCCACGACAGCTTGCCGTCGGTACCCACGGTCTCGTTGCTGCTGACCGTAGTCCAAGAGCTATTCTCCCACTTCTCCAACTTGAACACCGCACCAGGCAGGAGCTTACGGTAGTTGTCGCCGTCCACCTTGTACAGCTCAATCTTCGCCTTGTAAGCAGTGGAGCTGGAACTGGACTCCTTGAGCTGAGTCTCGGTCTTGCTGCTCCAATTGCCATTGAGCGAGCAATTGTTAGTGACCTTGTTGCCGTTGGCCACCGCACTGGGGTTGATCTCGTAGTCATACACGAGTACGCAAGCCAAGCCATCCGGCACCTTGACCGTCATCTTGGCCGTTTTGGCATCGAACTGGACAGAGTACCTGCTGGAGTCAATCTCTGCGCCAAGATGGTGATCAGCGTTGGCATCAAAGGCATACAGGTGCACCGACGAGAGATCCAGTGCCGGCGAATACTTGTTCACGTCGTTCTGATCCACCTGGTCAACTAGCGTGAGTACGTCGGAGTTCTTGTCCAGGTCCTTGCCAGTGGGGTTGATGTCCACGTAGTAACGCAGCTTGTTGACCGGCGTGCCCGTGGGGTTGCCGTTGGAGTCCAGCTGCACGGCATGGCCATCCTTGTCCAGCTGAACGCCGGACTTGTCGACGGTCTTGACGTCGCGCGTCACCTTGGTGTGGTTGTCGTCATGCTCGCCGTTCCACGTCACGCTATTGGTGTAGGTCTTCTCGGAGTTAGTACCGTTCTGCCAGTAGGGATCGTCCTTGACAGAGACCTTGTAATAGACAGCAACCATGGGATTGGTATGGGCATACTTGAAATCCGGAATCGTCACAGTAAGGGTCGACGTGCCATCCGCGTTCGAGACTACCTGAGTAGTGGGCTTTTGGTCACCGTTAAAGTTCGACTTGTAGACGTTATCCACCCACATGTCGGCCCATTCGGTGTTGTCATCTTTGTAGTAGCGGGCGTAGACCGAGTCCGACACGTACGTCATACCGGCGGGCATCGTATCCACCAGTGTGATGGTGCCATCCTGGGTGGTCTCGAGCAGTACGCGGTACTGGATGGTGCCCGAGCTTGTATCGTAAAGCGCGGTCGAGTTGTCGCTCATCCACTTTTCAGTGACACCCCAAGACTCCTGAGTCTGACTCTTGGCCGACTTGTCCAGCTTCTTGGGGTTGGGGATGGCGTGGGTGTCGGTACCGGTCTTGCCGTTGATATCGCCCGTATTGGATACGGTCCACGTGTCGCTACCCGCATTGGTAGCATCCACGTGCGTGGGGTAGTCGGTGATTGTGAGGTGGGTGCCCTTCTTGGAGAAGTTCTGGGCAGGCTTGACGTGCACCTCGAACCTGCTGACCTTGGCGTTAGGGTTGTCATGCACGTTAATCACTTTGCCGTCGAGGTCGTAGTAGGTGACCTCGATGGTCAAGTCGTTGGTAGTCTTGGCACCACCGTTGTTGTAGTTCTCGTAGGCAGTGTGATTCTGACCGCCGTAGATGTAGTAGTCGTAGTCGTTAATCTTTATCTTGAGGTGGCCCTCCGCGCCCGACTCGTGCTGGCGCAGATAGGTCTCAAGCTCGTAGGCAAGGGCATAGTGAGTACCCGAGCCCATGTCCTCATCGTTGGGACCCGTTGCGTTGTTGATATAGTCCGTGAAAGTGAACTCGGATATGGGGCTATCGGGCAGCGTGACGTCCACATCCCAAGTGAGCTTGTGCTGGCGGCCGTCGATAACGTCAGACTTGTAGGTCTTCTGCACGTCGGTTGTACGGTGCTCAACGGGCACGCCAATCTCGCCGGTCGAGGAGTAGCCATTGTTCCCATGCCACTCCTGCGCGGTGTTGTTTACCGTGGTATCGCCCTCGGGCGCGTTGGTGTAGAAGTCGATGTAGAAGACCTTGTTCTTGTGCTCGTCAGACACACCGCTGAAGGTGTAGTCAACGAGACTTTCACCATTGTGCGACCAGTTCTGAATGACGGTGCCGTCTTCGCAAGTAACGATATAACCGCCGGAGAGCTTTAGGCCATTGGGCAGAACGTCGTACACGCGCGTACCGTTGACATCGGTGCCGTTGGTGTTCACCTTGATGCGCCAAGAGATAAGGCCCGTCTCCTTGTTGTAGGTACCAGTCTTCTGGATGTTCTTCTGCCAGCCCTTCTCGTTCCAAGACCATTCGTTGTGCTTGGGAGTCACACCGCCGGCATTATTGGCGATCTTGCCAACTTCTGCCCCAGAAGTGGGGTTCACGTTCACCGTGTAGTGGACCTCGTAGCTCTCGCCTGCGTTGAGCGCCGGCAGGTTATCAACGTCAAACCCGGGATGGTTGGCGTCTCCCGCATTCCAGTTGGGCGTATAGCCAGAAACCCGGGTCTTGCTGCCGTCGGTGCTCACCTTGTAGATGACCAGCGAGCCCTGGTCATACGAAGGATTCACGTTCTGGGAGCTGTCCTTATAGATTCGGTCAGAGATCTTCACTGGGTCGCCCGTGCCCTTGGTGGTGCTCACCGTCACCACGTAGTCCGCGGTCCTATGGTCCTCGGAGAGCGTGCCGGTCTTCTTGGCGTGGATGTCGTACTTGGTGTCCTGCTGTTCTGGCTTGGTGATCTTGACGTCCGCTGCGGCACCACCAAAGTGGACCGTGCCGCTATCCTGACCCTGGCTGAGCGTTGCCGTACCCTGCCATGTAGTGGAGCCCACAACCGCGCCGCCAGTTGAGGCGACCGACTCATAGAATTCAACCGTCATCTGGCCATTGGTGCCGATGGAGTAGGTGCCAATCTCTTGGCCGCTCGGGTTGGTAATAACGCCGCTCTGATCGCTGGTGGGACGCACGCCTTCGGGTACCGTGTAGGTGAAGGTCCGGTTATCCTTGGTCACCACGCCTTCCGGGAAGTTGTAGGCAAGGTTTACCTTAATCTGGTCGCCTTCCTTGACTTCGGTGGTAGGAACCCATATGCCATTCTCCAGCTTCATGACCGAGGTGCCGCTGTTCAGGTACTGGGAGAGATCATTGCTCGCGGCACCATTCTCACCCGCGCGGCGCGGGGCCCTCATCGCCTTGGCCTGAGCAGAGGAGACAGGCAGGAACTCAGCATACGACGAACTATCGGGAGTCTGGACGATGTTCACATGCTCGTCCTGGTCCGTCGCCTCCGCGGAGTCCTTGGAGGCGTCCCGCCCCTCGTCCGACTTGGCGTCAGTCGCTTCGTCAGTCTTTGTGTCGTCCGTACTGGCAGGCTGCTCAGTCGTAGCGGGGTCATCCGCAGTTGCGGGATCATCGGTGGAGGCGGGCTCCTCAGCAGGCTCATCCGTAGTAGCAGGCTCCTCAGCGGGCTCCTCAGCGGGCTCGTCAGCTGCAGGCTCGTCAGCTGCCGGCTCCTCGCTCGGCTCCTCCGCCGGCGCCGGCTCCACATACTTCTGCAGGTCCAGCCAGACGCCGTCGTTGAGCCAAAGCGTCACGGTGCCGTCGTCGGCCGTGGTCACGCGGGACCAGTCGAAGTCGATATCCACGTAGCCGCTAACGTCCTCCGCGGGCACGGCGTCGCTCACTACGACCTCGGTCGTCGCGGGCTCGGCCGCGGGCTCGGCGACCGCGGGCTCTGCGGTCGCAGCGTCAACCGCGCTGCCGGCATCCGCGTCGCCGCCGGAACCCGCGCTCACCGCGGGCTCCTCCACCGGCACCGTCTCCGTCACGGCATCCTTCCCCACGTTCCTCTCCACCGTCGCGTCGTCGAAGGTCACGGCCAGCATGTCGTCCTTGACCTCGGCGGTGCCGGAGGGCACCAGGTCTTCCTCGCCGGCGTAGGCCACGGGGCCGTCCACGAACACACGGCCAGTGTAGTCGTTCAGGTCCAGCTCCTTGGGCAGGGGCATGTACATGGTCTGGCCGTCGGCCAGGGTGCCGGCGGGCAGCTGGAAGGCCACACGAAGGCGCAGCTGGGCGGTGTCGTCGACCTGCCCGGCGTCCGCGCCGTCGGCCTTGTACCACGCGTCCTCGCCGTCGCCGGGCGTGCGCCAGAAGACGGCGGAGTCCGCGGTCACGTAGCGGCTCAGCGTGTCCGGCACGGTCATTGCCATGGCACCAGAGACCAGCGCCGCGGTGCTCAGCGCGGCAACCAGCACGCCCAGAATCAGCGTCGTACGACGGCGCTTGTTGCGGCGCTCGTTGGCGCCCAGCATCTGCCGTGCCTTTTCCATCAGTTTATTCATCGCAGCTCCTTGTCCTTGTCTGCGAGTGGATTCCAGCAAGCCCTCTTCGCCGGCCGCGCTTCCGCGCCGCCCGCGCACCTAAGAGGCCTTGGTGCAACCCGCCCACGTCTTCACGCCAGACGCGTCCGAGTAATAAAGCACGAGGTCAAAGTCGTCGTTGAAGTCCTCGCGCGTCAATCCCACGCTTACCACCGCGTACTTCTGCGCGGCGCCGTCCATTGCCTGCAGCACAACCTCCTCGCCGCCCTGGAGCTGGCCGATCCTGCCCCAGGCTCCGTCCGCCTGCCAGGCGCTGCCGTGCAGCAGCACCCGAGTCTCGTCGCCGTCCGCGCGCTCCTCTCGCGCGGGCACCAGACGCCAGTCGTCCTGCTCAGAGACAACCGGCGCGTCCAAGCCGATCGCCTCCACCTGCACCCGGCCGATAAGGTCCACGCCCGCGACCTCAAGCGCCGGCATGGCCGTGGGGTCAAGCTCGGCCCCCGTCGCGTCCACCGGCACGGATGCCTGCAGCGCCTCCGACAGCCGCGCGGCCAAGTCCTCGCCGCGCCGTTGGGCAGTCGCCTGCCCGTACCACCGCACGCCCGCGACCACGCACGCGGCAACTACCAGCACCGCGCCCACGGCCATGAGCACCCGGCCGCTTACCCGGTGCCGTCCGGCTCCGCGCGCCGGCGCCGCGTGCTTCCCGCGCGCGCTCACCGCTGACGCTCCTCCCTGCGTCGCGCCATGCCCGCAACCATCAGCGCGCCGCCCGCGAGCACAAGCGCAACCGGCCACAGGTAGCCGGTGGTGTCACCGGTCTTGGTGCTGATGGGCCCGGAGCTCTTGGAGCTGGACCCGCCGCCGTGCGACCCGCCGCCACCGCCCGGCGTGTTGGGCTTCCTGGTGTTGGTAATCGTGTAGATGGCCACCGTGCTTTCCGCGCCGGAGTCGTCCGTCTCGGTCTTGGTCACCGGCTTGCTCACCGTGCAGGTGTAGCCGCTGTCGGTGGCCAGCTCCTCCGTCACAATCCAGTCGCCCTTGCCGGTCCACTCGTAGGTCCAGTTGTTGTCCGCGCTCAGGGTCTGCACGTCGGGGTCCTGGTCGTCCTTGCCGTTGTAAATCTTCACGGTCACGGACTTGGGGCGCACGGCCGCCGTGTCGCCCTTCCAGAGCTTGGTCACGCGGTACTTGGTGTTGGAGGGCAGCGTGGTCACCTTGTCCGCCACGACGGTGCGGTCGTACTCGTAGGCGCCCGTGTCGTTCATGCTGGGCATGCCTACCAGATAAGGGTTGGAGACGTACGTGGTACCGTCCGCCGCCGGGTAATTGGGCGAGAGGACCAGGTACAGGCCCGTGGGCAGGCCCTTCAGAACGGCCGTGCCGTCTGCGCCAGCCTTGGCCGTCGCATCCGGCTTCAGGAAGGCACCGGCCTGGTCCGTCAGCACGGCGGACTGGTATGCCTGGGCGTACTCGCTCAGGATCTTTGCGTCCGTGGAGGCGGTCAGCGCCGCAGGGTCGTACTTCTCGGCCACTCGTGCCAGGGCCGAGACCGCCGTCAGCTTGCCGTCGGCGTCCATGGTTGCCACGCGGTAGGCGCGGAACTTCTGGCCCTCCGCCGCCTTGGTCATGGTTATGGAGCAGGTGGCGCTGGGGTCAATGCGCTGCGCGGAACTCGCCGCCGCACCGGCCGCGCCCTCCGCCCACGCCCCGGTGGGGAGAAGCGCCAGCGTCAGCACCGCCAGCAGCGCCGCCACGGCCGCGAGCACCCGCCCGCGCGCGCCGCGCACCTGCCTTTGAGCCTTGCAACCTCTCACGTCTCTCTCCCCTCACTCCGCGTCCAGCTGCTCGGTCGGGACGGCCTTGCCCTTGCCCCGGCCCTTGCGCGCTCGGCCGCGTCGAACCCCTCTAACCACCAGCAGCACCACGAACACCGCGCCCGTAACAATGCCCGCCACCAGTACCGGGTCCACGCGCGAGGCGTCTCCCTCGAAGGTGGTCACCTGCTCGTTGGGAATGCGGTGACCACGCACGAGCAGGCGGTGCGTGTTCACTCCGTACGGCGTGCACGTGACCAGCGTGCACAGGTCCAGGCCCGGGTCTATGGCCAGGTCGTCCAGCTCGTTCGGCAGCACCGTGCGAATCTGGTCCACCTGGTAGGTCATGGTCTGGCCCAGGGTGTGCAGCATGAAGACGTCACCCTCGCGCAGCTGGTCTATGTCGCTGAACAGCCGCGCCGACGGCAGGCCGCGGTGACCGCTGACCACGCAGTGCGTGCCCTGGCCGCCCACTGGCAGAGAGGAACCCGCAATGTGGCCGATGGCAACCTGCAGCACCGTGTCGTCCGTGCCGTGGTAGATGGGCAGGTTGACGTTGATCTTGGGAATGTCAACATAGCCCATGATGCCCGTGCCGGTGACGTCCAGGGTGGCCTGGTACCGCGCGCGGTCCTCGTCCGAGAGGTTGAAGCGCCCCAGCCCCGCGGGCAGGCTCTGGTTGTAGGCCACGGCCTCGTCCCACATGCGCTGGCGGTCCTCGTCCGAGGTCTGCTCCACCACCTGCTGGTAGCTGGCGATGGCGCGCGTCTGGTGCTGGTCGTTCCACCAGTCGCTCACGAACGGATACGCTGCCACGCCGATTCCCACTATGAGGAGAAGTGTGAAGAGAATCTCTGGTACGCGCCCCTTAAGACCCTTCTTCAAACTGCGCCTCCTTGTGGGAACCGGACCCCGCCGGCGACGACGCGGCTGCGCCGCCGCCGGCATGGAACTTGCTGATAACGTGCGCGGGGCTGGCGGGGCGCTTGCCGGCTTGGGGGCCGTTGCGGCCCCGCCGGCCCGCGCACTAAGAGACGTACAAAGGACTAGCTACGCGCGCCCGTTGGGCAACTAGGCCTCCTCGCGCTTGGCGCGGGTCATGTGCAGACCAACGCCAGCGACGGCAGCGATGCCGCAGCCGATGATCAGGAACGGCGCGATGCCCATGCCACCGGTGGAAGGCAGGGTGGAGCCGGACTTATCCACGACGTTGGTAGAGATGGTGCCGTTGGGGGTATCAACGGAAGCCTTCTGCTGAGTACCAAGGTCAATCTCGCCGGTAGAAGTAATGCCGTTGATGCTGGTCAGGGTCTTGCCTGCGTCATCCTTCACGGAAGTGACAGTGAAGGTAATTGGGTCAATCTTGTTGTATCCGGTAGGAGCCGTATCCTCGACGAGCTTGTAGTCGCCGTCATCCAGGCCCTTCCACTCGAAGGAGCTCTTGTCGGTACCGGTAATCTTGCCAATAAGGACATAGCCATCCACAACGTCAGCGGTAGTCTTGCCCTTAGGGAGCGTACCGTCGGCAGCAATCTTTTTGTACAGCGAGAAGGTTGCGCCGTTGAGCTTGTTGGTGTCGGCGACACTGTCGGCATACTTGTTCACGTCCAGCTTGTAGGTGAACACGATGACGGTGTCGTCGGGAGTCGTGCCGTGTTGCTCGCCGTTGGAGTTGTTGGAGAACTCGATGTTGCTGGTGTTGACGTTGCCCTTGGAGCCGATGTTGGCACCCTCGAGCAGCTCAGAGGTGTACTCGACGGTGATGACAGACTTGGCTACTGCGTTAGTCTTCTTGAGATCGGAGAAGACGACGTCGAAGCCGTAGGTGCCATCCGTACGCTCAGCCGGCGTGGTGACAGAGTAGAGAGTCTTGTCGGTGACCTCGTTGCCATCGATGTAGACCTTGACGTTCTGAGGATCGCCGAGCTCGGTCTTGACGTACTTATCGTGGAAGGCGAAGTAGTACGGAGCGCTGTAATCGGCGTAATCGCTGGCAACGGTACCGGTCAGCTTGAAGGGCACAGCATCGCCGATGTCATAGTCTGCGGTGTTCTGCCAGTCAGAGGTCGAGTTGGCCGTGGAGTCGTTAGTGTCCTTGACTTCCTTCTTTGAGGTCGTGGTGGTGTCCTTGGCAGTAATGGACACGTCATTGCACACCTGAAGGATATACTTCGAGTAGGTGTCGCTGGTCAGGCCAGTAGACACGTCCTTCACGAAGTAGTAGCCGTCGCCGGTGACGGACAGCGGGCTCTTGCCAGTGGCAGCTACAGTTTCGCTCAAGTTCTTAGCGATAACCTTGGCCATGGCGTCGACCTCCGCAGCAGTCATATCCTTCATGGCAGCAGCAGCGGTAGCAGCATCGGTAGCGTTAGCAAACTTCGTGCCAACGGTGGCGTCATCCTTGTGTTTAGTCAAGCCTGAGTTTCGGAAATGTGCACGCATTCCTTTCGGGTCCGGGCACGAAACTCTTTCGGGTCTCGTCACGCCTTCCGCCCGCCTTCCGCGGTCCGTCCGATGGCGGCGGCGTGCCGCGCCGCGGCTCCCGCGGCACGCCGCCCATCCCCGCTAGGGTGGAACGCCCTCCGGCGCCCTCATCGCGCGTCCCCCTTCCCGAGCATCAGCGAGTTCTCGAGCCTGTGGCTGGGGCCGCCGAACTCGACGAGGCGGCCGTGGTGCACGACGCGGTCGACGATCGCGGCGGCGAGCTTGTCGTCGGCGAAGACCGTGCCCCACCTGGAGAACTCGACGTTGGTGGTGAACACGACCGCGCGCCGCTCGTAGCTCTCGGATATGACCTGGTAGAGCAGGCGCGCGCCGTCCACGTCGAAGGGCACGTAGCCGAACTCGTCGAGCACGAGCACCCTGGCGCGGGCCACGTCGGCCAGCAGCCGGTCGAGCGCGCCCTCGCGCTTGGCCTTGCCGAGCGCGAGCACCAGCTGCGCCGTCTGCCAGAAGCGCACGGGCATGCCCGCCGAGACGGCCATCATCCCCAGCGCGGCCGCCGCGTGCGTCTTGCCGCGGCCGGTCGGCCCGAAGAACACGAGGTCCTCGCAGGCGCCGGCGAAGGACAGCGACAGCATCTCGTCGCGGCCCCAGCCGTCGGGGAAGCGCACGTTGGACCAGTCGAAGCCGTCGAAGGACTTGGGCACCGGGAAGCGCGCCTGCCTGAGGAGCCTGGCGCGCCTGGTGAGGTCGCGGTGGGCGATCTCGGCCTCGAGCAGGGCGCGGCAGGCCGCCTCCTGGCCGGGCGTGGCCGAGGCGATCCAGGGGCCGATCACGTCGTTGGAGATGAACAGGGCCCGCGCCGCCGCCCGCGTGGCGGCGTGCATCGCGTCACGCTCCGAACTGCTCATGGGCATCGTCGGCACCCCCCTCGACCAGGCGCAGCGCGCCGTCGTAGACCGACAGGTCGACCGGCTCGTCGTACTCGGTGCGCCGGCCGCCGGAGGCGGCGACCGCGGCGGCGAGGCCCACGCTCGCGGCGTCGACGCCGCCGGTGGCCTCGAGCGCCCGCTCCATGCCCTCCACGGCCGCAGCGAACCCCCGCTCCGCGGCGGCGTCGCGCAGGACCCGCAAGTCGGCGGCCAGGTCGGCGGGCTCGGCCGCGTCCAGGAAGGCCACGAGCGAGGCCGGCAGCGACCCCCTCACCACACTGTCGCGCCAGCCGCCCGGGCGCATGCACAGCAGCCTCAGCTGCAGGGTCGGGTCGGCGCTGCTGGTGGGCGCCTCGCCCCACTCGCGCTCGTACGTCGCGACGACCTCGCCGGTGGCGGCGTCCAGGACCGTCACGTCGAAGGCGCCGAGCCCGACGAGGGCCTCCCTGCCGGCCATGGCCGGGCCGGCGTTGTAGCGGTGGACGCCGCCGACCGTCACGTCGCCCTGCTTGTTGCAGCGGCGCGCCCTCCTCTCCCACCTGACGCACGAGAACCCGGCGGCGGGCAGCGGGGAGAGCGCCGCCCTGTCCTCCCCGAACAGCTCGAGCTGCGGGGTGCCCAGGCGGTAGTGGCGCTTGTCGGAGAGGTCCATGCTGTCCCGGAGCAGCCGCGCGTTGAAGCCGCGCACGTCGCTGAAGGACGGGACCGGCACGAAGAGGTTGCGCCGGTGGGTGCCCACCATGTTCTCGACGTTGCCCTTCTCGTTTCCGCTGTAGGGGTTGGTGAAGGTGTAGTCGAGCCCGTAGTGGGCGGCGAAGAGCCGGAACATCTCGCTGGTGTGGATCGCGGAGCCGACGCGGCGGCCGACCTCGGTGGCGTTGTCGAACACCGCCCGCACGGGCACCCCGCCCAGGAACTCGAACACGTTGCGCAGGCCCTGGCAGACGCACTCCGAGGTCTCGCCCCAGAAGACCTGCGTGAGGCCGACGTTGGCGTGCGGGAAGCTCACGGTGAGGTACTTGCCGCGCACGGTGACGCCGCGCACCCTGAAGTCGGCCTCGCCGAAGTCCACCTGGCACTCCCCCGGGAGCCACTCGAGCAGCAGGAAGCCCGCCGCGTCGCGCTCGTCGCGCTCGCGGGCCATCTGCTCGCGGCGCCGGCGCACGTAGCGCTGGACGGTCGAGTAGCTGCCCTGGTAGCCCTCCTCGTCGCGCAGCCGCACGTAGACGCGCACCGCGGTGTGGCGCTGCTTGCGCCACTGGCGCACGTCGTCCTCCAGCCACGCGTCGATCTTGTCGGTGAGCCCGTCGAGGGACGGGAACTGCGGCTCGCGCTCTGGCCCGGGCCTCTGCGACAGGTCCTCCATGTCACGGTACTTGCGCACCGTCGGCTCGGAGACGTGCAGCTCGCGCGCGATCACCGCGACGGGCTGGCCCCTCCTCGCCCTCTTTCGGATATCCTCGATCTTGTCCACGTCGATCATTCCTTTCTGCCTTTCCTCGTTGCCGGATACGACGCAAGCGACAACGATAGAGGCAATCCGGGGCGGTCGGCGTGGACCATGCTCAAAGCCGAAAGTTTTTCGTGCTCACAGCCGAAAGTCGGACGCGCTCAGACCCGCAATCACGACGTTAACAAACACAATCCTTAAGTGCCTGCAGAATCTTGGTCTTATCGACGCCAGCACCCCAGGTGATGTTCTGGAGCTGAGCTGGCTTGCCATCAGCGGCCGCAACATACGTGCCAGCGAAGACCTGGTAGGCCTCATACGTGTGCTCGTTCACGTTGCCTTTCGGCTCGGTGATCGTGATGGTGTGCGTCGGGTCCGCTGCCAGCGCCAGCGACGGCACCAGCGCGAGCGCCATGGCGAACGTCGCCACAATGGCGACGATGCGCTTGAGCGCCTTGTGAGTAGTACTCATTGCTTGTCCTTTCCTTGCTTGTACATTGCAGGGAGCTATGGTTCGGCCGTCGGCGGGCGCGCGTTCCCTCGTTCGGCAGATACCCAGATGAATGTGGCGCGGGCTCGCCTAGCTGCCGCTGGCCACCCCGCCAAGGCGGTCGAGCGGCCAGAGCCTGAGGACCAGCCTGCCAACCACCTGCTCCTTGGGAACGCAGCCCATCTGCTTGGAGCGCGAGTCGATGGAGGTGGAGCGGTGGTCGCCCATGAGGAAGTAGCTGCCGTCGGGCACCTGGTACGGCAGCGCGATGTCGCACGTGCCCAGGGCCTTCTCGCCCTGCGGGAGGTAGTCCTCCGCCAGGGGCTGGCCGTTGACGGAGACGGTGCCGTCGCTGGAGATGTCCACCCAGTCGCCTGGGCCGGCGATCACGCGCTTGACCAGCAGCTGGTTGTTGAAGCTGAAGGCCACCAGGTCGCCGGTGGAGAAGTCGCCGGGCACCCAGGCCATGACGACGTCGCCCTGCTCCAGCGTGGGCTCCATGGAGGTGCCGTACACGTGGAACATGGGCGTGAGGAACTGGGAGACCAGCACCGTGACGGCGAAGACCGTGACCAGGATGGCCAGGGTGCGGCGGAGGACGTTGCCGGAGCCGCGGCGGCGACGCTCGCGCGCGAGCTCCGCGTCCACCTGGGCGGTGGTGGGGAGGGCGACGTTCGGGCCGGATGCGGTGACGGGGCGGAGGGCGGTCATTGGGCGGGCGCCTCCTCGGACGGCGCCGCGGCGGGCTCGGGGTCGGCGGGCTCGGCGGGCTCGGGCTCGGCGGGCTGCTCGGGGTCGGCGGGCGGCTCGGAGTCGGCGGGCGGCTCGGCGTTCTCGGGCTCGGACTGCTCGGTATTCTCGTCGGCGGGCTTCTCCGCCGGCGCGACGATTGCATCTTCCGCGGCGCGCTCCGCGACCTGCTGGACCGCGGCGTACATGAGGGCGGCGAACTCGTCCGACGTGCGCGGGCGGCGGGCCTCCACGTTGTAGCCGTAGAGGTCGATGGCGTGCTGCGCGGCCGCGAAGGTGCCGGACAGGCGCAGCGCGGCGTCGGCCAGGGACTCGGAGTTGTCTATGGCGATGGCGCGGTCGTCGAGCTTGGACTGGAGGTCAGACACGCGGGCGTCGCAGTCGGCGCGGAGCTGGGCGAGCTCGGCCTGGTGGCGGACTTCGGCCTGGTTCAGCTGCGCGTGCAGGCGGTCGTTCTCCTCCATTGCGTCTCGCAGCAGCTGCAAGAGCTGCAGGCGATCCAGCTTGCGGAGGTCTGGGGCGGCAGCGGACTGGGCCGCAGCGGGCTTGGGCGCGGCGGGTTGCCCAGCCTGCGCAGCAGGGGTGGCCGCCGCCGCGGAATCGGCGCTTGCCGGCGTAGCGGGCTTGGCCGAGCTCACCGCTTCTGCGGCGGGCGCGGTCTGGCGATTTGAAGTTTTATTCTTTGCGTCTTTAGCGCTGCTGGCAGGAGCCTTGCGGCCCCCGAACTTAGAAAATCCTAGCATTGTGCCTCACCTACTCGGCTGAGGTACAACGCAATTAGCCGGGAAGTACCCCCCCGGCACCGAAATTGCTATGAGCCGACTCCGACTGCCACGTTGCTGGCAGCTGGAGCGCACGTGCCGATTGGCGTGTGCCAGCTATGTGTGCGCTCACGAAAACCCGACCCCTCGATACCGCGCGCGTTTGAACGGCCACCGCTTCCCCGGCCCGAGCCGAGCTGGCATTTGGAAGTTCCTCAATCCGTGTCCGTTGGACGATCCCCAAACCACCCAAGACGGCCAAATTTGAAGGCTTCCCTTATGCTACGAAGGCGGTAGCAGTTCGTTCTTGCCTCCCCAAGCTACCATTTGAGCTTGCAGGTTACAAGCAGCTTTCTTGCAACTGGCTGACAGCTAGCTTGACGTCCCGGTTGCCCTCTGCTAGCGCGAAAGGGCCTCGTGCACCATTTGACCTGCGCAAATGCAGTTTGCGCAATGTCATTTGGTTGCTGTTGTTTGGAAATGATTATTCTTTTCTTATGGTCTCTATCTATGACACTCATACCTGATTTGGCCACATTGGCACTCGTACAAGCTGCGATAGCCATACCTTGGTGGCCATTTGCAGCTTGGGCGGCAGCAATCGGGCGAACGGCGTGTGTTTACCTGGCTTATTGGCCCCGCTTTTGGCCTGGCCTTGGCGCGCGGAGTCCTCGCGCCAGCCGCGACCACCCCCTCGCTTTGACCCTCAGTCGTGATTCCAGACTTTGTGCACCTTCGCCATCCCAGATTTTGCGACAAAACCCCAGCTAGACGGCTTGCTCAAAAAGTGCCTATCCCCCACCGTAGGAAATCGCACCCACAGCAACAACGGCTCTAAAGAAAACCGCAGGTCAGACGGGGTGTGCCTTCTGCCTGCCCGGCGCAAAATCGCGACCAAGGTGCAGAAACTCCAGAATCACGACTGAGGGTCGGCGCCCTGTGGGGGCATTGCTCCATTCCGGTTGCGACACCGCAAGCCGCTCGACGTGCAGAGGCCTCACAGGCCCGCGCGGCATCTTGGGAGACGTCAAATGAAGCCGCTCGAGGTGGCATGATGCTCGCGAAGGCCGCCTCCTGGCGGGGCGGGGGGGGTGGGAAGTGAGGCCGGAGCAGCTGAGGTGGACCCCGTCTAGTGGACAAACAATTCCGCTAGGCAGCCTGCTTCTCTAGCTTCTGCGCATAGGCGAACGGGGTGATGCCCCCGAGCCT
>OMVJ01000043.1 GCA_900314495.1 uncultured Olsenella sp.
AGGCCAGCAACCCCGCCGGCGGCGCGCAGGCCAGCGGCTCTGACGACGACGTGGTGGACGCAGACTACGAGGTCGTGGACGACGACAAGGACAACAAGTAAATCGGGAGCGGTGGCAGCATGGCTGTGAATCAGAACCCCGACACCACCCCCGAGGAGGGCGACGTGAAGGTACCCATCGACGACACGAACGACGAGGCGAAGGAGGCCACGGCCGAGCAGGCCGCCCCCTCCGGCGTCGAGTCCGAGATTCCGGGCTTCGCTGACATGACGCCCGAGGAGCAGGCCAAGGTCCGTGCCGCCTACGAGTCTGCAGACAAGAAGGCAGACGCCGACTTCAAGGCAAACGCCGACAAGTTCCGTGCCGAGCGCGACCAGCTGCAGAAGCAGCTTGACGACGTGACCGCCGAGGCCGAGAAGGCAAAGAAGGCGGCCGCCGAGTCCGCGGACCAGCTCGTTCGCCTGCAAGCCGACTGGCAGAATTTCCGCCGTCGCACCGCGCAGGAGCGCCTGGACGAGAAGGCTCGCGCGGCAGAGAAGCTGGTCCTCTCGCTGCTCCCCGTGATCGACGACATGGAGCGCGCCGTTGACCACGCCAACCAGACGGCCGGTGACAACGAACAGCTGAAGCAGTTCGTGGACGGCATTGGTCAGGTGCACAACAAGATGGTGGGTGTCCTCGCCAAGGAGGGCGTGGAGGTCATCGACCCGGCGGGTCAGGCCTTCAACCCGCTTGAGCACCAGGCAGTCGGCAAGGCGGAGAACAGGGACGTCTACGACGAGACGGTGGACCAGGTGTACCAGAAGGGCTACCGCATGGGCGGCAAGGTCATCCGCACGGCAATGGTCACGGTGACCTACGGCGGTCCCAAGCGGCCGGCGGAGGAGCCCGAGGCCGAGCCCGACCAAGCCGGCGGCGCCCCGGACGGGCAAGCAAAGTAAACCAGCAAGGCGCCCGGGTCGCACGGCCCGGGCGCATTCATCAGAAGGGGGTGAGACTTCATGGCGGGCAAGAAGAACTACTACGACATCCTGGGCGTGAGGCGGGACGCGTCTCAGCAGGACATCACCAAGGCCTTCCGAAAGCTGGCGGTGAAGTACCACCCGGATGCCGGCGGCGACGCGGAGAAGTTCAAGGACATCAGCGAGGCGTACAACACCCTCTCGGACCCCGAGAGGCGCAAGGAGTACGACCAGATGCTGATGTTCGGCGGCATCCCCGGCTCCGACTTTGGTGGTTCCGGCGGGCGCAACCGCGGCTACACCTACACAGGCGGTGACGTGGACTGGTCGCAGATCTTCAACAACATGGGCGGCTCTGGGGGTGGCTTCAGCGGCTTTGACTTCTCGTCCATCTTCAACGGCGGGAACGGTGGCGCCAGGTCCAACCGCCCGGCCAAGGGCGGGGACCTCAACACCACCATCGACGTCTCGGCCGAGGATGCCTTCCACGGTGCGACGCACAAGGTCACGTACACCATTCCCTCCACGGGCGAGAAGCAGAGCCTTAAGGTGAAGATTCCGGCCGGAGCAGTTGACGGAGGTAAACTTCGATATCGTGGGCGGGGAGAGTACGGCGCAAATGGCGGCGAGCGCGGCGACCTGGTGATCACCACGCACGTGGCCGAGCACCCGCTCTTCAAGCGCGATGGCGCGGACGTCCGCATGGACCTGCCCGTCTCGGTGTACGAGGCGGCGCTAGGCGCCCAGGTGGACATCCCCACGCCCTCGGGCGAGACCGTGCGCCTGAAGATCCCCGCCGGGACGCAGGATGGCAAGACGTTCCGCTTCCGCGAGAAGGGCGCGCCCGACGTGAAGAACAAGGGGCGCATTGGTGCCCTTTACGTGCAGATTCGCGTGAAGGTGCCAACGAAACTCAGCCAGAGGGAGCGCGACGCCCTGGAGGCCCTGCAGGCCCAGGACACGCGCGACTACAGGGAGGACGTGCGCAGGTATGAGTGACAAACCGGGCGAGGGCAGGAACAAGCCGCTGTACATGATCAGCGTGGCTGCCGAACTCACCGGCATGCACCCGCAGACGCTGCGCGTCTACGAGCAGAAGGGGCTGGTCACGCCGGGTAGGTCGCGCGGGAACACGCGGCTATACTCCCAGGCGGACATCGAGCGCCTCAACCTCATATCCAAGCTGACCGACGAGGGCATAAACCTGGCAGGCGTCGTGCGCATCCTGGACATGCGCGAGCGCGCCATGCAGAAGGACGACGAGATAGACGAGCTGCGCCAGCGGGTGCGGGAGCTTGAGGACGAGGTCCACGAGCTGCGCATGCGCGAGAAGATTACGGCGCTGGCCCGCTACGACGGCAGCAGTCCGGAGCAGGTGCTTCGCGGCCTTCTGGGCAGCGGGTCAGGTTCCGGCGAGTGAGCGCTGCCCCGCCGGCACGGCCTGGCGGGTTGGCAACATAGGGCGGTTACCTCTGAGACGGGTGTCATGGTTGCACGGCCATGGCACCCGTATCTCAACTTCGTGCAATAAGAAATCTCACACAAAGACACTTAGATTTGAATAGTTTGGTCCTCTGGCGGGAACAATCTACTCGATAAACAGTTGAGGCCCCATGGGGCAGGAGGAGACTATGAATCCAAACAAGTGGTCGGTGACAGCAGCGGAGGCTTACCAGTCTGCAGTCGGCATCGCCAGCGACGCCGAGGCGGCAGCCGTGGAGCCACTTCACCTGCTCAAGGCGCTCCTCACTTCCGGAGAGCGCAACATCAATGCAATCATCGAGCGCGTGGGCGCTGACCCCAAGAGCGTGGACCAGCAGGTTGATCAGGCCATTGCCCGCCAGCCCAAGGTGTCTGGCAGCGGCGCGCAGACCGGCATGACCAACGACTTCGTGAAGGTCATCAACGGCGCGGAGAAGCTCGCCACCAAGATGGGCGACTCCTACGTCACCAGCGAGCACCTGCTCTGTGCCCTGGCGGACGACAAGACGGAGGCCGGCTCCATACTCTCGTCCGCGGGCGTCACGGCCAAGCGCGTGCAGGAGGCCTACAAGGACCTGCGCGGGGACGAGCACGTGACCTCCCAGGACGCCAAGCCGCAGTTCGAGGCCCTGGAGCAGTACGGCCGCAACGTGACGGACCTTGCCCGCCAGGGCAAGCTTGACCCGGTGGTCGGCCGCGTGGAGGAGATTCGCCGCACCGTCCAGGTGCTGAGCCGCCGCACAAAGAACAACCCCGTGCTCATTGGCGAGCCCGGCGTGGGCAAGACGGCCATCGTGGAGGGCCTGGCCCAGCGCATCGTCAATGGCGACGTGCCCAGTACCATTCGCGACAAGGACCTGATTGAGCTTGACATGTCCGCGCTGGTGGCGGGTGCCAAGTACCGCGGCGAGTTCGAGGACAGGCTCAAGAGCGTGCTGAAGGAGGTCGAGAAGTCCGACGGCAGGATCATCCTCTTCATAGACGAGCTGCACACCATTGTGGGCGCGGGTGCAACCGAGGGCTCCATGGACGCTGGCAACATCCTGAAGCCGGCCCTGGCCCGCGGTGCCCTGCACGCCATTGGCGCCACCACGCTGGCCGAGTACCACAAGTACATAGAGAAGGACCAGGCCCTGGCCCGCAGGTTCCAGCCGGTCATGGTGGGCGAGCCCAGCGTGGAGGAGACCATCTCCATCCTGCGCGGCATCAAGGACAAGTACGAGCAGCACCATCGCGTGCGCATCACGGACAGCGCGCTGGTCTCTGCCGCGGACCTGTCCAACCGCTACATCTCCGACCGCTTCCTGCCAGACAAGGCAATTGACCTGGTGGACGAGGCGGCCTCGCGCCTGCGCATGGAGCTGGACTCCATGCCTGCGGACATAGACGCCGTGGACCGCGACCTCACGCAGAAGCAGATTGAGGAGCAGGCCCTCATGAAGGAGGAGGACGAGGCCTCCAAGGAGCGCCTGGCCACGCTGCGCAAGGAGATTGCCGCCACGCAGGAGAAGCTGGACGGCATGAAGGCCGCCTGGCAGAACGAGAAGTCCGCCATCGACAAGGTGCAGGACCTGAAGAAGCAGATCGAGGACGCCAAGGTGGAGCTGGAGCGCGTCACGCGCGAGGGCAACTACGGCCGCGCCGGCCAGATCCAGTACGGCATCATCCCGGACCTGCAGCGCCAGTACGACGAGGCCGAGAAGGCCCTCTCTGCCAAGCAGGAGGAGGGTGGCCTGCTGAAGGAGGAGGTCACCAGCGAGGAGATTGCGGAGGTCGTGAGCTCCTGGACGGGCGTGCCCGTCTCGAAGATGATGCAGGGCGAGATGGAGAAGCTCAAGAACCTGGAGGCGGAGCTGCACAAGCGCGTCATAGGCCAGAACGACGCCGTGAGCGCCGTGGCGGCCGCCGTGCGCCGCAGCCGCGCGGGGCTCTCGGACCCCAACCGTCCCATCGGCAGCTTCTTCTTCCTGGGCCCCACTGGCGTGGGCAAGACGGAGCTGGCAAAGGCCCTGGCGGAGTGCCTGTTCGACTCCGAGAAGTCGCTCATCCGCATCGACATGTCCGAGTACATGGAGAAGTTCAGCGTGCAGCGGCTGATCGGTGCCCCTCCCGGATACGTGGGCTACGACGAGGGCGGCCAGCTGACGGAGGCCGTGCGGCGCCACCCCTACAGCGTGATCCTGCTGGACGAGATGGAGAAGGCGCACCCAGACGTCTTCAACATCCTGCTTCAGGTGCTGGACGACGGCAGGCTCACCGACGGCCAGGGCCGCGTGGTCAGCTTCAAGAACACGATCATCATCATGACCTCCAACGTGGGCAGCCAGTTCATTGCCGGCGCCAACGCCCAGAGCGACCCCGACGCGGTGCAGAAGCAGGTCAACGAGGCGCTGCGCGCCACCTTCAAGCCCGAGTTCCTGAACCGCATTGACGACGTGGTCGTGTTCCACAGCCTGGGCCTGGACGACATAGAGAAGATCGTGGACATCCAGTTGAAGGACGTGCGTGCGCGCCTGGCAAAGGAGCGCATAACGCTGGAGCTGAGCGAGTCCGCGGTTGGCTCGCTTGCGTTGGACGGCCTTGATCCCGTGTTCGGCGCTCGCCCGCTGAAGAGGCTGATTCAGCGGCAGGTGGTGGACAAGGTTGCCAACCTGATCATTGCCGGCCAGGTTCGCGAGGGCGACACGGTTCGCGTGGACGTGGGCCCGGACGACCAGATGTACGCCGTGCGCGTGGGCGGACCGTCCACGGACGTGCCGGCGAGCGACGCCGGCCCAGACGCCGAGGACGGCGTGGACCCGGACGACGTGGAGTAGGCTCATACGCTTGCCCGGTAGCAGCTTGACGCGGGGTGCCCGTTGGGGTGCCCCGCGTTTTGTGTGCCGCCCCTTTGGGACGCCCGGGGCGACCCGAGCTCCCAGACGGCAGGGTCGCCAGCCTCTTACCGAACGAATGTTTGCAATTTTTCCCACATGCGTCATTATGGGTAGGCACATGCGTTAGGGCATGGCGCGCTTCGCTATCAAGCGCGCGAAGGTCGGTACAATGGCATTCAGCAGGCTGGCGTGCCGCATGGCGGTCGGCCGGAACGGTTTTCTGTGACGTGGGGAGGAGGGCAGCTCATGAGGTGCGAGGCATGCGGGGCAGAGCTTCCCGATGGCGCAACAACGTGCCCGTCTTGCGGTGCCCCCGTTCCCGCGGGGCGGCGCGGCAATGGTCGCAGGCGGTCCGTCTCGGGCGTTCCCGACCCTGCCAAGACGGGTGACGCCGGCACGGCGCGCAAGCCAGCCCGTGCGCACAATGTGCCTGACTTCCTGGAAGATCAGGTGGAGGGCCAGAATTCTGTGGGCCAAACGCGAGCCAAGTCGCGGCCGTCTGCCCCAAGGGCCTTGGAGGACGATCCCATCACGGGTGACGAGTCCACGGGTACCGAGGGCGTGGGCGTGGCGCCGTGGCGCATGCACACCCTGCGCGGCAACCGCGTCCGTCAGGAGACTGCCCCCAGGCAATCCACGCGCATCAAGCACTCGGAGGACATCCCGCTGGATGCCTCCTCCAAGCCACGCAAGCACACGCGCGGGTACTACCGGGCCATCGTCCTCTTCCTCCTGCTGGTTGCGGCCATAGCCGCAGGCACTGGCATAGGCACCTATTCGCTGGAGATGTGGGGCGGCAAGACGGTGCCCAGGGTCGTTGGCACCGCCCAGGCCCGCGCCACGCAGGCGCTGGAGGAGAAGGGCTTCTCGGTCAACGTCGTGACGGAACCGGCTGATTCCGGAACGGGCTACGTGCTCCGTTCAGACCCGGAGCCTGGCACGCGCCTGCCGGAAGGCTCAACCGTCACCCTGACTGTGGCTGTGGACCGCACCGTCCCCAGTGTCATTGGGCTCTCGGTCGAGGAGGCTCGCACGGCGCTGGAGGCCGCTGGCGCGCGGAACGTGACCCTCAAGTACTCGTATTCGGACCAGCCCGAGGGCACCGTGCTGGGGGTCGCCCCGGCGGAGGGCGGCATCTTCATGAGCACGGAGGAAGTCGTGCTTACCGTCTCGCAGCCGCCCGTCGTGCCCGACGTGGTGGGGAAGAAGGAGGCCGACGCGCTGGCTGCACTGGAAGCCGCGGGCCTTACCGCCAACGTCACCTATAGGAGCGGCTCGCAGGAACAGAAGGGTGTTGTACTCTCCACCAGTCCCGCCGCAAGCACACGCGCCGGGGCCGACGGAGTGGTCCAGGTGGTTGTGGCTGACCCCTACCCAAGCGACTACCACCACCTGCTCGAGTACTTCACGTCGCCCGCATCCATCCTCTCGTCCTACCTGACGGGCCAGGGGTTCACCGTGGAGCTTGGCTACCGAGCGGAGGCCGGAGGGGCGGTGGAACGCTTCCGCAACGACGCGGGGGAGAGGATTCTCTTCTCGCCCACGCCGTGGGCGGCAAACGCCTCGCAGCCCGAGGGCACGGACGTGACGGACCAATTGCAGCAGGGCAGCAGCTACGGTGGCATAGTGCTGATGATTCCCGCCTCCGCCATAACCCAGAACGGCGCGAACAAGGACGTGGCCGACGAGGTCGCAGACCTGTGCGGCCTCGGCAGCCCAACGGAGACATGCACGGAGAAGGACGTCGTCCTGCCTGACGGCGTGACTGCCTCGGACCGCGCGTTCTATTGCGAGTACGGCACGTCGGGCGACTACTGCTGGACCGTCATAGTGCGTGCGGTGTCCAACAACCAGGTGGACGCGATTGTCACCTGCGCCCCGCGCAGCCTCTTCAACAACGTCGACCTTTCCAAGAGCGGGAACAGCGTCTGCGACTTTGTTGCGTACTCGCAAATATATGCTGGCGGTTCAAACTCCGCCGTTGCCAACGGACCCGAGGTAAACGAGTCTGCCACAACCGCGAATGGCAAACCGGCGGAGTAGGCCAGGCGCGGACGGCCAGTGACTGTTGGGAGGGTCCATGGACGTGAGCAAGCAGGGCGGGCCGGGCTGCGACGCCGAGCCGCCAAAGGTTGAAACCACCCCCGCTGGGGCGGGGGCGGGCGGAGCGAAGCTCAGGTATTCAACCGAGTGGGCCCAGGGAAAGCGCGCTGCCGGCGTGACCCCAGCTAAGCCGAAGGTGCCAGCTGCCGACGCAGCCTTCGTTCGCGCAGAGAACGAGGACGATGACGGCTACGACCCCTACTCGGACAGGAGGCCCTCCGCGGGGCCACTGTTCGAGCGGGACCCTTGGGACTGACGCCCTGCTGGGCGCGCTACGCGTTGGCAGAGAGCAGGCTGAACGCGAACGCCGCAAGGAGGACGAGCACAAGAAGGATGACGCCGATCACGATGCGGGACCGGATTTGCCTGCTGCGCTCGCGCGAGGCGAAGATCTGGCGCTTGCCCTTGGGAATCTCCAGGTACTGGCCATAGTGAAGGTCGCGCTGCAGTTTGCCCATGTCAGAGCGTGAGCGGGAGTAGGGACGGCCCGCCAGCGGGGTGACGCCGCCGACGGCAACGTTGGAATCGTGGGCGTAGGTGGCAGACGGCGTGTTGTCGTCCGCCAGGTCGTCGATGGCCTCCTGGGTCTTGCGGGGGCGCGGCTTGCGGACGTAGGGCGTTCTCGTTGCGTACTGGGCAGTCCAGGCGTTTTCCTCGGGGTCGTACTGCGCGCCGTATGCCGGCGCGGTGTAGCTGGCAGAATCCGGCTCATACTCGGAGCGGGATTGCGGCTGGCCAACGGTGGGGTTGGTTGCCTCCGCACTCGTGGGGAGCGAGGAGCCCGTGTGGCTGAGCCCGGTGCGCTGGGTGGAGCCGGTGTGGCCCAGGGAAGAGCTGGTGTTGCCAGAAGTGCGCTGGAAGGACCCCGTGCGCATGGGGTTCAGGCGCTGCGCGTTATATGAATTGTCGTTGCTGCCCATGAGGGCACCTCCAACGATCGTTCTCGGGAAGTCGAAATTTGCCTCAACATCATAGTTCAGCGTGCCGCGCACATGAGGCAACTGCCCAAAGAGGGGCAAACTCGCACGGGTTTCTCAAAAGCCTGCAGAAGAGCAATATCTATGTGCAAGGGACTTAGATTAGTTCAGCCAAATTAACTAAGAAAATCTTCCGAATAGTGTTTAAACGCGGTGCTTGGGGGAACATATACAAGCGAACACCAAAGGGCGCACAAAGCAAGCTCGGGCGCCCCACCAACAATCACAGAAGGAGTGATTCGTTATGGCAAGCATGGTTCCGTACGATCGCTATGAGAGGGCACTTCGTAGGTCTTGGCCGTTTGGCGGCTTCCTTGATGACGACTTCTTTGCGCCGCTGGCCGCGGTTGACGGTGACGCCGCCTTCAAGATGAACGTGGAGGACCAGGACGACAAGTACGTTGTCACTGCCCACCTGGCTGGCGTCAAGAAGGACGAGATTGACGTCGAGCTCAACGAGGGTCGTCTCTCCATCAGCGTCGACAAGAAGGAGTCTGACGAGGAGAAGGGCAAGAACTACCTCCACAAGGAGACCGGTGAGTGGAGCGCTACGCGTGGCGTCTTCCTGAAGGATGCCGCTACCACGGGCATTACGGGCAAGCTTGAGGGTGGCGTCCTTACCGTGAACGTTCCCAAGCAGTCCGAGAAGGCCAACGTCACCAAGGTCTCCATCGACTAGCTGCAACCAACAGTAGGGCCGGCATCCATCCCTCGCCAAGGCCCCAAGTACGCGCCCCGGTTTTGGCCGGGGCGCTTTTTTCTGCCGCGGGGTTCTCTCGGCACCCGTGGCCCAGGGGGGCAACCGGTCAGATCGCGTCGGCGCGCAGGGCCTCCACGATGTTCAGCGCGTGGCTGCGACGCAGCGCGTAGGCAACGGAGAGCCCCAGCACCGCTACCACGCCCGCAACGGCCCCGGCCACGTAGCCCCAGGGCAGCTCGAACGAGAGGTCCACGCTGGAGCTCAGCGCGGACCGGAAGAGCCAGACCACGCCCACCGAGAAGACCAGGCCAAACCCCAACCCGCGCAGTGCGTAGCTCGCGCATTCGGCAACCAGCATGCGGCGGAACCCCTTGGGTCCAAGCCCCACGCTCTGCAGCACGGCAAACTCGCGGGTGCGCAGGATGATGCTCGTGGAGAGCGTGTTGAATACGTTGGCTACGGCGATGAGCAGGCACACAACCGAGAAGGTCGTCACCAGGAGCTTGAAGAGGCCAACGACGGCGTTGGTCGATTCCTTCTCGGCCACGTTGTTGTTCACGTACGCAGTGGCGCTGCCGCCCAAAGCCGCGCTGGCCGTCTCCTCGAGTGCGTTTCCGGTGTCAAAGGGGTCGGCGCCCTCGGCAAGCGAGAAGGGCACAAGGACGCTCGTCGCCGAGAAGAGGTTGGGGTGCGCCTCGAGCGCCGAGCGCGGCATGACCATCGCGAGTGTCGAGGAGGACGTAAGGCTCGTGTCGCCTAGCTGCGCTGGCAGTGAGTCGAGCTTTCCCACAAAGGAGATGGTGCCGGAGTCCACGGCCGCGTCCTCGATGCTGGTCTGACGCTGCGTCCCACCCGTGTTATCGTCCGAGCGCTCCCACGTCTGAACTACGGCGCCGCCATCCGAGTCAAGTACCAGGGAAGACTGCAGGTCGCGCAGCTCGTAGACCGTGGCGGTGGTGGGCGAGCCGTACGGCGCAGCCATCCTTATGCTGTTCGACTCCATCCATGCCAGAACGTTGAGGGCCAGCGCCGGCATGCTGCCGCCGTTGGCGGCCGTGGTGCCGCTTGCGCCCGCCTCCTTGCAGAGCGCGGCCCAGGTGTCGTCATCCACAAACGAGACGACCATGGGGCCTGCATACGAGCCGTCCCCGGTGGCGCTGTCTCTGTCGACGCTGCTGTAGCCGGCGATAAACGTGCGGCCGTCTGCAGAGATGCTGCCAGCGGGGAGCGCGGCCTCGAGGGTGCCATTCACGAGGGCCGTACCCGGGGTGAGACCGTCCACCTGGTTGGATATGGCCTGCGCGTCTCCCGCCAGGCCCAGCGTGCCCTTGGACACGGTGCCTTGATCGGCTTCCTGGCCGTTGTAGATGGCAAGTGACATGTCGGATCGGTTGGTGGGCCCAAGGTCGTCGACAAGGTCCATGGAGCGTCCCATGTAGAGCGAGATGGCGCCCGAGAGCACGATGAGCACGACCGAGAGCGCCAGCGACACCACGACGGTGCGGCCACGCGAGCTGGAACGCGAGAGGTTCCTGCTCGCCAGGAGGCCGGGTAGCCCCGCGATGCGCTCGAGCAGCGGCTTTCTTGGCGTGGTGCCCGTGGTCTGTGCCTTCTCGATCGCGCGCTCGGCATGCTTGGAGAGCCTGACGTCTTGCTGCTGGCGGATGGCGTCGATGGCCGAGACCCTGCCGGCGCGCCACGCCGGTGCCCAGGCGCTCGCGAGCAGCACGAGGAAGGACGCTGCCGCCATGCCCGCCACCACGGCGGGGCTTATCACCAGGGGGATGCCCTGGGCAGTCCCCGAAAGCGAGCTGCGGAGCATTGCGTCAAACGCCCGCGCAGAGCTGCTGAGCATGGCTGCGACCCCGGCAAGCCCCGCCGCGAGCCCCACGGGTATGCCCACGAGGCCAATGGCCGCGGCCTCCAGGAGCACCGTTCTTCTCAGCTGGCGCCTTGATGCGCCCAGCGAGGAGAGCAGGCCGAACTGGCGCGTGCGCTCGGCCACCGAGATCGAGAAGGAATTGCCGATCATTCCGATGGCGGCCACCACGATGACCCCGCCGATCACGGCAACCATGCCGCGCAGCGACTCCATGGTGGCGCTCTCGTCGCTGGCCATCCCTTGGAGGGAGAGCAGGCGCCCGTGGAGGTAGTAGTTCTCCTCGCCAAAGATTGGCGCCGCCCAACCCTTGAGGGCGTCGCGGGTCGAGAAGCCGCTCGTGTCCACCCACACTCGCGTGAAGATGGGGCTCGAGACGTCGTTTGGCGAGACGATCGCGGTGGTGCCGACCTCCTCGAAGGCGGAGAAGTCGTTTCTTGCGAAGTGCTGCGGCGTGTAGAAGCCCACCACGGTGAAGCTGCGTGTGGTCGTAGGCGTGCCGGGGGAGTCGCCGTCACCGAGCGTGGCGCCCAGGGGTAGTGTGACCGTGGACCCCAGCTCGATGGGGCCGTCGCTGGCGGCGCTGGCGCCCGAGCCGTCGTCTGTGAGCGTGACGCCAGAGAACGTGGCCGGCAGCATGACCTCGCCCGGCGCCTCTGGCTCGCGGCCGGAGCGCACCGTGGGCATCACGGCGAGACCGCGTGCCTGGTCCGCGCCACCGCGCAGCACCCGCGGTGCGGTCTGAATGGCGAGCAGGGTCGTGCTCAGGTCGGCGTCGCTCGCGTAAGAGGCAAAGCCTGCCGCCTGGGAATCCATGGCGGCCGCCACGTTTGCGTCCGTCGCCAGCCGGCCAAGGGCCGAGTCTGCCTCGGCCGGCTGGAGCTCGTCGTACACCTGCCAGGAGCCCTCGGTCTCTATGGTGCGGCCGAGAAGGGCCGCGGCGACGCTCGTGGCGGTGGCCACCACGCCCGTGAGCAGGGCAGTCGAGAGGATCACGCCAATGACGGTGACCACGGTGCGCGTGCGGTTCTTGCGCAGCGACCGAAGGGTGAAGCTTGCGAAGACCCCCATCGCGCTCACCCCCTGCGCTCGTCGGAGACCACGCGGCCGTCCTCGATGGCAATGACGCGCGGAGCCATGAGGGCCACGTCCTCGTCGTGCGTGAT
>OMVJ01000038.1 GCA_900314495.1 uncultured Olsenella sp.
GGGCGCTTTTTCTGTCCGTAGCGGTCGATGCGCCCGTTGCGCTGTTGGAACACCATCAAGGACCACGGCGTATCGAAGTGGACGAGTCTGTGGCTGAGGTAGTGGAGGTTGATGCCCTCGGACGCGACGTCCGATGCGACAAGCACGCGCACGGGCGAGCTCTCGCGCCCGAATTCCTTGACGATGTCCTGCTGCTCCATATCGCTGAGGCTGCCATCCATCGTGATGACAGCATTGTCGGGCAGACCGAGGTCTCGTCGCAGATGCTCTGCCACCCACTTCATAGTCGCTATGCGCTCGGTGAAGATGACCAACCGGTCGGATGTGTCGCCCGGGTCCCACTTGAACTCGTCGCCGCGGAGGAGGCTCAGGAGCCCTTGGTATCGAGAGAACGACTTGTCTAATACCAGGGCAAGCGAATCGCGGAGTTCGCGCAGCTTCGACGCGTCACCCGCCTTGTCTTCTGGGTCCATTTTCGCAAGCTTCTTGAGCCGTTCGTCAATGGTCGCGATGCAGGCCATCGGGCTCGAGAAGAGCGCCTTTTCGAGGCTGATCTTGAACAGTCCGGACGTACTGCCCTTGTGCTGCTCGTCCATCGTGAGTCGCATGTCGGAGAAGATGTCGAATGCGAGCTCCTCTTCCAGGCTTGCAGTGCAGGGAACCATCTCGACGTTTCTCTCCTGGAAGACGTCGGCAATCTGTGCGCGCACGTCCTTCTTGAACCTGCGGACGCAGAGGCCCTTGATGTCGTCGGGAGTGTAGCTCTGTGGGTCCGCGATGGCCGTCGGGTCGAGCATGTTCATGAGCGACGCGAAGCTTTGCGGGCGGCCGTCGTGCGGGGTTGCGGAAAGCATGATGAGCGTGTCCGACCGCGACGAGAGCTTCTCCGCCAGGGTCGAGCGCTGCGACCGCGACGTCCTGGCTTCGGTGAGCTTCGTCCCGCCACGTTGCGCGACATTCTGGGCCTCGTCGATGACGATGATGTCCCAGTAGGCATTCTCCAGATGGACGCCGTATTCGATGCCGCGCTTTATGGTGTCGATGGAGACGATGGTCTTGTCGTAGTAGTAGAACGGGTTTGCGTTTGATGCGAGTTCCCGCCTTATGCGCTGGATTCGTGCGGAGTCCAGGCGCACGAGTGGGATGGTGAAGCGATTCCACATCTCCATCTGGAACTGTGTGAGCATGCTCTTCGTTGTGACGACGAGAATGCGCTTCCCCTTGCCGCGCGCAATGAGTTCCGACATGAGTATGCCGGCTTCGAGAGTCTTGCCGAGGCCAACGGTGTCCGCGATGAGAATGCGCTGTCTCGGACGACGCAGTGCCTGATAGGCGGGGAGGTATTGGAAGCTCATCTGGTCCATCGCGGCTTTCTGGCCTATATGGAGGCTTGCATCGGTGGGTGCCGTGCGACGCAGGGCACTTTCTAGGTAGAGGCGTGTGTCGCGATAGCGAGGGGACCTGTCGATCACGAGCCTGGTCTTGGCCGGGTCGACTATCTCGATGTCGTCGAGGTCTTCGAGGAAGATCGCCTCGCGCTCGTGCACAAGGGGAGAGATGCCGACGCAATGGAGCGCTGCGTTACCGAGGGTATTCGAGTCGACGCGCCGCACAAGCCATTCCTGGCCGCGCACGAGGATGCGCATGCCCGGGGCGTAGTCCGCATGCTTTGGAGAGGTGGCCTTCCATTCTAGAGGTTGCATATCAACGCACCTTCTCGACCAGAGCATCGATGGCGCACATACGGAGCTGTGCTGAGAAGCTGATACCCTTGAGATCGGCCTCTTCGGTAATGGCATCCTTGAGATTGCGGGGAATACGGATCGTGGTGGCCTCCATGTCGCCGCTGGCGAGATGCCGGCGCAGGTCCTCCTCGGCCGTTCCGTTCCTGACAAGGTCACGATAGGTCATGGCACGCCCCATTTCACCGCAATGTGTCATACAACCGCACACACAGAGTAGTACGGCGACGCAGGTGTCCGTGTGTTCGCACGAGGTCAATCGGTGAAAAGTGGCGTCTGAGCCAGATGAAGGGGTGGCATCGGAACGTCAGGGAGGCGACCTCGAACCCCAAAGAATTCCCTTGCTCCCGTGATCGACTTTTCTTGTGCGTGCAATTGTCCAACTCCGGATTGGACAATTGCACGCAACGCTGGCCCTCAAGCGATTGGAGTTCTCACACCTCGTCCGGCCTCAACTCATGATACTCAGCCTCGTCGCAATGGATGTACATGCCACGACAGTCCACCACGCGGGGGCATGGCCCACCACCGCACTTGGGACTGTGTTCCATCGAAATACTCAAGCAGTGGCCCACCTCTCATCCCTCGCGTTCAGGCATCTCGGTAAGATAAGAGTCAATCGCCACTTCCCTACCGTTGGACCCATATGAGCAACACCCGTCACAGTAACGCGAACGATTCCATGCAGCAGTCTCCGGCCGAACGCCGAGAAGCAGCTCGCGCCCGCCGCCGCGCAGCGGAGGAACGCATTGCCAAGCGTCAGAAAGTCAGGGCGCAGCAGCGGACGAAGCACCCTCGCAAGTACGAGTCCATTGTCGAGTTCAACGACAAAAGGGACATGTCGCCTCGTCGGGACACCGGCACGCGTGCGGGGTCAGGCAAGGCCGTCGGCACTGGCAGCCAGGCGGCGACTTCACAAACAAAGCCCCAACACCCCATCCAACACGGCCAGCATTCCCGTTACGTCAGCGAACATCAGCACGTTGGCAGCACCGTACCCATGGCTGGGGCCATGCGCAACGCCATGCGCAACTCAGACCGCACGCACCACTTCATGCCGCCGGAGTCTGAACTCCCCTACCAGCCCACCGCGTACGACGAGCACAACCAGATAACCCTTCCACCTGGCGTGCACTTCTCGCCCGACTGGGACAGGGGGCTCATCCTGCAGGAGACTCGCGCGTGGTGCAAGAAGCACCACGTCACGCTGGACGAGCGAACAGCCAACATGCCCCAACGGGACCTTTACCACAACTTCCTGCACGTGGTCAGCTACCAGGGCCACATGTACCACGGCTGGCACTACCAGTACTACGGGGAGGCCAAGCTCATGGCGCTGGACGAAGACGCGCTGAAGAAGTGGTTCGGGCTGGGGATGTAGGCGGGTAGCCTTTACCCCAGTTTCATCTGCGCAAACGCATCTGAAGCCAGGTACTGGTCAACAATCTCGGTAATCTCCTCGCGGCTCAGCATGTCCAGCACCGTGAGGGCACCCATGTTGTTGAGGTAGCGCAGCGGTCCCACAAAGTGCTTTCGCTGAATAGCCTCGCCCATGAGCTGGCGCTTCTTGATGCTGGTCAGCACGCCTAGGCATATGTCCTTGTTGGAGGTCATGTTGCTGGAGGATATGAGCATGATGGTGGACGCAAACGCTTGCTGGGTGACGACGTCCGTCAGCGCAAAGGGGTCCTTGGCCTTTTCGTCATACGTAAGGTAGCCTGCCCACCACAGGCGCGACAGACAGTGAACAAAGAGCGACCTGCGGTGCCCGTTGGTAAAGAAGAACGAAGTGGCCACGCGCTTGGGGTCGCCAGATGCTATGGCGTCGTGCTGACGGTACTGCACGTAGTCCCAGAAGTAGCCGTGCGAAAGGCCTGTCCACAGCCTCTCGTCCGCAGCCACCACGGGGCTCAGGCCGCGCATCGCACCGTAGAGCCGCCGCACATTGTCGGTATCAGTGTTCTCTGGTGCCACGGCGGACATGTTCAAGTCAAAGTCTGGGCACGTAAGGCTGGAGGCCAGCAGGCCGTCCATCTTGTCCAGCACGTCGTAAAAGTAGTCTTGGTCGTTTTTCACGTAGTGGCCGAGGTTGTCCTCAAGGTCTGCTCGCAGCTTGACCAGGGCCTCCTCGGTCATGAAATCAATCCTCATTGCCCGCCTCCTGCAGCTGCATAATGGCCTCCAGCGCACGGGCCACGGGGTCCTCGAATATCTTCTGAGCCACGGCCATAGGGGACTTCTGCGGGTCGTTTTGGTCAATGTCCTTCACAGCGATGCCGTAGGAGCCAATGAGCTCCTCTATGGACCTGTACCAGGACTTATCTGCATCCTCCTCATCGGCAGCCATACGGGAGAGCACCGTTTGCAGAACAGGCAAGAGGATCAGGGAGAACACCGTATCTCCCAGCGGTCCGTTACCCTCCTGCAGGTACAGGTCGTAGGTACGAGGGTTAAGCCTCACGACTATGTACTCGCTGCCATCGGTGTTTACCTGCACGTCCTCCGACTTGTCGGAGTCACCCTTCACCACGCGTATGAGCGAAGGTGGCACATCCGTGTCGCCCGTCTCCTCAATTTGCAGCGCGTAGCTGTCGCCAATGGCCAAGATGCCACCGGCGTGAACGGCAAACGAGCCATTGCCGTAATCTGGATGGAAGGCCGAGTTTGCATAGGCAGGCAGGTCCTGCGTTGCCACAACGTAGGTGCAGACGTCTATGCTGTCCGCAATCTGTGTGAGTGGCACATGAACGCGCAAGACTGGTACCTGGCACCGGTAGGCCTTCCGGAAGGAGGTCACGCCGCACTCCAGGTGTAGCAAGTAGCAAGCGCCACCTTGGTCAATAAGTTGCCGCAGCCCGTCATCGTGCAGCTCAAACTTGCACGATATGAACGCCGCCTGCGCATTGGGCAAACAATCCACGCTGGTGCTGAAGGTCGAGTCTTGGTAGTCGTCCCGGAAGGACGCAAGAATGGGGTACGGCGAAAGACCATTACTTGGCCGCATAGAAGTTCACCTCCATCATGCATGGGCGATCGAAGTCTGGAGAGAACTCCACCTCTATGACCTCGCCCTTCGCGCATGCGCCAAGGGCAATGCGGTTGCCGTCAATCTCCTTCTGTTCTATGTTGCCTCTGACGACATGCGCTCTCTTCACCACAAGATCGCTCTGGCTCTGCTCGCCGTCGCATTTGACCTCTAGCATGCAGCGGGAGACGTTCTGCGGCACCACCAGCTTGACCTTGTACGTGTTGGCGCTACCTGCAGACATCGCGCGTGAACGAATAGGCACGTAGGTGAGGCCCGGCTTGTCACCAGAGCCCATGCCTCCCCTGGCACCGCTGCGCTGACCTGACGAGGAGCCCTTCATGGTGCCAAGCGCGCCGGGCTCAGATCCAACCTGGCCCTCGTCGTGCATGCCGCCACGAGCCTTGGGCTTTACCGCCTTCTTATGGGCGCGCACCTTCCTCGGCTTGGTGATGTCGTTCTTGTGCTCGCCTTTGGCGGAACGCTTGCTAACCGATGCCCGCGCCCTAGGATCTTTGGGCAGGTAGAGGCCAGCGTTGAAGGCGTCTACCTTGTCGCCCGCTATTGGTGCATATGCGGCCTGCACCATCTCGCGCAGCCAGTCGCGCAGCTCCTTGTACCGTTGTTTGGCCTTCTTAGGGTTCTCCGCTCTTCCCTCCTCCCATTTGTCATGGGACGGGGCCTCCATCTGGCGGAAGTCCTCGTTCATCTTCTGGCCCTCAATCATGAGGATGCCAGTGAAGTTGATGCTTCCGGGCATACGGTTCTGCTCGAACAACCGCATACCTTGGGCTCGGGTCATCATGATGGTCCTGTTGAAGCCATCACCTTGCGCAAGATAGAGGACAGCCTCGCCTTGTTTGTAACCCCATTTGCGGGCAAACTCGTGCTGCATAGGATCCAGCACGACCTTGGTTACTCCGGCGGCACCTGGCCGCAGGAGGTCAAAATGCTGGATCACAACGGACTCGTCTGGGTCCTGCGGATTAAGCTCGCCCACGTACGAAGCGATGTTCGCTTTGCTGATAGGCTTGCCGTCAACCACCACCTCGAGCCGGCCCTTCCAGATGGAGACAAGGAAGTTGATTAGTACCTCCCTACGGATGCTCTCCATGAGGCCGTCCGTCTGCAGACAGTCAATGACGTAGATGTCGGTACCCGTGTCGCCCTGCTTGCGGGTATAGGCACCTGGGAAGGCAAGCGGGTCAAGGATGGCTGAGTTTTCTTCGTTGTCTGAATAGTAGCCAACACCCGTAGTTATGTGTCCGTCTTCCAGGAACGATGCGAGACGTGCCACGCCGATGGATGAGTGCACGCCCGTGTCGTCCAACGACGAGAAGAAGACGCAGCGCATGCCAGAGCACGCAAAGGTGGCGTACTTGCCAATGCCAAAGCTGCCGCCAGAGAAGTCATCTTTGCTGGAAGAGCCGCTCTCCTTGATTAGACGACTCCAGTCCGTGGAAACCTCGCCGGTTCTTGCTCCGCGAAGACCAGTTGTGCCGTGGTCAGAGATGCGGAGCACGGGAATCTTGCCGTTCAGGTCATCGGCTGCGCGATTGAAGAACTTGCTGGCTCGCTTGTCTTTGCTCCAGTAATCCGCGCAGGCACTGAGACTCACGTAAAGCCGCTCCGCGTCTGGCAGGTTCACGCCGTTCATACTGAAGAGTTCGAATTCCACTTTCACGGGAGTGCGTCCGTCGCGGTCCAATGCTGCATCAAGACTGTTCTGGATGCTCTCACGCACTACGGATGAGACCGTGTTCGCGTCAAACGTCCTGACGCCCGCATTATTGAAGCCCTGAATCTCGCCGTGGTGGTTGTCTGGGAAGCGCCAGCGGGATTCGCCGCGTGCTGGAGTGGATGCGTTCTTGGTCATGAGGTTCCTCGCTACTTTGGTGCAAGATAAGGAGAGCTTGATGCTCTATTACGAAGGCTAGTGCTTAACGCTACTCCCCTGGCACTAATCTGCCGCTAGCCATTCCTTCGCTTGGTTCATTTCGTCCACCAGGCGGGCTGTCCTTTGAATACATTCCTGCCTCCTGTTGGCTTGAAGTGAAACTCGAAGCCCTGCTGTTGCAGCTTGCGCAACTTGGGCTCAATCTCCTTGCCACCCAAGACCCACAGGTTGCCACCCTGCTCCCGCTTGTCCACGTATTGATTGAGGCCCTCTGCGATAAGCAATCGAATCACAAGACTAGAATCTTCATCTGGAGGCTCAAGAACGGAACGGGCAGAAACACTAACAGAGCTCGTCCCAAATCCAACCGCCGAACTCGATTTTGGAGCTCCATCGTGCAGTCTCGATTTCTTTGAGTTGTGTTGTTTAGAACTCCACTTTTCATTATGAAAGTCATTGCAAGTCATGCGGGCGAGTAGTCTTGCAACCTGCCCACCCACTATGCGGATTGTTGGTAATACCTCGCAATTGCACGAGGAGCCTCCAGAAAGGGAATGACTATTTGGAGCGGGTAGCCCAAACCATGCGATGCTATCGTCCACAATCACAACTTGTGTATAAGCAGACCATTCCTCAGTAAAACCTTGCCAGTTGCGAGGAAGATCAAGACTGTATCGTGCCTTACAGGCTACGCGTACACCTCTTCCAATCGCAGACGAGAGTGCCTTACGAACGCGACCCGCATACGTAGCATTTAGGTCACT
This sequence comes from uncultured Olsenella sp., assembly GCA_900314495.1. Taxonomy (GTDB): domain Bacteria; phylum Actinomycetota; class Coriobacteriia; order Coriobacteriales; family Atopobiaceae; genus Olsenella_K. Next base: position 7,429 of record OMVJ01000038.1, read on the forward strand.
ATCCGTAATTGCCAATGCAACACTTCTCTCGCACCCATCGACATCGCGGATAAACTTGTCGACAGCGTTACCTACGTTCAAGTAGAAGCTCAATGCAATTCCGTGCGGAAACTTCTGCAACATTGGCATCAAGGTGCCGTTACTCAAAGAACAGACGAGCCCGTGCGTTTCGCAATACTCAAGCAAATGCAGGAACGCGTTGTCCCTCCCCCTTGCAGCGGTATGCCAGCACTGACCATTCGCAATCACTATTAGCTTTCCCCTAGCGCGAGTGACAGCAACGTTCACGAGCCGGTAAACAGAATTGTTCTTATTTGAGGAGGTCAGCCTTGTCAGATAGTCAAATGGAAAACTCTCAACGCAGTCGAAGATAATAACGTCACGTTCCGAGCCCTGAAATTGATGAACCGTGTTGCAGGAAATCTTGCTTACCAATTGCTCATTTTCTGCCATTATCTGCAATATCCGACGAACCAATTTCACTTGAGCCCTATATGGCGAAATGATTCCCACACTAATTGAGTCGTCTGAACGCACTGCATCAATTGCCAGCCCCACAGAAATCACTGCACTGACGAGGTTAAACCTAGAGCCACCTCCCGGCTCTTTACAGGCTGGACAGAAGACTCCTGCTAGGTCAACAAGAGTCACTGCACTGCCCGGAAAGGGACGCGTCGCTACAACTGGGCTCCGTTGCTTCCATACATCTTTGTAGTCAGTTAGCAGACCGGAATACACGAGCTCGTTCGGCAGTGCTGCAATGTCTGGGTGCATCCTTCGTTGCTCGTTGAGCATGACCAGCCAAGGGTGTGCATACGCTGAGTGAACGGCAGTCTCCTCTCCATCATCTGTGATGCCCAAGAAACTAAATAAGTCCCGCGAAAGCACTGCATCGGGCTCAGCATCTTCCGTCTGAACGATTGGTGCCAGCTGGCGGAAGTCCCCGACGCAAATGAGGCGCTTTTTTGCATAGCTCGCAGCCGCAATGACCTGGGATACATAGGCCATACTGACTTCATCGAACATCACAACATCAAAGGTCAAGTCGTCAAACAGCGCGTTAGCATAGAGTCTGGAAACTGTGGTAGCCACTATGCGCGCACGCGCGACACAACCGTCCTCTTCAGTCCGTAAGTGCTGTCTTATTTTTGCGATCGCCTCTTGTACATCGTGCAGCTTGTGAGCGTCGTGCTTCTTCGCTGACTTGATTTTCCGCGCCTGTCTATTAAGATTGCGCATCTGCTGCTCAAGCTCAGGATGCTTCTTCAGTACATAGTTGTACGAGACAACCCTTTTGTCTTCGAGCAGCTGCTTGTCGCGGACATCACCATAGCGAAGGACTTTACCATCCTCTAGGTACTCGTCCATATCCACGGCAAGCATATGCCGCTCTACCTGCGCAGCTACCCCATCGACGGAAACGTTACTATGCGAAACTGCGAGCACTTTCATACCCCGTTTAGCAAACTCAATAGCAATCCGAGCCATGGTGTAGGTCTTGCCGGTGCCAGGCGGACCCCAGATGACAGTAATCCTGTTCTTCAGTGCGGCCGTAATCGCCGCCTCTTGGCCTCGTGGCACTTCTTTGATATCCGTCTTCGTAGCATACCGACGACCGCCTATCAGCTCCAGCGCTAGTTGGTTTTGAGGACCTATCGATTCCAGTCGTTCGTCGAGCTCTTTCAACAGGCGCCATAGATCGGACGTCACCTTGGCCGATGGAACTTTGGCGCCCAAATCAATCTCAACCGAAAGATCAAGAGTGAGGTCCTCGCATGCGATTACCGTTCCGGGCACTTTCTCGTCTGCCCCATCGACCCAGACGGAGACCGACGCTCCAACCGGTATGTTCGCATCGTTTGGATTCTCAAAGGTGTAGACGTAGCTGCCAATGGCCGTAGAAACACGCTCTCCATTGATCACGATGTGCCTGTTCGAACTAGACTTCTTTGCGGCTTGAATCTCTTGCGCAAGTGCCGTTCGCTGGTTGTCAATCACTTGCTGCCAAGATGAATCGCACGTTCCAATGGCCACGTCATCCCTCCCGTACCCTAATCACAACATCACCTGTCGGAGTCTGTGTAACGAAACACTCCATTCAAGTAATGAAGACCTTTTGCCATCAGGGCGTCCACGGTGGCTTCACACATCAGGACCGAAATCCCAACATTGTCTGCCCAGCTATCGAACAAATGATGAGCCTTGCCGTTGATAATCAGCCTTCCATATCTTTTGTTCTCGTAAAGCTGAGAGTTGCACATGATGAAGTTCGTCAACATACATCCGAGATAGGATGTCGCTTGACGGCACCGAAAGCGCTCCTTCTTTGAGGGCTCGGGTCCACATGGTTCAATACACTCCATTATCGCGGCGGTCTTGTCCTCTATGATTCCCGGCGCGTTTTCTGCGGTGGCAACCATCGCAACAATGCTCTGCAATTCCCCCATGTAAGGACGCCTGGCACGTTTCGAGAGTGCAGCAAGCTTCTTTCGCGCCTTAGTGGCCCGCTGTTCATTCTTCCGGCGCCTGTCTTTCTGCCATACCTCTTCCTTGCGTCTTTCGGACTTTGTGACTCGCGCTGCCATGGCCTGCTCTGTCTTTAATACACCTCGATCCGCTTTGGCGACATTCGACCGCTGCTCTTCCTTCTTCTGCTTGCGCTGCCTCTCGTACTCGGCGCGCTTTGTGTTCTCTTCCGCCTCTTTGCGTGCGATAGACTCTGTGGATACTTCAACAAGGGCCATGATCACCAAGCTGGCCTTGCGCTTGTCAGACTTCCAGCCGCGCAGAAGGTCACCAGCATCCAGTTTTTGCACGGATGCCCCCTCGTTATCCAGCTCAGCTTGGCGTTTCTCCAGCTGAGCAGCAATCCTGTCCTTAGCAATGCCGAAGGCGTCCCTCGCTGATTGCGAGCCCTTCTGCTGCAGAACAAGCGAGTTGATTAGGAGATCTGTCTCGCGTCTGACGTTTGCCGCGATTCCTCGCTGCTCATAGATGGCAGCAGCAATCTCCCGTAGCGAAACCAATGCGACGCGTTCCTTGGGACCTTGTTGCGCAGAACCCTTGCCGGCACTCTTCTTCGTTACCTTGCTGGCGCTACCCTCGCCACGCTTCTTGCTAGGCTTCGCTGGCACTTTCTCCTCAACACGACAAACAAACAGGTTGTCCAGTGCGCGCGTGCAGGCCACATAGAGTTCGTTGTCCAGCATGAGGTTTTCAATCACCAAGGCACCGTCAAACTCAAGACCCTTCGACTGCACCACATCAATGACGGAGACCTTTGATTCATCCACTTCGCCCCAACACGCAGCCCCGCCAAGAAGCGGCTCAAGCAGCTTATTGACCATCTTGAAGTCTCGGTCATGAATGACGGCAAGGCGCATGTTAGGGTGCTGCCGGCGCAGCTTCATCAAGTTCGATACGCCAATCGCCAGTGACCCACTCTGGACGACAGCACCCTCAAGGCCGATTCCCGTCATCTGCTTGTTGAAGCGCTGGTTGCAGTATGACGTGATCTGCAGAGTATTCCTGTAGTTCTGCTCCAATGAGAAGGTTCTGGCTTGGAGTTCTGGCTCGATCTGGCCCCAGTCATCGGTTCCACGGTAGTCACAAACGAGCTGGCCGGAGTCACCGTAAAGGTTGTATGTTACACGCGGACCCAGCGCCGCTCTGAGGACCTCGTACTCCGTTGGCGAGATGTCCTGTGCTTCGTCGATGCTGATGTGCCGCAAGCCCGTCATTGCTTGCCCGTAGTACGCAACGCACAGCGCCAAACGCGCATAGATCCTGTGCGGATAGTTCCTGTTAGGAACATAGACCACATCATGAGCCTTGTAGGTTTGTCGCATCAAACCTTCCAAGAGCTCCCCAAACCGACGTGCGTCTAGACTTTGAATGCACTCCTCTACCGTCCCAACCAGCCGATGGCTGCGGCTGTTCTCAAGATTCCTCGTTGCGTCGGCCAAAGCCTCCTCGTAGGCGCGCACGCGTTGCATGCGCTGATCAATCCGCTCATGACCAGATGTAGCCAAGGACATCTCCGCTGGGGTCAGCAAGTTGAACATGTTCGCGTAGAACGTCAGGCTGTCTTCCAGGCGAATGGTCTGCAGCACTCCACCATAGAACGGCAGCGCAATCTCCTTGGCATCAATGGCAGCTGCTAGCTTGTCTAGGTACTGGCGCTCTTCCAGCAACCCGGCATCTTGAACTTCTTGCTCGGTGGAATTGGCAATCAGGAATTCAACCTCATCGCTTGCCTCTGGCAGCGCATCCAGAACAGCTGCCCTCGCTTTGTCAATCCGTTCTGCGACAGCCTCCACACGCCTTCTTGTATCTGCCAATGCGCTGCGCGCTGCCTCTAGCTCCCTCTGTCTGACAGCGACGACATCTTCATCTAGCGCGTAGTCGTTCCGAATGACCTGCAGACTCCTCTGAAGAAACGTGTACAGCGCATATGGCGTATCGTCCATGGTCGGCACATGCAGCCCCAGCTCAGAGAAGTATTCAATCGCGCCCTCGGCCTTAAGCTTGTCCAGCGCGTCTTGCTTCCGCCGATTTGCGGCATCGATAATCCGTCCGAGGAAGCTTGCCGAATAAGCCTCACTCAGAAGCGCAGGTTCGAGCGATGACTCCGTTGGATTCACGCTTTGGGGCGTCGGAATCTTGGCACGCGTCGTGACCTTGCCATCCTTCTCCTCCTCATAGGTGTCCGAGCTGGCAAGTAATCCAATCAGGTAGTTGTAGAAGCTCCCGACGTCATAGCTGCGAATCTTGCTAACGTCCAGCCGCGCGCTAAGGTCAGCGATGTGCTTGTCAAAGAAGTCTCCAGGGGTAATGACGGCAAAGCGATCTGGATCAACATCTGGGTTGTCCGGGTTGTTGACCAAGTACGATAGGCGATGCAGGAGAATCATGGTCTTGCCGGAACCCGCGCAGCCCTGCACGATGAAGCTCTCGCTTGCCGGGCGGCGCATTATCTCGTTCTGCTTCTCCTGAATGGTGACAATGATGTCCTGAAGCTTGTAGCTCCTTCGCTTGTCTCGCATCACCTTGCGAAGGAAGGAGTCTACGACTTCGCCCGGCAGGTCACCGGCTGTATCGTACTCGGTGTTGACATCCCGGAGAGCACCTTTGCGAATGGTCACGTTCCGCCGTAGCAGTGGGGTGTACTTCTTTCCCTTGACCGTATACTCAAGATCCTGCTTGTTTGCGTACAGGCCGCCCATCTCAGTACGCCAGTCCACAACGACGGGCTTGCCATCGATGGTGACGGGGTGCATCCCCACTACGAACGACTTGGTGTCGCCATTGGAGGCGTGCAGGTCGATGTGATAGAAGTACGGGTCCTCTGCATAGCTCTTGTACTCGAAGGTCTGACGCTCATACAGCTGCGAATCACTCTTGGCGGACATGAACGCCGCATAGTCGTCGGCACCTACGCCACCAAAGAGGTTGCGCTGTTCCGCTTTAGCACTTCGACACTTATCCTCGCACTCAGCGATTACTCGTTTGATTGGCGCTTCGACCTCTTTGAGCTTCTTCTCTTCGTCGCCAAAGTTCGCACCGTTTGGCGCATCTTCGGCGTTCGTTTGGAAGTCCTCTAGCATGGTGGTGTGTGCCCTAGTCGCTACATACGACGCATATCATGCGTTAACTTTGCATTCAGAAAACTATAGCCCATAAAAACTTATATGCTACTGCACTTCGTTAGCTTGTAGCTTCATGCGAGACCGCCAGCGGGTGCTCGCGCGGGTTGATGAGCGCCAGCCGCTTGTTCAGGGCCTCCAGCAGCTGCCACGGGTTGGCGGAGAGCACCGCCGACGATATGGACTCCCCCATGTTCTGCTGCAGAAGCAAGGTTATTTGGAACTCCTCGCACGCGAGGACTACACCGTCCACCGCCCTGCCGCCCACCGAGAGCCTGACGGGCGCATCGTCCGCGAGGAACAGCTCCGACTCAAGGTCAAAGACGTACGCGAAGCCCGCGGCATGCCGCCCGACGAGGGCGCCGTTGGTGATGTGCACCTCGTGGCCACCCTGGTCGCGCAGGCAGCACATCTCCGTGAACACGGCGCGGCGGAAGCGGTCCATGTCCCGCGCCACAAGGGGCGGCAGCGCCGGGTCAAACTCGAACGGCTGCTCCTTGCCCTTTGGCGCGGGGCTCATGGGCTCCACGTGCGAGACGTGCACGGGTTGCGAGGCATAGCGGTATGAATATGGCAATGGCATGAGGCGGCCTTTGGGAGGGTGGTCTGTGCGGGGATGGGTTCTGCTTAGCATAGGCCACGTGGGGCGCGGGTGCGAGCGGCGGGTTAGCGGGCAGCTGTGCAGTCCGGGGGCGTGTGTGCACTCGTGACTCCGGCCGATGTCCGCCAACCACCCTCGACATAAGAATGAGACAGAATCCCGCCGCTGGAGGGGCTGTTTTGTCTCGATCTTATGCCGAGGGTAGGCGTGTCCGTCCCCGCACGCAGCCGACCGCCCTCACCACCAGCGCACGGGTGGCGTGGCGTGTAAGAAAAGCTGAAAGCCCGCCGGGCGCACAGGGCTTCTACCTGCGGTTGCTTCGCGCGGGGGCCTAGCGAAGCGCGCACGGGTGGCCACCCGTGCGCAGTGCGAACCAAGGCCACCTTTCTCCACACATGAGGTCGCCTTCGTAAGTCTCTGCATCACTTCCTGGGAACCTTCGCTCCGGCACGACCCGAGCGAAAAACTCTCCTTGCAGTTACAACAACCATTGCCCACAACGTTGACTCTAGCCTTACGCCACAACCCGGACGGGTGCGGGGGCCTCCACAAGGAACCTTGCCACTGGCGACTGCATCTCGTCTCCGTAGAGTTCCAACGCCGCTTCAGGACACAAATCTCGGAACAGCCGGATAATATCTGCATCGACAGTCGTTGGCATAGTTGCCTGATGTGAGGGGTTGAAAAGACGCTCGAAATGAGCCACCCGATTCCTCGTCCTCAGAACTGCACTCAGACGCCGTTGTAGGTCAGCCCTGTTGGTACCCTGTGGCCATGCTAGATAGAGGTGCGTTCGCCATACATCAACTTCACGGGATCGATCAGTTAGATGGACCCAAAACCCGAGCGTCAACGCCGCCACTAGGTTTCCGTGCGAAAACCCTTGTGGAAGCCCTGCCACCGCGCTATCAATGATGTTGCGATTGATGCGGTTGACATCAAGCATGCCCCTTTGAGCCGTCCTCATTATGGGCATGCGTATGGGAGACGTATCATCAAGAAGCCAGTCATCGGTCCCGTCCCAACGCTCCTGCATCAGCCCGTCGTAGGCATTGCGCAACGCAACCTCAAAATGCGCAATGTCGCGCATGAGGACCTGGCCAAGTGAGATGTTCCATTCGTATAGTTCGATTGCCCCGTCCACATTGCCAGAGCAAGCGTCCAGATAGGGTGCAAACCTCGGCGCGGATAGCCACTCTTCCGCCCAGTTGCGAACGTGCCCACTATCTTCTCCGACACCATGCCCCGGCATGCTCACCTCCGACCACGGCGCATATTAGGAAGTCTCACGCGCCATCGCGAGAGACAAATTGAGCCCCGGTGACTTGAATCAGAGGTCATCCCGGGGCCATCGATAGTAGTTTACCCGCTCGAAGGGCTCTTCAAACATACAATTTGCTCTGTACTCAACCAAAGTGCGTCATCGCGCTCGCGGCACAACCTCATCAAGAGCCCGCGGCATGCCGCCCGACGAGGGCGCCGTTGGTGATGTGCACCTCGTGGCCGCCCTGGTCGCGCAGGTAGCACATCTCCGTGAGCACGGCGCGGCGCTTGCGGCCGTAATCGCCGTCCGTCGCGCCTACAGCTGGGCCTCAACCCACCTGGTCAGCTCCTCAAAGCTCACCGTGCTAGCAGCTACGCCCATCATGGTTGCAAGCAACTCATCGTGGCGCGGCTTGAAGGCACAGCCGTTCATGCGCAGAAAGGTGGCCATCACGGCGGTTGCCACGCGCTTGTTGCCATCCGCGAACGGATGGTTCATGCAAATGCCATAGGCGTATCTTGCCGCCTTCTGCGCGATGGTGGGGTAAAGCTCCACTGCACCGTACTGAGCAAACGGCTGCGACAGAGCCGACTCAAGAAGCCCCTCGTCGCGTATGCCGTCAAGCCCGCCAAAGCGCTCGATCGCCGCCCGATGAATCTTCAGCACATCATCTTTAGTAAGCAGAGCGAGCTCACTCACTTGGCCAGCTCCTCGAAGACGTCCGCGTACTCGTCCATGAAGTCAACCGCGATGTCTTCCGCCGAAGCGGCCCTAACGGCACTCGCCGGACTGATGACGACCCATGGCCTATTGTTCTTGAGCACGGTCACCGGCCTGCCGGTGCGGTTCACCTCCGCCGTAACCTTTGAGAAGTTGCTCTTAGCCTCCGCGAGGCCGATGGTCAACGTCATACGTGACTCCTTTTCTAGTCAATATTTTAGTCATTATACAACCAAGCGGCAGAGTTACCACCCGTTATCGCACGCTACGGTACGGAGGCTCCAAAGACGTGAATTCAGATGCTCGGGGTGGCGCCAGGCGCAGCAGAGGAATCTCCAATAGCAGAGGAATCTCCAATGCTTGTGACCACGAGCAGGGCATTGCGCACAGGCTTGCAGCTCTGACACGTACGCTGGCTACGGAGTCGGCAGCGCACGGGTGGCGTGGCGTGTAAGAAGAACTGAAAGCCAAACAGCAACACGGGGCTTCTACCTGCGGCTCGTTCGCGGCTTGCCTTCTCGCGCTGCACACGGGTGATGTACCGTGTGCGCAGCTCTCCGCGGAGCCATCGAGGACGCTTCACTCACTTGGCGGGCACTACGGGTAGGCAAATTGCACGGCCCAGTACCACGCGTGCCGTGTCTCAACTTGGCGTCAACACCAGTTCAAGACAGAACGATGCCGTTGGAGGGGCGCTTTTGTCTCGAACTGGTGTTGACGCGGTCGGGGGCCAACCCCGCGTGCAAGCAGCTCTAACAAGCGGCACTCACACTCATAGAGTTGTATGGGCCCATCCGCGGCTCCAACCTTCTTTGCGATGTCGCCACAATATCGAACAATTGTTCTTGTGTATTCCGTACACACGTTCTATCATTGAGGGCGCGGCACGGCGGGGGATGCACGGGAGGGGGCAACATGAGCGATAAGGTCAGCAAGGATGGCAATGGTGATCCGAAAGACGCCAACGAACGCCACGAGCAAGCGCCCGTCGAGCACAAGCCTTTCCTTACGCCGCAGGAACTTGTTGCAAGCCTGAAGGCGCGCGGCGTCAAGTTCGAGCTGTGCTCGGAGGAGGACGCAGCTGCCTACCTGCGCGAACACAACAACTACCTGCGCTGCGCCTCCTATCGTGTGCTGTTCGACCGCAAGCCTGCCGCCGATGACGGCACACCCGGCCCCTACGTCAACCTCGACTTCGAGCACCTGCGCGACCTCTCTTCGCTCGACCGGCAGCTGCGCGAGGCCTTTCTCGACGTATGCATAGACGTGGAGCACTTTGCCAAGCTGTACGTGCTCAACCGCGCACAGGCAGAGGGCGAGGATGGGTATGCAATCGTGGCCGACTACCTCAACCAGCTCGACTACCAGAGACGACGGTATGTGTCCCGCTCACTTGCGGTGCGGTCACGCGGTGGCCGTACCCACGACGAGTACAAGGGCGATCTGATTGCGCACCATCTGGATGACCTGCCCATGTGGGTCTTCCTTGAAGTGGTGGACTTTGGCACCTTCGTCGACCTCTACAGATTCTGCGCCGGGAGATGGGGTGATGACGTCATGGCGCAGGAGCACTACGTGCTTAAGAGCGTCAAGTCACTGCGTAACGCAACCGCGCACAACTCTTGCATCATCAACGGGTTCACCAAGAAGGCACCGAGGGCGGAATCCCCCACCAACAGCCTTCTGCTCAAATCCATGAACGAGCTCGGCATCAGGAACACGAAAACCCGACGCGCCAAGATGAGCAACCGCCGCATTGCGCAGATGGCGTCGTCGCTCTGGGCGCTTCAGCACTTCTGCACGAGCAAGGATACCCTGCTACGCGATGCGGCAAGGCTCAACGCGCTCAAGAATCGCTTCGAAACAAGCCGCCAACTCTATTTCAAGACCAATGGAATCGCCCCGTACTTCGATTTCCTCTGGAAACTCGTTGACACGTGGTTACCAAGGCAGGCATAATGACTCCAGATGTAAAAACCTTCGGGTTTTGTACGGGCGGAGTCGCGCAAGCGGTTCCGCTCGAGTTTTATGGTTGACAAACCCTTTGGGTGCAACAATGCAGGCCCCCAAGCAGGGCCTTGCGCGCCTTGCGCGTAGAATTTGCATCTGCGCAAGCAACCCTGTTCTGTCTCGTCCTAAGCACTCGCCCACTGTCTTCTCAGTGCGCCATTCGCTCTTACGATGCCTTCGAAGAAGAAGTCCCAATCTCCCCCGAGTCATAATCTCAAACATTCAATTTTTCGCGGGCATGCGGGACTCAACCCGCCGCTTGTAGATGCACCACTGGCGCCCGTGCCCCTCTCCCGTGCGGCCCCATATACTGGAAGACACGCGCGAGCCACCGCGCTTGTCCTTGCACCGATCACCCACTGCAGTGGAATAGCAGCACATTGACGTCCTGGCAATGACTACCCAACCGAGCACCCGACACAGGCACGTGAGGAGAATCCATGAGCGACGAATTGCAGCACCAAGACACGCCCTCCACAGACTCCAACGCCACCGATAACCAGACGGTCCGCATGCCGCTGCCTGCCACGGATGCGTCAGGCAAGGGTGCCGCCAGCAGCAACGCGGGCGGTGCCCACTTTTCCACCGCAAACAGCGACGCAGATGCCGACGAGGCCACGCAGCAGGCCATGCAGAGCCTTCTGGCCCACCGCAAGAAGCGCCGCGTCAAGCGCATCATCGGTGCCGTTGTTGCAGCGCTTGTGGTGTGCGTTATTGCTTTAATGCTATATAACACTGTGAATCCGCCAGAGGACCCGGGCACCTACATTCCGGCGACGGCCGTGGTCACACGCGGGGACTTTCAGGACTCCGTCAAGGCCTCAGGCAGCGTCCAACCCGTGAGCTCCGTGGTGGTCACGCCCGAGGTTGACGGCATCATCGTCAGCGTCAACGTTGCCCAGGGCGACCACGTGGAGAAGGGCCAGACCCTGCTCACCCTGAAGAACGACGAGCTGGACAAGGCCGTGCGCGAGGCGGGGATGCAGCTGAGGTCCGCCAAGAACCAGCTTTCCTCCGCGCAGCAGGCCTACCAGCAGGCATACGACGCCTACTACGCAGACACCGAGGGCATGGTGGACGTGGAGACCGTAAACTCCGCGGTTGACGCGGTGGACTCCGCCCAACTTGCGCTGGAGAGTGCCCAGTCCGCCTACAACGACGCGGTGGCAACGGCCAACAAGCGCACGGTCGTGGCTCCGGCCTCGGGGTCCGTTGTCTCCATGAACGCCGTCGAGGGCTCGGCCGTCGGCGCTGGTGCAGGTGCCACCACCGGCGGAAGCGGCTCCGGCGGCTCGCTCATAGTTATCGGCGACCTCTCACAGATGAAGGTCACCGTGCAAGTGAACGAGGTCGACATATCAAAGATTGCGGTGGGGCAGAACGCCACGGTGACCTTCTCCGCCCTGCCGGACGTGCAGCTGGACGCAGCCGTCACCAACATCGCGACCCTCTCTTCCGCCGAGGGCTCCGGCGGGTACGACTCCTACGGCGGCAGCGTGGTCACCTATGCCGTTGACCTGCTGATTCCCCAGCCCGACCCCAACCTCAAGCCCGGCATGACGGCCAGCGTGGCCATCATCTCCACAGACATCCCGAACGCTCTGATGGTGCCCGCCAGCGCCGTGACCACCGGCGAGGGCGACCAGGCCACCGTGGACGTGGTGACCAGCTGGGGCGAGGACGGCATGCCCACCACGGAGACGCGCACGGTGCGGATCCTTGCCTCCGGCGGCGCGGACGTAGTGGTTGAGGGAGACCTGCAGGAGGGCGACGAGGTACTTGCGGAGGCCGGCGGCGACGTGCCTGCGGATGACCTTGCCTACGGCGAAGATGCCTCTGCCTCCGTAGAGGCCACCAGCTCGGTGGCGTAGCATGGCCGCCCCCGTCATCCATGCGCAGAAGCTCTGCCGCATCTACCACACCGCCGCGGGGTTCACGCCGGCGCTGCGCGGCGTCAGCCTGGACGTGGCGCGCGGCGAGTTCCTTGCCATCATGGGGCCGTCCGGCTCCGGCAAGTCCACGCTCATGAGCATCCTTGGCTGCCTTGACCGGCCCACTTCCGGCACCTACGTGCTGGACGGCATCAACGTGGCCGAGCTCTCGGACTCCGAGCTGGCACACCTGCGGGCGGAGAGCCTGGGTTTCGTGTTCCAGTCCTTCAACCTGCTGCCGCGCGCCACCGTCATTCGCAACGTTATGCTGCCACTGGTGTACACCCACGCCACGGTGCGCGACCGGGAGCTGCGCGCCTGGCAGGCCCTGACCGAGGTCGGCCTGCCCGAGGACCTGTACTACCACCGGTCCAACGAGCTCTCCGGCGGGCAGATGCAGCGCGTGGCCATCGCCCGCGCGCTGGTGAACGACCCCGCGCTCATCCTGGCCGACGAGCCCACCGGCAACCTGGACTCCGCCACGGGGGAGCTGGTCATGCGCACCTTCCGCCGCATGCAGGCGCGCGGCAAGACCGTGGTGCTCATCACGCACGACCCCACCGTGGCCGGCTGGGCGGACCGCGTGGTGCACATCCGGGACGGCCGCCTGCTCACGGACGAGCAGGAGCAGGCCTTCGTTGCCGCGCTCAGCTCGCACGACTTGGGCGCAACCCCCGACGCGACGACCCCCAGCAACACGACTCCCCGGCAGGAGGCGACCTCATGAAAGCGCGCGACCTCGCATACGAGACCTTCTCGGCCATTCACGCCAACCGCGGCCGCAGCCTGCTGACCATCCTGGGCATCGTCATCGGCATCGCGGCCGTCATCTCCATGACCGCGCTCATAGACGGAGTCAAGGCCTCCCTGGTGGGCGAGCTGGGCCTTAACCAGGCACGCACCGTCATGATCAACTGCTGGCCCGGCCGCGAGGTGACCTCCGAGGACGTGCGCGCCCTCAGCGACCGCATGACCGACCAGTACGATTTTGTGACGGGCTACTCCGGCAACTCCGTGCCCATCTCCAACGGCGTGAAGTCGCAGGACTACGCGCAGATTACCGGCTGCGAGCCGGAGTACTTCCAGGCGGCGGGAATCAAGGCCGGCTTCGGGCGGCTCATCTCCCAAGGCGAGGCGGACGTGGGTGCGCGCGTGGTGGTGCTGGACCAGGCGCTTGCCAAGGAGCTGTGGCCCGACGGCGCGGACCAGGCCCTGGGCCAGACCGTGCACCTGGGCAACGACGACTACACCGTGGTGGGCGTGACGGAGACGGCCGGCCTGAGTGGCGGGGCCAGCTACATTCCCCTGCGCACCATGGAGACCCGGCTCACGGGCGGATCCTCCATCACCAGCATTGTGGGCTACGCCCGCGAGGACGCGGACATGGACGCCATTCCCTCCTACACGGAGGAGCAGCTGCGCAAGTACTTCAACCTGCCCGCGGACGAGGGCGAGGAGGACGGCACCTACTACATAGACGTCACGACCATGGCATCAATCTTGCAGCAGCTTGACTCCACCATGGCCGCCTTCCAGCTGCTGATGACGGCCGTGGCGGGAGTCTCGCTGGTGGTGGGCGGCATCGGCATCATGAACATGATGCTCACCAACGTGACGGAGCGCATTCGCGAGATTGGCCTGCGCAAGGCCCTGGGCGCCACGCGCGGCAACATAACGGCACAGTTCCTGCTGGAGTCCGTGGCGCTCTGCCTGGTGGGAGGCGTGTTTGGAATCCTGCTTGGGTACGGCGGTGCGTCCCTTTTGGCGGGCATCGCATCCAGCTCCGGCGCCCTGGGCACGGGTGAGATGGTGATCACGCCGGTCATCTCCCCCACCGCGGTGGGGCTGGCCACCGGCATCTGCGTGGGCATCGGCGTGCTGTTCGGCTTCTACCCCGCGTGGCGCGCCTCCAAGCTGGACCCGGTGGAGGCCCTGCGATACCAGTAAGCTTGCAAGCCGACGCCCGTCCGGCTCGCCCGTTGGAAGGATGCGCATGACAACTGCAAAGCTTGGCAAGACGCTCGTCATTGCCAATCCCACCGCGCACAGCGGCAAGTCCGCCCAGGCCGCGGAGTTCGTGCGGCGCTTCCTGGACTCCTACGGCAACCTCACCGCCGGCCATGACCTGGTGATGACCAAGTTCGCGGGCCACGCCACGCAGCTTGCCGCGGCTGCCAGTGACTTCGACACCGTGATTGCCCTCGGCGGGGACGGCATCATACACGAGATCGTCAACGGCCTCATGCAGCTTCCCAGCGAGCGCCGCCCGCGCATGGCAATCGTCCCCATGGGCACCGGCAACGACTTCGCACGTACCTTGCACATGGCTCGCAACGACCCCAAGACTGCCCTGGCGCAGATTGCGCGCGGGGAAGAACGCACCATAGACCTCGGCTGCGTGAACGGCGTCTACTTCATGCAGACCCTCTCGTTCGGGCTGGACGCGGCCATCGCGCTGGACACCACCCGCCGGCGCCAGGACCAGACCAGCCAGCAGGGCACGGCGCTCTTCGTGACCTCCGGCCTCAAGATCTTCTCCACCGGCCTGCGCGGCTGGCCCTTCCAGGCAAGGGTGGACGGGGAGCCCATCAGCGGCACGGACGTGGTCTTTGCCGTGCAGAACGGCCCCACCTACGGCGCAGGCTTCCGCGTGTGCCCGGACGCCTCCCCCGCCGACGGGAGGCTGGACCTTTGCTATTCCACGCGCAAGCCCTCCAACGCTACGGTGCTCGCGCTCTTTGGCCTTGCGCGCTATGGCAAGCACACACGCTCCCGCAACGTGGCCTTCCGCAAGGTGCAGCACCTGGACGTGCGCTTCCCCGGTGCCGACCAGCCCTCATGCCAGGTGGACGGCGAGCGGCTGGAGGCAGATGGCTACTCGGTGGACGTTGTACCCGCCGCACTGCGTGTTATTGTTCCGCCAGGCTGCGCCTGGTGAGGCCATAGCGAGCCCTCAGAGCATCCATTCCCTCGGCATTTCGCTCACGAAGAAGGGACCCCAGACGGTATCTGGGGTCCCTTGCATTGCCGTTCGGCCGCTGAGCGGGAGAACAGAAGCTACTTCGCGGCAGCCTGGAGGGCGGCACGAACCTCGGCGGAGGTCTCGAGCTTCAGGATCTTCTCGACCAGGGCGTCGGCCTCCTCGATGGTCCACTGGGAGATGATGCGACGGGTGCGCAGGATGCTCGGGGCGGAGACAGAGAACTCGGTCAGGCCAAAGCTCAGCAGCACGGGGATGAGCAGCGGGTCAGCCGCGGCCTCGCCGCACATGCCGACCATGATGCCCTCCTTGACGCCGTTGGTGATGATGGCCTTGAGGGAGCGGATGACGGACGGCTGGTACACGTTGTACAGGTAGGCGACGCGGTCGTTGCCACGGTCGGCGCACATGGTGTAGCCAATGAGGTCGTTGGTGCCGATGGAGAAGAAGTCGCACTCCTTGGCCAGCAGGTCAGAGACCAGGGACGCGGAGGGCGTCTCGACCATGGTGCCGACCTCGATGTCCGGGTTGTACTTCACGCCCTCGGCGTCGAGCTCCTTCTTGCAGACCTCCACGAGCTCCTTGACCTTACGGACCTCGTCAACGGTGGTGACCAGCGGGATCATGATCTTGATGTCGCCGTAGGCGGAGGCGCGCAGCAGGGCGCGGAGCTGGACCTTGTACTGGTCCGGGTTGTTGAGGCAGTAACGCACAGCACGGAAGCCCATGAAGGGGTTGTCCTCATGCTGCATGTTCATGTACGGGATCTCCTTGTCGCCACCCACGTCGAGCGTGCGGATGATGACCGGCTTGTCCTTCATGGCCAGGGCGACCTTCTGGTAGGCAGCGAACTGCTCCTCCTCGGACGGCAGCTCCTTGGCGTCCATGAACAGGAACTCGGAGCGGAACAGGCCAACGCCCTCGCAGTCGTGCTCCAGCGCGCCCTGGGCGTCGCTGGGGTTGCCGATGTTGGCGACGAGCAGGACCTCCTTGCCGTCAGCCGTCTTGGTGGGCACGCCACGGAAGGCCTCAAGGGCGGCCTTGTCGGCGGCGTACTTCTTGGCCAGGTCGTTGTAGTGCTCCAGCTCCTCGGCGGTGGGGTCAACGATGACCTTGCCCTTGCCGCCATCGACGACGACCATGTCGCCGTTCTTGATGTTCTTCGTCACGTCGGCAACGGAGAGGACGGCAGGAATCTCCAGCGCGCGGGCGATGATGGCGGAGTGGGAGGTGCGGCCGCCGGTCTCCGTAACGATGGCGACGACGTTCTGCTTGTCGATGTCCGCCGTCATGGAAGGCGTGAGCTCGTGAACGATGATGACCGAGTTCTCGGGCAGGCTGGAGAGGTCCACCATCTCCTGGCCCAGGAGGTCAGCCAGAAGGGCGGTGCGGACGTCTGCGATGTCAGCCGCGCGCTCGCGGAAGAGCTCGTCCTCCATGTTGGAGAACATGTTGTAGTACATGTCGTACGCATCGGAAACGCCCTGCTCGGCGCACATGCCACCGTCGATGGAGCCGATGACCATTTCCTTGATGCCGTCGTCCTCGGCGAACTCGATGTGGGCGTTCATGATGCCCGCCTCGTTCTCCAGGCCGTTGGCCTTCATGCGCTCGATCTGGGCGTTGGTCTGGGCGATGAACTTCTCGATTGCGGCCTCATAACGCGCCTTCTCGGCCTCCGCGTCCTCCGGCTTGTGCGGAGTGAAGGAAAGGTCGGGCTCGACGGCAACGCGGGCAACACCAATGCCGATACCGTCGGAAGCGTTGACACCCTCAAACATGTGCATCCTCCTGTCACTTATACACCGTGCGCATGCGTTACGCACAGCAAAACCTACCCATAGTAATAACGCAAAAAGGGCTGGCAGCACCCAAGCTACCAGCCCTTTGGTTGGACTTAACCTTCTGAACGGTAAAGGCTACTTCTTGGCCGCCATCATCTTGTTAAGGGCGGTGACAACACGGTCGATGGTGGACCGCTTGGCGATTGCCTTGCTGCCGGCAGTGGCGGTGCCGCAGGCGGACGCGAAGATGAGCGCCTCCTGGTACTCGTCATAGGTGCCGCCGGCCTTGGCCTTGGAGATGAAGCCCGCGACCATGGAGTCGCCAGCGCCGGTGGCGTTGACGAGCTTGATCTTGGCGGTGGGGACGGTGTGCTCCTCACCGTGCTCGTCCACCAGGGCGGCGCCGTGGCCACCGCAGGAGACGACCACGTTCTGGGCGCCAAGCTCATGCAGCTTGTGCGCGTAGGGCATGCAGTCCTCGGGGGTCTCGGGCTGGGCGTTGAAGATGCGGCCGACCTCGTGGTTGTTGGGCTTGATGAGGAACGGCTGCGCAGCCAGGGACTTCATGAGCAGCTGGCCAGGGGCGTCAACCACGAAGCGGATGCCGCGGCCGGCGAGGCGGCGCATGATGATGTCGTACATGTCCTCCGGGAGGGAGGTGGGGATGGAACCGGTGAGCACCAGGATGTCGCCCTCGCCAATGCCGTCAATGCGGTCAAGAAGCTCGTCGACCTTCTTCTGGGAGATCTTGGGGCCCATGCCGTTGCAGATGGTCATGACGATGCCCTGGAGCTTCACGTTGATGCGGGTGTAGCCCTTGTCCAGCGTCACGAAGTTGGAGGCGATGCCCTTCTCCTGCAGGCGCTTGATGAGGTAGTCACCGGTGAAGCCAGCAGCGATGCCAAGCGCGACGTTGGTCACGCCAAGCTCGTTGAGAAGAGTCGAGATGTTGATGCCGTTGCCGCCGATGTGGAGCTCCTCGCTTGAGGACCTGTTGGTGAAGCCCATGTCAAGCGTCAGAGGATGCATCACATAGTCAATCGCCGGATTAAGCGTCACGGTGTAGATCAATGCAATCTCCGTCCTTCCATATTCGAAGCACCCGGCGCTTGCCGCGGCGCGTGCCGCGGGCAGGCGTCAATGGCGTTCGCTTTGCCCTACTCTGCCAGGCGGCTGTTGATAGCAGCGGCAATCTCCTCGGCGTCCGCAGACTCCAGGATGGTGCTGCAGAAGTCCGGCTGCATGAGCATGGCGGCAACCTTGGCCAGGACGGCGAGGTGCGTGGTGCCAGCCTGATCATCAGGCACGTAGATGGCGATGGCGGCCTTGATTGGCTTCTCGTCCATGGACTTCCACTCGATGTCAGAGGCAAACTTCACGACCACGAGCGCGACGTCCTTGACGGCGGCAGACTTGGCGTGAGGAAGAGCGAAGCCGCCTACCATGCCGGTAGAACCCTGGGCCTCGCGCTCCTTGAAGGCGGCGAGAAGAGCGTCCTTGTCGTCACTGATGCCGAGCTCGACGCCCTTGGCAGCCAGGAACTCCAGAGCCTCCTCCGTGGTGGTAGCGGGGTTGTCAAAAAAGACGTGCGTTGCGTTGACCAAATCGCTCATTCGTTACTCCTCACCGGACATTCCGAACGGAACAGCCCTTGCGTCCAAACGACCAACGACCTTCCTCTGGCTTGCGGGATGAGCCCCCGAAAGCCACTCTCCACACTTTCACAAATATAGCGAACTATGCAGCAATCGGAAGGTTGACCTCGTTCATTTTAGGTCGGCGGCATATCCATAATGGTGGCATGATATTCTACTCGCGACGATTTTTCTTTTCCCTCATTTGCCCATGACAAGGGCGGAAGGACAGTTCGCACCATGCGCCACGAGGAGCTCCGCCTGGACAACCAGCTGTGCTTTCCGCTGTATTCGGCCTCGCGTGCCGTTGTGCGAGCGTACAAACCCTATTTGGACAAAATCGGGCTCACCTACACACAGTACATAACCATGATGGCCCTGTGGGAGCACGCCCCCCTTACGGTGAACGAGCTTGGCGCCCTTCTGTACCTTGACTCCGGCACCCTGACGCCCCTTCTGAAGAAGCTTGAGCAGAAGGGCCTGGTGACGCGCACGCGCTCCGCGGAGGACAACCGCCGCGTGCTGGTGGGCCTGACGGGCCAGGGCACCGCGCTGCAGGACCAGGCCGCAGCCATTCCCCACCAGATGGAGCGCGAGCTGAGCCTGCCGCGGGAGGACGCCCTGGAGCTGTACCGCATACTGCACGAGTTCCTGGGTGACCGACCCGCCCCCGGCCAGGAGCCCGGCTGCTCACGGCAAGACAGCTAGCGAATTCCCGCGAAGGCACAAGGAGCCGTTCCCGTTGGCAAAAGGCCAGCTAGCGGCCGTGGTCGCCCCGCGCCCACGGCGTTGGGCGCGGCGCGCGCATGCCGATGTTATTGATATCAAAACCCAAAAGAAACATTCGGCGCTTACCTTCTGGTTGGTGAAGCAAGCGCTCTGGCCGCACGCGCACCGCAGGAATCGGTGGGCGGTTGCCGCGTGAAGCAGATTGCACCCTGGGAGCACGCAGCGAACAGACACGATCGAGGAGGAACAATGAAGCCAATCGTGGGCGTCGTCCCGCTCTATGACCTTGAGAAGCAGTGCATCTGGATGCTGCCCGCCTACCTGAACATGCTGAGGGCCTGCGGCGCAACCCCCATGATCCTCCCCTTCACGACGGACCGCGCGGAGACGCGCCGCATGTTCGAGCTCTGCGACGGCCTCCTGCTGACGGGCGGCCAGGACATTGACCCCAAGCTCTAC
Source organism: uncultured Olsenella sp. (assembly GCA_900314495.1). Classification (GTDB taxonomy): domain Bacteria; phylum Actinomycetota; class Coriobacteriia; order Coriobacteriales; family Atopobiaceae; genus Olsenella_K. The sequence continues at coordinate 27,186 of OMVJ01000038.1, forward strand.
GGTGAGCAGCCCATCCCAGCGTGCGGCAAGCCCTGCCACACCCGCGACGCCCTGGAGGACGCGCTCCTTTCCATGGCACTCAGCACGGAGAAGCCGGTCCTGGGCATCTGCCGTGGCATCCAGCTCATGAACGTGGCGCTGGGCGGGACGCTGTGGCAGGACATTCCCTCGCAGGTGCAGGGGGCCGCGGGGCACGAGACGGGCGCCTCGGGCGCCACGCACCACCCCGTGCGCGTTCGCGTTGGCTCGCCCCTGTGGAACCTTATAGAGAAGAACACCATAGACGTCGTGAGCTACCACCACCAGGGCGTGAAGAAGCTGGCCCACTGCCTGCAGCCCATGGCCTACTCCTCGGACGGCATAGTGGAGGCAGTGTGCATTCCCGAGCAGCGCTTCTGCTGGGCCGTGCAGTGGCACCCGGAGCTCAGCTGGGAGGCCTCGCCGCAGCAGCGGGCCATCGTGCGCGCGTTCGTGCGCGCCTCCAGGGACTGGGCCGCCAGCGTGCACCAGCCCAAGATGCCCGGCATGGGCCGCGAGGACGAGCCGGAGCTGACCATGCCCTAGGCTAGGGCGCGCCTTTGCGGGCCAACGGGACGTTCAACAGCGCAAATGCAGTAGCCTCACGCTTCCGCAGGTGAGAAAGCTGCTACCATGGCACAGAACGAGCCGAGTGACCCGCGGAGACTTCATGTCGGACGCCTCGCATAAGACAACCAAGCAGGACCTTGGTGCCGCCGCAACCCAGAGGGGACGCGCGGAGGGCACGTTGCCCCCTTCTGAGCAGGAAGGTGCCAGCGGAGCGCAGGAGGAGCACACTCCCCTCTCCAGGCTGTTTGGCACCGCCACGCCCTCCCGCCGCGGTGACGACTGGCGACTCACCATCCTGTTCGCCCTGGTCTGCATTGCCGTCATCGCGGCCCTTACCTGGTGCGTCATAGGCTGGAGGGAGTCTCAGCACCTGGTGGCAGTCACGGGGGCGATAAAGGCCGCGGGCGTGGCCTTCTAGGCCGGCGGAGCACCGGAGCGGGCACGCCCGCTATTCCGCGTTTGCCGCGGCGGCAACCAGCCGGTAGGCCACCTGGTAGGGCACGTTCTTCTCCGCCGCCAGGGCCGCCACGGACTCGTATTCCGGGTAGGCCCGAACCTCCCCGCCGGGCAGGACCACGCGCTTGGCCCTTGCGGCGCCCATGCGGGTCTGCACGTCCACGATGCTGCGCGGAAGCGCCGTGCGCTCCACCGGGTAGCGGCGAACCCCAATGGTCGTGGTGTCCTCGAAGAGCACCTGCTCGCAGGCGGCAATCTTGCCCTCTGTGCACAGGACCTCAATCTGGTAGCCGGGGCGGCACTTCTTCATGTATACGGGCAGGTAGTGGGCCTCATTGGCACCGGCCTGGTACAGGCGGGCCAGCGCGTGGCCCAGGGCCTCGCCCGTGCAGTCGTCCACCTCGGTCTCCAGCTTCCAGAGGGGCGCCTTGGCACCGCACGCCCCCGGGCAAGGGCAGGCATCCCGCGCGGCCACGGGAGCGGCCTCCACCGGCTGGATGAGAAACGCGCGCACGGTTGAGGGAGGGTCGTAGGCACGCTTGCCGCAACCCACGCCAACGCCCTGCACCTTGTAGGTGGCAGGGAGCCTGTCCAGCGTGCGCACGGCGGCCGCGATCGCCGCCCCCGTGGGCGTTACGAACTCGCCCACCCGGTGGGTCTGGGAGAGGACCAGGCCGCAGTCCGCGACTATGTTGGCCACCGCCGGGACGGGCACGCTCAGCACACCGTGGGCCACGCGGACCTGCCCTGTGCCCTCCGCGAGGGGCGAGACGTAGGCGTCCGTCACGCCAAGGTTGTCCAGGCAGTAGGCGGCGGACACCACGTCCACGATGGAATCCACCGCGCCCACCTCGTGGAAGTGGACCTCCTGCTGGGGCACGCCATGGGCCTTCGCCTCTGCCGCGGCCACGATCCCAAAGATCCTGTGCGCGAGGCCCCTGGCGCCGGGCGTGAGGTCGGCGACATCTATGATGCGGGCCACGTCCGCCGGCGTGCGATGCTCGTGGTGATGGGTGTGGTGGTGGTCGTGGTCGTGGTGGTAGTCGTGGTGGTCGTGATGCGCGTGTTCGCGGTGGGCGTCGTCGCCGTTGAGACCACCGTACAGGTAGTCCATGTCGTGGTCGTGGCCCTGGTGGTCCGCGTCCAGCACCACGTCGAAGTCGCACGCGTCAACGCCCGCGGGGCGCTTGCGCGTGACCCTCACCTCGAAGCCGTCAACGTGCAGGCTGGCAAGGGCGGCGCGCAGGCCATCCTCGCTGGCACCAAGGTCGAGCAGGGCCCCGACGACCATGTCTCCGCTGATGCCCGTGTCGCACTGCAGGTACAGGGTCTTGCCCATGGGAACCTCCACATCCGTCCGCGGCTGCGGACAGTAGCTGCCAACCGTTGCCAACCTCTTGCGCCTGGGGGCACATTATCGCACGTCGCCGCCGCGCCTGACTCCCACGTGGTCGATCATGGCCGCCTGGTAGCCGGCGCCGAAGCCGTTGTCTATGTTGACCACGCTCACCCCGCTGGCACAGGAGTTCAGCATGCTCAGCAGGGCGGCCAGCCCGCCGAACGAGGCGCCGTAGCCAACACTGGTGGGGCATGCGATGACCGGCCCGGACGCCAGGCCGCCTATCACGCTGGCCAACGCCCCCTCCATGCCGGCAATTGCCACGACGCAGGTTGCGTGCTCGATTTCCTCCGAGTGGGCGAGCAGCCGGTGGATGCCGGCCACCCCCACGTCATACAGGCGGACCACGCGGCTGCCCAGCATCTGCGCGGTGAGGGCGGCCTCCTCCGCACAGTAGAGGTCGCTGGTTCCCGCGCAGCACACGGCAACGTAGCCAACCCCGTCGGGTTCTGGCAGGTTACCCACAATCCCCAGGTGGCAGTCCTCGTGGTAATGAAACGCAAGCGGTTCCTCGCCCTGGGCAAGCAGCTGGGACACGGCGGCCGCCTTGCCGGCGTCCACGCGCGTCACCAGAAGGCGTTCCTCTCCCCCGTCGACCAGCGCCCGCACGATGCCCGCAATCTGCTCCGCCGTCTTGCCCGCCCCGTATATGACCTCGCTGGCACCCGTGCGCATGCGGCGCCCCAGGTCCGGCTTGGCATAGCCAAGGTCCACAAACGAGTCCTTCTCCACGATCACACCCCCTGGCGGCGCCGGCGCGTGCCGCACGTCACCCTTGTTCAGCCTAGTTACCTATAATGTCGCAGAAAGCAAGCATGGGAAAGGGATCGCATGACACAACCCGCGGAGAGGGACATTCACCAGAAGCTGGCGGACCTCCAGGCGTATCTTCGAAGCCTAGGTACCGTGGCCGTCGCGTTTTCCGGCGGGGTGGACTCCAGCCTGCTGCTGAAGGTGGCCCACGACACCCTTGGGGACGGCGCCTTTGCCATAACGGCAGAGACGCACACCATGCCCAGCGAGGACAAGCCCGCAACGGAGGAGTTCTGCCGGCGCGAGGGCATTAGGCAGTACATCCTCACCTACGACGAGCTGCAGATTCCCGGCTTTGCCCAGAACCCGACCAACCGCTGCTACCTGTGCAAGACGGCGCTCTTCGAGCACATGGCCGCCATTGCCAACGAGCACGGGGCCGCGGCGCTGGTGGAGGGCAGCAACCTGGACGACGAGGGCGACTACCGGCCGGGGCTCAGGGCCGTGGCAGAGCAGGGCGTTAAGAGCCCCCTGCGGCACGCCGGCCTGCACAAGCAGGACATTCGCGACCTCAGCCGCGAGCTGGGACTCCCCACCTGGGACAAGCCGGCCGCCGCGTGCCTAAGCTCCCGCTTCCCCTACTGGCACCAGATCACGGAGCAGAAGCTTCGCATGGTGGACGAGGCGGAGAACTACCTGCGCTCCCTGGGCGTGGGGCAGGTGCGCGTGCGCATTCACGACGACCTGGCCCGCATCGAGGTCTCGCAGGGAGACATTGACCTGCTGGCCCGCGCCGACGTGCGGGCGCAGGTCGACCAGAGGCTGCGCGAGCTGGGCTTTGCGTACGTGACGCTGGACCTGGCCGGCTTCCGCTCCGGCTCCATGAACGAGACCCTGAGCGAGCAGGACAAGGCGCAGTAGCGAGGGCGGGTCCGCGCGAGGCCACGCCGAGGCGGATCCGCCCCGACAAGAGACAGGACCGCACGCGCGGCCCTGCTGCAAGGAAGCCTGTTGAGGAGCCCCCTCGGGGCGCCTTACGACAGCACGATGTTGCCCAGCCAGCCCCACCTGGGAGGCACGGTGGTCTTGTAGTAGTTGACCCACTCCGTGAAGCTGATGGTGCGGATGTACCCGATGTTGTCCATCATGATGCCGTTGCCGATGTAGATGCCGATGTGGCCGTAGATGCGGCCGGCGGACGTGTGACTGTGGGTGGAGACCGCGACGATCATGCCCGGCTTGATGGCCGACTGGTCAGAGCTGTAGCAGTAGTTGGCATACATGTCGCACGCGTTGCCGCCGATGAAGCCGTACCCGGCCCTCACGAAGACGTTTGAGACCCACGCCGCGCACAGGCCGCCGCCCGGGGAGGGCGTGACCTTGCACGCGTCCACGATGGCGGAGGCAGAGCCCGTCTTGCCGGAGTTCTGGGCGTTGGAGCTGCTGGGAGCGGGCGGGTTGTAGCTGGGCTCGTAGCTTGTGGACCCCGAGCCGGAGCTGCCGGAAGAGCCCGAAGAGCTTGCGGACCTTTGGGACTTGGCCTGGGCGGCGGCAGCCGCGGCGGCCTTGGCCGCTGCCTCCTCGCGCTCCTTCTTGGCGCGGGCGGCCTCCTCCTGGGCGGCAAGCAGCTCCGCGTCGCGCTTGGCAATGAGGTCCTTGACCTGCTGGTCCAGGCCGCTGACCAGCTGCTGCGCCTCGTCCTGCTTGGCCTGCATTTGCTCCAGCTGGGCCTGCTGGTCGACACGGGCAGTCTCCATGTCGGCCTTCTGCGCCTCCAGCTCCGCGCGGTTGTCCTGAAGGCTCTGGCGCTCCTGCTTTACCTCCGCAATGAGCTTCTCGGTGTCGGAGGTCACGGCGTCGTACGAGCGCAGGTTGGAGATGAGCTCCTCCACGGACTCCGCGCCCAGGAAGATGTCCACCACGCCGTGGCTGCCGTCCTTGTAGTTTGCCGAGACGGTCTTTGCAAGCCGCTCCTGCTTTACCTCCAGGTCAGACTCCAGGTCCGCAATCTGCGCGTCCAGGTCCGAGATCTTGGTCTGGATGGTGTCGATGGAACCCTGGGTCTGGGACAGCTGCTCAGAGATGGACTCGTAGTCCGCGGCAATCTGGTTCAGCTGTGACTGTGCCTCGTCGTACTTCTTCTGCGCGGCCGCGAGGTCCGAAGATGTGTCCGCAAGGGCGGTGAGGGGGCTGCCCGAGACCGCGGCGAAGGAACCTACCGCGAGCAGGAGCTTGAGCGAGGCGCGCCGCGTGAGGGGCGCCGAGTAGCGTTCTTCCAGTGGGGTCTTTTCCATGGTGCCTACCTTGGTTCTGCGTTTGGAGTGCGTTTTTGTGTGCGTTTGCGCCGCCCG
>OMVJ01000039.1 GCA_900314495.1 uncultured Olsenella sp.
GGTCGCCCGGTGAAGGCGAGGAAGAAGGGCGTGAAGGGAGCGAAGAGCGTTGCTGCCTAGGCTAGCCCCTTGTCACACAAACTACCGAAGCCTCCAAAAGGATTCTGGTCCGGAGCACCGGTGTTGCCACCGCCTTTGCGCTCTCGATGATGTTCGCACCCGGAATGGTTTCCACGGCCATTGCCGCCGAGGTCAATGGGGACGAGACCGCTGCCGCTGCGCAAGAGCAGGTAGTTGCCGCGCCGGTGGAAGAGGCCGCGCCCGCCGTAGTTGTGGAGGGCGCCCCTGCCCCAGTTGCGGCACCCGCGCCCGAGCCCGCGCCGGTTGTGGCTGTGGCGGAGAGCGTGGAACCTGCTGCCGCGGTTGAGCCCGAGCCCGTTGTCGCCGAGACTGTCGAGCCCGCCGAGACTGCTTCCGAGCCCGTGACTGCCGAGCCCGCTGCGGAGTCCGCGGAGCCTGTTGCCGAGCCTGTCGAGCCCGCGGCTGCTGCCGAGGCTACCGCTGCAATCGCAGAGCCCGAAGCGACGCCCGAGGCCACCGAGCCCAAGATTGCCGAAGTAGCCGCACCCGCGGCTGAGGCTGCGGCTGAGGCTGCGCCCAAGGCCACTGCCCAGTCCGTCACCGCTCCGAGCAAGGCTCCGAGTGCACCGGCTAAGGCTCCCGCCGACGAGAGCAAGACCATCAACGTGGGCGCGGATGCTGAGTACACGAGCATACAGGCGGCTATCGACTACATCGACAGCCAGACCGACAAAGACGGTTGGACCATCAACCTCGCCGACGGTGAATACACCCGCTTCAAGGTGCACTCCGGCGTGACCAACCTAACCGTCACTGGCGGAAAGGGCGCTGTAATCAGCGTGTTGGACAACACGCCTGACCCCACCACCAAGGCTGCGCCTGATACCGGTGGCATCAACATCCAGCAGACCCAGGGCTTCACGCTGAGGGGCATCACCGTCAGCTGTGGTGGCGACACCTCTTGGCCCCACTTTGCCATCACCAACTTTGGCAATGCGGGCGGCGGAGATAACCTCACGGTGGATGACGTGCACTTCACCGGTACGGCTGGCAGCGCCCTGCTCATGTCCTCCGGCATGCACAGCTTCTCGGTCACCAACTGCGTCTTTGACGAGGGCATCAACACCGCCATCAACGTGATGAACGACAACACGGCGGTGGGCACCGTCACCATCACAGGCAACACCTTCAACAAGAACGACTTTGCCCTCCACGGCTATTGGGGAGGCGAGAACGGTGGCACCCTGACCTTCAAGGACAACACCGTCATTGGCCAGGGTCACACCGACGGCACCAAGCGCTGCAAGGTCGTCATCCAGGACCAGATGAACACCAGCGCCGTGAAGCCCGTTGTCAGCGGCAACACGCTCAACGACGCGCTGGTGGGTCTCATCAACGTGAACGACGACGGTGCGTCGGCATCCGCTGTCCTGGGCGCCAACAAGACCAACGACGGCACGTTTGCTGTTGACGGCGTGGAGCCCGGCACCATCGACATGTACAGCAGCTACGTCGTCAACCAGGGCGACTACAAGTACGGCAAGTGGGTGCTGACTGGCCTGGAGGACACCGACTGGACCGACGAGCAGAAGCAGCTCGTCCAGGACGCCGTTGACGAGGCCAACCGCAAGCAGAGCCCCGTCCTCAACATCTCGGGCCTTGCGGACGGCACGCTCATCCACACGTTCACCTGGTTCAAGAACGCCATCTACTGGACGCCCTACAAGGACGGCAGCGGCAAGCTCACCATCTCCAAGAAGATCACCGGCAACGGCCTCGAGTCAAACGACACGCAGGACGAGTTCACTTTTACCATCACGCTCAAGGGCGACGAGGTTCCCACTGGCAATCAGGTCTTTGGCGGCGTGACCTTCACGGATGGCGTGGCAACGATTACTCTCAAGGGCGGCGAGTCCAAGACCATCGAGGGTATCCCCGCCGGTACTACCTACACCGTGGAGGAAGCGGCCTTCTCCGACGACAACGACGAGCTCCAGTACACGGTCAACGGTGGCAAGGGTAGCAAGGCAAGCGGCTCGATTAAGGCCAAGAAGGAGGTCACCGCCGACTTCACCAACTCCAAGGACGTGCCCGAGCCCGAGCCCGAGAAGCCCGAGAAGCCCGAGCCCGAGAAGCCCGAGCCCGAGAAGCCCGTCACTCCGGCCCCGACCCCCAAGCCTGCTAAGCCCACGCCCGTCAAGCCGGCCGCCAAGGTGGTAAAGCATGCTGTGCCCGCAACGGGTGACGCGTCTGCCTCTGGTGCTGGCTTCGCTGGTGCAGGCATCGCAGCCCTGGTTGCAGGGATCGTTGCCCGCATGAAGAGGCGCTACGAGTAGGATCGATAGCTTCTTGCGCTTTGCTGGACTTTCGCAATTGCGACGCTAGCAGCAGACTCGCCCCGTCAGAGAATCGCAAGTCTCTGGCGGGGCTTCTTCTGTGGCGAGCGTTTGGCTACGTCAGACTGACGCCCGTTGCCAGTGTGGTCCTACGACACCGTACCCTGTGCCCTCCGGAAGGCCGTTGGCGTCATGCCCGTTCGATCGCGGAAGCGCAGGTCAAAGTAGCTGGCGCTGCCGAATCCCGTGCGCGCTGCCACCTCGCCCACCGGCAGGTCCGTGCTTGCCAGCAGCCGCTGGCTCTGCTCTATGCGGTAGTTGAGCAGGTAGTCCGCCACGGTCGTGCCCATGGACTTGCGAAAGGCGCGGGTGACGGAGCTCTCGGAGTAGCCGCAGGCTAGGGCAATGTCGCGCAGCCGCAGGTCTTGGTGGTAGTTCTGCTCCAGGTAGCGGACGACCTCGAATGCCGTGCCCCAGGATCGAGTGTCGGCCGGGGTCTTCTGGCCACCCGCACTGAACACGTTTGCATACAGCTCGTGCCAGACTTGCAGCAGACGGATGAGCACGTCCAGACGGTCCGGCTCGGGCTTCTCCAGCTCGTGAATGGCAGTTGCCAGCTGGCCTAGCGCTGGCTCGTGCCACGCGCTGGCTCCGTCCAACGCCACATGGGGAAAGCCGCGGTGCGCCACATAGGGCAGCACGTACGTGTGGTCGACCAGGCTCTCGCCGGCGTGTAGCAGCAAATTGGCGCTAAAGTCCAGGCAGTAATAGGTGCTATCCTGGCCCTCCAGGTTGCGGGCGGAGTGCAGCTCGCGCGAGTTCACGAAGATGCCTTGCCCCGGCCCCAGCCGGACCGCCGCGGCCCGCACCCGGAACTCCACCAGTCCCTCTCGCACCAGGCAAAGCTGCAACTCGTCGTGCCAATGCCAGTTGATGAACCCCAGTACGTTGCGGCTGATGGTGGTCGTGTAGGCCGCCAGAGGGAAGTCGGGCGTGCCGTGCTGGGTGGTCTCGCGCTCCAGCGCGTCGATGGGGATGTCGTACACCTGCATGGGAGCCTGCCTCGTGAAGTTGTGGCGGCGCAATCGGTGCCGCGCGATTGTTGCGGACATGCTGCGCGCAAGTGACTGGATATTACTATTTTAATCCGTCATTGTGCTATGAATCGCACAGCTATGGCGTCATTCTTTTACTCAACAAAAGCAACCGCAAAGCGGTGGGAGGACGGCCGGTTGTCGTTCCAAGTGCCGCAGGGAGCCGCTACGGCGGCAGCGAGGAGGAAACATGAACGTCAACAGCGCAAGGCTGATGGAGAACATCCGCACGCTTGGCAAGCTGGGCATCAACGAGACGGGCCGGTCGCGTCTGGCGGCGTCTGACGAGGACAAGGCCGGCCGCGACTACCTGGTTAGCCTGCTGCAGAAAGCGGGGCTTGAGGTCGTGGTGGACCGCATTGGCAACATCTACGGCATCTGGCGCCCCGAGGGTTGCCCGGACGTGGCGCCCGTCATGACCGGATCCCACATCGACTCCGTTATCAACGCTGGCCAGTACGACGGCTGCCTGGGCGTGCTGAGCGGCCTGGAGGTCATTCGCACCTTGCAGGAGGCTGGCTTCAAGCCGGCACGCCCCATCGCCGTCTGCGCCTTCACCAACGAGGAGGGCGTGCGCTATCAGCCCGACATGATGGGCTCGCTGGTATACGCCGGCGGCCAGCCGCTGGAGGAGGCGCTGGACTCCATCGGCACCGACGGCACGCGCCTGGGCGACGAGCTTGCGCGCATTGGCTACGCGGGCACCATCAACCCCGGCGACATCGTGCCTTCCACCTTTGTTGAGCTGCACATTGAGCAGGGCCCGATCCTGGACGTTGAGGGTACGCAGATCGGCGTGGTGGAGAGCCTGCAGGGCATTCACTGGAAGCGCGTCACCTTCCACGGCGCGCAGAACCACGCGGGTACCACGCCCACGTCCATGCGCCGCGACGCCGGCCTCGCTGCAGCAAAGGTAAACGTGCGCATGCGCGAGGAGGCGCTCGCCAACAGCAAGTTCCTCTGCACGGTGGGCACCATCGCGTTGGAGCCCAACGCCGTCAACGTCATCCCCGACAAGGCCACCTTCACCGTTGACCTGCGCTCGCCCCAGAAGGATCTCTTGGACTCCGAGGATGCCGCGCTGGAGGAGTACCTGCGCGCGGTGGCCGAGGAGGACGGCCTGACTGTGGAGTCTGAGCAGCTCACCTGCTTTGACCCGGTGCCGTTTGACGAGGGCGTGTGCCAGCGCATCGAGGCCTCCTGCCAGGCGCGCGGCTTCAGCCACCGGCGCATCACCTCCGGCGCCGGCCAGGACGCGCAGATGATGGCGCGCATCTGCCCCACCGCGATGATCTTCGTTCCCAGCGTCAACGGCATCAGCCACAACCCCAAGGAGTTCAGCCGCGACGAGGACTGCGTCAACGGCGCCAACGTGCTGCTGGACGTGCTTTCCTCGCTGGCGGAGTAGGGAAGCGCCGTTGCCAGGGTACTCCGTGCAAAAATCCGACCAATGTGACCACACTTTTGCGCCGCACATGCCTTATAGTGCAAGCATCCCAATAAGCTTGTCGCGCAGAGGGTGGGGACTCTAGGCGTGGCAGGTGGGACTCAGAGAGAGGTGGTCCTTGCGAGGGCCAAAGGAACGGAGGTTCTACCATGGCAATTAAGGTTGACGAGGATACCTGCATCGGTTGCGGCGCTTGCGAGGGCACCTGCCCGCAGGGCGTTCTTGAGGTCGAGGACAAGTGCGTCGTTGCCAACCCCGATGACTGCATCGAGTGCGGCGCTTGCGTTGACGCTTGCCCCGTCGAGGCCCTGAGCCTCTAAGGCACAGGTCGTTTCCAGCGATCAATGCAAAAGGGACCCCGCTTGCGGGGTCCCTTTTTCTGTTTCACATGCTGTTTGTGGCGGCATGGCTGGCGCTTGGGCTGTCCGATGGGAAAACGGGTGTACGGAACTCGCGCTTCCCCACACTGCTATATGGGCAAACGTCCCGACGGAGGCGAGTTCCGTACACCCGAAATTGACACTTGGGCGCTCGGGCGCATCTACAGTCGTTCCACCACCCACGAAAACGCGTCGGCCATGCGTTCGCTCGGTTGGTTGAAGTGGCCGCCGGGGTTCCAGACGAAGGTGCTCTTGCTCACACGACCATCGGTTGCCAACGCGTCTGCCAGCATCTGCGTGGCATCGCCGACGGTGGCCACCTGCTTGTTGCGTACGTGCGGCTCTTTGGTGCCAAGGCTGAGGTAGGCGATGGAGTCCGCGGGGGCGTGGCGACCGTTTGCCCAGTCGGTCCAGCCTGGGAACCAGAGCGAGCCCGATCCGCTTGCCAGCCCCGCGAAGTCATCGCACGAAAGGAAGGCCCAGCAGGAGAAGAGCCCTCCCATTGAGTAGCCGCCAATGCAGCGGGCGCGTGCAGACTCCGCGTCACCCTCCACGAATGGGATGCACTCCTCCCGCAGCCAGGCAAGGAGCTCTGGCGCCTGGCCCGTGAAGTCGTCGTCGCCCGTGATGTTTCCCGCCGGCCAAGGAGAGAGCTCGCGGTCCCAGTTGTTGACTTCGCATGCGACAAGCGTGAAGGCCCTGTTGGTGCGAGCTTGCACCAGGCGCGCCAGGGCATCCGACTCGTCGCCGTTTCGCGGCATCATGATCCAATAGACCAGCGGGGCGCCAGCCTCGCAGGTGCCAACCGAAGTCACGGTGACCGCGTGATTGCCAACTTGATACGTGCCATCGGCGGTGAGTCCGGTGCTGGTGCGTGCGGGTGCGTGGTTAGTGGTCATGCGAGGGTTTTCCCTTCGTTCGTCTTTCTTGGCTTGCCGTGGGGCATGCGTTGGGCACACCGTGGAGGGCGCGGCAGATACTGTACGCCCGTCTGGCTGGCAACATTTGATTCTGAATACGAACAGTAACGTGCGGCAAGGTATTGGGGTCCAAGTCGGTCCAGGGGACGGCCCCGCTGGGTCGCCACCTTGCCAGCGTCTCCACCTCATTACAACTTCTTATGTTGCCTTTTCAAGGGGCCACCATGGCGGTAGAGTTTCATGCAACCGACTAAGGAGGCCTCCATGACCGCGTTCGAATTCGAGCTGCCCGCGTACCACGCGCCTGACTTCTCTGCCCCCCAGTTTGTGGCTGCACCCAATGCCCAGCTCACCACGGTCGAGATGGACGGCGTTGCGCCAGAGAACTTCCACAGCACGTCGATGTACCCGGAGTACTTCAAGATTGACGGCTCGTGGCACCTGGCGCCAGAGAGCCGCATGGATGCCAGCGTAGTGGTGAACCGCCTGCCCGATGGCGGCATCAGGTTGGACGTGGTCGCAAACCGTGCGCTCAAGAAGGGCCAAACCGTCGTCCTCGGTCGCAGCGAGGACGGTAGCGAGGGCATTCTGGTTCACACCCACGGCTTTGAGGAGCCCAAGGGTGCCAGCGACGCCGGCGGTGGCGAGTTCGTCTTCCGCCAGGGCCGTAGCCGCGAGACCTCCTTTGCCCGCGACTACGACAAGCTCATCGCGCTGCTGCGCCACGAACGTGAGCATGGCTTCGTGCTTTGGGTCATGGGCCCGGCCTTCGCGTTTGACTACGATGCGCGCCGTTTCATGCAGGCCATGATTGCCGCGGGTTACGTGGACGGCGTTCTGGCGGGCAACGCCCTTGCCACCCACGACCTGGAGGCGGCCCACCTGCACACTGCCCTTGGCCAGGACATCTACACCCAGCGGTCCATGCCCAGCGGCCACCACAACCACCTGGACGTGATCAATCGTGTGCGCCGCTGCGGCTCCATCCCGGCGTTTATCGACGAGTACCATATCGACAACGGCATCATCTACCAGCTGGAGAAGTCGCACATCCCCTACGTGCTGACCAGCTCCATCCGCGACGACGGTCCGCTGCCGGAGGTCATTGGCAACGCGTACGAGGGCCAGGACGCCATGCGCGGCATGGTAAGCAAGGCGACCACGATCATCTGCCTTGCGACCATGCTCCACACCATAGCGACGGGCAACCTGACCCCGTCGTTCCGCGTGCTGGAGGACGGAACGGTGCGCCCGCTCTACCTCTATGCTATCGATGCGGCGGAGTTCGTGGTGAACAAGCTGCACGACCGCGGTTCCCTCTCCGCGACGACCATCGTGACCAACGTGCAGGACTTCATCACGATCGTGGCCAAGGGGTTGGAGGTCGTGCCGGAGGACGCGCCCTGGGGTTAGCGTTCGCTGGGCTGGCATTCCCTAGATAAGAACCGGCGGCCGGTCAGCAACGTGCGTGCTGGCCGGCCGCTCGTATGTGCCGCGGGACTATCGGTGGAAGTGCCTTACAGCCTGGTGACAGTCTCCTCCAGCGGCTTCCTGCTTGCGTGGTTTGCCAGGGGGCCGACGCCCTCCGCCGCGTGACCGAGGTCCAGCGCCATGAGGATGGTCTCGTTCTCGGGCAGACCGAGTGCCGTCGCAAGCTTGTCCGGGTCAAGGAAGTTGATCCAGCAGCTGTCGACTCCCACGTTCTTTGCGGCGAGAATCATGTGAGTGGCAACGATCGTGGCATCCTCTGCGCCAGACTCGTACTTGCCGCCGGGATAGGTGAAAACGTTGTCATGGTCGTACGCAACCACGAGCACTACGGGCGCGCCGTATCGGCAAGGGGTGATGGCGTCGAACTTAGCCAGCGCCTCGGGCGACTCGAGCACGTAGACATGCTGCTCCTGCAGGTTCTTCGCGGTGGGTGCGACGCGCCCAGCCTCCAGAATGGCCCGCAGCTGGTCCTCGGTGGGCTTCACGTCGCTGTACTTCTTGCAGGAATAGCGGTTCTTGATTACCTCGTTGAACTCCATTAGGCACTCCTTCGCATTGCTTGGGCGGAAAGTCTGACCGTCCTCATTAGGGCAGTTATTCCCATTTCGCCCACAGTGTTTCACGTGAAACATTTGTTCGGCATGATTGCGCCGGGACACGTTGCCAAGGTGCACTCTGTGGTGATTACAATAGTCAAGACTGATGGCAAGCGAGCGCGCTCCACGTCCTCGCGGGAGCTCAGGCCCGCAGCTAGGAAGGCATCATGGGACTCACAATTCGCAGTGCGACTCCAGCGGACGCGAGCGATCTGCTCAAGATCTATTCTCCGTACGTGATTGAGACGGCCATTACCTACGAGTACGACGTGCCTAGCGTGGAGGAGTTCGCCGAGCGCATTCGCTCCACGCTGGAAAAGTACCCCTACCTGGTGGCCGAGCTGGACGGTAGGGCGGTTGGCTATGCATATGCGGGCGTCTTCCATGAGCGCGAGGCGTATCGCATGAGCGCAGAGACCTCTATTTACGTCGCGCAAGACGAGCGTGGTCACGGGGTCGGTCGTGCGCTTTATGACGCGTTGGAAGACGCGTGTCGCAAGCGGGGAATCTGCAACCTGTACGCCTGCATCGCCTACACAGAGGTTGAGGACGAGTACCTGACGCAGGCCAGCGTGCGCTTCCACACGAAGCTGGGCTACCGCATGGTGGGCCGCTTCGAGAAGTGCGCGCGCAAGTTCGACCGTTGGTACGACATGGTCTACATGGAGAAATTCATCGCGCCCCACGTGTAGCGGCCGCTGACTGCGGTGACGGCAGCTACAGCGTTCCCGTCCGCCCCGTCCGCTTGATGTCTGTGCCCTCGATGAGCCTCAGGCCCTCGTCCAGGTCCTGCAAGACGAGGTCACGCTCTTGGGGCAGCTCCCCCTCGGTGCGCACTGCGTCCAGCGGGTGCGTTGCCCAGAAGTAGGTGGGTACGTCCAACAGCTCCACGAGGCGTCGCTCCTCCTGCAGGATTTCCTTCTCCGTTGCGGGAATGAAGACGCCTGACCGAATGCTCTCCTCCAGCTTCGTCCCCACGTAGGAGGTGAGCGTCGTGCAGAGGGTTTGGGTGGGCCGAGTCTGGTTCTCAAAGCTGGCGTTCGCGGCGGCGGCGCGCTCTGCATTGCCGGTCCCTCCGCACCCGAACATGAAGAGGTCGCTGTGGTTGATGCCCGCGGACACGAGCCGCGCGCATTGCTCCTCTGCCTGTGCGACGGTGAAGCCCTTGTTCAGGTAGTCCAGGTACTCGTCATCCGCGCACTCTATGCCAATGTACAGGTCGTTGACACCGGCAGCCGCAAGTGCGCGCAGGTCCTCGTCGGACTTGGTCCAGACGTTGTCCACACGCGCATACATGGTGAACACCTGCACGTTGGGCAGGTACTCGCGAATGAGCTCAATGCGTTCCAGCAGATGCTGCGCGGAGAGTGCGAACGGGTCACCGCCGAAGAGATAGGCCCGTTTGCGCGAGGCGGCATGCTTCCTGTGGCGGGCGGCAGTCTCATCAAGGTATTCGCGAATCTCGTCCAGCGTGAGCATGCGGAAGGGGATGTCCTTGTACATGCTGCAGAAGGTGCAGCTGTTGTGCGTGCAGCCCTCGGTGATGGGCACGAGAAAGACCCCGGCCTCCACGGGCGGGCGGTAGATGGTGCCGTTGTATTTCAATCGAGGTCTCCTTCGGTGAGCGCTCGGCGGACGCCGCTCAGACCAGATTATCATCCATGCCATGCACAGAACCAGGTGAAGGCAGAGGAGCTTATATGGGCAGGCTCGAACAGCTGATGAACGCGATGGTGGAGTACGACGCGGGCGACCCCAAGC
Source organism: uncultured Olsenella sp. (assembly GCA_900314495.1). GTDB lineage: Bacteria > Actinomycetota > Coriobacteriia > Coriobacteriales > Atopobiaceae > Olsenella_K. The sequence goes on from OMVJ01000039.1 coordinate 10,047, forward strand.
GTATCCAGCACTTTGTGAAGGTGCACGCGTTTGCGCGGCAGATTGGCTTGGGGGAGGGGGCAGAGCCGGACCTGCTGCTTACCCTGGAGGCCGCGGCGATTGTCCACGACATTGGAATCCATCTAGCCGAGCTGAAACACAACTCCACGGCGGGCAAGTACCAGGAGCTGGAGGGCCCGGCGCCGGCACGAGAGATGCTGAGCGGCTTGGGCTTCGACGCTGCGACCGTGGACCGCGTGTGCTACCTGGTTGGTCACCACCACACGTACGGGAACATGGACGGCCTGGATTACCAGGCGCTGGTGGAGGCCGACTTCCTGGTGAACCTGTACGAGGACGGGACCTCGCGGGCGGGCATCGAGGCGGCATACAAGAGCATCTTCAAGACCGAGACGGGACGTCGCCTTTGCCGCACCATGTTCGGGCTATAGCTGGCGGGCCTCTCCACGGCTTGCGGTCCCGCGGCCTTTGGGCACAAGAAAACGGCCCCGAGCAGCGGATTGTTGCCCGGGGCCGTTCGGAGTGCCTTGCGGATTGAAGTTACCCCACCAGGCCGGAGATCACGCCCGCCAGTGCGATGATCACGCCCACGATGGACTCTCCGCCAAGCAGACCGGAGGCAACGATGACGCCCGTGTCGTCGTGGCTGAGCTCCTCGTCCTTGGCCGCGTGCTTGCCCTTGGCGCCGCGCGGGCCAGCAATCTTGTCGTAGGCAATCTTTACCAGCGCGCCGATGCCGGCGGAAAGCGGCATGTAGAAGGGCAGGTAGACGCCCAGGCCGATCATCATGGACGGCACGCCAAGGCAGTAGAGCACAATGCCGGCCACGATGCCAACAACGAAGGCGGGCATGTTGGGGATGCCGGAGACCATGGTCGCAACCACGGACGCCTGGGCGGCAACGAAGGTCTGTCCTGGGCCGAAGGCGGCCGTTCCATAGGCGCCTACCAGGGCAATCATGGTCGCGGTCGCCACGACGGTGCCAATGAGGGCGCCTATGACCTGGCCAATCCACATGGACCGGGGATCGGTGCCAATGATGTGGCCGGTCTTGAAGTCGCTCATCACGTCTCCGCCAATGCCGCACGCCACGGCGATGACGCCGGCGACGAAGAAGAGGCGCACCTGGTCCGTACCACCCAGGGCCGCGATGGCAAGCAGCACGATGAGGCCGAAGATCTCCATGGGGTCGATGCCGGTCTGGCCCACGGACTGGGCGCTCATCACCGTGGTCACAAAGCTCAGGAGCACAATGATGACCGTGGCCAGCGGGTTAATGCCGAGCCCGAAGCAGATGACCAGCGCCGCTGCGGCCACGAACAGCGCGAGGACGCCGCGGTCGGACTTGCGGATGTCGGTGAGGGAATCGCCCTCTTTGCCGTTGCCGCGCAGGTAGTGTGCCGCCTTGGGCAGAACGTCCTTGCACACCACACCGAAGCCCGAGCCCATCATGAGGCCCATGCCCAGGCTGGAGACTACGGCCTGTGCGGTGGCCAGGTCCCAGAGGCCGGCGGCGGTGCCGCCGACGATTAGCCCGAAGTTGGCGAACACGGCACCCGCAACGTACAGGGCAATGGAGACGCCACCCATGAGGAAGCCGATGGAGAGCATCATGGGGGAGTTGTACAGGCCGAAGGTCACGCCGGGAATGGGCAGCGCCGCCAGCATGGCGGGCAGCACGCCCAGGCCGTCACGCAGGAAGCTGTAGACGCCGGCGAATGCCATGGAGGCAAAGAGACGCTTGCCAGTCTTGCCGCCAGCGCGGCTTGCGGTGAGTGTCTCTGCCGCGGCGACGCCAATGGGGTACTCCAGGTCCGATTCGTCCACGAAGCGCTTGCGAATGAGTGCCGTTGCAACCAGACCCAGCAGGGTGCCGGCAAGTGCGACGAAGCAGACCTCGACCCAGTTGGTCTGATCCGAGATGCCCAGAATCCAGATTCCCGGGATGGTGAAGGCAATGCCGCCCGCGACCATGGAGCCGGCGGACATGATGATCTGGGTGATGTTCGCCTCGTTCAGGCTGCTGTGGCCGAAGGCGCGCAGCAGCAGAAGCGCCGTGATGGAGGTGAAGATGGTCGGCCACGGGAGGGCACCCATCTTGAGCGCGGTGTAGACGGACGATGCGGTGATGATTACGCAGCCAATGACGCCGATCACGATGCCGGCAACACTCAACTGCACGCCCTCCGCGGGGCGCTTGCCGTTCTTGCTCATATGCTTCCCTTCGTATATCCGCTCCCCCTGGCGGGGAGTCGGGTTACGGCTTGGACGAGGCAGTAGTATATAGTTCTTTAGCATGATTCGCAGCGGGGACGCGGTGCGTGCCCCAGACACGGAGGCGGCATGTTGGGGCAGGCAAGAAGTGGGGCGCAGGGCGTCCTTGCGGTGGACGTGGGCAACACCGAGACGAGCTTTGGCGTGTTCGAGAACGGCGAGCTCGTCGGCAGGCGTTCGCTCAGCACGCGGCAGCGGCTGACGCCCGACGAGGCGCTCATCTCCATGCGCAGCGTTCTTTCCATGATCGCCCCCGCGGCGGCCATGGGCGGGGCGATTCTCTCGTGCGTCGTGCCACCGCTCACGGAGACCTGGCTGCAAGCGCTGCGCGAGCTCTCTGCCACCCGCCCGCTTGTGGTGGGGCCGGGGCTGAAGACGGGCGTGAGGATGCGCTACCGCGACCCCTCCGAGGTGGGCCCGGACCGCATGGCGGACCTGGTTGCCGCGCGCGAGCGCTACGGTGCCCCCGTGGTGGTTGTGGACATGGGCACGACCTTGAACATAGAGGTCGTGGACAGCGAAGGCACCTTCCAGGGAGGGCTCATCGCGCCGGGGTTCAGGCTGGGCGCAAGGGCCCTCTCCCAGGCGGCGGCCCGCCTGCCCATGATTGAGCTTCGTGCCCCGCAGACCGTCATCGGTCGCAGCACGCGCGAGGCAATGCAGTCCGGCGTCGTGTACGGGGAGGTTGCGCGCGTCGACGGCCTGCTGGACATGGTTGCGAACGAGCTGGGGGAGCAGCCGCCTGTGGTGCTTACGGGCGACGGCGCCTCGGTCATTGCCGCGTTGCTGCGGCACGAGGCCACGGTGGATGAGGACCTTACGCTGCGCGGGCTGTACCTGCTGTGGAAGGCAAACCGGAGGTAGGAGGGATGCTCGCGGCCGCCCCGCAGGCTACTCCTCCACCTGCGTGTCCAGCCTGATGCCGCTGCGGTCTGCGAGCGTTGCGAAGTCTGGTCCCAGCCAGACGCGGGACTCTCCCGGCCCCAGCACCAGCGGCATGCGGCTGTGCACGCGCCCGACCTCGGCGTTGGGCACGGTGGTCACCACCGAGAAGCGGTCTTCCGTGCGCACGCACGCAAGCAGGAAGATGCCATGCCCGGCAAGGTTGAAGCGAACCTGCCTGCGTGCGGGTCGACGGCCTGGATCTGGCGCGGGTGCATTGGGATCGGGCTGGGTCCAGGATTCGTAGAAGCCGCGCACGGGGACCAAGCAGCGCCCCTCAAGAATCGGTTGCGCCCACAGGCCGCGGCCGGTGCGCGCCTGGCTGAGGGCAGTCTCGATTCGCGTGTTGAAGACCAGCTTTGCTCTGGTGCCTGCCGCACCGCCCGCGCCCGGCACGCCCCACGTCAGCTCAACAGCCGCAAGGGTACCGTCTGCGTTCGGCACAAAGAGCGGCACGTCCGCACCGGGGAACACGTCTGGCACGAATATGTCCGCGTTCCTGCGCGGCACGTGTGCCTTGCCGGTGTTGCGCAGCTCGCGCAAGGCTTCCTCGAGTTCGGCAAAGAGCAGCGGAGACATGCGGTGGCACATGGTGCACCCTAGTCCTCGTCGGCGTCGTCGAAATCGTCGTCATCCATGCCGCCGCTGGTGTGGCCAAAGACGCGCGCAAGCTCTTCCCCTTCGGCCTCGTACCTGGTGTACTCGGCATTGAGGGCCTGGATGATGCGCTGGTAGTGCAGGAAGTGACCCTCCACGTCCAAGAGGGCAATTTGGTCCAGGGTCGCAAGGCGGACGCCAATTGCTTCTGACTTCTGCAGCTTCACGTCTGCAAGAGTGAAGTCCATGCGGAAGTGGTAGATGTCAACGAAGTAGTTGTCTCCGCGCTTGAGGTCCACGTTCTCGTAGCTGTAGATGGGCGTGAGATTCTCGCCAGAGACGTCCAGGCCCACCTCCTCGCGCACCTCGCGCGTGACCGCTTGAGCCGAGGTCTCACCAGCAGCGACGCCGCCACCGGTGACCTCCCACCAGCCCGCGGCCCACTTCTTGTCCATGGAGCGCTGGGTGATGAGGAACTGGCCCTCGCGGTCCTGTATGAGTGCCAGCACGTACAGCATGTACTGGCCTTCCTTGAGGAAGGTGCCCTTGCGCGGGACGGTCTCGCCGGTGGGCTTACGGTTGCGGTCGTAGATGTCGATGAGCTCTGTGCTGTTTGCGGCCATGGGGCTGTGTCACCTCTCGGGTTCGCATGGGTTTCGTTAGCTAGTCTAGACGAGAAGTGCGGTGTAAGACAATCAGCCACGCCGCAGGAGAGTTTGTTGTCTGTTGCGGCGTACTTGGTCAGCTGGGTCCATTAGCCGACAGCTAAGCGCCGTGTAAATGCCAACGCCTATCATGGTGAAATGAAGCTTTGAGCGCTGAATACCAAGGCTTCTTCGAGCCATGCTGGGTTTCCGAGGAAAAAAAGAAGGACCCCTTACGGGGTCCAGAGCCTCCTACGAGGCGTCTCCGAAGAGACATTTAGGGCTGAGCCTTTATTTTGACTCGCAGCATCGTTTTGACTGGTAATCAAAACACTTGACCTTCGTACCGCGAAGAACTACAGCATCGGTTTGGACCTGGGTTCAGGTTCTGTCGGCTGGGCTGTAGTGGACGAGGACGGCAAGCTCTACCACGTGAAGGGCAAGCCAACATGGGGCTCCAGGCTTTTCCCAGATGCAGACACTGCGGCCGCTACCCGAGTGCATAGGGGTCAACGTCGTCGGTATGAACGCCGTCGGCAGCGCATCGATTATTTGCAGACATTCTTCATGCCAGAGATGGAGAAAGTGGACCCTGAGTTCTTCATCCGCCTCCGCCAGTCGCGTCTGTGGCAAGAAAATCGAAATCCGAACTTCGACACGACATATCGTTGGCCACTTTTCAACGGTGAGCCCTTTACGGAGGTGGAGTATTACGACTCCTATCCCACCATCTATCATCTGCGTCGGCACCTGATGAGTAGCGATGAGAAGGTGGATATACGGCTTATCTACCTCGCGCTTCACAACATCGTGAAGTACCGCGGCAACTTCCTGCACGAGGACGAGGGCTCCTCACTCAAGGCGTCAAATGCCAATGCAGAGAGTTCAGTGAGGATGCTCGTAGTTGCGCTGGACGAGTACGTAGATGTCTTGCGCGCGGCATTTGACTCAGACGACATTGACTTCTCATTCGCTGTGGACGTCGAACGCTTGTCTACTGTGCTCGACAATGCAAAACTGCCACGCGGTCAGCGTGCGCAAGATATTCAGGATGCTCTCGGTGCTAACGGTAAGGATGCCAAGAACGTTGCCAAGGCTATTGCGCGGGCTTGCGTTGGATACAAAGTGGATTTCGCGAATATCTTTGTGGGTGTCGAGAAGGGGTCCTTTAACTTTGAAGTCTCCAATGAGGACAAGCTCACGGAGTTCCAAGAATCCTGCCCAGACGAAGGTCAGTCGCTGTTGGAGGGCATCCTTGCCTGCTATTCGTCTTATGTGTTAGCGGAGATACTGCGAGGTCATCAGTCCATATCTGACGCCATGGTTGACTCTTACGAGCAACATCAGCGCGACCTCAAGGCGCTGAAGGGGCTCGTACGTGACTACTTGGGAAAGAAGGCTTACAACGACCTGTTTCGGGGGCCGAAAGACGAGCGCGGCGAGTACGACATCAATAAGCTTCCCAGCGGCAGTTATACCGCATACGTCATGGGTGAGAAGCGAGCCAATGGCAAAGGTTGTTCACATGAGGACTTGCTGAAGAACGTACGGAAGGTCTGTGAGTCCAACGAGGAGCTGCAGGGCGACGAGCGATTCCTAGCAATCAAGGACCGCCTCTATGCTGAAGATAGTGACTTCCTAAAGAAGCAGAAGACCCGCGAGAATGGTGCCATCCCGTATCAGCTCCACCTTGAGGAAATGGACGTCATCATTCAGAAGCAGGGAGAGTACTACCCCTTCCTGTTGGAGCACAAGGTAGAGCTAGAGAAGGTCGTCAGCTCGCGCATTCCCTATTACGTAGGTCCGCTTAATGCGGGACACTGCGATCCGCTTGGGAAATACCCCAACAACCCTGTTGATGACAAGAGGAAGTTTGGGTGGTCGGTCCGTCGCGAAGGCATGGAGAGCGTCGCTGCGCATCCATGGAATGTCGACCAAGTAATTGACACTGACGAGACCGCAGGACGATTCATCCGACGCATGACTGGCACTTGCACATATTTGTACGGAGAACCGGTGCTGCCGCGCCATTCCTTGCTCTACGAAGAGTTCTGCGTGCTCAATGAGCTTAACGGTGCAAGGTGGGCGGCGAAGGGAGAAAAGCCGCATCGGTTCGATACCGCCGACTGCCAGGGCATCGTTCGCGACCTCTTCATGGGCCGAAACCGTGCGGCCGTCTCGTACCAAGACGTGAAAGATTGGATTTGCCGAAAGCATGGCATTGCAAATGCGAAAGTCAGCGGTGCTCAGGCGGAGAATGGCTTTGAGTCGAAGCTGACCTCATATCACGACTTTTGCAAGGTGTTCGGCGTTCGTGACCTTGAGGATGCGCCACTGGCGTATGACGAGATTGAAGAGATCATCCTGTGGAGCACCGTCTTTGAGGACCGGGACATTCTTAAGCGGAAACTTACCGAAAAGTACGGCGACATCATGACTGCGGCTCTCGCAAAGAAGTGTGGCGAGGAAGATGCGGACGCGCTCGCAAAGAAGCAGCTGAAGAAGCTTGCAAACAAGCGCTATACCGGATGGGGCAGGCTTTCCAAGAAACTGTTGACGGGCATTCGCGTTGAGGCGCCAGTTCCCAAGCGTCGTGTCTGCATAATGGACGTGCTGCGTGAAGGTAACCCCTTCGGTCGCTGTAAGACCATGAATTTCATGGAGACTCTCCGTGACGATAATCTGTGCTTCCAGCAGCTCGTTGACAAGTTCAATGAAGAGAACTTCGATGCCTCGAACGGCTTCAACTTGGATGACATGCCGGGTTCGCCCCAGAATCGCCGCGCTGTCAACCAAGCGATGCGCGTCTTGGATGAACTTGTGCACATTGCTGGCTGCGATCCGAAGCGTATCTGCATTGAGGTCACGCGTGACGATGACAAGAAAAAGAAGGGCAAGCGCACCAACTCAAGGTACAAGCAGCTCAAGGAGGCAGTACGCGCCTACAAGTCGGATGCGGCGCTTTGCGGCGAGCTTGAGAAGCATAAGGACGAGCTTGATGACGATCGTCTGCTGCTCTATTTCCAGCAGGACGGCAAGTGTATGTACTCTGGCGAGGTGCTGGATATCAGGCAGCTGAACACGTATCACATCGACCACATTGTTCCTCAGTCATACATCAAGGATGACAGCATCAGCAACCGAGTGCTGGTCAAGTCTGCATATAACGAGCGCAAACTCGATGGCCTCATCCCAGACGATGTTGTAAACGCTCGAAAAGCGTGGTGGCACGAGCTCCAGCGTTGTGGTCTTATCTCAGAGAAGAAGCTGCACAACCTCACCCGTCGCTCCTTCAGTGAGGGCGAGATGAGGGGTTTCATCAGTCGTCAGTTGGTCGAGACAAGCCAAGTGGTGAAGTTCGTCCGTCTGCTGTGTGAGAAGAAATATCCGGGCTCAGAGGTCGTCTCTGTGCGTGCGAACGTGTCCCATGGTGTGAGGGACAATCTCAAGCTTGTGAAGTGCCGCGAGTTGAACGACTTTCACCATGCTCACGATGCGTTCCTTGCCTGCCAGGTGGCCGAGTTCACAATGCGCTGCTATCCCAACTGGCAGGACGGTCAGATGCTCACGCGTATCCGTAAGTACGTGAGGGATCTTGTAAAGCCTAAACCCGGTGGAAAGATGCCGGGTGATTCTGGTTTGATTGCCAATGGTCTTACGAGCCGCAGGTATGTGGACGAGGATACGGGCGAGATTCTGTGGGATAGCGAGGAGCACGACAAGTACATCAAGTCTGCCCTAGGCTACAAGGACTGCTATATCTCCAGGATGACGGAGGAGCAGACCGGTGCATTCTGGGATGAGACCGTATACTCACCGAGGGATTCGCACAATGGCCGTGGTCTCAAGATGCCTCTAAAGAGTTCGAATCGTGGTTCGGAAGGATATCTCGATCCCAAGAAATACGGAGGCGTCAGCAGCGTTAAGCAGGCCTACTGGTTCATCTTTGCTGCAAATACCAGGAAGGGGCAGTACAAGTACTTCTTCGAGGGTGTTCCAATCTACCTTGCAGATATGGTCAAGTGTGATGCTGGGAACGGCGCCCTGCAGGAATACGCCAATGAGATTGCCCAGCAAAACGGTTGCGGTGAGGCAGTGATACTGCGCAAGTCCGTACCTCTGCGCCAGAAGCTGGAGATAGATGGGACGCAGTACTACCTGTATGGGAGCTCCGGAGGTAGCAATGAGCTGCGATCTGGAGTGGAGATGTGGGCAAAGCCATCGATGGTTGGAGATATTGCGAGTCTTATCAGTGGCAAACCAATGGACTCCGAATTGATCGGTGCTATTTGGTCATGGGAGGTTCTTGAGGCTAAGAGGGTCTGGCCGCAAATGGCAGTGACTTTGAAACTCGACGAAAGGGCCCGCTTTGATGAACTCAATGTTGAAGATCGGGCGAGGTTGGCTAGAGATGTACTACTAAAGCTGAATGGTACGAGTCAAACAATTAGTGTGACGAAACTAGGCGGCTCAGCTCATGCCGGTTTTGCCCTAAAGAACATAGCCAAAGCTCTTCCCTCCATCACGTGGATTGACCAATCCGTGACTGGCATCTTCGAGAAGCGCACAACATTTGAGGATTTGACTCGTGGGCTTTAGATCAGTTTGCATAGAGAGCAGATGTCGGTGCTCATATTCGGGAGGGTACCTCGTCGTGACGAAAGGCGACACCACGGCGAAGGTGCACCTCTCCGAGATTGCCTCTGTGACCTTCTGCACGACGCAGGTGTACGTGAGCGCTTATCTGATGTCCGAACTCGCTAAGGCCAAGATTCCGGTGGTATTCAGCGACGAGACGTACCTTCCCGTTGCTGAGTGCCTGCCTATACACGGTGCGTACGACAGCTCACGACACGTTGCAGACCAGATTGCATGGACTGAACCGTGCAAGAAACGGCTTTGGCAGAAGGTCGTGCAAGACAAGATCGGGCTTCAGGCTAAGGTTCTAGAACTCAACGGACACTCGGAGGATGCCCAGATTCTTCGTGACTATGGCGCGAGCGTACGGTCGGGAGACCCAGATAATCGTGAGGCCGTAGCGGCTGCACGATACTTCCAGTCGCTGTTCGGCGCTCCCTTTAATCGCGACTTGGAGTGTCCACTCAACTACTCGCTCGACTATGGTTACACCATTGTTCTCTCCAAGGTCGCTCGAGAACTAGCTGCCAGGGGGTACATGACCGAAATTGGCATCCACCATAGATCGGCTCTCAATCCCTGGAACCTGGCATCTGACCTTATGGAGCCGTTCAGGCCATATATCGACATAGTCATCGTTCGAACGGATATGGATAAGTTTGATGCGAACACGCGACGCGGTCTGATTGACATCATGAGTGACACCGTGAGGTACAGTGACGGCAACTACAAGCTTGGCTACGTCGTCTCCCAATATGTAGAAGGGTGTCTCGCGGTTCTCAACAAGAGACTAAAGCCTAGCGACTTGAAGTGCTATGAGCTCATATGAGTGAGAGGGTGAGGTACATGCGCCTCGTCGTCTTCTTTGACCTGCCGATTGAGACGGCGGCGCAACGCAAAGAATACCGCCTCTTTAGGAAGTATCTGTTGAGGAATGGTTACCTGATGATTCAGGAGTCTGTGTACTCCAAGCTGGCAATCGACGGAAAGATGGCCAACACGCTCATACAGAGGCTAGCGCAAAACCGGCCACCTGAGGGATTGGTACAGGTACTGCAGGTAACCGAGAAGCAGTACGCGAGCATGGTCTCAATAGTGGGGGACGCTCCTGATGATGGGACCGTCGTGAACACGGATACCTTGGTGGTCCTATGAGGCTCCAGTTGCTTAGGTTCGGGATCGAAGTCGAGTTTACAAGCGAACGAGTGCAGACAATTGAGATTCTTGACAGAACGTTGTTTGCGCGCGTCGTAGCTTCGCTGTTGTCGGAAGAAGGCGAGAACGCGGTCGAGGCCTATGAACTTTGGAGCGATGCGGGAAAACGCCTGACTCCCAAGAAGCGGCTTCTAGTTTTGAATGACTTACCGAGGATTCCTTATGACAATAAGACCCTGCTGGGTAAGCTCTATACCGTGATAGCCTCTGGACTTGAGGTGGAAGGCGAACTAGAGAAGCTTGACTCGACAGGACGAGAATTGCTCCTGAGCGTAGCGGACTCTACAAATAGCCTTTGGGGCAGGTATGACTTTGGAATAGACTGGAATGCGGCGACGCTACTTAAAGCTTTCTCGTTTGCACCCGATTGCAGTAGCGCCAACTCGCTCCTTGAGAACTGCATTGCATTCTTTGGCTTTTGTATTGACATCAAGCTTGAAATGCCTTTGGTACTGGTCAACGCAAAGAGTTTTTTCGCTCCCGAAGAGCTGGATGCGCTGATTGAGCAAGCAGTTTTTTACGGAGTTAAAGTGATGCTGCTCGAGTCTTGGCACGATAGTATCAGCCATCTAAATGAAGAGAAAACAATTCTTGACCAGCAGTTTATTCAGGTTTGATTTGTTTGGACCAGTTGAAATGACCGCCCACTGCAGCGGGGTCATGCGCTAACGGTTTTGGCGCAGCGTCGTTTTGACTGGTAGTTGCACTCCCTCCCGCCCCGCAGGGCGAGAGGGAGTGTTTTGGCGCAGCGTCGTTTTGACTGGTAGTTGCACTTCTGCAACTGGGACGGCGGCAAGTCGAGCGTTTTGGCGCAGCGTCGTTTTGACTGGTAGTTGCACTGCACCAAACGTGGTATAATCAATCTACCAGTTTTGGCGCAGCGTCGTTTTGACTGGTAGTTGCACCAGAGCCAGCAGCCATCTTCGCGCCTGTTGGTTTTGGCGCAGCGTCGTTTTGACTGGTAGTTGCACTTCTCGGCCACGCATCACTCAGGTTTCAACGTTTTGGCGCAGCGTCGTTTTGACTGGTAGTTGCACCCGCTTTTGCGGAGTGGACTTTGGCTTTTGTTTTGGCGCAGCGTCGTTTTGACTGGTAGTTGCACACCGCCATCTCCGTGGGCTTGCTCGCGACCGTTTTGGCGCAGCGTCGTTTTGACTGGTAGTTGCACTAAGGAGGGAACGTGGCAATCCAAGACGGTGTTTTGGCGCAGCGTCGTTTTGACTGGTAGTTGCACCGGTCCTGTCGGCGAGCTCCCCATTGCCGAGTTTTGGCGCAGCGTCGTTTTGACTGGTAGTTGCACTGACGCGGCGTCTTCCGCGCTCATGCCGTAGTTTTGGCGCAGCGTCGTTTTGACTGGTAGTTGCACGGTGCTGGCCAACATCCTAAACCAATTGAGGTTTTGGCGCAGCGTCGTTTTGACTGGTAGTTGCACTACAGCGCGTTGAGGCTGTCAGACTGGACGGTTTTGGCGCAGCGTCGTTTTGACTGGTAGTTGCACGTACATCGCCGCAATCAGCACCGATGACGAGTTTTGGCGCAGCGTCGTTTTGACTGGTAGTTGCACTTTCTGTTTGGAATGAGTGGGTTTCGTGGGGTTTTGGCGCAGCGTCGTTTTGACTGGTAGTTGCACGTCACCGGCTCGCTCAAGGTCACCTTCCCGGTTTTGGCGCAGCGTCGTTTTGACTGGTAGTTGCACTTGGTGCGGAGGGCATGGTAGATGTCCCAGGTTTTGGCGCAGCGTCGTTTTGACTGGTAGTTGCACCGCCCAGGCGGCGAGCGCCGGATCGTGTCGGAAATGTTGGTGTAAGAGCGAATAGGCCCGATTGGTAAGCAGAACGGCCATCACCTAGAATCTGAGATCGCGACAAATCGGATTCGTG
>OMVJ01000065.1 GCA_900314495.1 uncultured Olsenella sp.
CGCAAGTGCCGCCTTCTCTTTGGGCGACGCGGCGGAAAGCAGCAGATCCTTGATGTCGCCCACCATGCGCTGCAGCAGCTTGAGGTCGCACACCGCGTCGCGCATGCGGCGGCGCGTCTCCGCACCGATGTCCTCTGGCCCATCCGCCGCCGTCTTGAAGGCAACGGGAATCGACAGCTCCGCCTTGTAGAGGTCGGCCACGTCGTACACAAAGGACTTCTCGTGACCCGTGTGCACAAACCCCAGGCCAGGCGAGCACCCCACGGACACTATCGCCGCATGCGCAAGCGCATATAGGCAGACGTGCGCGGCCGAAAGCGCCTTGTTAATCTCCGTCGAGTCATCAAAGTTCACAGGGTTGTACGTGCGGCGGTCCCAATCCACGCCGGTCTTTTCGGACCACTGCTTGTACACGCGGCGCACGCGCACCCCCTCGCGGCCCCTCAGCTGCGCCATCGTGAGCCGGCTGACGTCCTCGCCAGGGAAGCGCTTCGCACAGCCGAGCCTGCGTCTGCAGCAGAGCACTCGAATGCGTGAGCGGCTTGCCAAACGCGTACATTCTCACGCCGTTCTCCCCCACCCAGATAACCGTTGCACCGCATTCGCCGAGAAGAACCACGGCTCCGTGGGTGATAGCGGCTCCTGGACCAAGCATCAGCACGCTGACGGACGCCGCGGGGACGTACGTCGCCCCGGTATCGTCTCTCACCGTTATCGCGTTGTCCGAACGGTTGATCTTGCAGTGTTCAAAATACAAAAACGATATCCGGTCCTCCACGCGCACCAAATCGACGATGTCAGGCGGAGGGGCGCCCCTCCGACTCGGCCTCCCCATACCGGCAAGCAAATCGGACATGACGCCCCTCCTAATCAAAACTTTTATCCAGTTGTGCTTCGACGGCTAGCCAACGGGCATGATCGTCAGCAGGCCGCAGCCAAAGCCCTTCGCCCTACCCATGCCGTGGCAGAGTGCCTGTCTCATCAGCTGTGGATTCTTCACGATCAGCGCACCGTCGAACACCGCGGTGTCAATCGTGACCTGCGAATCGTTGCGGCGGAACTTCTCGGCATGGCGCTGGGACACCACGACGGAGGACGACCCGTCGGGCTCGCCGGCTATCTCGAATCCGTTCCTCGCGGCGCGGTCCTCAAGCCACTCCAGCTGCTGCGCCACAGTGACATGTCCCTGGATGGTGCCCACGACCTTGGGGTTGCCTCTTCTCCCCTTGTCCACGGCGACCTTCCTTGCGGGATTCGCCTTCAGCCTGAAGCGCCAGACCTGACCAGGCTCGAGCGCGTCCAGCACGGGCGAGTAGTCCTTCGTCTCGCCGGGGGCTGCAGACGGCCAGCCGCATTGCTCCGCAATGTGCGAGAAGTCCGGTCGATCCGGGCTGACGATGTAAAGCCAGGTTCCGCCGTGCTGGCCGTACGAGTCGACCCTCCACAGAATCCTGCCCTCGTCGCAGTCCCTCGTCGCTCCAGGTGGAAACGCGTTCTCGACCGCGGCATGCATCCTGTATGGGGAGGCAAGCAGCCTGGCGGCGTCCCTGCGCGCCGTATTCAGCGGCAGTCTCGAAATGTACAAGGTGTAACCTCCCTGCGGTAGCGTCGACTCGCGCTTCTCGCCAGAAGCGGTGCCCACGGCGCCTTCGCCCGAAAGCTGCGTCAACGGCACCCTGAAGCGATACACACCCCTGCTGGCATACGTGCGGCCCGCGCCGCTGAAGCTTACGGGGTGGTCCGTCTGGCTTTCCGCAGGGTCGCCCTCGCGTGCGTCGCACGAGACCTCGAGTTCAGCCAGACCCCTGTGGGTCTGACGGAACTTCTTGGACGCGATCCAGGGCTCCGCCGCGAGTGCCTCCCGGACGTCCCTGTACCGGTCCGTCACGCCCATCGAGGGCGCAACATCCGGCGGGCAGGAACGTCTTCCCAGGTAGAGTGGCCAACGCGGGTTTCTGAGCGCATGGTCGATCGCCTCCAGCTGGTCATGCGGACCTGCCAGCGCAACAAGGAACTTCGCGTCCGCAAGGTAGTAACGGTAGGAAAGCGGCATCGACTTGCCCCTCCCCTCCGACGGCCTCTCGGTCTGGAAGTCGACCATTAGGCTGCCTGGCTGGTCGGCCCTGACGCCAAACTCAAGCTGTGCCAGGTCGTCCAGGGCATCCTCCCTCGAGCGTCCAAGGGCGGACGCCAGCATCCCCACGACGCCGCTCTTTGTGGGCTCCGTCCGCGTCGTCCTCCTCACAAACCGGGAGGAGTCGCCCCAGGACTGCATGGGCCCAGAGAGCCTAAGCAAAAGGACTGCCATCACTCCTCACCGGCCTGCACCACATCCAGCACGCGCGCACTGACTTCCTCGAGCATCTGGGGAATCGTCAC
>OMVJ01000041.1 GCA_900314495.1 uncultured Olsenella sp.
GTCCCCCGATCCTCCGGATGCATCAGCCGTTCATCCATATGATGCAGCGGAGCGGCGACAGGAATTCCTGCGGTTATGCCGGAGGTCCTCAGCCATTTTACGTTTACCGTTCCCAGTCAATGGAGGCCCCGTGGCCAGCGAAGACGCAGACGAATACAAGCCCAGGCACTTCAAGGCGGTCCAACCGGAGGCCCCGGCGGACGCGCCAGCCGAGCAGACCGCGGCCCAGGTGCCTGCGCGGCACCAGCCGCCGGCGCAGGATCCGCAGCCGACGACGCCGACTGCACCGGCCGATAAGCCCGCGGCCACCCCAGCCGCCACGCACCACGTCAACGCGCTGGACGGCGTGCGCGCCCTCGCGATTGCCGCCGTGGTGGTCTACCACGCCAACGCGCTCTGGCTGCCGGCGGGATTCCTGGGCGTGACGGTCTTCTTCGTGCTGAGCGGCTACCTTGCCACGTGCGGGCTCCTCCGCACGGCGGCACGCGAGCAAGCCTTTGACTACAAGCTATACCTGTGCAAACGTCTGCACCGCCTGTGGCCTGCCATGCTTGAGGTCGTCGCCTGCACCGCCTTGCTCTGCGCGGCACTCGCGCCCACGCTCCTGCGCAAGATGCAGGGCGACGCGCTGCCCGCGCTGCTCTTCTTCGACAACTGGTGGTACATCTTCCGCAAGGTACCGTACTTCGCCGCGTCCGGCCAACCGTCGCCACTGACCCACTTCTGGTACCTGGGCGTTCTCGCGCAGTTCTACGTGGTGTGGCCGCCGGCCTTCTGCCTTCTTTCGCGCCGCGTGCACGGCAGCTTGCCGCGAGCTGGCATCTGCCTTGCGCTTGCGGTGGCCTCTGCGGTTGCCATGGCGCCTCTCTTCGACCCGGCGGACACGACCCGCGCCTACTACGGGACGGACGCCCGCGCCTGCGAGCTGCTGGTTGGCGCGGCGCTCGCGTGCGTGCGGCCGATTGGCGTCGCAAGTGCGGACGCCCCCTCCCGCGGCCGACGTGCGGCCTGGGACGTGGCGGGGTTTGTCGCCGTCGCGCTGCTCGCGGCGGGGTGCGTCCTTCTCAACGGGCAGGACTCTGCCCTTTACCTGGGCGGATTTGCCGTCGTGGCCCTGGTCTCGGCAGTCGTGATAGCGTCCGCCGTCGCGCCCGGTGGCTGGTTCGGCCGCGTGCTCGGCGCAGCGCCCCTGCGCTGGCTGGGCAGCCGGTCCTACGGCATCTACCTGTGGCACTACCCGCTCCTGCTGCTCATGAACCCCGCGACCCGCACGACGGAGATGCCCTGGTGGGGCTGGATTCTGCAGCTGGCGGCAATCTTGGGCGTGGCGGAGCTGTCGTACCGTGCGTTCGAGCAGCAGGTTCCCGCATTGGGTGCTGACCTGCGCGCATGGGTGCGCCAGCACAAGGCGCGTACTGCGGTCTGCGCGGCAGTAGCGCTTGCCGCGGCGGGCGTGCTTGCCGTTGGCCCCGTGTGGGCGCCGGACACGGCAGGCCCCCAGCGCCGGTACGACACCACGGCTGACATGGGTTCGGCAGCGGGCACTCAGCAAACTGACAGGAGTCTTGCGGCGGTGGACGGCGGCACCCAGCAAAGCGACGCGACCACCCCCACCGACGAAAGCGACGAGCTTGCCGTGGAGGGCCTGACCAACGTGGACTTTGGCTACGTCTACCCCAGCGACGGCTACGAGCCCACCAATCCCGACGACCGTCAGACCATGGCCGAGAAGACCATCCGCCGCAACTTCCACGTTGACCCGGAGACGGGCGCCTGCGACGCGCGCGTCATTGTAATCGGCGACTCCGTGGCGCTGGACACGGCCGACTCCTTTGCCGCCTGGTTCCCCCAGGGCAAGCTGGACGCCGCCGTAAACCGGCAGCTGAACACGGGCGGCGACCTTTTGGCCTCCAACATCTCCGCGGGATACGACCCCGAAGTCGTGGTCTACGCGCTGGGCACCAACTCCTACGCCAGCGACGACGTGCTGGAAAGCCTGGTCAGCGCGGCAGACGGCAGGCCCGTCTACTTTGTGAACAACCGCGTGCCGCTGGAGCGCGAGGGCATCAACAACGCGCTCTTCCCCCGGGTCGCCGCCCGCCACCGCAACGTGGAGGTCATAGACTGGTACGGCACCAGCGCCGGCCACGACGACTGGTTCTGGGACGACGGCACCCACCTGCGTCCGGAGTTCTCGCAGCACTACCTGCTGATGATTCGCCAGGCGGTGGCGGGAATCTAGCGGGAGGCTGCGGCACGCTCGCCCATTGCTGGCAGCCCACGGCCAGACGGTGCGCTACCGTTGTCACGAGGTTTCACCGCGCAACGCACCCTACGGAGAGGGGACCCATGGTTTCAGTCAAGGCGCTGCTGGACAACCAGCCGAGCGAGTGCCACGTGTTCAAGGAGAAGTTCGGCCTCTCCATGTTCGTGCAGACGGACGACATCAAGATCGTCTTCGACTGCGGGCCCGATGGGACGGCCCTGGGCAACGCGCCCCACATGAACGTGGACGTGACCTCCGCGGACTGCGTGGTCTGCAGCCACGCCCACTACGACCACAGCGGCGGCTTCCCGGACTTCGTGGCCGCGGGCGTGCGCGGGCCCCTCTACACCGGCCCCCACTACTTCGAGCCCAAGTGGTCCCTCTACGGCGTCAAGTGGACCTACATGGGCACGGGCTTTGACCAGTGCTTTCTTGAGCAGCACGGTATAGAGCACAGGGTCGTGGACGGCGTTGTGCAGCTGGCGCCCGGTTGCTGGGCCGTCAGCGGCTTCCCCCGCACGCACGACTTCGAGACCATTCCCGCCAAGTTCGTGCGAGGCGTGCCGCCCCACACCGCGCCGGATGACTTCTCCGACGAGGTCTGCCTGGTGCTGGAGTCCTCCAAGGGCCTGGTCATGGTGGTCGCCTGCTCGCACCCGGGCATCCTCAACATGGCAGGCCACGTGCACGCAACCTTCGGGAAGCCCATCTACGCAATACTCGGCGGCACCCACCTCAACGCCGCGGACGACGAGAGAATCGCGCGGACCGTCCGCGAGCTGGCGGCCGCGGGCGTGAAGATCCTGGGCTTCTCGCACTGCAGCGGCGAGCGTGCGGAGGCCTTCGTGCAAGACTTCCCCGGCGTGGAGGGTTGCCACCTGGGCACGGGCGACTACTTCGCGGTGGAGTAGCGCCGGACCCTTTGCCAACCCCTTGCACAAGCGCGACGCGGAGCCAACAACCGCCGCGTAATCTGAACCACTACCATGTTGTGCGCAATGCGCAAGTCGTGAGGGGGCGGCCGTGGCCGAGGGCGCGAGGCAGCCAGATTCGCAGGAGCCTGGCAGGCAGGACCAGCCAGACAAGCCCACTGCTTCGGGCAAGGCGGAGCCGCGCCGCAAGGGCCTCGCCCGGGCACACGTCGTCGTGGCAATAGTCGCGGTCTTTCTGCTGCTCTTCGCGTTGTCCACGCACGTCTCCGCCAGCAGAGGGTTCGGCTTCGTTGGCTCGCGCAGTGCCTCAGGCCCCTCGTCCTACCAGGCAGCCGACTCCGGCTTCACCATCACTGACCTCAACCTTGCCGGCACCTGGCACGAGGACAACACGGTCTCCGTGACGCAGGTCATCACCGTGGACTTCTCCGCCCCGCACGACGGCCTGCGCATGCTCATCCCCACCAGCTACGACGTGCCCGCCAGCGCCCGCGGGCTCACATCCGGCATGCCCGCCCGGTACACCGCGGACGTGCACGACATCACGGTAAACGGCAAGCCCTACTGGACCGGGACCGCCAACCCCACGATGGTGCAGCTGAGCACCGACCAAGGCCTGTCTGGCACCAAGACCTACACCGTCAGCTACACCTATGTGCTTCCCTATGACTACTTCCCTGAAGGCGGCTACGTGCTGTACCTCCCCATGCTCGACGCAAGCTGGGACGTTCCCATCCAGCACCTGTCCTTCCGTGTGGACTTCGACCGGCCGCTGCCCCAGAGCAGCCAGCAGAGCTTGCATATGTATAGCGGCAACGCCGGCTCCGAGGAGGACGCTCTTGGCATCCAACTGCAGGCAGCCGAGGGTTCCGTGCAAGGCCAGGCAACCGGCCTGGACATCAAGCAGCAGGTGGCGCTGGTCGGCAACGTCCCCCGGGACTACTTTGTCATGCGCCACGTGCAGCCCACGGCAACCGACGTGCCCACGGCCTCGCTGGTGTGCGTTGCCACCGCGGTCGCCCTGGCGCTGTACATACTTGCTCGCACCGCGCTGAGCCGGCGCCGCGCCGTAACCCCCGTGCCCACCTGCCGTCCACCCCAAGGCATCTCTCCCGCGCAGGCGGCTGTGATTGTGCGCAGCTCCGCGGACCAGATGGACCCCATCTGCCTCATTCCGTGGTGGGCAAACCGCGGCTACGTCAGCATAACCAGGCGCAAGAGCGAGTATGGCTGCCCCCGCCTGACCATCACCAAGGTCAGGCCGCTCCCAACCAACCGGCCCAAGTTCGAGAGTAACTTCTTCGCGGCGCTCTTCAAGGACGGCGACACCGTCACGCTCCCCATGCGCAACGAAGACGCCGCCGACCCCTTTGACGCAGAGCTCACCAGCGCGCAACGGCAGCTGGATGACTTCTTCCGCAGCGAGCACCCGCTGCAAACCAACACCGCTGCCGCGTGGGGTCTGGGACTGCTCCCGAGCCTCGCCTTTGTGCTGGCCTTTTGGTTCAGCACGGAGGTCGCCTTCGCGGGCTCGATTTTGTGGTCCATCGTTCTTTTCGTTGCCTTCTTGGCAATCATGCTCACCATCATGAGGGCCTCATGGCGAGGGCACGCAACCGGCAAGGTCGGTCAGCGCGCGGTCACCACCGTCGTGCTTGCGATTCTCGCATTCTTGGTGATCAAAGGCTGGGTGCAGGACGCAACCATGGTTCCCTGGCCCGAGTGGCTGGCCTGGGTCGGGCTCGCCGCGTGCCTGGCTGCCTCCGCCTGCTTCCCCTGCCTCATGGTCGACACGCCCTACTGCCAGCAGCGCCTGGGCGAGCTGCTTGGCCTGCGGGACTTCATCCGCACCGCCGAGGCAGCGAAGCTGCAGGAGCAGCTCAAGAAGGACAAGCTGTACTACTTCACGATCCTGCCCTACGCCATGGCCTTTGGGCTGGAGACCAGCTGGTACAACCGCTGGGACGGGCTGCCCACCGGCATGCCGGAGTGGCACAGCGCACCCGACGCCGGCGGCGACGCCGCCCAGAAGAACCCCGCGCTGCCCAAGTACGTAGGAATTGCCCTCCGCGAGGCTGTGCGCACCACCATTGAATGCACCACGCGCAGGAGAGCCTGACGCAGGGCGCCCATGTCGACCCTCACGCGTTGGCGTCTACCGACGTCCCCGACGCTGGAAGTCCTGCTCGATGCGGCGCTTCCACTCGCCGCCGATGGGTGCCGCGCAAGCGCGCATCTCCAGCACCGCCTCGCCGGCCACCTCGTAGTTGAGGGCAGTACCAGCGGAATCGTTCACGTACGTGGCCGCACGGTCAGACCCGATGCCCATGCGCGCGGCCGTGGCGATGGCGTCCATGTTGGCCCCCAGGAAGAGGAACTCCCAGCCGTAGCGCTCCTGCTCGTGCCGCACCATCTGCCGAACGCGCTGGTAGGTGTACCTGTGGCTGGCGTTCTCCATGCCATCCGTGGTGATGACGAAGATGGTCTTGGCCGGCCGGTCCTCCGGCCTCGCGTACTTGTGCACCAGGCCGATGTGGTGGATGGCCCCGCCCAGCGCGTCCAGCAGCGCCGTGCACCCGCGCACGTAGTAGTCGGCTCGCGTCATCTGCGGCATGCGCTCCAGCGGCACGCGGTCAAACAGTACCTGGCTCGCATTGTCAAAGAGCACGGTGGAGACAATCACGTGCCCGCCGGCCTCGCGCTGCTTCTGCAGCATGGCGTTGTAGCCGCCAATGGTGTCACCCTCCAGGCCGCTCATAGACCCGCTGCGGTCCAGAATCATCACGAGCTCGGTCAGGTCCTTGTTAACGATGGTCTTTGCGTTGCTCTGCATAATCGCGACCTCCTTGCGTCTGGCATCCCGCTTGTGGGACGCTCCCTGCTTGCTGACGCAAGTGTCGCGTTTCGGCAGGTCAAAATGGTCGCTTTCAAAGCGACATCCCACACGCACTAGCCCAGAGTCGGCTGATTGTACCTGAAGAGCAGCGCATTGACGTCGATTATGTCATACGTGCCCGATTCTATGCAGTAGCTCACGATCACGTCGGCGATGCTGTTGTTGGTCAGCGTCAGGCCAGCGCTGGCAAGAAGCTCGCGCGTCTCTGCCATGTTCAGCCGCAACGCAATGGCCAGCGCCACGATGGTGCGCTTCTTGGGCAAATACCCCTCGTTGCAGCGAATCTTCGAGAAGAGCTTGCGGTCCAGGTTGGCCCGCTTGTAGACCTCCGCGTCTGTCATGCCTCGCTCGTCAATGAAGCGGAAGAGCGTGGTCTGGAAGCTCTCGCCCAGGTTGTTGAGGGCGTCCTCCAAGGAGAAAGGCGCCGCGGACGCCATGACCTCGGCCGGAAGGGCCTGGGGCACCGCCATCCTTCCACCCGCCGGCGGAGCAGCCTTCGGACGCGGGGCAAAGGGCGCGGAAGAGGCTGACGTCACCCTCGGGCTAGTCGCCTGTTCCAGCCGACGAGCCTCGCGAACGTCGCTCGCCGCGCCGCCAAGCTGGCCGTAGTCACCGTACTCGGCCTCCAACTGCTCCGCGCAGTAGTTCTCGTCAATGTACTGGTCAACGCGGTCGACCAGGCTTGCAGCAAGCTGGTAGGAATCTCGCCCAAAGACCACCAGCGTGATATCAATGTCCGAGTGCTCCAGGTGCTCGCGGAAGGCGTCCAGCGCCATCTGCAGCGCAACGTCCTTGGGAAAGCCGTACGTACCCGTGGAGATGAGCGGGAAGGCAATGCTCGCGCAGCCCAGCTGGTCCGCCAGCACCAGGGACTTGTGGTAGCAGGACCACAGCGTGTCGTACTCGCGGTGCCGGCCGTCTACCCACGCAGGGCCAACCGTATGGATGATGTACTTGGCCGGCAGCCTGAAGGCCGGCGTGACCGCGGCGTCTCCGGGTGCGATATCACCAATCTTGCGCCTGGCTGCAAGCAACCGCAGCTGGCCTGCGGCGCGGTACACGGCCGCGTCCGTGCCAGCCCCAAAGCGTGGCCGCGGGTTGGCCGTGTTCACGATGGCGTCCGCGTGCACGCGGGTTATGTCATCACGAATGATCCTGAACGGCATGCCAACCTCAGCCGGTCGCGCCTGGGGCTATCGCCCAGTCCTCGTCGATGGTGCGGGCCTCCTCGGAATAGACAACGCCGACCCTCACCACGGGCGTGTCGCTTCTCTCGAACGGGACAAGGTAGCCACGCGAGTCAATCTGCGCCAGTGCGTCCGCGGAGGTGGGGTGCTTCTCGCCGGCCCTGCGGTACTTGAGCTCCATCACGTAGGTGGTTTGCGGTGCCTCTATCACCACGTCGATGCGGCCCGTCGCCGTGCGTACCTCGCTCCGGACGCTCGCGCCCACCAGCTTGAACACGACGTACAGCTGCGCCTGGAAGGCCTTCTCGTTCTTGGCCGCCAGGTCGTAGGGAACGCCTGCCAAGAAGGAGCGCAACTCGCGCAGGGCCGCGTCCATGCTTCCGGCGCTCAGCAGGGAGCGGGAAAAACGGGCGACGAACCCATCAGTTTCCACGTCGGACCTGCCGGTGTAGAAGGGCAGCAGCGTCCGGGACAGCCCCTCCGCAACCTCATCGTTGGGGATGCCGAGTTTGTACATCCTGACCAGCGAATCGTAGCTCTTGATGGTGAGGTAGCCGCTCTGGTACATGAGGGGCACTACATCCGCCATTCCCTCCGTGGGCGCATCGAAAGAGGATGCCGACGCCTCCACGGACTCTAGCTCGGGCAAGGTCACGTCCGAGCGCCGCAGCATGTTGACGAGCGATGTGGGCGTTCCCGAGCCGAACCAGTAGGGTGCGATCTCCCCGTTGCCAAAAGATGAAACGAGGCTGAAGGGATTGTAGATCTCGGCAGGTTCCCTAGTGAAACGGTAGCCGTCATACATGTCCCTAAGCCGCTGGCGGCACTCTGCGGGCTCCACGCCCAGCTCGGCCGCGAACCAGACCACGTCTGGCGCGAGCGGACCGTCAAGCTCCTCGGCCGTGATGCCGCAGATGCCGCCGTAGCGGGGCAACATGCTCACGTTGGTCAGGTTGTTGAGCTCGCTGAATATGCTGAGCTGGCTGAACTTGCTGATGCCGGTGATGAAGAGGAAGGCCAGGTTGGCCTCGTTCTTCTTGAGCGGCGAGTAGAACTCGCGCATGACCTCGCGGAAGCGCTGCAGGCGCTCCGGGTCGTGCATCACGTTGAGCAGGGGCGCGTCGTACTCGTCCACCAGCACCACGACGCCGTTGGCCCCGTCGGGCGTCGCCCGCGCGGCGCGGATGAGCGCGTTCAGCCGGCTGCCCGGCTGCTCAGCCGGCTCCTCGATTCCGTAGAGCTCCTCGTAGGGGCCGAAGAGGCCGTCGAACTTCTCCTTGAGCGTCCACTCCTCCGTGCCCTTGAAGTCGGAGAGGTCCAGGCGCAGCACCGGGTGGGCCGGCCACTCCTCGCGCGCGTCCAGCCGCTCGAGCGCCAGCCCGCGGAAGAGGTCCTTGCGCCCCTGGAAGTAGGCCTCCATTGTGGAGACCAGCAGCGTCTTGCCGAAGCGCCGCGGCCGCGAGAGGAAGCGGTACTTGCCGCCCGCTTGGACCAGGTCCCAGATGTAGCCCGTCTTGTCAGCGTAGAGGTAGCCGCCCGTTCGTATGTCCTCGAACACCTGGACGCCGACGGGGTACCTGTGCGGGGCCTGATTCATGGGGCTGCTCCTTCCTGATAGGTGTGGTGAGCGGTTAGGCACATTATATGCGCCCGCGGCGCGTGGTCGCTTTTCGGCAGCCATGGCACGACCATAGCTACGGATGCTCGAAGACCATCTTGCCATGGTTGCGGTCACCCCCGCCGAGCCCCTTGCTCGTGGCCCACGGAATCATCTCGTGTCACAATCGTACCGACAATAGCCGCAAAAGTGTCTATGATGCTCACGCGGTTCATGTCGGGCACCCGCAGAATTTGCAACTCCTCTTGTGCAACGTCAACTTTACGCACGCTAGAACAGAGAGGGTCACATATGGAACTACGCGCAGAGTATGGTTGGGACGTACTCCAAAGGCTCATGCCCATCTGCCTCGAGTACGTCTCCAAAATCTCAGATGGCAAGAATTTCGATGCCCTCCATTTCGCTGCAGACATCGATGACGAGTTCAAGATACGCATTGCGGTGCAAGCGAAGGTCGAGGAGCTCATTCGGCAGGGGCTGGAAGAGAACCTTGGATCGAATGGGACAGACCTCGCCCCCATCTTGGTAGACATGGCACGCAGCGTTGCGGATAGCATTGCCTCCTATCTGCAGACTGGCGATGCCAACGCCCTGTTCAACGGCCTAGATGACTTGCTTCGCGGAAACGCGGCACAGTTGGAGGCACAGCTCACTCGGGTACTCGGCATCCCGGACAACATTTCTGAGTTCTTATCGAACAACCTCGGCGGCTACGCCCTGACGGTCTACCTCTTTGCCGCGGCATATCACATCTATGCGCAGGCGGCACAGGATGCAGAGCTCGCGCGGCAACATCGAATTGAGGTGGAACAGTCGGTTCAGGCAGCGCTGGTACAGCTCCAAGAATCTCGCGCCAGGATGGAGGACTTCCTGAGCGAGTACATGCTCAGCCGGCTGCTCCCCTTCCAGAATGCAGTCGCTGCCATGGACACTGCAGTGTTGGAGGGTGATGACGACGATTACATCGCGGCGAACGCAGAGCTTTGGAAACTCTTCGGCAGGAAGGCGCAATACGCGAGCAAGCAAGGCTTCGATGAACTGATGGCTTCTGACGATCCATTCATCCTGTAGAGAGGTGCTTGGCATGGGACTGTTTGATGGCCTGGACATCCATAAGATGCGGAAAGCCGTGGAAGATGGCGCAAAGAAGGTCCAGGATGACGTAACCAGTGGCAAGGTTTTGCAAGCAGTAGGCGACACGGCCAAGAAGGCCCAAGACGGGATTGCCAACGCCAACAACATTGGTCTTGACGGACTGGCCTCAGGCGCGCTCAACGTTGGTAAGAAGGCTGTGTACGGTGCCGTTGGTGTAGCAGCAGATGTTACCTCCGCAGGCAAAGACGCACTCGGCAAGCGTTGGGCGAAGCACCCGAGCAGCAAGCGTCCCCGGCATCAGACAGTAGGGACTTGATATCCCTCCTTTGGTTCCTTGCCCACGCAGACGGGAGTGTGTCCGACCAAGAAAAGACCTCCCTGTCGCAGATTGCTCCCCTGCTGGACGAGGCTTACGACACCTACGCCGTTGACCTTGCCACAACGTGCGAGGCACGCATGGCAGCAAGTGCGAGGGAGTTTGGAGCCGCAAACGCTCCGAAGATTGAAGCGGGCAGGACGATCGACTCCATGAACACGCAGGAACTCAACGGCAAGCTCCTGTGCTGGAACATGCTCGCGCTGGCAGACTCAGACGGCATTGACGAGGCAGAGCTGGACTACGTCCGATACGTGAGCGAGAGGACGAACGTCGAACGCACCGTCTACGAAGAGCTGGTCAACTATCGCAGGGCGATTGATGAGATCGAGTTCTCCAAAGAGGGGCTCAAGTCCTCAAGCCGTAGCTACGCAGAAATCGAGCCCCTCGTAAGCGACTTTTCTGACCGACAGATGAAGCTGGTCGAGGCCGCCCAGGCACTGGTCTCGGACAAATAGGAGGCACAGAATGCTACCGCTGCCATTCATCATCCCCATAATCATCGCTGGTGGCACCGGCGCCACCAAAACCGTCAAGAGTTTTGTGGATAGCTCCAACGCAGACCGCATACGGGATGACGCCACCGCCCGCGTAGACTACTCCAAAGAAGGTCTCGACCGCTCCAGGCGTGTGTGCTCCAGTGCCCTGGAAGCCTTGGGAAGCCAGAAGCTGAGCATCCTCAACGGGAGCATCGCCCGCTTCATCACCAGCTTCGAGAAGATCAAGAACCTGCAGGTCAGCGACTCGATCGGCCTGGAAGAGCTGAAGAAGCTGAAGGTGGACCCAGAGTCTCTGGCAGAGCTGCAAGAGATGCAGCGGTTCGCAACCGCCGTCGCCGGCGGTGCCGCCGCGGGACTCGCCGGAGGGGCGCTGACTGCGGTGGGTGCATACAGCGCGGCAATGACGTTTGCATCAGCCTCCACCGGTACCGCCATCGCGTCGCTCAACGGAGCTGCCGCAACCAACGCCACACTCGCCTTCTTTGGTGGCGGCTCCCTCGCTGCGGGTGGCGCCGGCATGGCTGGTGGCGCCATAGTGCTGGGCGGGTTGGTAGCTGGTCCTGCGCTACTGGTAATGGGCCTTATCGCCGGTCAGAAGGCAAACCAGAAGCTGGAAGTGGCCAAGGAGGACAAGGCGAAGGCCGACCAGATGTGCGCTGAGCTGGACCATCTGGCCTTCCAGTGCGACGCCATCCGAAGGCGGACGTATCTGTTCTACGCGATGCTTGCCCGCCTGGACTCGCGACTTGTGCCTCTGGTGATGCAGCTCGAGGACGTGCTTGCCACGCAGGGTGAAGACTATCTGCAGTACTCCGACGCAGCCAGAAGCGTCGTCCTGCGTTCGGCCACGCTGGCCGGTTCTGTGAAGGCTCTGCTGGACACGCCCATCCTCACGGCTGACGGCGCACTCACAGACGATTCTGAGCGCATCCTTACACTTGTAGGGGCAAAGCTCGAAGAAAACTAATCAAGCTATTGATGGCTAAGGCGCGCATCAGCGTCCACAACGCCCGCTTTGCACGCGCGCACTGATAATTGTTATCAGTCGGGCGGGGACGCGGAAGTGCCCCTGATACGATGATTGGCACGCGGCGCGGTGGCCCCCGCACGTGCTGGCGCCCCGGAGGGGGCTGCCTTCTTATAGACATGCCCCGCGCCGCGTGCCGGACCAGGGGGCGCCCGATGACCTAATAGGAGCTTGGGCGCAGAGCCGTGGACCCAGACAACCCACATGCTAGCGCTCCCGTCGGTGCAACGTCTCGCACGCCCCCCGGCCGCACGGAAACAGCGGACGGAGGGAGAGGACATGTCATCTGGCGTCAGGCTCACGGACGAGGAGCTCGAGGGGAAGGTGGTCGCTGGCGTCGACACGCACGCGGACACGCACTGGCTGTGCGTGCTGGACGGGAGGGGCAGGGTGGCGCTGTCGCGCGAGTTCGACGCCACGGCGGAGGGCTGC
>OMVJ01000044.1 GCA_900314495.1 uncultured Olsenella sp.
GCCAGGTCGACAAGGCTGGAGAGTGGCTACTACGCCTTCCTGACAAGCTGAAACTCCCACAAATTCTTGCTTGACAACCTATAGGAGCGTCGGTTTTGCCGCAAATTCTCAGGCGACGAATATCCACAAAGTCCAGAATCACGACTGAGGGTCCAGGGCCGAGTCCCGCCGCCGGGAATGTTGGAGGCGCAGTGCGCGTCGGCGCCGCGACGCATGCGGCTGCGTTCGCTCCGTGGACGAAGCTTGCGACTGGAACGCAGCAATCGGCTTAGGTTTGCGGCATCAACTGGCGTTTCCGCAGGTCAGACGCCCTACAAGACCAAATTGCCCCCTCGCGTGAAAATGGACGAAAATGAACACCCGCCACAGCGGGCGCTGCCGTGAGCTTGGTACTTGCTTCTGGCGTGAAGTTGTGCGCTGTAACCCCAACTCGGTTGGCACGAGAGCCGTGAATTATCATATATGATAATATTCCAATCCACGATAGCCGATGGCCGCGTGGCTTTGGCCGCTGGGGAAGGAGAGGCACAATGAGCGACTTTAGGAATCACCTTGCTGAGTCCCTGCGGGACCCCGAGTTCAAAGCGGAGTGGGACGCACAGGCCGCGGAGCGCGAGCTCACGCGCAAGATAGTGGAGGCGCGCATGGCGGAGGGGCTCACGCAGGCGGAGCTTGCCGAGCGGTGCGGAATGAAGGCGTCCAACCTCTGCCGGCTGGAGAACGGCAACGCGAACCCGTCCGTCGCCACGCTCGCCCGCATCGCGCGCGGGCTTGGCAGGAGGCTGCGGATCGACTTCGTGTAGGTGGGGCTGGCATCCTATCGGCAGGTGCCGTTTTCCACGGTAGGGAAGGGGCGCTTTTCGGGCAAACTGTCTACCGGCGACTTTAGTACGTAAGCGCGGCACGCCCGCATCCAAAATCCGCGTAACTGCGACGGGGGATCGCATGCCGTGTTCCTAGCCGGCAAGGCCATGCATATCGGGAGGGATTGCGTGCTCCACGAGGCAGACTACCGAAGCAACTTTTTCCTAAGTGCGCGAAGGTAGTTCTTCTTGAGGTTGCCCCATGCGCCAAAGAACCTGTCATCCGTCGAGGTCTGCTCGCCGGCTTGGTATTTCAGGGCGGTCAGCTCAAGGGTGCAGATGAAGTCGGCCACTTGCGCAAGATAGAATTCCTCCGGCTGCTCGTTCCGGTAAATGATTGCATTCTTTGCAAGCGCGTATTCGAACGCGCCGTGCAAGCGTGCATTGGGACGCGGGGCAGCGCCCTGTCGCGGATGGACTCCTCGTATAGTTTGAAGGGCCTGTCGAGCGAAACGTCCTGCTCGTGGAAGACCAGCGTCAGCAGGTAGTACTTCGATTCAGTTCCGATTTCGCCGGACTCATCGGCGAAGACGCTGAGTTCTGCCATGAGACTCCTAGAGACAAAAAATGCCGGAGGACAACCTCCGGCTCCTGGAAGCCCTCCCAAAGGGGAAGACATTCCTATTGTACCCAAAACGATGACACTCTTTCACTGGGCCACTCTTTCACTGGGCCGATGAGCTCCAGTACCTTTTCCACCTGCCCCGCCAGGACGATAACATGGTGGCCGCGCTGGCGTTCAAGAGGAACTACCTGAGGGTTGCGCGGCGGCCGCGCACGGGTGCCCTGCCGTGTAAGATAACCTGAAAGCCGTTCGGGCAGACAAGCCTCTGACCTGCGACGATGCAACGCTAGGGGCCCGCGGCTGCGCACGGGTGCCCTACCGTGCGCCGTGCGGGCCGCCGGGACTCACTCGCCACCTGCCCTAGCGGCTCCCACGCGTCCCCATGAAAATGGCGCGCAAATAAGAATCCGCAGGTCAGGGGGCCTACAGGGTCAAAACGCCCCCTCGCGTGAAAATGGACGAAAATGAAACTTCGGAGGCCGGACTTGAGGTCTGGGGCCAAGCGTCTCTCTGGGGCGCCGCACTCCCGCGACACAATACTAGGCGGAACCGCCTGCGCGACCCCGCCTCGCAAACCCGAAGGTTTTTGTCTGCCTTCGTTATTATGCCGTCAGAGCCATCCGTCAAACACTTTGCAAAGGAATTCGCAGGACGACCGGACGGCATTAATCTTCTCGTACTAGGAGGCGTGCTGCGCCATCCTAGCCTTCAACTGCTTCAAGCGCGTTTGCAACTTCTTGCGGTGTCCTTATGCGCGACGTAGGTGACGATGCGAACCAATCAATCATGCAAGTAGAAGGAGCGCAAGCGTTTCGGACTGCCTTGACTTGTCGAAGCGGGTAGTCGGAAAGGATGGTGTACCCGTCCTCGTCGTCTCTCAGAGCGACCTCGCCTGGGGGTCATCGACCGCATGCTGTGGCGGTGTTGCCGGTGATAGTATTCGTCGTCGTGGCGTTTCTTGGTCCTGCAGCCTCTATATTTTCTAAAATTTCTACAGCATCTATAATTTCTAGAGATACGACGTCGCATCGAGGTGGTGCGCTGCAGCAGAGGCTCGTTACTTGCAAAGGAGGATGCCATGACGGAACAAAAGAGGTTGGTCAACCCGTTCAAGCCGACGGCCGGTATGACGCCGCCCATGCTCATTGGCCGTGAGTCCGTGCTGGACGACTTCGCTGACGCCTTGGACGAGGGTGCGGGGGCGCCCGGGCGGCTCATGCGCATCACGGGTCCCAGAGGTTCTGGCAAGACAGTGCTGCTCACTGAGCTTGGGCGCATGGCACGTGGTCGCGGCTGGTCCGTGGTCAACGTGTCCGGTCGGGAGCAATTGTTGGAATCGATTGCCGACCAAATCGTGCGTGAGAGCAGGCTGCAGGACCTTAATATCAAAGTTTCGCTCCCCATGGTCTCCGCTGAGGTAAAGCTCGGCGCTGCTGGTGTGGAGTCCTTCCGCGACATATTCTCTACGTCTGTGCGGGGGCTGACCAAGCATGGGTTGGGTTTGCTCGTGACCATCGACGAGGCACAGGACGCTTCGCGCGAGCAGATGGCAACCATCGCAACGGACGTGCAATACATGATTCGCGAGCAACAAAACGTGAGCTTGCTGTTTGCTGGCATCACCACAGGAGTGCTGGACCTGCTCAACGGCGAGGGAATCACGTTCCTTCGTCGCGCCAAGCCAGAGGAACTCGGCAACATTCCGCTTGACGAGGTTGCGCTTTCCTTGCAGAAGACCATCGTCGGTTCCGGCCTGCATGTAGAGCCCGATGCGCTTGGTTACATGGCGAACGCAACACACGGCTATGCCTACCTCATTCAGCTGGTGGGGTACTACGTGTGGCGCGAGGGCAGGCGGCATGCAGCGGGATCGGACGTTATTTCGTTGGCGGATGCGCGGCGTGGGGCGAACGTTGCCGTCGACGAGTTTGGCCGCTCCGTGCTGGAAACTGCAATCGCTGGGCTCACGCGGCCGGCAATCAACTACTTGTTTGCCATGACTGAGGACGAGGGTGCGTCATCCACGAGCGCGGTCGCGGCTCGCATTGGTCTGCCGCCCGCCAGCGCCAACACGTACCGCAGGATTCTCATCCAGCGGCAGATCATCGAAGCCACCGCTCCTGGCTACGTCGCCTTCTCCATTCCCTTCATGCGCGACTACCTGCACAGTAACCGTGCCGCGATCCTTGCGCGCTACGGCGTGGTGGGGTAGAGCGGCGAGCCTTTTGGTCGAGTGCCCCCTGCGCACGGTAGCCCTCCCGTGTAAGAAGACCTGAAAGCCGTCGAGAATAGCAAGCCCTTGACCAGCTGCTTTCTCACTCGAGAGGCAAAAAACTGCGCACGGGTACCCACCCGTGCGCAGCGTCACTCACGCTCTGATGCAGCTGCCAGCCCCGCGGCCGGCCCGCGGCCCGCTACTGCTCCGCCTGTGCCGCAGCCTGCTCGTCCGCCTCGCGAATGGCCGCACGGCGAATCTTGCCGTTCACGGTCTTGGGCAGCTCGCGCACGTAGTCAATGATGCGCGGGTACTTGTATGGCGCGGTCTCGTGCTTTACGTACTGCTGCAGGGCCTTGGTCAGCTCGGGCGAGCCCTCGTAGCCGTCGTTCAGCACCACGGTCGCCTTCACGGCCTTGCCGCGCACTGGGTCTGGCACGCCGGTGACAGCAACCTCGCGCACCTCCGGCCGCTGCAGCATGACGGACTCGATCTCGGTCGGGCCAATGCGGTAGCCAGACGACTTGATTACGTCGTCGTTGCGGCCCACGTACCACAGGTACTCGTCCTCGTCCTTCCACGCCGTGTCGCCGGTGTGGTACCAGCCGTCGCAGATGGCCTCGTCAGTCTTCTGCTGGTTGCGGTAGTAGCACATCATGATGCCGTCGGGCGGATTCTGCTTGTCGTAGCGAATGCAGATTTCGCCCGTCTCGCCGTAGTCGCACTCCGTGCCATCGTCGTGCAAGATTCGCAGATCGTACAGGGGCACCGGCTTGCCCATGGAGCCCTGGCGCGGCTTGGAGTTGTTGAGGTTGGCAATGGTCAGCGGGGTCTCCGTTTGGCCAAAGCCCTCGTAAATGGTGAGGCCCGTCTGCTCCTTCCACCAGTCAAACAGGTCCGGGTTCAGCGCCTCGCCGGCGGTGGTGCAGTACTTAAGGCTCTTGAGGTCGTGGCCGCGCACGCCGGAGTTCTTGAACAGGCGGTACATGGTGGGCGGGCAGCACAGGGTGGTCACGCCGTAGCGCGCAATCAGGTCCAGGATCTCCCCGGCGTGGAAGCGGTCGTAGTCGTAGGTCATGACCGCGGACTCCATGGTCCACGCACCATAGAACTTGCCCCAAACTGCCTTGCCCCAGCCAGTGTCCGCAATGGTGAAGTGCAAGCCGCCGTCGGCCATGGTGTTGTGCCACAGCTTGGCCGTGACGGTGTGCGCCAGCGCGTAGGTGCCGTTGTGCAGGACCATCTTGGGCTCGCCGGAGGTGCCAGAGCTAAAGTACATGAGCATGGGCTCGTGAATCTGCGTGGGCACGCGCATCCAAAACTCGCGGCTGCCGCGCACGCCGGAGTTGAAGTCCACCCAGCCCTCGCGGTTGGTGGTCAGTTCGCACACGTGGTCCGGGCCGCTGAGGTAGGCGTCGCGCGTGCATGCGCCGGCCGAGCCCTCCTCGGAAAGTCCGCCGCCACCGCCGTTGACCAGGATCTTCAGCTGCAGGTCGGGGCACTGGTCCGCCACGTCGTCCACAACGTCCGCCACGGTACCCTTGTCCGTGCAGATAACTGCCTTGATGGAGGCGGCCTTCAGGCGGTACAGCATGTCGTGGTCGCGCAGCATGAAGGTTGCCGGCACCATAACGGCGCCAATCTTGTGCAGTGCCACGCCCACAAACCAGAACTGGTAGTGGCGGCGCAGCACCACAAGAACCATGTCACCCTTGCGAATGCCCTGGTCAGCCAGGAAGTTGGCCGTCTTGTCCGACCAATACTTTATGTCCGCGAAGGTGAAGACGTGCTCCTCGCCCTCGGGGTTGGTCCACACCATGGCCGTGCGGTCCGGGTCGTTAACGGCAATGTCATCCACCACGTCGTAGGCCCAGTTAAAGTCCTCGGAGTAGTGAAGTGACAGGTGGGCGACCTCGCCCTGCTGGTCGCGGGACTCACTCAGATAGTTCTCATTTATATATCGCATGGTTTCATTCCTTTTTATGCAGGTATTACAAGACGGTCAGGACAAGAGCGGTGTTCTCCTACAGCAAATGTCGGCCCGCGACACCCGCCGCGTGGCCGACATCTGTTTTCTGGCACCGTCCGCAGAGATGTGAGAGCGGACGATGCCTACATAATCTCGTTGTCCTGAGGCTTGTCTTCCTGCGGAATGACGACCGCAAGAATCAGCGCGTCCTCGCCGCCAATGGCGATGATGCCGTGACCGCGGCCGGAATCGTACAGCAGCGTGTCGCCGGGGCCAACTTCCTCAATGCGGCCCTCAAACGAGAAGCGCAGGTGGCCCTTGATCACGTAGTCCAGCTCCTGGCCGGTGTGGTAGGACAGGTGAATGTCCTCATGCTGGCTTTCCGGCTGGTAGGGGACGGTGACCAGGAAGGGCTCCACCAGGCGGCCCTTGAAGTACGGCGCCTTGTGGATGTAGTTGAAGTCACGATGGCGGTCAATGGGAAGGCCCTCGTTGGCGCGGATGATGGAGTAGTACTTAAGGTGGGGGCTCTCGCCGGTGAGCAGCTCAACCACGTCAACGCCCAGCTTGCGCGCGCACTTAAATATAAAGGTGAAGGTCAGGTCCTGCTCGCCGGACTCCTGGCGCAGGTACTCGTCCACGCTACGGCCAGTGGCCAGGGCCATGTCCTCGGCCGAGAAGTCGTTGTCCTCGCGCAGGCTGCGAATGCGCGCGGCAATGTCCGCGCGGTTCTGGTCAAGGTGATCGAGGTTCATGTTCATGGAAGCAAGTCCCCCAAAGTTCAAAGTGCGATGTGCTCTGAAATCAGTCTTGCCCGCGAAACCGGCAAGTGCGTTCACTGTAACACAAAATGCGATATGTGTGGGTTGCATGTGATCGTGGGTAACGGCGCTTGGGGCGGCGTCTTCTGCGTCCTCGGAGGCCTCACTAATACATATAGGCACGAACATGGCGTCGATTTGTCCGAGTTGCCAGTTGAAGCGTCGGCTCAGAAGGCTGGGTGACTCATTTCGAGTGTACGGATTTCGCGCGGATGGCGCGTCAGGCTACATGCTTAGCAGGGAAAACGTCCAGAGGCGGCTTGAGGGATTGCGAAATCCGTACACTCGAAATTGCTACCAGCGAGCATTTCCGGCGCCAAGGGACCGTGGGCTTGGCATAGACCTGGGGGTGCGCCGGATTGTTTGTCCTTGTGGCACCGCACGCCGCGCCTGGAATTGTGGAGAGACCAAAAAGACCGCGCAAACACGCGTTTTCCAGTGGCAATCTCCGCCGCGCTAGAGTATTCTTTTCACTTGCGACTGTAGGTAGGGAGTGTTCTGTCTCGGTCGCATAGGGCCCCCGGGGAGCCGCCCCGGGTCGTGCGAGACAAGGTCCCCGCACGCAATCCCTCCAAGATCTGAAGGAGCAACACATGGCAGAAGAGAAGGCCTACGAGCCTCGCCTCAAGACGCAGTACTACGCCACCGTGCGTGACGAGCTGCAGAAGAAGTTCAACTACAGCAACGTCATGATGATCCCCAACTTCGAGAAGATCGTCGTGAACATGGGCGTCGGCGAGGCCGCAACCGATTCCAAGGCCATCGACGGTGCCGTCGCTGACCTGCGCGCCATCACCGGCCAGCAGCCCCTCGTCACCCACGCCCGCAAGTCCATCGCAACCTTCCACCTGCGCCAGGGCCAGGCCATCGGCGCCAAGGTCACCCTCCGCGGCGACCGCATGTGGGAGTTCCTGGACCGCCTGATCTCCGTTGCCATCCCCCGCATCCGCGACTTCCGCGGCATCTCCCCCAAGAGCTTCGACGGCCGTGGCAACTTCTCCATGGGCGTCACCGAGCAGCTCATCTTCCCGGAGATTGACTTCGACAAGATCGACCGCACCCGCGGCATGGACATCACCATGGTGACCACCGCTCAGACCGACGAGGAGGGCAAGGCGCTGCTCGAGGCCTTCCACTTCCCGTTCAAGGCTGAGTAGGCCAATAGTAGTTAGGCGCCCCGGCGCGTGCCGGGGCCTCTTCCTGAAGGAGGAATAGTGGCTAAGACTTCGATGATCGTCAAGGCTAACCGCGAGCCGAAGTTCTCGACGCGCAAGCAGAACCGTTGCCAGCGCTGTGGGCGTCCCCACTCCGTGTACCGCAAGTTCGGTCTCTGCCGCATCTGCTTCCGCGAGCTGGCGAGCAAGGGCGAGCTTCCTGGTGTCCGCAAGGCAAGCTGGTAAACCAGAAGCATCCGCGTGAAGGCGCACGCGCTAAGGGTGCGCGCGAACCAAACGCGTAGTTTCATCTCTAACGAAGGAGAAAGATCAATGAAGGTTACCGACCCCATTGCAGACATGCTCACGCGTATCCGCAACGGCAACAGCGCGAACAAGGCCGAGGTTTCCATGCCTTCCAGCAAGGTCCTCGTCGAGGTTGCTCGCGTCATCACTGAGGAGGGCTACCTCGAGGGCTACAGCGTCGAGGACACCACGCCCCAGAAGACCCTCCACATCACGCTCAAGTATGGCCACAAGCACGCCAAGGTCATCAAGGGCATCAAGCGTATCTCCAAGCCCGGCCGTCGCATCTACGCCAAGGCTGAGGATCTTCCCCGTGTTCTGGGTGGCCTGGGCACCGCCGTCGTGTCCACCTCCAAGGGCATGATGTGCGACCGCGATGCCCGCAAGCTGGGCATCGGCGGCGAGATCATCTGCTACGTCTGGTAAGCACCGGCAGGAAATGATAGGAGGAGACAATGTCTCGTATTGGTAAGCAGCCTGTCACCGTCCCCGCCGGGGTTACCGTGACCATCGATGGCTCCACCGTCACCGTCAAGGGCGAGAAGGGTGAGCTCACGCGCACCTTCTCTGAGCTCGTCACCATCAAGGAGGAGGGCACGGAGCTCCACGTCGTCCGCAACGACGAGACCACCGCGTCCAACGCGCAGCAGGGCCTGACCCGCACGCTGCTCCACAACATGGTCGAGGGCGTCCACAAGGGCTTCGAGAAGAAGCTCGAGCTCACCGGCGTCGGCTACCGTGCCACGCTCAAGGGCAAGGACCTGGACCTCTCCCTCGGCTACTCTCACGAGGTCATCTACAAGGCCCCCGAGAACATCAGCTTCATCGTGCCCGACAACACGCACATCACCGTTCAGGGCATCTCCAAGGAGCAGGTCGGCCAGGTTGCCGCCGAGATCCGCTCCAAGCGTGGCCCCGAGCCGTACAAGGGCAAGGGCATCCACTACGAGGGCGAGCACATCCGCAGGAAGCTCGGCAAGGCTGCTAAGTAGTCTGTCTGACGCCATAAAAGACCTCTACCCCGTCAGGTAGGGGCGACTCAAAGGAGAAGCAATGAACAAGACACTGATCAAGGCGAAGAGGGCCGGCAAGGTCCGTCGCACTCGCCGCGTCCGTGGCAAGATCAACGGCACCGCCGAGCGTCCGCGTCTTACCGTGCACCGCACCAACGCGAACATCTATGCCCAGGTCATCGACGACGTTGATGGCAAGACCATCTGCTCTGCCTCTACGCTGAGCCCGGAGTTCCGTGCCACCGGCAAGGTCGGCTCCAACAAGGAGGCCGCTGAGTTCGTCGGCAAGCTCGTTGGCGAGCGTGCCCTCGAGAAGGGCGTCACCACGGTCGTGTTCGACCGCTCTGGCTTCCTGTACCACGGCCGTATCCAGGCTCTCGCAGACGGTGCCCGTGCAGCGGGCCTGAAGTTCTAGGAGGAATTCAATGCCACGTGATCGCAAGCGCCGCGAGGACTCCGATCTTCAGGAGCGCGTCGTCTTTATCCACCGTGTGTCCAAGACCGTCAAGGGCGGCCGTCGCATGACGCTCGTCGCCCTGGTCGCCGTCGGTGACGGCAAGGGCAACGTCGGCCTCGGCTCCGGCCGTTCCACCGAGGTGCCCCTGGCCATCAACAAGGCCGTCGAGGACGCCAAGAAGCACATGTTCCACGTCCCCGTCACGGAGTCCGGTACCATTCCGCACACCGTCGAGGGTCACTACGGCGCCGGCCGCGTTCTCATCAAGCCGGCTATCGAGGGTACCGGCGTCATCGCCGGCGGCCCCGTGCGTCCCCTGTTCGAGCTCGCGGGCATCACCAACTGCCTGTCCAAGTCGCTCGGCACCTCCAACGCACTCAACATGATCAAGGCTGCGGCTGAGGGCCTTCAGCAGCTCTCCAGCCCCGAGGAGACCGCAGAGCGCCGCGGCATGACCGTTGGCCAGATGTTCGGCGGCAAGGTAGAGGAGTAACAATGGCAGACGAGAAGAAGCTTACCGTCAAGCTCGTGCGCAGTGCCGTTGCCTCCGTCAAGAAGGACCAGACCCGCACCTGCCGTGCCATGGGCCTTCGCAAGATCGGCGACACCAGCGTTCTGCCCGACAACCCGAGCGTTCGTGGAATGATCTTCAAGGTCAAGCACCTTGTTGAGGTTACTGAGAACTAAGGAGTCATCCAAATGCAGCTTCATGATCTTCGCCCCGCGGAGGGCTCCACGCACGCGCGCAAGCGCATCGGTCGTGGTAACAGCTCCGGCCACGGCACCACTGCCGGCCGCGGCACCAAGGGTCAGCTTTCCCGCGCCGGTGGCGGCAAGGGCGCTGGCTTCGAGGGTGGCCAGCAGCCCCTGGCCATGCGCCTGCCCAAGCTCCCCGGTTTCAAGAACCACAACCGCGTCGAGTACGCGCCTGTGAATGTTGAGCGTCTCGAGGGCCTTTACGAGGCCGGCGAGACGGTGGACGGCGCCAGCCTCAAGGCCAAGGGCGTCATCAAGCACGACTACATCCCCGTCAAGGTCCTCGGCGACGGCGAGCTCACCAAGGCTCTTACCGTCAAGGTGGACAAGGTCTCTGCCTCTGCTAAGGCCAAGATTGAGGCAGCCGGTGGAAAGGTTGAGCCCGCGTGCTAAAGGGAATCGCCAACGCGTTCCGTGTCAAGGAACTGCGTGAGAAGATCCTCATCACGATAGGCATCCTCGCACTGTATCGCTTTGGCGCCTACCTGCCCGTCCCGGGTATCCCCGTGCAGTCCATGTACAGCGGGTACTCGGCGGCGGCATCGGGCACCGGTGTCATGGCCGTGCTGAACCTGTTCTCGGGAGGCGCGCTCTCGCGCGTCTCCGTTTTCGCGCTCGGCATCATGCCCTACATCACCGCGCAGATTATTCTGCAGATGCTGCAGGCCGTCATCCCCTCCCTGGGCGAGCTTGCCCAGGAGGGAGAGTCCGGCCAGCGCAAGATCACTCAGTACACGCGCTACCTCACCGTCGCACTGGCGCTTCTCAATGCCGTGGGATACCTGTTCCTCTTCAAGAGTGACATGTATGGTCTGAACTTCTCCACGCTTCCCTTCCCGGAGCCCGTGGAGGACGTCATCATTGTGGGCACGCTGCTCACGGGTGCCATGATCATCATGTGGCTTGGTGAGGTCATCACCCAGCGTGGTATCGGCAACGGAATGTCGCTCATCATCTTCGCCAACATCATGGCCGGCCTGCCGCCTGCGCTGGTTTCCTCCGTGCAGACGTCCGAGCACGGCGTGGTGCTGACCATCGTCACCATTGCGGTGATCATTGCCGTCATCCCCGTGATCGTCTACATCGAGCGTGGCCAGCGCCGCATTCCCGTGCGCTACGCCAAGCGCGTCAGCGGTCGCAGGATCATGGGCGGCCAGACCACCTACCTGCCCATCAAGGTGAACACGGCGGGCGTCGTGCCCATCATCTTCGCCTCCGCAATCCTGTACCTGCCGGCGCAGATTGCCGTCTTCTTCCCCA